>DATJMC010000039.1:0-95144 GCA_035508975.1 Occallatibacter sp.
GCATGCTCGGCAACGTGGCACAGGATGCCGAGAAAATGCTCGATCCTGCGATGGCAATCCTTGAGCATCCCAAGCGGGTCGTCGAAGCCGCTGTCCGGTTTGGCGCCAATCTGTATTCCCATGGCTCAGGTTCCTCGCACCCAATCAAGAGTAGATGCTCTCTTCATTGTGGAGGAAGACATCCCCTGGGAAGAGCGGGCCCCCAGACGTTTCTCCCCAAAAGAATTTCCGGCAGACCATGGACGAGCATGATCCGCCGGAAGTTTTTGGTGCGCAGCCGTCGTGCTGCGAAACCTAGAAGCCGTAGCGCAGCGAGAACTGCATGCGGCGACCCTGGGTCAGCAGGGCCGTATAGCGTCCGTAGCTGCCCGGGTTTCCATAGGGGTTGTTGGAGATGCTTGCCGGGTCGAAGCGCACCGAGTTGGTTGCGTTGAAAGTTTCCCACGCAAACTTCAGTTCGTGCCGCTCCGCCACATTGATCGTCTTTGACAGCCCGCCATCGATCCCGAAGTAGCCGTCGCCGCGATAGAAGTTGCGTTGGCCCGATTCGCTCGCGTAGGGCGGGCGGATATTGGCGATCGCCTGCGTTTGGTTCTTGAAGGCATTGGGCTGGCCGCCGCTGTCGTGCGCGTGCCCGCCCGACGGAATCGGGCCGGTGGCCACATTCCAGCTCTGGTCGGCCCAGTCCGTGTTCCAACCCAGGCCGTCGACAGAACTGAACGGCAGTCCGCTGGTCCAGTGGCTGAGCCCGGTCAGGTTCCACCCGCCGATAAAGAAGTCCGTGAGACGGTTCACCTGGTTCGCATACGCTCTTCCGCGCCCGAATGGCAGCGCATCGATCGCGTTGATGCTCACCGAGTGCCGGACATCGTAGTCGGATGGACCGCGGTTTCCCCGCGGATTGTAGACATTGATGATCTGGCTCGAGTAGCCTCCGAAACTTGTGGAAGTCGGGCCGGTTCTCTCCGCGTCAGACCCCAGGTCGAGCGACTTGGCAAAGGTGTAATAGCCATCGAATTGCATTCCGTGATCCGTCTGCTGGTGCAGCGCAAACTGCAGACCGTTATAACTGCTGGTCCCCATCGACGACCACACGTAGAGCGATGAGTACTGCGGATCGAAGAAGCGGTATTGCTCATTGCTCGGCGAAACTCCGGGCACCGTGTCGAGCACGAACAACGCCGAGGACTCGTTGCCGCGGAAGCCGGCAAACGGGCCCGGATTGTTGCCGAAGTAGAGGTTGTAAACCGCCTGCGTCGCCGACATCCCGCCGCCTGCCATCCACGGGAACATGTCCTCCCAGTACGGAATCGGCGCCACGCTGCTGATTGGGGTGCTCGCATCGTTCAACTGGTCGAGCTGGCGCTCTGCCGTGAAGTAGTCCATCCCGCTTTGCGGATCGGCCAGGTCTGACGGAGTGGCCACGTCGCGCATCTGCAGCAGATGGCGCCCCAGCCGCCCCGTGTAGTTTTCCTCCATCGTCAGCCCTTTCCTGAGCTGCGTCTGGATTCCCACATTGAACGCGTAAGAATACGGGCTCGTAATGCTCTGGTCCGCGCCCCACGCCAGCGCAAGATCGTCTCCTGGGATGACCGGCGTTGCCCCGGTGACAGAGATGGAAGGAATGATGCTGGTGGGCACCGTCGACTCCGACGAAAAGCGCGGCGCTGTATCGGCGTCTGCGGCTCCAACCGGAGCCTGGTTCGAAGTTACCAGCCCGAATTCGCCGGCCTGGTCAAACGAGTCCACGATCCCCTGGCCGAAGTGGTCGTAGTAGACCCCGAAGCCGGCGTGCACCGCGATGCCCGGCTTGGGTTGATACGCGATCGCGAACCGGGGCGCCAGGTCCAGCGAGTCCATATTCCAGAACCCCGGCTTTCCGTTGGCGCGGCCGCCCTGAATGAAGCCGAAGGACGGCTGCACGATCTGGCCCTTGCCGGCGCCGGACCACCGCGCATCGAGCCAGTCGCCCATGTTCACCGTCGGCACCACCTCCTGCCCGTTGCGTTCGTAAGGAACCTGGAGCAGCGTGTGACGAAGTCCCACAGTCAGAGTGAGATTCGGCCTTAGCTTCCAGCTGTCTTGCCCGTAGTACTCGGCCTCGTTGGTCAGGTAGTGATGGTTGACCCACTGGTTCGCCGGAAGCGCGCTCAGCTGGCCATTCCCATAAACATTGTTGTAGTACTGTGTCGCCGACGTGATCATGCCGACGATATCGGCCACTCCAATGTTGTAGGCCGCCGCGTAGTTCCCCGAGACCGTCGGGAATCCGAACGCGTCCGGATCGAGGCTGGAGCCCGTCCCGGCGATCGCTCCGTAGCCAAGCAGTTCATACGTCACGCCGGCGTGATTGAACAGCGTCGCATCCGAGGACCGGTTATTGAAGACCAGCCGGTAATTGGCTCCGAATTGAAAGGTGTGCTTGCCCTTCACCCACGTCAGATCGTCGGCGAAGTTGTGAGTCGGCACCGAAACAATCTGCGAGGTGAAGCCGGTTCCGTTCAGAGTGGCAATGTTTTGAAACGTGACATACGACCCGTCGGTGATCCCGCGATTGGCATACCCCTGCCGGACAAGCCCATAGCGCAGATTGTTCACAAGCGAATTATTGATCGTCCACACGTCGCCAGCCGCGATGCCCTTTGAGTTGTCGACCAGCGTGTAGTTCGGTGGGGAGCCCGGAAACTGGATTGGACCGGAGGTATGGTCGTCCTGAAGGTTCCCACGCACAAACAGGCGGTGCTTATCGCCCAGGTTCCAGTCGAGTCGCGCGATCAGGGTGTTGAGGTTGACTGGATTTGGCGAGGCAAAAGTATACGACGCTAGGTTGTACCCGTCGGTCAACTGCGCGCCATTGGGCGTGGGAAGCTGCGCGTAGTAAGCTTCGGCGGCGGGATTGACGCCGGGTCCCTGCGGGCAAGTTCCATCTGCCGAGCAGTTCGGATCCATCGATGCGATCTGCGCGGGAGTCAGCGTGGTGGTGCTGCCGTTCGCATTCACATAGGTGAGATTGCCGGCGCGGAATCCGGCCATCGGCACCTCTTGCGTCACCTGCAGATCTTCGGCAGTTCTCTGTCCTTCGTAGGCAACAAAGTAGAAGGCTTTGTCCTTCTTGACCGGAGCCCCAAACGATCCGCCAAAGGTGTTGCGCAGAAACTTGGGCGGCGTATTCGGTTCCCCGGATCCAAGTTCAGCCTGCTTGTTAAACCAGTCGTTGGCCACGGTGTTCGTCGGCCGATAGTACTCGTAGAGGCTGCCGTGGTAACGGTTGGTCCCGCTTCGTGTAACCAGCGAAACCTGGGCGCCGGAAGACCGTCCGGAGTCGGCATTCGCGTTGGTGGTCACCACCCGGAACTCTTCTACGGAATCACGCGTCGAGCGCAATACTCCGCTGAAGGCATAGCCCTTGTTCTGATCATTGTCGTCGAGCCCGTCGAGCGTCACGTTGCTCTGGTCTGAACGAGCTCCATCCACCGCGCCGCTGCGGCTGTCCGAGTCCTGCTGCTGCTGCGTCTGGTCGCCAAGAAACAGCACACCGGCCTGAAGGCTCAGCAGATCGAGAACGTCGTTTCCTTCAAAGGGAAGCGACTGGATCTGCGCGGTGCCGAACGGCGTCCCCACGGTTGCGTCGGAGGTATTCAACGTCGTCGCCGTGTCGACCACTTCCACGGTTTGCAAGCCCGCGGCTACGCCCAGCGAGAAGCTTGCCGTCGTCGGCTGGTTCACCAGCAGTTCCACCCCGACCTGCTGCTTCGACGCGAAGCCCGCGGCCTCAACCAGGATGTTGTATTTCCCAGGCGCCACCTGCTCGAAGTCGTAGCTCCCGTGGGTGTCAGACAAGCGCTCCGCCTTGAAGCCGGTGTCGAGATCGGAGATGGTTACGCGAGCCCCCGATACCACCGCGCCAGACGGATCGGTCACAATCCCGTGCAGTGAGGTGAGTGCTGTTTGCGCCATGGCGCCGAGGGGACTGATCGCTAGAGCTGCGACTGCAAGGAGAGAAAACCGATACCACTTCATCGACGTAGGCCTCCGGGAATAAAGACTGACAGCTCCGCTCTCGCACACGCGTGCGGAGTCATCTCGTTCTAGGTTTTTGAAATATGCAGTTCTGCAAGAAATACATTCCTGCTGCGGCCCCGATCAGAAGCCGGCAGCTTGATGCATTCCCAATTTTTTGTGGCTCGCGATTAGCCCAGCGTGAGGAAAAGCCTGGAGAAGTTTCTGATTTTGAGCCTGACACAGGCCCGATTGCGAGTCTATAGAGATAAAGAATTTCGATAACCCTCAGAACGAGAGGTTATCTTTCCATCAGGATCGCATAAAGAAATTCCCTGACTTGGCGCTCACTGGTTCGGCTGGTCCCATTTGTTCTTGAGCTGTTCTTCCTGGGTCCTGTCGAAGACATCCTTCGTCTTCGCGCTCATGCTGTAGTCCCGCGCCTGCACCGGCCAAAGCGAAAAATCGCTCAGCGCAAGTCGCTGCGGCTTGCCGTTCAGCGATTGCAGCGCCGCTTCCAATTCGAGAAGGGCTCCGCGCGACAGCTCCAGGTCGTGCTCGTGCGGCTGATAGATGGTCCCAATCGGATAATCGAGAAACGGCGTGCGCGTCTCTTCGATGTGGCAGCCCAGGATATGAGCCACCGGCTTGCCTTCAGTGAAGCGGATGAGCCGCTCGGTGCTGCGTTGAAACTCCCCCAGATCGTGGATATAGAGGCGGCCCGGATAGAGGCTGTCGCCCGTGAGCAGAATCCCGGTGCGCCGGTCGTAGAGCGCAATGCTGGTTACGTCGTGGCCGGGAATTGGAATGACGTCGATGACCCGGCCGCCCAGATCGACGCTGCCACGCGCATCCTCCGTGCCTTCAATCTTGAAGAACTCCTTCTCTGCGTCCACCTTGGCCGGAACGAACTCGATGCCGACCGCAGGATCGCGCATGGCTTGCACAGCCTCGTCTCCCGCGACGTGATCGGAGTGCGCATGCGAGTGCGTCACGATCAACTGAATATTGGACCGGCCGTTGCGCTCCAGCCAGCTGTGCAACGTGCGCTCAAGCGTCGGAACCAGGTCGCCATTGCGCGAGCCCGTATCCAGCAGCAGACCGCGATCCTTTCCAAAAATGAGATAAAGGAATGGCTTTTCATAGTCAGAGCATCCCGACTGGCGAAGGATATAGAAGTTCGGGTTATATTCATGAACCTGCCACTCGGGCACTTCCATACACTTCGGGCCGCCGGTCATCCAGCGTGCCGGCAGAGTGCCGCGCTCGAGGTTGCCGCCGTCAGGCTGTGCAAACTGCGCCTGCGCCGCCAGCGCGGCCAGACAAATGGACAGGGAAAGGATCCCGCCCCGCATCTCACTCTTCCAGACCTTCATTGATTCGGCTGATCCCATTTGTGGGCAAGTTGCTCGGCCTGGGTGCGTTTATAGATCTCTTCCATCTGCGGGCCAAGTCCTTTCTCTTTGGGATCCAGTGGCCAGATGGTGAAATCGGCAAGCGCCATCCGTCGCGGCGCGCCTTCCATCGACTTCAGACCGTCTTCCAGTTCGAGCAGCGCCCCATAGGGCAATTCGAGGGAATGCTCATCCGGGTGGTAGATCGAGCCAATGGGAAAATCCTTAAACGGCGTGCGCGTTTCCTCGATATGGTTGCCGAGGATGAAAGCAACAGGCTTCCCCTGCAGAAACCCAATCAGCCGTTCCGTGCTGGCCTTGAAGCTGGCGAAATCGGGAATGTAGAGACGCCCCGGATAGAGGTTGTCGCCCGTGAGAAGTATCCCTGTTTTACGGTCATACAGCGCAATGGCGTATCGATCGTGGCCCGGAATGGCGACGATCTGCAGCGGGCGCTCCCCGAGATCAACCTCGCCCAGCCCCGACGGCCACGAATCGATGTGGAAGAACTTCGAAGCAGCCTCGACCGTGGGCGCCACATATTCAATCGGCATCGCAGGGTCGTGCAATGCTTCGAGCTCCCGGTCGCCCCACGTGTGATCTTCATGCGAGTGCGAATGCGTGACGATAAGCGTAATGCTTTCGCGATGATTCCGCTCCAGCCAGTTGTGAACTGTACGCTGGAGCGTCGGGGCAAGGTCGCCATTGCGCGAACCCGTGTCCCATAACAATCCCCGCTCCTTGCCAAAGAACAGATAAAGAAACGGCATCTCCGCATCGCTGCATCCGGATTGGCGAAGAATGTAGAGATTGGCGTTGTACTCGTGAACCTGCCACTCGGGAACTTCCATGCACTTCGGGCCGCCCGTCATCCACTTCGCCGCCAGGGTCCCCGGTTCCAGATCGCCCCCGTTGGGCTCGGGAAATTGCGCGTGCGCTGTCGCAGCCAGCGTCACGAGCAGCAGAGTCTGCAAGATTGCGCGTTCTTTCATTGTAAGCACACGTCTCTTTCAATCAATGGCCCGCTGACCGCAACGGCCCTTGAAGCGATCTGCTGAGCGGCTCGATTCCCTCAGGCGATCAAATCGTGGATGACATTGCCGTAGAGATCGGTGAGCCGGTAGTCGCGGCCGCTGTAGTGATAGGTCAGTTTGGTGTGGTCGATCCCAAGCTGATAGAGGATCGTCGCGTGAATGTCGTGGACATGCACAGGATTCTCGATCGCCTTCCAGCCAAAGTCGTCGGTCGCGCCGTAGGTGAATCCGCTCTTGAATCCTCCGCCCGCAAGCCACATCGTAAAGCCGTGCGGATTGTGGTCCCGCCCGTTGTGCGTCTGGCCGCCCATGAAGCCGCTGCCGACCTCAACCACCGGCGTGCGCCCGAACTCCGAACCCGCGACAATGATGGTTTCATCGAAGAGGCCGCGCGCTTTCAGGTCCTTGATCAATGCGGCGAACGGCTGGTCCGAATCGTGACCGGTTTTGCGGTGCAGCTCGATGTCGAAGTGATGGTCCCAGGGATCGCCCTTGGCATAGTAGACCTGCACCATGCGCACGCCGCGCTCGATCAAGCGTGCCGCCGTCAGGCAGCCTCGCGCCGTGCTCCCCTCGCCATACATCTTCAACACTGCCGGCGATTCCTTGCGCACATCGAAGACATCCGGCGCCTCGGTCTGCATGCGAAATGCGGTCTCCATCGAGCCGATCGTCGCTTCGAGTTGCGGGTCCTTCTCACCCCCACCCGACGACATGCCAATCTGATCCAGCTGCTTGACCAGATCCAGTTCCTTCTTCTGTTGATCGAGATCGAAGCGCTCGTTGTGAATGTTGGCGATAAGTTTTTGCGGATCGAACTCCCCGCTGTCCACCCGGTCGGAAACATACGTCCCCTGGTGAACCGGAGACAGAAATGCTGAGGACCACAGCGGAGGCCCCACCGTGGTCGGCACATCCGGGCAGAGCACCACGAAACCCGGCAGATTCTGGTTCTCCGTCCCCAGGCCATAGGTCAGCCACGCCCCCATCGACGGCCTGCCTGAAAAATTCGCGCCCGTATTCATCATCTCCAGCGCCGGCTCGTGATTCGGAATCTCCGTGTAGACCGAGCGCACGATGCACATGTCATCGACGCACTCGCCCAGATACGGAAAGATCTCGCTCACTTCGATGCCGCTCTTCCCGTACTTCTTGAACTTGAACGGCGACTTCATCAGGTTGCCGGTCTTGCGTTCGTGCGACAGCGCCCCCCCGGGCATCGGCTGCCCGTTGTACTTCTCCAGCGCCGGCTTGTAGTCGAAGCTGTCAACTTGCGACAGACCCCCGTTCATGAAGAGGAAGATCACGTGCTTCGCCTTCGGCTTGTCGGTAATCATCCACGAAGCGCGATCCTTGCTGGCTTCAGCGCGCGCCAGCGATCCGCCCACAAGACTTGCCAGGCTCAGGTATCCAAAGCCGCAGCCCATCGTTCGCAGGGCATCGCGGCGCGTCATGGGTCGGCTTGCCGGCCGGTGAATCATGGTCATCTCCTGTTTCAAGGCAGCCCTTGTCGCCGCCAAAATCTAGTCCTAGTTCACAAATTGAAATTCGTTTGAGCTCAGCAGCACCCGCGCATACTCGCGCCATGCGGTCACCGGCTCCCCGGTTACCGTGTAGCCCGGCTTTTCGGGCGTGGTCTCAATGAACTTCTTTCCCAGCGCCAGCTCATCAGCCGTCGGCTTGCGCTGAAAGAGGTACTCGTAGGCTTTCGTGATTTGCGCGTCTTCTGTCGGCTCGCTCTCCACTCGCTTGCTCAGCACGCCCGCCTGGTCGAAAACAAACGGATTGTTCATGAAATAGAGCTGCTGCAAGGGAACATTGCTCGAGAACCGTTGCTCCGCCGTGAAACTCGGGTTGGGAAAATCGAAGATCATGAGGTAGTTGTTCAGCCGGTAGCGGCTGACCTTGCAATACACCGTCCGGCGCAGGTTCGTCGGCGAGAAATCCGAAGAGGGCCCTGACGTCTCCTTCAGGTTCAGGTCTCCGGCTACGAAGAGCATGCTGTCGCGAAGTTCCTCCGCATCCAGGCGCTGGCGATTGAAATGCGAGTAGAGCCGATTGCCTCCATCTTTGTCATGCGCCGCCGCAGACTCCTCCGTGCTCGTCCGGTAAACAGCGGAAAGCAGAATCTCCCGCTGCAGCCACTTGATCGACTGCCCGTGGGCCACAAACTCCGAGGCAAGATACTCCAGCAGCTCCGGATTCGACGGCTTGTCTCCCATCGTGCCGAAGTTATCCGGCGTGTTGACAATTCCCGTTCCAAAATTCCACTTCCAGATGCGGTTCACAATGACGCGTGCCGCCAGAGGATGACGCGCAATATCCTCGGCAAACTGCAGCCTCCCGCTTCCGTCGGAATACGGCTTTTCATCCGCTGGACTCAGCACCGTCAGGAAACCGCGCTGGATGACGGGACCAAGAGAGTGCGGATTGCCGCGAATATTCAGGTTCACGTCCACCGGCTTGGCCTTGTCCTCCATGCCGTTCACGTAAGGATAGGGCGAATCCTTGATCTCCTTGTCCAGCGCCTCAATCTGTTTTTGTTGCGCGGTGATGTATTCCTGGAAGGGCTGTCCAAGACGCCGCATCAACGCCCATCCCGAGAAGGAAAGAACGCCGGGCTTGAACTTCTCCTCCTGCTCGCCCGACTGCGCGACGAAGATTTCCTGATACAGCTTCGCCTCGTCTGTCGGGAGAGCCTTCAGCTCCAGCTCGCACCCGGGACAGAACTCGTCGAAGGTATCGAATTTGCCGGGATTGGTGTCGATCAGTAGGAACCGCGGCACATCGTTCTTGTTCCTGATCACCTCGTTCTCGCGCTCCACCTCAAGCCCCTGCTTCCGCACCCGCAACAGCGTCTTCTCGAATGCATCCGCCAGATCTTTCACTTGCGCGGCCGAGCTGTCGGGCGACGCCATCATCGCCTTCCAGTCGTTCAGGTAGGGATAGCCGTGCTCCTTGGGCAGGTAGTCGACCCAGCGCTGCACCACTTCGGGATCAAGCTTCGCGCTCGACGAAACCTCTTCGACGGTCTTCTTCTGTGTACCAAGCACCCGCCACGCCGCTTGCAGGTACTCCGAGGTGCGCATCGCGTAAGCCCCCGCAAGCTGCTTGCTCAGGTTGCTGGTGTCATCGCGAAGATCGGCGCGCAGATTCGCTTCTTCCACCACTTTCTTGTCATACGCCGTAGACTGCGCGGCCGAAACGACGGGGTAGTCCTTGTAGGTCGAGCTCGCGAAGATGCTGACGATCTTGTAGTAGTCCCGCTGCGCAATGGGATCGTACTTGTGATTGTGGCAGCGCGCGCAAGCCACGGTGAGTCCCAGCAGGCCGCGGGTCACCGCGTCGACCCGCTCGTTGCGCTCATCGGCGCGCCCCTGTACTGGCTCAGCTTGATCCCACACCCAGGGTCCCGCACCCAGATAGGTGGTTGCCGTCAGGTTGTCGTCACGTTCTGCGTCGGT
This sequence comes from Occallatibacter sp., assembly GCA_035508975.1. Taxonomy (GTDB): domain Bacteria; phylum Acidobacteriota; class Terriglobia; order Terriglobales; family Acidobacteriaceae; genus Telmatobacter. Next base: position 9,892 of record DATJMC010000039.1, read on the forward strand.
TTTGGCCGGCAGCTTGTCCCCCGCAAGCTGCATGGTGATGAAACGGTCGTAGGGAAGGTCGCTGTTAAACGACTTGATCACCCAGTCGCGATAGCGGTACGCGCCTGAAAAAGGCATGTACCCCCGGCGCTTCGGGTCGAGACCGCGCACATCGTCTTCCGAGTAGCGCGCCACATCGAGCCAGTGGCGCCCCCAGCGTTCTCCATAACGCGGCGACGCGAGCAGCCGGTCCACAACCTTCTCCCATGCATCCCCCGACTTGTCCCGCTCGAATGCTTCCACTTCTTCTTCGGTGGGCGGCAGACCGATCAGATCAAAGGTGGCGCGGCGAATCAACGTCCGCCGGTCGGCCTCCGGCGCCGGTGTCAGTCCCGCCTGGTGCAGTCCGGCCAGAATGAAGTGATCGATCGGCGTCTTCGCCCAGTGCGCCAGCTGCTTGTCTTCGATCGCAGGCGGTGTCACTTTCTTCAGCGGCTGAAACGACCAGAACTCCCGCTGCTTCTCGGTGATCGTTCCCGTAGCCGCGGTGGTTGACGTAACTGCGGTCGAGGCGGCATCGGGCCACTTGGCGCCCGACTTGACCCACGCAACCAGCACAGCCACTTCTTCAGGCTTCAGCTTCCCGCCCTTCGGCATCTTCAGCGACCCGGTCTGCTCAACTGCCTGGATCAGCCGGCTCTTGTCCGGATCGCCGGGCACAACTTCCTGGCCATGCGCGCCGCCCTTTTCGAACGCGGCCTTCGAGTCCAGCCGGAATCCTCCGGAAGGCGAGTCGGCATGGCAGTCGTAGCAGCTGTTGGCCAGAATGGGCCGCACCTTGTTCTCAAAAAAGTCCTGGTCCACCGGTACCGCGGCCGCCGAGGCTGTGCCCCCCGGCGCGGCTGTCGTGGACCCGGATGCCGAAGGAGCCGCAGATGCTGCCGCACCCGGCGAAGCCTCGTCGCCCACCGCGCCCGCCTTGACCCACGCTTCCAAATCGGCAACATCGGCCGGATCGAGCGTGCGTCTCGGAGGCATCTTCAGCTCTCCGCTGCGACGAACCGCCTGAATCAGCATGCTCTTGTCGGGGTCGCCGGGAATAATCACCACCCCATCATCCCCGCCCTTGCGAATCGCCGCATACGAATCGAGCCGAAGCCCGCCCTTCGCCGTTTCGTCGTGGCACCCAAGGCAATTCTTCTGGAGGATGTCGCTGACCCGCTTCGAATAGAACTCGTGCGATGCCGCATCCGGAGCCGCGTCCGCCGAGGCGGTCACCTCTCCCCGCGGAACAAACACCAGCGTGACCACCCCTGCGAGGGCGCATCCGAAAAGAAGCACTCTCTTCATTGCAGAACGCCCTCCGACTCAACCGGCGATGCATCCGCCTCGCAGTCCCGCATCGACGAAGACCGGTGCGCCATTTCACTCACGTGGTCGTGCAGTTCCTGGAACTCGGTGCTTCTGCGCCGCGCGGCAAAGGGTAACCGCGCCGTTGGGATCTCGAGGTCGAGAAGCACGCTGCTTCTTTCCTGCGAATCCTCTTTCAGCCGCCGCAACAACACCAGCCGCGTGCCCATCAGAAGGGCTTCCTGCGTGTTGTGCGTGACAAAGACGATCGTCGGCCGCGATTCATTCCACACCGCGTGCAATTGCTCCTGCAGGCTGGCCCGCGTCGAGGGATCGAGAGCACTGAAGGCTTCGTCCATCAGCAGAACCGGCGGCTTCATCAGCAGCGCCTGCGCTATCGCAACCCGCTGCTGCATCCCTCCCGACAGTTGGTGGGGATATTTGTGCAGATCCTGCTTGTGCAGGCCCATGCGCTCAAGGTAAGCACGAGCTTCGTCGCGGAGATCGCGCCGGTAGCGGCGGAACGCCGGGCGCCAGCGCCCCAGGAGCGAGGACTTCGCGTTTTCCGGCCCATACATCACGTTCTCAAGAACAGTCTTGTCCGGGAACAGCGAGTACTTCTGCGGAACGTAGCCGCAGCGCGAGTCGATTCGGGTCACCGATTTGCCGTCGACAACCACCGAACCCCCCGATGGAAATTCTTCGCCCAGAATCAGGCGCAGAAGCGTGCTTTTGCCGCAGCCCGTTTCTCCCAGCACCACCACAAACTCGCCCGCCGCGATTTCGAGATTCAAGCTCGAAAGCACAGCCTTGGCCTTGCCCTTGCCTGACGCAAAGCTGAGCGCGACATCGCGCAGCAGGATCTCCGTGCGGCGCTCGCCGCGCGAAACCGCTGGATACGACTCGAGTTTCAGAGCGGCTGATACCAAGGATGCAATCTCCGGTTCAGGATTCTGAGCATGGCATCGAGAACAAACAGCAACAGCGCGACCCACAACAGATACGGAAGAATGATGTCCATGCCCATGTGGCGGCGCATAATCGCGATGCGATACGCCAGCCCATCGGTCGAAGCGATCATCTCGCCGGCAAACAGAAAGAGCGCCAATGGCTTGAGGTTCAGCCGGACGCTGTTGATGATCTGCGGAAGCACCTGCTTCAGCACGACACGATAGGCCACGTCGAAATTGGTCGACTTCAACGTAAACGCCTTCACGATCTGTTCCCGCGGAACGCTGCGCGCGATATTGCATGTGTCCATCATCAGAGTCGGCGCCACCCCGATCACCATGAGCATGATCTTCGACCACTCTTCGATCCCAAAAACAATGAACAATATCGGCAGGAGGGAAAGTGCCACGATTTTATCGAAAAATAAGACAAATCGCTGAAAAATAGCGCCGAAGTAGGGAAAGATCGCCATATGCAGCCCGATCAGAACCGCCGGAACCAGCAGGGCCAGGGCGATCAGGAAACGCCGCGCGCTGGCCGCCGTGTCCTTCCAGAGCATGCTGTGGCACAGCTTTTCCACGAGGCCGGCTCCCGGATCCAGCGGGTCGTCTTCCTCGGCAGGCTCAAGAATCGAAGCTTTGACCCCGTCGGCTAGCTGCCGGATCGACGGAACCACCCGGTCGTCCGGGTTCTCCTTGTGGCGGGCGACTGACATCTGCAGGTAGAGCGCGATTCCCACCGCGAACAGCACCCAGCTCAACGACTGCGTCCACAGCCGCGAGGGGCGAGCCTGGACGCTGGTCAAGTCCGCGAGTTGAAATGGTGCCTTCATCGTCAGAGTTTCCCCTGGGCTGCCAGCTGCATATAGGTGGCATCCATGCGTAGCCGGACGCGGTCCTTTTTTCCCTGGATACTGCCATCGGGATACAAAATGGCCACGTCATCGACTGAATGGATGTCCTGGCCGAGCAAGGCATGGCGGAAGCAGAACTGGCGAACCAGCTCCATTTTTTGCTTGAGCGCGGCGTCGGTCGTGAAGCTCGCAGCCGACTTGGGCGTCGCGAACAGATACGTCGTCCGTAGCTGCTCCTTATAGGAGCCCACGCTGTCGCCCGAGGCCGCCGCGCTCCCGCTGATCGCGCTCGCCGAAGAAGGTCCGCTGCCCGTCATCTGCGCCATCGTCTCGTACCACGCGCCCGTCACCGCCTTGGCAAAGCGCACACCCGCTCCGTCGGGCCGCTTGAGCACCTCGCTGCGAATCACCAGCAGATCGAGAATCTCGCCGGGAATCCGCGACGAATCGAAGAGCTCCTTGACGCCCCCGTCCTGCGCCAGGATCTCCGAAACCAGCGGCTTCCAGGTCACGGCCACCTGGTTCTTCCGGTCCCCGAGAAATGCCCCAACCAGGTCGGAATCGCTGGTATTCAGCAGCTTCAGGCGCGGCAGTTCCCCGGATAGTCCATTCATTTCCATCGCCCGCTCCAGCAGATACTCCGAGACCGTCTTCTGCACCAGCAAAATCGGCCGCCCCGAGAGCTGCGCCAGCGTCAGATTGTTGCGCGCCAGCACCGCGTCGTTGCCGTTGGAGTAGTCGCCAACGATGACCGCCGTCGAGTCCACACCGGCCGCTGCCGGCATGTCGAGCGCTTCCATGTTGGTCATGGTGCACGCATCGAGATTCTTGGCGACAAAGGCCTCGAGGGACGCCGCGTAGTCGAATCGCTGAACCTTGATGACCACCCCGTACTTATCTGCCCAGCGCTTCAGCACTCCGGAACGCGCCATGTAGAAATAGGGGTTCCAGCCCGCATAAACCGACCAGCCGATGGTGAAGGTCGGCGGCTCGGCACTTGCACCCTGAGCAAAGATTGCCAGCAAAGACACGGCGAATACGAGAATGCCGCGAGAGAATGCCCACCCTTCGTGTATCCGAAACAAGTCCTTCCACCCCTTGGCGCGCTGCAATCGGTTTCTCCCGCGTGGTTTTCGTCGGGCCCTCGTGAAGCTGAAGAGAGACGGCCGCCGATTCCGAAAAAGAGGGAAATCGGACAAACACTGATGGGTCGGGCTGATTTGGAGTTCCGCCTGCGCAAGAAGATGTCAGGCTCTATACAGCTCAATGTAACGCACCGAAATTCCGCCGGCGAACCCCATACAAGTTATTTATGTGGTCCATAACGGTTCTCGATGAGATACGCCCCGACCAGACATCCGGCCGTCGCTCACGGAACCGGCAGCCGCCACACTTTCCCTCCCATCAGGCTGGTGAGCCAGACCGACCCATGTCCGAACCGAATGCTGTCGCCTCCCGGACCCGCCCACTGCCCCGTGATCGCGTTGGTCTCGGCATCGATCCGCGTAATGGGAAAATCGAAGACCGTCGCCCAGACCGCCCCTCCCCCGAAGGCTATCTCGCCGCCAAGCCCCGGTATTCCGGCGGCAATCACGGCCGTCCGCTTCCCGGTCTTCGCGTCGACGCGCGCGATCGTCCCGTCGCCCTGGTTCAGCACCCAGATCGAACCGGCCCCGCCGGTGAGAAACCGCGGCATCGGCCCCACTGGCGTCTGCCCCTCAACCGCGTTCGTCTCCGGATTCACCCGCACCAGCGTCCCGCCGCGATTCGAACTCACCCATAGCGACCCCTCGAAGAAGAGCGGATTGAACGATCCCGGCGGAATCTGGATGTGGGCGCGGACCGTGTTCGTTTGCGGGTCGATGCGCACCAGGTCCCCGTCCTTCGAAGTGACAATCCAAACGCTGCCGCCTCCCACCGCGATCCCTCCCTCGGAATCGGCCGGCCCTGCGGGAACCGTCCCCTGCAAGGCCCCGGTGCTCTGGTCGACGCGCACCACGCTGTGATCCCCGCAACTCGGGATCCATAAGCTGCCAAAGCCAAGCCCTAGCCCCGCGCAGGGCTTGGCCACTGTCACGATCGTTCCCGGCTGGTTGGTCTTGGCGTCGAGGCGCACGACATGGTTGGCGCTGGAACTCGTAACCCAAACTCCGTCTTCCGTCACCGCCATCCAGTCAGGATGCCCGGCAACGGCAAAGGTGGCCGTGGGAACAAGCTCCGCGATCTTGTGCGCGACACCGGGAATCTGCGCGCCTGTTTTTTTCGGGAACTTGGCATCCTCGGCCTGGCCTTGGCACGAGCCGGCCATGCCGCAAACACAACAAAGCAGAAGTGCAACAAACGGTTTCATGCTCCCCATCATTGACTTGCCTCCGTCCCCTGGTTTGCGTTTCTATGCGTCCGCTTGCTGAGCCGCTGCGCGCGGAATGCGCAGGGCCGGATACGCCCCCTGCCCCCCGCTATTCATCGCGATTTCCAGGAAAGCATGCGCAGCCAGCGTCAGCATCCGGTCTTTGCGGAAGATCAGCGCCAGTTCCCGCTGGATGCGCATCCCTTCGACCGCAATGATCTTCAGCAGCCCGCTGTGCGCGTCGTCCAGCACGTTGGCGCGGGGAAGAAAGCCCATGCCCAGCTCGGCGCAGATCAGGCGCTTCAACAACTCGCTCGAATCAAGTTCCATGGCAATGCGCGGATGCGCATCGAATCCGTTGAAGTAGTCGTTCAGCAGCGACCGCTGCCGGCCCTGCTTGAGCAAGAGCAGGGGAAACTGAAGCAACTCGTCAAACTTGATGCTGGTTCGCATCGCCAGCGGGTGCGTCGGCGCAACCGCAAGCACTATATCGTCGCGATGGATTACATGGACGCTCAAGCGCGAGTCCTTCACCGGCATCGACACCACTGCGAAATCCACTTCCCGGTTCAGCACCGCTTCGAGCGACCGCAGATGCTCGGCGCGCACGATGCTCAGGTTCACCCGCGTGTAGTGCTTCTTGTACTGCGCAAAGACGGGCGGCAACACGTAGAGACTGGTGGCTTCGCTCGCGCTCACTGAAACCTCGCCGCGCGCTGACCGGTAAAGCTCGTTGACCGCGACAAAGATGTGACTCTGGCACTGCAGGCAATGCTCGGCAAAGGGCTCGAACAGCCGACCCGCCGCCGTGAAGGTCACTTTCCCTCCATCGCGGTGAAACAACCGCGCGCCGGTCTCTTTCTCGAGCGACCGGATCTGCGCGGAGATCGCCGGCTGCGTGACACCAAGCTTCTCTGCCGCGCGCGAAAAGCTCTTCAGTCGACAAACCTGCAGAAACGTCCTCAATTGCTCAAAGTCCATGGCACATCACCTGTCTCGTGCGCACCAGCCGCGCATCAATGGAAACCGCTCCAGCTTTAAACTGCGTCCAATCGCCTTGCCGGCGCCTCCCCTAAGCACACCGGCCCCTCCTCCGTAATTCACCAAAAGAATTCAAATACTCCGGAAAAAAGACTTTTACCCGCACGAAAACACCTAGGCTCTGCTGCACGTCAATGGCACAATAACCTCAACACAAACTCACGACCGGAGTTCGGATGCGTCGTTCTTTGTCTCGTCTCCTTGCCATTGTTCTCGCCTGCAGCACCTGCCTCTTTGCCGATGAAGCGCCTGCAAAAAAGACGATCTATGACTTCTCGCTCGTCGACCTTGACGGCAAGGTCGTTTCTCTCTCCAGCTACAAGGGCAAGCTCCTCCTCATCGTGAACCTGGCCAGCCAGTCGCAGTTCTCCGGCCAGATCGCCGCACTGAACGAGCTTGAGAAAACCTACGCATCCCAGGGCCTCGTGATCCTTGGCATACCCTCCGGCGACTTCGGTTCCGAAGAATTGAAAGAGCCGGCCGCCGTTCGCAAATACTATGCCGATGTCGCGCACGCCGATTTCACTGTCTTCGCAAAAGCCACCATCACCGGCGTTCATGCCATCCCTCTCTACCAGTTCCTCTGCGATCCAAAGGAAAGCGTTCCCGGCGGCGACGTCCACTGGAACTTCACCAAGTTCTTCATCGATCGCGAGGGACATCCCCTGGCGCGCTATGAGCCGGCAACCGATCCCGCCGACATCGACTTTCACGTCATCGTCGAGTCGGCCCTTGCCGGCAAGCTCAAGGCCCAGAAGTCCTCTGCCAAGCCCGAGGGTGACAGCGCACCCGATGACGATGACGACGATGATTAGAAGCTCCGTGGTTCCCCTCGCTACTGGATTCCTTTCTGCGAATGGGCCAGGAACCCTCTCCATCCGCCGAACTCCGTAATCTCCCGCGCTCCTTCGATCCCCGACGGCTCGCACAAGAAGCCCTTCACCATCGATCCATCCGCCAGGCGAATCGTCCCTAGCGCGAGAGGCGGAGGGATCGCCTCAAGAAAACTTCCCACCGTATCCTCGGGCATGGCCCATACCTCGACCTCGATTCCCCTGCCCGCGAATCCCGGAGTGTAGACCAGTCCCGGTTTTGGAGGCGTCGTGCGTGCGAGCTGATACAGGCGATAATCGGCGTGCGTCCGCGCCGATCGCACCAGCCGCGCCTTGCGTTCGGTCAGCTGAAAGTTGAGCGGCTGCCCCGTCAGGTGCGCTCCAACAACCGCCATCAGAATGCATCCCGGAGGTGCCTGGCTCGCCTCGATCGCAGCCGTGTCCGCGAGCTTGCGACTTGATGCGCCCAGCGTCGACCCAAGTGCGCGGTGCAGCCGGTCGGCGATCCGCAGCAGTCCTTCATCGGTAAAAGCCGGCCCGATCAATGAGACCCCAAAGGGCAAACCACTCGCCTTGAAGCCGCCCGGCACAGCCATCGCCGCCAGGTCCATCAGGTTCACGAAGTTCGTGTAGTAACCGAGATTGGAGTTGAGTTCAACGGGATTCGCCAGCACTTCGGCCACTTTGTACTGCATCGGCGCAGTCGGCAGCAGAAGAAAATCCGCGCTCTCCCACACCGCAGCCGTTTGCTTGCGCAGCGCTTCGAGTTCGTAGGCGGCTTCGAATGCTTCCACAGCGCTGTACCTTTTTCCGCCGCGAATGATCTCGCCTACCGTGGCATCGATCCCCTCCGGATTCTCGTCCAGAAACGATCCGACAGCTGCAACCCGCTCCGCAACCCACGGCCCCTTGTAGAGCAGATTCGCGGCCTTTCGAAATGGCGCGTAATCAAACTCGACCCGAACTCCGCCGAATCCCTCGAGCGCTTCGACCGAGGCGCCGAACAGAGCCTCTGCCTCGCCATCGCCAAAAAACGTGCGGCTTTCCGCGGAGGCCACGCCAAATCGAAACCCTGTGGTTCCAGCCCATGGCGCGGCTCCCTGGCCCGCCGTTGAACTACGGCTATAGGGATCGCGAGAATCGAAACCCCGAGCGACGGCAAAGACCTTACCCGCATCGGCGCACGTTTCTGCAAAGATCGAAACGCAATCCAGGCTCCGGCATGCCGGCACGAGCCCATGTGTGCTCACCCGCCCCCGCGTCGGTTTGAAGCCCACAAGATGATTGAAGGCCGCCGGAACGCGACCCGAACCCGCGGTATCCGACCCCAGCGCGAAGCTCACCAGCCCGCTCGCCGTCGCAACCGCCGATCCGGAACTGGATCCGCCCGAAATGAACTCGGGATTGAAAACGCTGGTGCACACGCCGTAGGGCGTGCGCGTGCCCACCAGCCCGGTCGCGAATTGATCCATGTTTGTCTTTCCGATCAGGATCGCTCCCGCATCGAGCAGCTTCTGGACCACGGTCGCCGTCTCCCTGGCCATGCGCGCATACCCCGGGCATGCTGCCGTCGTGGGCATGCCCTGCACGTCGAAGTTGTCCTTGACCGCAAAAGGAACTCCATAAAGCGGCAGGTCGCGAGCCGTGTGGTCGCCCTCCAGCGCGCGGGCTCTCGAAAGATTCTCTTCGCGCGAAACCAGCGTGATCCACACCGGGCGCTCGCCTGTGCTCGCAATCTGATCGTAGATCTGCGCAACCACCGCGCACGGCGTCCGCGTTCCCGCTCGATACGCGCTCTGAAGCGTGCCAATATCCATTCGCTCAACCCTGGCAAACGACTGCAATCTGTTGGCCGGCTTCGACCATCTGCCCCGCCTTGCAGAGCACATGGCGCACAACCCCTGCCCGAGGCGCTGCCACCTCCAGCTCCATCTTCATCGCATCCAGCACCACCACCCCCTGCCCTGCCGACACAGACTGTCCTGGCTCGACCGTCACCCTGAAAACGCTCGCCGTCATGGGCGCGACGATCGCTTCGCACCCTTCGGGGATCTCATGCCGGGTCGGTTTGAAATCTGAGACCTCAACCGGCGACGACGCTTCGAGCTGCCCATTGATGCGCCAGCGCTCGCGCTCCTCGTTGAATGCTTGCGTCTGGCGCTCCTTGAAAGCCGCCGTGCTTGGCCGGATCGAATCGAGAAAGCGCTCGTACGCGGCGAGATTGAACTCGCTCAACTCGATACGCGGGTTGAAGGCCCCGTAAAGAATCTCGCGGCGAAGCTCCTGCAATTCCTCGGTGCTGACCTCATAGAAGCGGATCTGATCGAAAAAACGCAGCGACCACGGAACACCATCGACAAAGGTCGGCGTGCGCCGGTAGGTGTTCCACACCTGCACCGTGCGGCCCACCAGTTGGTAGCCTCCCGGGCCCTCCATGCCGTATACGCACATGTAGGCGCCGCCGATGCCCACTGCGTTTTCCGGCGTCCACGTGCGCGCCGGATTGTACTTGGTCGTCACCAGCCGGTGCCGCGGATCCATCGGGGTTGCAACCGGCGCCCCAAGATACACGTCTCCCAGGCCAAGCACCAGGTAACTCGCCCCGTAAACCGTGCGATGGACCTCCGCGACATCGCTCAGCCCATTGATCCGCCGAATGAACTCGATGTTATCCGGACACCAAGGTGCATCCGGACGAACCGCTCGCATGTAGCGCGACTGTGCCAGCTGCGTCGCCGGGTCGTTCCAGGAGAGAGGCAGATGCACGATGCGCGAGGGCACCGCAATCTGCGGTTGCTGCGGAATCTCGCAGTCAAACGACTCCACCGCTTCGAGCAATCCCTCCCGTCGCAGTTTTCGGTTGTCGTAGTGGATCTGCAAGCTGCGTACGCCCGGCGTGATGTCGATGATCCCCGGCAGCCGCGCCGCGCGCAGTTTTTCCTCCAGCAAATGGACGCGAAAGCGAAGTCCGAGGTCGAGTACCCGCGGCCCGTACTCGACCAGCAGATACTTGTCTCCATCGGCGCGACACACAAGGGCGGGCTGCCTGCGTTCGTCCCTCTTCAGTTCCGCGCTCTCCTCCGCGGTGCTCTCCGGCAGCCGCGGCAAAGGGTGCCCCGGCGATGCGATTGCTCTTTCCAGTTCTGCTTCCAATCGCTCAGCCTGCTGCAGCGTAATACGCCTGAAACGCACTCCATCGCCCGCCTTAAGTTGGCCGAGCTTCCACCGTTCCGCCTCAACCACGACCGCGGGGCATACAAATCCGCCCAGGCTCGGCCCGTCGGGCCCCAGAAGAATAGGCATGTCCCCTGTAAAATCAATCGACCCGACTGCATAGGCATTGTCGTGGATGTTGGAAGGGTGCAGTCCAGCCTCGCCTCCATCCTTTCTCGCCCATTCCGGCCGTGGCCCAACCAGCCGCACTCCCGTGCGGTCCGAGTGATAATGCACCCGCCACTCGGTTGCGAACAACTGCGCGATGTCGGCCTTGGTGAAAAACTCGGGCTCGCCGTGCGGTCCATAGAGGACGCCGATCTCCCACTTGTTCCCGTAGGCCGGCGCCTCTGCAAACTCTGACTCGGGCATCGCGCTCGTCGCGGCAAGAAAATGCACGACGTCTCCCACCCGCAAAGCGCGCCCGGCTTGCCCGCCGAAACCCCCGAGCATGAACGTGCTCCGGCTTGCCAGAAATTGCGGCGCATCGATCCCGCCCGCTACCGCAAGATAGGCGCGCGCCCCGCCGTTCTGCACCCGGCCTAAATGCAGCACACTCCCGGCCGCCACCCGAACACTTCGCCAAAGCTGCACGGGCGTCCCGTCAAGCGTGGGGCGCATGTCGGCGCCCGTGATCGCCACGGTTGCCTCAACATCGAACCGCAGGCGCGGTCCGGTTGTTGTCATTTCCAGCGCAGCGGCATCTTCACAGTTCCCCACCAGGCGATTGGCGACGCGAAATGCCAGAGCATCCATCGGCCCCGATGGAGGCACACCCACATGCCAATAGCCCAGTCTCCCCGGATAATCCTGAATGGTGGTCTGCATCCCTCCGTCAAGCACTTCGAACGCGCGTCGTGTCTCCCGAAAACCGCTCAGGAACGCCGTGGTCATGGCCCCACCCGTGAAAGCCTCAGATCCAACCACCTGGCGCAGGTAGCGCAGGTTCGTTTCCGTCCCGTAAAGTTCCGTCTGGCCGAGCGCCTTCTGGATGCCGTCCACCGCCTCCGCGCGATCGCTCCCCGTCACGATAATCTTCGCGATCATCGGATCGTAGAAGGGCGTAATCTCGCTGCCGCTTTCAATCCACGTCTCCACACGAGCAATCGCGGCAGAGGGAAAATTCACCTCGGTAAGTCTTCCCGGCGCCGGCTGAAAATTCTTCGCCGGGTCTTCGGCATAGATGCGTGCCTCAATCGACCAGCCCTTTGGCTCGCGCTTGAAAGTCTCGATCGGCGGCAGCTCGCCGGCGGCCTCGCGGATCATCATTTCGACCAAATCGAGCCCCGTCACTTGCTCCGTCACCCCGTGCTCAACCTGAAGCCGCGTGTTGACCTCGAGAAAGTAGTAGGCTTCGCTGTCCGCATCGAAAAGAAACTCGACCGTTCCCGCCGATGCATAGTTCACACGCTTTGCCAGGCGCACGGCCGAGTCGGCAATCGTCTTCGCAACCGGAGCGCTCAGCCCCGGTACCGGCGTCTCCTCGATCACCTTCTGATGCCGCCGTTGCGCCGAGCAGTCCCGAAGCCCAAGAGCAAGGACTCCGCCGCGGCCGTCGCCGAAAATTTGCGCCTCCACGTGTTTCGCGCGCTTCACGAATTTCTCGAGATAGACAGCGCCATCGCGAAAACTATTACGGCTGAGCCGCACCACCTGTCCATAAGCCTCGCGAAGCTCCTCCGCTGTCTCGCACACGCGCATTCCAATGCCGCCCCCGCCCGCCGAGCTCTTGAGAATGACCGGATACCCAAGCTCGGCAGCGCGACTCAATGCCTCCGCGCAATCCGCCAGCACGCTCGTGCCCGGCAGCAATGGAACTCCGCACTCCTCGGCAATCGCGCGAGCCTTGTGCTTCAGCGCGAAAGCCTCCATCTGCTCCACGCGCGGCCCGATGAAAACGACGTTGCCCTCTTTGCAGCGCCGCGCGAACTCAGCGCTCTCGCTCAGGAACCCGTAGCCGGGATGAATGGCTTCCGCGCCCGTTGCTGCGGCGCCGGCCAGGATGCGATCGATTGAGAGATAGCTCTCGGCTGCCGGACCGGCGCCAAGATGAACGGCTTCGTCGGCTTCAAGCACATGCCTTGCATCGCGGTCCGCATCGGAGTACACGGCAACCGACCCGATCCCCATCTTCTTGAGCGTACGTTCGATTCTGCACGCGATCACGCCGCGATTCGCGACAAGCACTTTATTGAACATGCGCATCCCAGATCAGGATCCGCACCGGCGTCGGATTGTATCCGTTGCACGGATTGTTCAGCTGGGGACAGTTGCTGATCACCATGAGCACGTCCATCTCCGCACGAAGCTCCACGTACTTGCCTGCGTCCGATACCCCGTCCTCAAACGTCAAGCCGCCTTCTGGAGTAATGGGCACATTCATAAAAAAATTGATGTTGCTCGTGATGTCCCGCTTCTCGAGTCCGCGATTCCACTGCTGGATTCCCTTCAGAAAGCTCTGCCGGCACGCATGCATAAACCGCTTCTCGATGGCATAGCGCACCATGTTGCTCTCTTGCGCGCACGCGCCCCCCAGCGTGTCGTGCCGCCCGCACGTATCGGCGGTGATTGTCAGCAGAACGTTGCCCTCGGTTGAAATCAACTCTGTCCCCGTCGTGAGGTAGACGTTGCGCTGCTTGCGAATCGTGTCCTGCGCGCTGTAGCGGTCGGTATAGTCGTGCGCGTTGTAGAAGAGTGTGTCCACGGCCTGGTTGCCTTCAAGGTCCACGATGCGGAGAACCTGTCCTCGGCCGATCTCGTGCACAAACGGATCGCCGGCCTCGACCACAAAGTCCTCGACCGCAGTCTCCGGAGTTAGGGAACTCATCTGCAGATTCAACGTTGCCACACCATCCCTCGCCGCGATGCTAAAGAAAGTAGAACTCGGTCAAAAGAAAGCCGCGTGTGTTCTCACGGCAAAGTACCCTGCAAGGATCGTCGGGGCGCGGCGCCGGGACTCGCGTAATGCTCAGTTCTACCGGCTTGGGCGCGTAGACATCCTTTGGATCAAGAGGATGAGGACAGGTGTTCAACAGAACCAGCACGTTGAGCTCAGCCCGAAGCTCCACATAGCCGCCCGCCTGCGAGTGGTTTTCCGCGAACTGAAGGTGCCCTTCTGGATCCGCGGTAACTTTGCTGAAAAAATTGACGGTTGCGTGAAGGTCGCGCGGCCCCAGCCCATATTTGCCCAGCTCGATGATCAAGCCGTCGCGCGCGTTCTGGTGCCAGTTGTTGCGCGCCTCCTGGTAAGTCCTCTTGCCGTACTTGCTCTCCACCGACGCCGCATTCGAGATACCTGCGAGCGGATCGTGCCAGCCGACTGTGTCCTCGGTAATCGAACAGAGGATGCGCCCCATATCCGAATAAAGCACGTGTCCCCTGGTCAGGCGCGCGGTATGCTGCGCCTTCAACGTGTCGGGCAGATTGAAGCGCTCCGCCGGCAACTCGAAGTTCAGAAAGTAGGCCGCGACATTCGCCCCGCCCTCCACATCGGTGATGCGCAGCGCCGTGCCCCGCTTGAGCACGTGCGACCAGGTCGCGCCGCCGGAAACGATTTGCGTATCCATCGCACTCGCTTGCATCGAAACTCCCCCTTGTTTTGAAAACCAGTTCCTCGCCGACCGAAAGTAGAGATCAGTGCGGCGCCGGTCGCTGTCTGCACCGGGCCGGACTGTGTCTGGCTTCGATCGCCTGAAAGATGGCATGCACAGCCGCGATCAGATACACCGCCGCTGGGCATCGTGATTCAATGGCGCGCAATTGCTCGGCTGCGCTATCAGATGAAGGCGGGAAATGAAGAGGAAGGCGGTCCGCAGCACACATCCATGTGGTTGATGCGCAGCTGCACCTTGATCGACGTCTTTCGAAGTGTAGGATGCTTAGTCACTCGCGGCCAGCGTAACACGGAATACATGGTTGAGCCATAAAGAACGCATAATAAACGGCGCACTCCGGCCTCTCATTGTTAGTTCATCCCGGATGGCTCCGGCGCGATCCGGCCTCGATGACACGTCCAGCAATCGACAGGCACTCCGGAGTTTTCGATTTTCGCGACATAGTTCGAGTTAATCGTCTCAACCATCTGATACATAACCCGCGCCGCGGCCTTCTCGGGCTTTGAGTCGTCCGCATAGTTGAAACGCGCATGGCCGTTGGCATCCGGGTCTTTTGCGTCACGCACATGGCACGTGGCACACTCGGCTCCCAGAGCGCTTTCCCACTGGTGCATAATCTCTCGAACTTGCGCCCCGCTCAAGGACTTTGGCAAAACCTTCAGGTTCGTTGGCGCTGGATATTCGGCCGATCCTTTGTCGTCGGCTGCCGCAGTCTTTTCAGGCACCGCCGCAAACAGCCCGAAGACAAGAATCGAGCTTGCAGCCAGTGACAAGGCTGATGATTTCATCGCAGAAATTCCCCTTGGAGAAAGAAGAGAGTGACGAACAGGTATGGAGAGATTCTACGCGACAGATTCTTTTGAACAAGAGAGAAAAGCCCGTCTCATCGACAGGCATTTTCAGCGATAAGTCCGGGAATCCTGATTGACTCTCTACGACAGCGATGATATGCGGAGCGAAATCCTTCTTCGCGTAGATAGGTTCAACATGATTACGATCGCCCCTGGATCCGATCGATCGATTGCAACCTCACCGTGCTTAGAAGTTCACGCGCACGCCGAGCTGCGCCGCAAACGGGATCCCAACGGTTGTCCCGGGTCCGAAAAAATCTCCTAGCGCCCCGCCGGGCACGCGTAGCTGATTTGGACTGCTGATCGGCGCCGTCACTGTGCAGTCGGAATTGCTGCAGATGTCGCTGATGTTTCCCGTCGCCGCTTCAGATGCAGGCACTGGCAGCGCAGCAATGTTTGTCACGTAATTCGCCCCGGGGTTATCGCGGTTGAAGAGATTGAAGAACTCGATGAATGGCATCGCGGTCCACCTCTCGCTCAACGGGATCGGCCGGCTCACGCGCAGGTCGGTTTGAATATACGGCGTTCCACGGAATGCATCTAATGCAGTCGGGCTTCCATTGATGGCGATCCGCGCACGATTGTCTGCCGTCGTAATCGTGAAGGGTCGCGCGCTTTCAGCCTGCGATAGACCGCTGACTTCAAAACCTGCCGGCGCATGCCAGGTGCCTGCGATCACCGCTCGCTCGCGAACATCTTCCCCCGATGGGCCGTAGTCGCCGGGTCCGAAGGCATCAAGCGGATTGCAAACGCCATTGACGTAATCGAAGAGCTCGCCAAGAACGCAGCCCCAGGTCTGCGCTTTTGACAACGTGTAGTTCGCCACCAGGTTCAGCTTCCGAGAAACGTTGCCCTGCAGGTGGACAAGCAGCCCGTTGTAACTCGACCGATTATCCGAGTGAAAGACGTTCACATCCGGTACCACCGCGGCCTGCGCGGGATCTGTAAGCGCAAGCTCGGGAGTGAACAGGTTGGTGCCGCCGATGTAACTGTACGCACGGTACGCGTGGTCTCCCTGCTCGTGAATGTAGTCCGCGCTGAGCGACCAATTTGCGTTGAACGCATGCTGTGCTCCGCCGGAGACGTGAATTGCGTAAGGGGTTCTGTACCCCGAATCAATCAGGTTCGACGTTCCGCCAGAGGAGTCGCCCGCTACGCACCCCGCGTTTTCAGGCCCACTCGGATTCGCAGCCGGATCGACGCAAGGACCCGCCGGCGTGTTGACGGCCTGGAATGCGGTTGCCCATCCGTTCTGTGCCAGGTCGTTGAAGTAGAGACCAAACCCGCCGCGAAAAACGGTCGTTCCCCTCCCTGCCGGCGAATAAGCAAAACCGACTCGCGGCGCAAGCTGACCGCGGTCGTCCCGCGGCGCACCCTCTACAAGATGAATGCCGAGCGCAGCGAGTGTGATGTAGCCGGGATTCTCGAGCTGGCTTCGGCCCGAAGCATTGAAAAGCCCGAACGTTGTCGAATAGCGCAAACCGTAATTGAATGTCAGCCCGTGGTTGATCCGCCACGAGTCCTGCGCATAGAGTGCCACCCGTTGCACATTCTGCGAGAATCCGCCGCCAAGGTTGGAGGTCGAGGCTCCCGCATTCATATCGGCCGCAAACTGCGCGGGATTGCCGAGATAATAACTCGGATCCTGCGGAAACTGGTACAGAGTTTCCGTGTTTCCCGGAAACGCGCCTCCCAGTACCGGTTCGTGAATGAAGTTCACGCCGAACTTCAGCGCATGGCTGCTGCCGCGATCGTCGCTCAGGTCGTAACGCAGCTGATACTTCTCCTGGTTGCGCTCCGATGGGAAAAATGTAATCGGCGTTGCAAATTGGTTGTCGCCGAAAGTCTCGAACCCCGACACTGTCAAAGCAGTTGAGCTGAAAGGAAACGCAAGAGCAAAGCCAAGGTCCGAGTTGCGCGTTTGCGTCAGGTGCAATCCGCTCGCGTTGAAGAGAGCCGCTCCGAGCAGCGTGGGCGAAAATGCATAATGATTCCCGATCACCAGGCTCATGTAATTGTTATGCGTCAGCAATCCGGTTGAGGGCAACGTGCCCTGCTGCACCAGATCATTGTGCGTCGTGTAATTGTCGACAGAGCTGCGGAGGTACCATTGCGACCGGTTCGACTGCGCCCAATCCAAGCGCGCGGATCCGAAGTAATCGCGAAACGGGATGGGCACGTTCTGCGGCACGGCAATCGCGCCCACTCCCGGAATCAACCCTTCCGATGCCAGCGTTGACAGCGCATCAAATTGCGTCAGGCTCGCCGGGCTGTACGCAATGCTGGCATCTTCGTGCGCGCCTTCAAACGCGGCAAACAACCAGAGCTTGTTTTTCTTCACCGGGCCTCCCAAAGTGCCGACATAGTTCTGCCGCGAAAACGGCTGCTTGGGATTGGGTGCCGGATTCTCGATCGGGAACCGTGCATTGAGCGCGGAGGCTCGCTCGTAAAACGCTCCATCTCCATGCCACTCATTGGTCCCGCTCTTCGTCGTCAGCAGCACCGAACCCGCGGTCGTTCCTCCGGTATCCGCATCTTCCTGCGAAGTGCGAACAGCAAATTCCTGGATGGAATCCGGCGAAAAATTCTGCAGAAAGCCCCCGATGTAATCATCGGAGTTATCGGCTCCGTCCACGGAAAGCTCGTTGTTCAGGCCGGAGCTTCCGCCGGTCGATACCGCGGTAATGCGCGCCTTGGTCGGATCCGACGGCTCAACCGGTTCCGTTCCTGGAGCAAGATAGGCGATGTTGGCAAAGCTGCGAGCCGGCAACGGCAGACCTTCGAGATCGCGGCTTGTGATCACAGCCTGGTGAACCTGGCTTGAGACATCCAGGGCTTGCGTCGTAATCGAAGAGCTTTCTGCGTGCACGCCGACGGTCTCGACCGCGACCGGCGGTTTCATGGTCACCGCAATATCGCGAATCGAGCTGACTTGAATGGAGACTTCCGCTTGGGCGCTGGCAAATCCACGCGCCGCTACACTCACCCTGTAGACTCCCGGCGCGAGATCGTCCATGCGAAAGCTTCCCCGTCTGTCGCTCGAGACCGACCGAACCAAAGAAACACCCTGCAGGCCCACAGAAACTGTTGCCGCAGCGATGCGGCTTCCTTGGCTATCCTCGATGACTCCGCGCAGAGACCCGGTCGGCGACTGCGCGTCCAAAACGGTGGCCGCGAAAAGGATTGCCGCACATACATGCTTGCGGCCGCGCAGCCGCATCGATCGGGCCCAGATGAAGCCTTTACTCATCGTCGTCATCTTCGGGCACGACTGCGGCGCCCGAGGGAAGCTTGCGCGGGTCGGGCCTGACCGTGACCGGCTGCGACAGTGTCTGGCCATCCACTGTCAGCCGCACCGTGTAGCTGCCCGGCTGCAAACCCTGCGGCCCGCTGCGCGCGCCCTCAGCCTCCGTCTCGGTTCGTGGCGGAGGTGTGCCGGCCGGATGACACGCATCCGCCGCTGGTGGCGCCGGATGCCGGCCGAATCCGAATCCGCGCGGCGCCACCACGTTGAGCGCCGCCCGATGCATGCCGGTTACGGCGGGGAGCGGCGGCGCGGGCTCCATCCAATACGCCTGCACGTTGATTGCCTCCGTGTCGACCGGTTTCACCGGCGTGTCGCTGGCCACGCAGGCCGCCACTTTGCCGTCGTCGCTCACCAGTTCAAGCTTCACCGGGCCTTGAGCCGCGGACTTGAGCCAGTAGTACGCGACCACTCCCGCCGGCGGGTTTTGTTCCTGCGGCTCTTCGTGCGGCAATGGGGTCCCGTCCTGGCCGCCTTGGTTCATCGCAAAGGTTTCTCCCGGCACAAAGAGATACGCATTCGCATTCTCGATTTCGCGGCCGTGCGCGGCCAGTTGGCGTAGCGGCGTCATCTGGTCAAGCACCCAGAAGCCGCGCCCGTGCGTTGCCACAGCGAGGTCGTCGTCATGCACAACAATGTCGCGAACCGACGTCACGGGCATGTTCAGCTGCAGAGGTTGCCACTCGTCGCCGTCATCGAATGAGACATAAACCCTCAGCTCCGTCGCAGCGTAAAGCAGCCCCTTCTTCCGCGGATCTTCCTTCACCGAGTTCACAAACGCGCCCTCGGGAATCCCCGCTATGATGCTCTGCCAGCTTTTTCCGCCGTCGTGCGTGCGGTAGATATAGGGCCGGTCGTCAGCCAGCCGATGCCTGTCGACTGATGCGTACGCGGTCTCCACATCGAAGTGTCCAGCCTCGATCTGCGAAACCTTGCTCCATGCCGTCATCGCCGGCGGCGTCACGTTGGTCCACGTCGCGCCATCGTCGCGCGTCACCTGGATCAGCCCATCATCCGTCCCAGCCCAGACTGTCTTCGCGTCGATCGGCGAAGGGCCGATCGTATACACCACGCCGAAGCGGTCAGTCATGGGCTGATCAATATCCTTCGCCGTCACAGGATCGAGCGTCTTCGGAACCTCCGGGTTCACGCGCGTAAGATCTGGACTGATCTTCATCCACGTCTTGCCGCGATCGCGCGACCGGAAGACGAACTGGTTCGAGTAGTAGAGAGCATCGTCGGCGACTGAAAAGACTTGGGGCAGGGTCCAGGTCCTGCGGTTTGGATCGTTGGGATCGGCCTTCGGCAATTCGCCGCCTGCGGGCGCAGACACATTTTCCGCCATGTTGCAGCGCTGGTCGCCGTTGCCATACAGCAGGTCGCCGTCCTTCGGATCGGGCACCACCGTCGCGCTTTCGCCCGCCTCGCAGATCGGCTCCCAATCGCGAAAACTGAGCACGCCCATGCGCGACCACGTAGCCACGCTCACAGCGCCGGAATCCTGCTGCGCGCCGTAAAGCCGATAAGGGTACCCACTGCTGGCCGCCACGTGATAAATCTCCGCCGTGGGCTGGTTGTACCACGTGCTCCACGACTTTGCGCCGTCGACCGAAACCACCGTTCCCTGGTCGCTCGAGAGCACCATGCGATTCCCATCGCGCGGATCGATCCACAGCTGGTGATAATCGTCGCCGCCGGGCGCGCCCTTCACCGGGACCCACGTCTTGCCGCCATCGAGCGTCATGTACGTCGCGGTGTTGATGTCGTACGCGCGATCGGGATTCGTCGGGTCGACGGCAATCTGGCCGAAGTACCATCCGCGCCCCCACAACCGTAGCTCGCCATTCACCATCGTCCAGGTGGCTCCGCCATCGTCAGACCGATAGATGCCGCCCGGAGGTTTAGGTGCGTTCGCCGCATTGCCGCCCGCGCGCATCGGCCGCGCAATCGCCGTGCCCAGATCATCGACTACCGCGTAAAGCCGCTTCGAATTGCTTGGCGCGACCGCAATCCCGATCTTGCCTACGTAATCGTCGCTGGGTAGCCCGCCCTTGAGTTGCTGCCACGTGTCGCCGCCGTCGGTCGACTTGTAGAGCCCGCCGCCGGGCATATTCGACGGTGCGTAGACTGCCCACGGCGGCCTGCGCGTCGCCCACAGCGATGCATAGATCGTGCGCGGATGCTGCGGATCAAGTGCCAGGTCGACAGCGCCCACGTCATCCGGGTCCTTCGCGCTCCAGAGAACCTTCTTCCAGTGCGCGCCGCCATCCGTCGAGCGATAGACCCCGCGCTCGGAATTGGCCTTGTAGACATGGCCCAGGGCTGCCACGTAAACCCTGTTCGGATCGGCGGGATCGACAACAATTTTCCCGATCTGCCGCGTCGCGGCCAGGCCGATCGAGTGCCACGTCTTCCCTGCATCCGTCGATTTGTAGAGGCCGATGCCATACGAGTGTTGGCTGCGAATGTCCGGCTCGCCCGTGCCTACGTAAACAATGTTTGCATCGGACGGCGCGACGGCGATGGCGCCGATGGAGCCGATGGGAATGCCGCTCGCCGGATCATCCGCAACCGGAAACCAGGTCCGGCCCGCGTTTTCCGTCTTCCATACCCCGCCGCCCACCGACCCCGTGTAGAAAGTGTCAGGCTGTGTCGCATTTCCTGCGACCGCATAGCTGCGGCCCCCGCGCATCGGACCTACATCCCGCCATTGCAGGCCGGCCAGCAAATTCGGAGGCAACTGCTGTGCCCAGAGCGGAAGCGCAAACAATGCGAAAAACCAGGCGGCAAATCGACAGCGAACAGCCATGGGCAGCTCCGATCAATTTCAGATTCTCTTGCTTGGTGAGAGGTCGAGCGGGTTGAATCGAATTGTATCGAACCCGCGCCGGCCTGCTGCACCTGCTCGGCCTTGATCAATCCTCGTCGCCCATCTCCAACTCGTCTTCGCCATTGCGATCGAACTCGCGCGTGTCCAGCGTGATTGCGGCCAGGTGACCGCGCGTGAGTTGCTCGTTCAGAGACTTCAGGTCGGTCTGCTTCAGCTGCTTCCACTGATCCAGCAGTCCGGCCAGCGGCTTCACGCTCCTCGCGTACGCCGCGTCCTGCGCCGCAGTCGGCGCCACATCGGCGTTCTCCACTGAGTGCTCGAGACGCGCAAGAATCAACCGCACCGAGGTGAGCGTCGGCGGGCCCATGGGCCCGCGCATGAAGCCGCCGCGCCCGCCATGCTCTGGACCGGCAATCGCATCCAGCTTCGACTCAATCGATGGGCTGCTGCTAGCCACCGGCGCCTGGCCCGCGCGCGCCTTCAACTGCTCGCGCAGCACGCTGATCTCGTGCAGCGCCGCGGTCGCATTGGTCACATCGTCGTACATCGCTTTGGCCAGCTTGAATTGCGCCTCCAGCTCGGCGGTCGACGCCTTCACACGCGGATCCATCGCGACCTTGAGCGGTTGGGTCAGCGTCTTGCCTCCCGCCATCAGCCGCACGGTGTAGTCTCCGGGCATCACCCACGGCGCAGTCGAAACCGGAGGCGTATCGTGCGGAGTCGCCAGATCATCGTCCGGTTCCGTGGTCATTCCCCGCACCTGGGGATATTCGAAATCCCACAGAAAGCGATGCTGGCCCGGCGACGCGGAAAGCACGCGCGGAGGCCGCGCCCACACAACCGGCACCGGGTAGCGCGGATCGGGCGCTGGCGCCGGATCGTCGCTGTTGAAGCGCGCAATCGTTTTGCCCGCGCCATCGGCAATCTCCAGCGAAACCACGCCGCGGATCCCAGGACCGAGATAGTAGTCGATGATCGCTCCGTCGGGCGGGTTCTTGCCCGTCGCCATGTCGGCCGGCCAGGGGGTCGGCGGATTCATGTCGTTGCGAATGCGCAGCGCCGTTTGCGGTGCGTACAAGTGAGCGTTCTCGCTGGCCGTGCTCGCGGCAAGCTGGCGCAACGGCGTCACGTCGTCCAGAATCAGGAATCCGCGCCCGTGCGTCGCCGCGATCAGGTCGTCCTGTTTCACTTCCAGGTCGCGCACTGAGCTGGCCGGCATGTTCAGCCGCAGTGACTGCCAGTGATCGCCGTCGTCGAACGACACGTACACCTGCGTCTCCGTACCCGCATAGAGCAGCCCCTTGCGCTTGGGGTCTTCGCGAATCGCGCTGGTCGCCGCGCCGTCGGGAATACCGTTGCAAATCTCGGTCCACGTCTTGCCGCCATCGTGGGTGCGAAACAGATGCGGCCGCATATCGTCCAGCCGCATCGTATTCACCGCCGCATACGCGGTCTGTGAGTCAAAGTGGCCGGCGTCCATGTTGAAGACTTTCCAGAACGGCTTCAGCTCGGGCGGCGTCACGTTGCTCCAATGCGCGCCGCCGTCGGTCGTCGTCCAGATGAGGCCATCGTCAGTCCCGGCCCAGAGGCGATTGCCGTCCAGCGGCGAAAGCCCCAGCGCATAAATCACGCCGCGCTGCGTAACCTTGGCCGCAGGCGAATCCTTGTATGCTTCGACCGAAGGTGGCAGATCCCAACTCGCACGCGTCAAGTCGGGCGATACTTCCTTCCAGTTCTTGCCTCCATCTTCAGTGAGCCAAAGCGTGTTGGCAGCGAAGTAAAGCTTGTGCGGATCGACAGGCGAAAACTGCAGCGGCTCCGTCCTCAGCACGCGATAATCGCGCAGCGGCTTCGGCTCTACGTTTTGGATTTGGCCCGTGCGCCGGTCGTAACGCGTTACCTTGCCGCCGTACACAATGTCGGGATCGAGCGGATCGGGCGCCGCGTATCCGTATTCCTCAATACCAACCGGATGCCAATCATGAAAAGTGATGCGCCCGTCGTCGCTCCGGCTCGGCACGCACGCCGAACCCGAGTCCTGCTGCCCTCCGCACACACGATAAGGAAATGCATTGTCGGCGGTCGCGTGATACATCTGCGCCGTGGCCTGGTTGTACCACTCGGCCCAAGACTCGCCGCCGTTCTGCGAAACCACGACCCCCTGGTCGCTCGCCAGCGCGATGATCTTCGTGTTGTTCGGATTCACAAACACATTCTGGTAATCGTCGCCGCCCGGCGAGCCGCGCAGCGCAACCCAGGTCTTGCCTGCGTCCGTCGATTTCCACGCCACGATGCTCGCCACATAAATCGTGTCCGGGTCTTTGGGATCGACGAGCGGCACCGGAACGTCCCCGCCGCCGATGCGCTCTTCAGGACGCGAGTCATTGTCCGGCGTGTGAATCCAGTGGTCCCCGCCATCGTCCGAACGATAAATTCCCACCGCGCCATGCAGCGGAGCTATCGCGCCATAGATGCGCTTCGGATTCGTCGGCGAGATCGTCAGATTCACTTGCAGGATTTCGTCGGGCAGGCCATTGCCCGTGAGCTTCGTCCAGTGGTCGCCCCCGTCCGTCGAGCGATAGAGACCACCTTCGGCTCCAATGAACGATCCGTTCTCCCAGGGCGCCTCCTGCCGCTGCCACATGCCTGCGAAAACAACCTTCGGATTCTGCGGATCGATCTGCACATCCGACGCGCCGGTTCGATCACTCACGAAGAGAACCCGTTCGAAGCTCTTGCCTCCATCGAGGGTGCGATACAACCCGCGCTCTCCATTCGGCCCGAATGGATGCCCTTCGACAGCAACGAACACACGATTCGCATCGTGTGGATCGATCGCAATCTCGCCAATCTGCTGCCCGTCGCGCAAGCCTTCAAGGTGCGTCCACGTCTTGCCGGCATCCGTGGACTTGTAGACCCCATCGCCTGTCGAAAGATCCGGCCGCTGCAGTCCCTCTCCGCTCGCCACATACACGGTGTCGGGATCGCTGAGCGATACCGCAATCGCGCCGATAGACCCCGTGGGCTCGTCATCCCAGATGCTGTGCCAGCTCGATCCCGCATCCGTCGTCTTCCACACTCCGCCGTTCACCGCACCCAGATAAAATGTCGCCGGCTCGCTCGGCACGCCCGCCAGCGCGCGCGTGCGGCCCGCCCGCATAGGCCCGATCTCCCGCCAGCGCATGTCCGAGAACAACTTCGGATCCACTTGCGCTGAAGCGGCAATTGCGATCATCAGAATCGATGCGGCGATCAGAAATATGCGACTCTTCATAGTTCCCCCGGCAGGGAAGATCAGACGAGAACCTTCGCGGTCCGCTTGAATATAACAGGCGACGAGCGACGCCGGGCAAGGTAATCTTCTTCGGGCGAATGATTCCGGCCCGACGCAAAGTCTGCATCACGGAGTGCACGCAGTGACGATGGTCCATCAACAGCCGACGCGAAGAGCCTTTCTGCGCGGGGCCGCGGCTCTCGGCGGCACGCTCGTTCCCCTGGCGCAAGCCGAAGGTCTCGCCGCGCCTGCGCCCTCCTCGCGCTCAACCTCCGGCGGCGTCCTCCGCCAACCGGAGGCTGTCGTCGCATACGGCGGCCTCGAATCCCCGTTTCCCTTAAAGCGCCAGGGTGATCAGTGGAGCGCCCGCGGAATCCTCGTCGAACTTGAACTCGACGCCACCGGCAACGAGCAGACCCTCCACCTCACCAGCACCGCAACCGCCTTGTCGCACCTGCATCTGCGCTGGAACCTGCCGGCCCCCGTCGATCTGCGCTGCCTCGGAGATGCCTGGGAACGCAGCTATGGCGATCTCGAATGGCGTGGCATCGCTCCGGATCGCGTGATGCCCTGGTACTGCCTCACCTTCGATGGCCAGATCGTACGCGGATATGGCGTCAAGACACAGCCGGCCGCGTTCTGCTTCTGGACGCTCGACCGCGAAGGCATCTCTCTCTGGGCCGACATTCGCAATGGCGGCATGCCGCTGCAGCTAGGACGGCGGCAACTCAACGTGGCAACCATCGTCTCTTCAACAAGCCAGCCGGGCGAAGCGACGTTCGCCGCCGCCCAGGCATTCTGCCGGCTGATGTGCGCCACACCGCGGCTGCCGTCCGGACCGCTCTACGGCAGCAACGACTGGTACTACGCCTACGGCAAAAATACCGCCGAAGGCACCCTCCGCAACGCCGACCTGATCGCCCAGGTGTCTCCACCGTCCGGACCCCGCCCCTTCGTCGTCATCGACGATGGCTGGCAAGATCGCAACCGCTTTCCAAACCTGACCGACCTTGCGGCGCGCCTCCGCGATCGAAAGCTCCGGCCCGGCATCTGGATTCGCCCCTTGCGCGCTCCATCGGATGCCAACCCATCCCTGCTTCTTCCCGCCGCCAGATTTGGATCTCAGCATGTCAGTCCCGCATGGGATCCGACGATTCCCGAAGCCTTGGAGCACATCCTCGACTCCGCCAGGCAGCCCGTTTCCTGGGGCTACGAATTCCTGAAGCACGACTTCTCGACCTTCGAATTGCTGGGCCGCTGGGGCTTCTCGATGGGCCCGCTGCCCGCCGACGGCAACTGGCAATTCGCCGATCGCTCCCGCACCACCGCCGAGATCATCCTCGCGTTCTATCATTCGCTGCGCGAAGCGGCCGGCGAAAAAACTCTGCTTCTGGGCTGCAACACCGTCGGGCACCTTTCCGCCGGCATCTTCGAGTCGCAGCGTATCGGCGACGATACCAGCGGCACAGAATGGGAGCGAACCCGGCGCATGGGAGTGAATACCCTCGGCCTGCGCCTTCCCCAGCACCGCACCTTCTTCTGCGTTGACCCGGATTGCGTCGCCCTCACCACCGATATCGACTGGAGCAATACCCGGCAATGGCTCGACGTCGTCTCCCGCAGCGGAGCCTCGCTCTTCGTTTCGCCCGGCGCCGGCGCCGTGGGCCCCGAGCAGATCGCCGCGCTCAAAGACGCCTTCCTTCTCGTCCGCGATTCTCACGGCTATGCGGAAGACTGGCTCGACACCACCACGCCGCAGCAATGGCGCTTTCACTCCGTTCCCGGCGCGCCCACGCAATACGACTGGTTCGGCGCAACCGGTTCATTTCCTTTCCCGGTCTAATGCGGCGGAAAGCGAACGGCTCGCGAGGGAAACCCTATTCTGGATGTCGGAGGATTCGCGTGCCCACCGCTTCGCTAACGTCCCAGGCTGCCGAGATCTGCCGATTGCTGTTTCTAACTCTCGTGAGCGCGGCCTGGGCGGTTTCCACCCTCGCTCAGCAAGCGGATCCACCCGCCGAAAGCGCAAGCTCCGAGCGCAGTCAGGCTGCTGTCGCTGCTTTGCAGCAGTGGTACGAGCCAGACACCGGCCTCTATCAAACAACCGGCTGGTGGAACTCGGCCAATGCCATCACCGCTCTGGCAAACTACAGCCGCATCAGCGGCTCGCAAGCCTATCTGCCCATCTTCGCCAACACCCTCTCCAATGCCCAGCTCGCCCCCCATGGCGCGCCCGGCTTCCTCAATAAGTACTACGACGACGAAGGATGGTGGGCGCTGGCGTGGATTGACGTCTTCGATCTCACGGGGAAGCCTCGCTACCTTCAAACTGCTCGCGCCATCTTCCTCGATATGCAGCGCGGCTGGGATACCTCCGCGTGCGATGGAGGCGTCTGGTGGAGCAAAGACAAGCGCGACAAGAATGCCATCGAGAATGAGCTCTTCCTTGCCGTCGCCGCTGCGCTCGCCAATCGCGAGTCAGATGAAGCCGCGCGTAAACAGGATCTGGCATGGGCCGCGAAGGAATGGGCGTGGTTCCAAGGCACAGGCATGATCAACAGCAACCACCTCGTCAACGATGGCGTTCGTCTATCCGATTTCGCGCACTGCACAAACAACGGCAAACCCACCTGGACCTATAACCAGGGCGTCATTCTCGGGGCGCTGATCGAGCTCAACCGGGCAGAGCCCAATCCCACACTGCTCCCGATCGCTTCGTCCATCGCCGCGGCGGCCATCGCTCACCTCACCGATGCACACGGCATCCTGCACGAGCCAAACGATGCCCATACCGGCGCCGATGTTCCGCAGTTCAAGGGCATCTTCGTCAGGAACCTCATGCTCCTGAATGCGGCCGCTCCTCAGCCTCTCTATCGACGCTTCTTCCGGATCAATGCGAAGGCGCTCTGGCAACACGACCGCACCCCATCCAACCAATTCGGCTTCTGGTGGCAGGGCCCCGTCGATCAAGTGGACGCCGCCCGCCAGACTTCTGCCCTCGACCTCCTCAACGCCGCGGATTCCCCTCGCTCGCCAAATCATCCTCTGCTTTCATCGCAACACTAGAGCGGTTCGCATGCCTCCGCTCACTTGCTCGTGGTGAGTGAATACGTAGTGGTGTGCGAAGTCGCCCCCGAAGTTGCCGTAATCGTCACTGTGGATGTTTGCGAACCTCCTCCGCCGCTGCCGCCCCCGCCGCAAGCCGTCATACCCGCCGCCATCGCTGCCATCCCGAGCACAAGCAGACCGACGACATTGAAAATCGACCGCCCTCTGCGCAGCCCAAGAAGCAACATTCCTCCCAGTCCAAGCATGGAAAGCAGCAGCGACGCCCCGCGGTTTCTCGCCGCCGGATGATTCATCGCAGTCGCGCTTCCCGAGAAGGTCACCGTAGTCGTTGCCGCCGCTCCTGCGGGAGTGACCGTCGATGGGTTGAAGCCGCAGCTCACGCCGCTCGGCAGCCCCGAGCAAGCAAAACTCACCGAAGCATTGAATCCATTGCTCGGAGTCACCGTCAGCGTCGTGGTCGCCGATGAGGAGCCGCTCTCCGTTCCGCTTGCAGGACTGATTGAAAGCGAGAAATCAGGCGTCGGTACGCTGATGGTCACCGTGACCGAGCTCGACATCGATGCAGCGAAACCGTTGCCGCCCGCATACTGCGCGGCAATCGTGTGCGTTCCCGCGGCAAGGGTCGACGTCGCAAAGCTCGCTGTGCCCGAAGCGTTCAACGTGCCTGAGCCAATGGCCGCGCCGCTGTCGGTGAAGTTCACCGTCCCCGACGGAACCGTTGAGCCGGAAGCTGCCGCCACCTGCGCCGTAAACGTGAGGCTTGTTCCCGTCACCGCCGAGGTCGCCGATGCCGTGAGCGAAGTTGTCGTCGAGGTTTGCGCCGCTGTCGTCACTGTAACGGTCACCGTGGACGACGTGCTGCCCGAGAAGTTGGCATCGCCTCCATAGAGAGCCGCAATGGCATGCGTTCCGGCGGCCAACGCGCTGGTCGAATAGGTCGCAGTTCCCGAGGAAAGCGTTGCCGTACCCAGCGTCGTCGTTCCATCCATGAACGTGACGCTCCCCGTCGGAGTACCCGTACCGCCTGCTGCCGCAACTGTTGCCGTGAACTTCACGCTTGTGCCCGGAGTGACGGTCGTTTCCGATGCCGTCAGCGAGGTCGTGCTCGAAGAAAGCGCGATGGGTGAGGACCCGTAGATATTAAGGAGCGCAACATTGCCGGCCACGACGTCCGGCTTGCCGTCGCCATTGAGATCGACGCCCACCGCCGGGAATCCCGCGGCGACATTGATCAGGTCCTTCGGCACAACGTTTCCGTTCGATGAGACCGATGTGAATGTCCCGTCGCCATTTCCATAGAAGATGCCGCTGAATGCCGCGCTATCAATCAGGGCCAGGTCGATGTTGCCGTCGCCGTTGAAGTCAGCCGCCGCAAGACCGGCCGACCGCACCGCGTCTCCCCCGAAGAGATTCGACAAAACCGGAGTTGCAAACGTGCCGTCCCCATTCCCCAATGCAACCGCCAATGCGGCCTGGCTCGACGAGTCTTCGGTGACAAACGCGAGATCGAGCTTGCCGTCTTTGTTGAAATCGGCGACCACCGGAATCGCGTAGACATTGGCCGAAAGCGTGATCGGCACGGGCGCTTTGAAGCTGCCGTCTCCATTGCCCAGAAAAACATTGAGCTGCGTGGTTGCGCCCGTGGCAATGCTGAAGCTCGTCACCAGCACCACCAAATCCGGGTTGCCGTCCCCGTTGAGGTCGGCGATCGCCACAATTTGCGACGACCCCGCGGTCGTAGGCGGATTCGCGCTGCTGTAGGTCGAGGTGATCACCGGCGAGCCAAACGTTCCATTGCCGTTTCCGGGAAGCGCCGCAAAGCCCTGGTTATAGGTGGCGCTCGCTCCCCCCGCAACCTCGTTGTAGACGAAGATCAGCCCGGCCGGTCCGCCTCTCTTGAAGTTCGTGATTTGCACGCTGCTCACCGTTGCCGAATTGTCAAACTGCCCCGCGGGCGCGATCTGCGGAAAGGCCACCGGCGTCGGAGTCGGAAAGGTGCCATTGCCGTTGTTCAACGTGACGAAATAGACAGGCGTCGCGAGCAGATTGCTATTGTTGTTGTAAGGAAGATTGTTGATCGCATAGACAAAATCCGGCTTTCCATCCCCGTTCACATCACCCACCGCGTAGGCTTGCGGCGTCGCGGTGTTTGCTCCCGTAATCGTGTTTCCACCCAGAACGAAGCTGGACGGTGCCGTAATCGTCGAGCCCGTGGCGAACGTCCCTTTCCCGGTGCCCAGCTCCACCGTGAAATTCGGGCTCGCGCCCGTCTGCCCGTAGGTCGCCCCGGGAGCAATCAAATCAGGAACGCCGTCCCCGTTCACATCGGCCAGGTTCGTTCCCGTGTAGCCGGCCGAGTCGGTCGCGGCCGAGCCGGCGAAGGTCCCGTCGCCCCGGCCCATCAGCGCGTACGAGAGATTCGGATAATCATCGTTCCCCCCATAGAACCCGCCCCCGCCAAGGCCAACATAGATGTCTGCATTTCCATCTCCATCCAGGTCGGCTACCGTGATGTGTCCGTCCGAGGCGATCGAGGTGTAGCTTTGTCCCTGCGTGAATGTGCCGTCGCCATTGCCAAGCCATACTGAGAGGGCCTCGTTTTCACTCACCACCAGGTCCGGCTTGCCGTCATTATTCACGTCACCCGTCGCAATGAAAGGCCCGTTTGACGAAAGATTGTCGACAAGGTAGGGAAACGCCGGGGCCGCTGTCGCAGCGAACGTTCCACTGCCATTGTTCAGGAATACCAGGCCGTTCGATGCAATCAGATCGCGCCTGCCCAGGCCGCGCAGATCGGCGGTGATCAGGTTCATGATCGGGGGTTCGTTCGCGCTTGTGTAGCCGGGCAGCAGAGGCGCGGCGAAACTCACCGCTGTGCCAAACGTGCCATCCCCCTTGCCGGGAAGCACGGTAATCTGCTGATCGCCGGATACCGCGACAATGTCGGGGATCCCATCGCCCGTTACGTCATCAATGGTCGCCGCAACGGAGTAATTGCCTCCGATGTTGTAGCTCACGCCATTCTGGAAAGTTCCGTCCGCGTTACCCAGCAGCACCGTGACATACGCGCCCGACGCCAGTGACGAGTTGGAGATCACCAGATCCCCGTTGCCATCCTTATTCAAATCCGCGGCTGTCACAAGACCCGCCGAGGAATCCTGAAACGAAGTCAGCGAGAAGCTCGATTCGCCGCTCAATATGTAGATGCCGTTTACCAGGTTGGGATAAGTGGGCCCGACATAGGCGAAAACACTGATGCCGCTCGTCGTTGTGCCCACGAAAATTCCGTCTGCGGATCCGGAACCGAGCGGCGGCTGCAGCGCGCAACCCTTCGAGAAAACATCAGCCGTCGTCGTGAGTTCGGCATCATGATGCAAGACCTGCTCGTAGTCGGGCGTAAGGCCCGTTTCGCTGTAGCTCAGGGCGCCCGACCCATTGATGGCATAGGTCCCGGTTGCCAGCACCAGCGAACAGTTCGCCTGGCGGGCCAGCGCCAGCGTGCCCGTCGGAGTTTCGATGGTGGTGAAGTTGCCCTCAAAGCTGGCTGTTCCCGTGTTCAGTCCGCTCCCGGTAACCAATGGTCTGGCGCGGTGGTAACTGCCACCAGGCGCCTGCGCCGACAGGCTCGCTGCCATCCCTCCAAACAGAGTGGCTGAAATCAAGAAGACGACCGCGGCACAGGGAAATGCTCTCAGGCGATGAAGCATGGATTGCCTCCGAATAGATGGGGAAAACTCTTTTCGTATGGAGTGATCGAATTGCCCAGGACATCACGCAGGTTTTTTGCGGTTGCCCTTGAGCGTGGCGTATCCTGAAGGCTCTAATCCCCTGGAGCTTTCTCCAAAGTCAGCGAGGGCGTCGGCTCAAACAGGTCGGGCTGCATGTGACCACACCAACCCGAATTCAGAGCGGAACCTGGACCCGGCTGGCCACGCGAGCAATCGGGTTGGCGGTGCAGGCAGGGTTGGCTCTTTGCCCCGCGTGGGCCCAGTCGGGAGCCCAGTCCATTCAATTGGCGCCCAGAGAATCCCGCACCATCACCATCGCCCTCGGGAAAGACCAGGCCTCGCGCGTTCTTCTTCATCTCGACGGAGGAATCATTGCGATCTCGTCCGTGGCTCCCTCCGGAACACTACGTCCTTTGTGGCCGATCGACCTTGGCCGTGCTGCTTCCGTGCCTTACATCATCGGTGGAAACGAAGCCGGCAACTACCAGTTCACTGTCGTTTCCTACGAACGGCAGCGCCCTGCGCGTCTGACCATGACCATCGGGCCTCCCGAAACCGCGAGCCCCGCAATCTTTAACCTACGTGACGCCGAAGACGACCTCGCCAAAGCAGAACTCACGCGCCGGCACTGGCCCGCGGCCCCTCCAAATCTCAATGCAGCCGCCGCGTTTCAAGAAGCCTTCAACATTGCCCGCTGCCTTGACAACACTCCGCTCGAACGCCTGGCGCTCACCCAAGAGGCTCGCCTGATGATCTTCTCGAAGGGCGAGTTTGACGAAGCCCGCGCGTTGCTCCAGCAGGCTACGGCCCTGCCGCCCGCCGACGACGACGCCTTTCAGGCACTCGCGTGGAAGACGCTCAGCACGGCGCGCTACGACCTCGGAGACTTCCACGGAGCCATTCAGGCCAGCGACCGGGCGATCGAGCTCTATCGCGCCACCGGCGATCGCTACTGGCAGGGAATCGTGCTCGGCAATCTCTCTTCGGTCTACTCCGAGCTTGGCCAGCCCCGCGATGCCGTCGCAACCGCCAAAGAGGCTCTGGCCGACGCCAAGCTCGAAGACGATCCGGCCGGCGTCGTCTATTGCCTTGGTCAGCTCGCAAGCCTTTATAGCTTGCAGGGAGACCTCCAGGCGGCCTTTCGCACCTATCATGAAGGGCTCTCCTGGGTGAGCGAAATCAGTTACGCGCCTCTGGTCGAAGCGGAAATTCAAAAGGATCTCGGCATCTTCTCCATCCAGGTCAGCGACTGGGATGAAGCCTATCGCGCACTGACTCGCGCCATCGAGATTGAGGCCCATCGCGACGATCCCGTCTCGCTCGAGAGCCGAGGCGGCCTGGCAGAGGTCCTGCAACACCAAGGCAAATTCGATCCTGCCATCGAAGAAGACAGCAAAGCCATCGCCATCGCCCACACGTTAAAACTCAAACAGGATGAGGCCGAACTGCTTCTGAAGAGAGCAGGGATCCAGTTGAAGCGCAATTGCGCAAACTGCGCCGAGGCCGACATTCAGGCGGCCCGCGCGCTGGCCGCCGAACTCAATGCCTTGCCGGTGCAGATTGAGGTGGAGCAAGCAGCCGGCGATGCCAGCCTCGCGATCGATCCCAGGGCGGCCGAGACTCACTTCCGCGAAGCGCTGGGCCTCGCCGAGCAGACCGGCGAGCGGGAACAGCAATCCACGGCCCTGGCGGGGATTGCAAAGTCGAATCAGGCACAAGGTCGCCTCGACGACGCTCTCGCGGCCATCGAGAAGGCGCTTCAGATCCTCGAAGCTTCCCGCAGCACCCTCTCCAGCCTCGAACTGCGGGCCGCCTATCTCTCGCAGCATCGCGACTGGTATGAGCTGGCCGTCGACGTCAGCATGCATCTCGACCGTGCGCACCCCGGCAGCGGATATGTGCAGCGTGCCTTCGCCTACACCGAACGGGCCCACGCGCGCTCTCTGCTCGATGCCCTCAACCAATCCGCATACGACCCCGCCGAACAGATCCCCGAGCGGCTGCGTGAAGCATTTGCTCGCAATCGCCAGCAGATCGAAAATCAACAGTCCGATCTCATCAACAGCTCTGACGACGCAAAACGAGCGTCGATCGCAGCGCGGCTGCAGGGGCTCTATCGCGACCGCGAAGGACTTGAGGCGCAGATGCAGTCGGCCGATCGCCGCCTGGATTCGGTATTCAGTCCCGCGCCCATCGACATCTCCACGCTGCAGAGAGAATTGCTTCCCGGGAACTCCGTGCTGCTCTCCTATTGGGTCGGCGCCCGGGCAAGTTATCGCTGGACCATCTCGGCCCACTCCTTTTCGGTCGAGACACTTCCTGCCCGCTCCGCTTTCGAAGCGATCGTCGCGCCGGCAGAACGCGCCCTCGTCGAGAGCAGGCCGGCGGTGCAACCCGGCGAGGATATTGCCGCCTACGAAATTCGCCGGCAGCGCTTCAACGCAGCCATGCAACGCGACCTGGAGCGGGCCGGACGGCTCCTGCTCTCACAACTCCCTCCAGGCGCCGCGACCGTCTTCGTCGTCGCCGACGGCCGGCTGCTTTCTCTTCCATTTCCAGCACTCCGGATCGCGTCCCATGAAGGCGCACACTATGCCATCGAGCGCTATACCTTCCTGCGCGAGCCTTCGGCCGCCGTCGCGCTTCATTTGCGCCACAACAAGCCGCACTCCAATGAAGAGAGCATCGCCGTCTTCGCCGACCCCATCTTCTCCACAGCCGATCCCCGCCTGGAAATCTCTGCGCTCGCCGCGCGCGGCAAGCCCGCTGCGAATTCCCTCGAAGCCTTGCCCCGGCTGACTGGCTCGATGCGCGAGGCCCGGCAGATCCTTTCCCTCGCGCCGCGCGTTCCCGTTGAACTCCATGCCGGCTTCGACGCCAATCCCGACGAAGTAAAAGCCCTTGATCCCGCGCGCGTCTCCATCCTCCACTTCGCCACGCATACCGTCGGGGTGCCGCATCGCCCTGAAGTCTCCGGAATCGCCCTCTCCATGTTCGACCGCTCCGGCCAACAACGCGACGGCGTTTTGTGGGCGCGCGACATCTATTCCCTCCACCTTCCTCTCGCCCTTGCCATGCTCAGCGGATGCAAGACCGGCAGCGCCGACGACCTCTCCGGCGAAGGCCTCGACAGTCTCGCCCACGCATTCTTCTTCTCCGGAGTGCGCGCGGTGGGCGCCAGCCTTTGGAATGTCGACGACGACATCGCCAGCCGTTTGATGGGGAGCTTCTATCGAAGGCTCGCCGCAGGAACCGCTGTCGCCGAGTCCCTGAGAGCCGCACAACTGGAAATCCTCCGCGCCCCGACAACCAATTCTCCCTCGCTTTGGGCTCCGTTTGTTCTCGAAGGCTGGCCCGAGCTGCAGGGCTGGGATCGTTCCACCGCCGCCCGCACTTCCGCCTCGCTGCACACACCCCGGAGCAGGTGATGCCTTGAACAAAGAAATGCTCGACAAGGTCCTGTCCCTGCTTGACCCGGATAAAGAACAAGCCGCTTTGGAGTACGCAAAGCTGCATGAGCGGTTAACACGCTTTTTTGATTGGAACAACGCAGTCGACCCGGGCGCACTCGCCGACGAAGCCATGGACCGCCTGGGAAAACGCGCCCTCGATGACCAGGTCGAAGGCGGCGTTCGCAGCGCTTCCTCCTTCCTCCTCGGCATCGCTCGACATCTCCTCCAGGAAGAACGACGCCGCCAGTCCAGGGACGTCGAGGCAAGGCGGCTCTGGACCGCCACCCTCGATGGATCCTCACCGGCCGAATCGGAAAGAATGGATGAGGCCGTGCGTTCTTCCCTGGCAAAGATGAAGCCGGACGGGCGCAAGCTCATCGAGGCCTACTATCGCCACAGCGGAGGGCTCAAGATCAAGGCCCACCAGGATCTCGCCCTCGCGTATGGGCTCTCCCTCAATGCTTTGCGTAACCGCGTTTTTCGTCTAAGAAAAGAGTTGGAATCTTCGGTGCGACGCTATCTCGACCAAGATTCCCGATGATGTTTTCCAAAATTCCGACACTAAAGGGTGAAAGAGAATTGTTGAGGATGGAGTCTACCGATAAGGGCCACCAATGCACTCGATTCCTGCACTACGTAACCAACCGCCTCAGTGCCTCTGAGCGGGAGGCGATGGAGAGTCGTCTCCTCACCGATCAGGAGTTCTCTGACGAAATCGCCGCATGCGAGCAGGAACTGATCGATGCCTATGCCGTGCGCACGTTGAGCGCCGACGACATGGCCGAGCTCGAGCCATGGATCGAGTCATCTACTCTGAGAATGCAGCGCGTCGCCGTGGCGCGGTCCTTCTTGATGCGCAAACAGCACGCCTTGCGGACATGGTCCGGCAAAGCCTCGCTCCTCGCGCTCGCTGCATGTCTGTTTTTCACAATTTCGCTCATCGCGATCTGGTCGCCGTGGATCCGGAAGCCCCATCAGTCAACAAACTCTCAGGCGCTCGCGCCGTCGGCGCCCCCTCCGGCCGCCCAGCTTCAGCCCGCCCCAAAACCGGACGTGATCCTCCTCGTGGCCGAACGCATGCGCGGCGAACAGGCAAAGATCCCGACATTCGTCCTCCATCGCGGATCTCCGGTGAGACTCGAGATCCTGCTGGCCACTGATGTCGGCTCTAGCTATGCCTTGAAGATCCTTCCCGCGCAGCCCGGCGCCCAGCCCGTCTTCGCGCAGGCAAATCTTGAGCCGCAGTCGATTCATGGGCAGCGCTATTTGTCTGCAGTGCTCACGGGCGTGCAACTCGATCCCGGAACCTATGACGCCATCGTTACGCGCCACGACGAGACGCAGCGAT
Organism: Occallatibacter sp.; assembly: GCA_035508975.1. Lineage (GTDB taxonomy): Bacteria > Acidobacteriota > Terriglobia > Terriglobales > Acidobacteriaceae > Telmatobacter. The sequence continues at coordinate 45,932 of DATJMC010000039.1, forward strand.
CGAGCTTCGCCATCAAGTGGCAGGCTCCTCACTGAAGCAGCAAACTTCCGGGCGCCGCTGCATCGATGCTCCTCTGCGCAGTTGCAGGCGCCCAGCCCTTCGTGTGGATAAAGTGGTCCATCAGATCAGGGGTGCGCACTTATACTTTTGTTCAGAGACCAACACGTCGACCTTGGCCCATTTTCGGCTCCCCCCTCTTGGAGTTCACTCCATGCCGCCAGTTGCCTTCGTGCGCCGGATCAATCCGGACGGTAGTCAAACCTCGCACTGCTCAGAATGCCTGCGCCTCGTCGCAACAGCCTCTACAGAAGTTGTCCTCGACGTGGCCGAGCATCTGCACATCTGCAGTCCCTCCGACGGCGAGGGTGCGGCGCGAGATTGCGTCACGCTCACCGAGCGAGTGCTGACATTCCTCGAAGGCCATAGCGCCTGAAACCAGCCAAATCAATTAAGGCATCGCAAGCTTCCGGTATTGCTCCTCCGTGAGCTCCAGCCATACCCCTCCGCGGCCGTTTCTGAGCGCGTGCTCGAGCCCCTGCCGCCCTTCAAGATTGAGGTTCGCACCCCCATGTTCCGCAATCGCAATGATTTTTTCCGGGTGTTTGAAGGTGAGCTTCTTCGGCAATGGCGTCTTGAGGTCCGCCTCGAGAAATTGGCACGACCATCCCCGTCGCTCGAAGAAGTACATGTAAACACGGTGCACGCCGCCGCACTTCAGGCACTTCCTTTCTCCTGGCGTGTGGGGTGGCGGCAGAAAGCCGCCGCAGATCACACAAATCTTTCCACCGCGCTTCATTCGGACCGTTGAGGCTCGTTCGCTGCCCATGAAAGGGAATTATAGGCGAACAAACGGCGAAAATTTCCACCGCTTCATCTCCCCGAAAATCCGTGCATTGCATGCCTTAACTCATTGCAGGCAAAGCCCTAATGCCCCATGGCGTAGATGACTTAGTTGATCCCGATCTTTTTAGACGCCGGCGCGAGGCGATCCCCCTCTATCCATCGCCTCACCTCTCAGAGATTCGCCAGAAAAATCCCTACCCGTCACCGCTCCACCCTGTGCAGCACCACTGAAACCGTCGGCGGCCGCCGAATCGAAAAATTGAACGACGGATCTGTGCCGTCGGGCGGTGGACCGATGGCCGGCCGTGGCCCGGTTGGCTCCTCCTGCGCTGGCATGCGGAAGCCGAGATTGATCCCCCGTTCCAGCTCGATCCGGTCCCCCTTGATCGTCCCTTTGAACGTGCTCGATCCCGCTTTGAACGACACGTTGTCGCCGTCGACCTTGCCCTCTTCGATTTGAGCCGGCGTGTCGCTTCCACCAAAGAAGCCAACACTCGCGCCTTCCACCGTCCCGGTCAGCTTGCTCCCCTCCTGGTGCAGCGCGAAGACGCTTGTTCCCTCGCCGACAAGGAATGCCATGATGCCCGTCGCTCCGCCTGCCCCCGGAGCCGGTCTCCATAGACCCGTGACCCCGGCACCATGAGGAACTTCGCGCTCCCACGCGGCCACCTGCGGCCGTAGCGTCGCGCTTTTCGCTGCGATGGTCACGCTCGACCCCGTGAGCCCGGGTGCGGAGGCCTCCACCGTAATGCTGCCTGCATGCTTCTCCGACTGGATCACGGCCATGCAGAGCCCTCCGAACGCCTTCCGCGAAGTCCCCTTGTCCGATCCATGATCGGTTGGATCGCCGTTGCCCACGCCGATCAGCTTGCCCGAACCCGAAACCCGGAACGTCACCTCGTTGTCGGTCACCGGCACAACCCGGCCCTGCGCATCGTGAACTTCAACCGCGAACATCGCCACGTCTTCCCCATCGGCCGAGATCTCGCCGCGATCGGCGGTCATCACCAGCTTCGCCGCCGCGCCCGTCGTCTCGCGCTTTGTCGTCATCACCAGCTTGCCGTCTTTGTAGCCTCGCGCTTCAATCGTGCCCGGCGCGTATTTCACATTCCAGGCCAGGTGCGAATCCTTCTTCATGTCCTTGGCCCCAAGACTCTGCCCGTTCACGAACAGCTCTACGCGGTCCATATTCGAGTGCACCCACACCGCGATCTCCTTGCCCTCGTATCCAGGCCAGTTCCAGTGCGGAAACAAGTGCAGCACCGGCTTCGCCGTCCACCATGACTGGTAGTAGAAGAATGTGTCCTTGGGAAACCCGCAAGTGTCGATGATTCCATACTGCGAGCTGATATTCGGCCACTCGTAGGGCGAGGGCTCCCCGCGATAGTCAAACCCGGTCCAGACAAAACCTCCCATATTCCACGGGCGCGCATTCACAAAACTCCACCAGCCTTCAGCCGATGCCCGTCCCGTCGTTGTATAGGGATCGTACGACCCGACAAATCCTGTCTTCGGATCGGTGATGTAAATCCCGCGCGTGCCCACCGCGCTCACCGTCTCCGTCCCCATCACCGGCTTGTCGGGATGCGCGTTGTGATACGTCTCCGACTCCGGATCCATGTAGTTGTAGCCCATCACGTCGCACTCCACCAGGCCGCCCACACCGATGGCGCGGATGGGCGCGATCGACACCGGACGAGTGCCATCGTGCCGTGTCGCCACACTCTTCATCGCCGTCAGGATATGCAGCCCGACTTCGGTGTTGGCTTGGCCCTCTTCGTTGCCCATCGACCACATGAAGACGCTGGGATGGTTGCGGTCGCGGCGCACCAGATTCTCGAACTGGCTCAGTCCCTCGGGATTCGACGACATCATGCGCGTTTCATCGAAGACCAGCATCCCCAGTTCGTCGCATGCATCCAGCAACTCCGGCGTGGGCGGGTTGTGCGATGTGCGCAGCGAATTGCAGCCCATCTCCTGGAGCTTGCGCACCCGATAATATTGCACCGCGTCCGGCAGCGCCGCGCCGATCCCCGCGTGATCCTGGTGATTGCATGTGCCTTTCAGCTTGACGTGTTGGTCATTCAAAAATAACCCGTTCTGCGGATCGAAGCGCAGCGAGCGAATCCCAAACGGCGTTTCGTACCGGTCCACCACCTCGCCGCCCACGCGCACCTCGGTCAGCAGCTTGTAGAGGTTCCGCTCTTCAAGCGACCAAAGCTGTGGACGCCTGACCGGGATCTCCTGTGCGTACTCCTGCTCATCCCCGGCGGCAATCGGTCTTTCTGCGGTAGCGTCTTTGCCGACAGGCTTGCCCGAAGGGTCGAGTACCGTTGAAACCACCCGCGCATTCTGCTCGACGCCGGCATGGTTCTTCACTTCCGTCTTGATCGAGAGAGTCGCATTGCCCGATTCGACCTTCGAAGATACGAAGGTCCCCCACTGCTTCACATACACGGGATTGGTCTTCACCAGCCAAACATGGCGATAGATCCCCGCGCCCTCATAGAACCAGCCATCGCTCGACGTCGCATCCACGCGGACCAGCAGGACGTTCCGTGCTCCCGGCGTAACAAAGTCCGTAAGGTCGAAACGGAATGGATCATAACCGCCGCTGTGACTCCCGATATAGAAACCGTTCAGCACCACCATCGTTTCGCGATACGATCCGTCGAACTCAACCGAGATGCGTTTCCCCGCATCCGCCGCCGGCAGCTCGAAAACCCGCCGATACCACCCCACGCTCGTTGCCGGATAGTTGCGCCCGAGCGGATAGAAGCCTTTGCTCGCCAGCGCTGGATCATTCTGAAATTCCAGCTCGACAGCCCAGTCGTGGGGCAGGTTCACCGCGCGCCAGTCGCTGTCGTCGAACGCAATCGCGCCCGCCGGTAAAAAATTCCCCGTCTTCTGAAAAGTCCCCGTGCGCCCGTTCCCGAAGTTGAAATCCTTCGCGGCATCGTCCGCATGGCCGAAATGAAATCGCCAATCAAAATCGAGAAGCAGCCGCTCCCGCATTCCATTCGAAAAAGCCGGGTTCGTTGCCCCACCCTGCACGGACGAGTCCAAGGCGATCCCCGGCGTCAGCGGGCCGGAGGTTTCTGCCGAAGCCTGCAGCGCGGTGGAGAGAGGCGCAATGCCGCCGGCTGCGGCCGCCGCAGGAACGAACAGGCTGGACTTCAGGAGATCGCGTCTTGATAACGTTTCCATTTTGCCTCCGACTTTTGATGCATACACGAATTTCTGCTTCCGATTTTGCGAATGAAACCGCGCCCTCTTGCGAAGACGGGACAGTATACGCCCGCCGTCGGTTCATCGCCGACCTGTTGATTCTCCTCCCGCTCAGCCCGCCGTGATTGCCTCCCTTGCGATCCCCCGTTATCTTCGCCAGTATGAGGAACCGCTTGGTGTGCATGCTTCGCCGCGCCGCTTGCCCCGGCTTCGCCATTCTGCTGTCGGCTTGCGCCTTCGCGCAATCGCCTGAGACGACCGGTTGGCCCACCTACGGCAACGACCCCGGCGGCAGCCGCTACTCCACCGCTGCGCAAATCAACCGAAGCAACGTCAACGAACTCAAAGTGGCCTGGACTTATCACACCGGCGCCAATGACCCGCCCACCCACCTGCTCCGCAAGGCGGCCTTTGAAGCCACCCCGATCCTCGTGGAGGGGAAGCTCTTCTTGAGCACGCCGTACAACCACGTCATCGCTCTCGATCCTGCGACTGGCGCTAAGTTATGGGAGTACAACCCCGCTTTGAACTCCGGCCAGAACTACTCCGAGGTTTCCTCGCGCGGCGTCTCTGCATGGCGCGATCAGCACGCCAAACCCGGCGCCCCCTGCGCCCTGCGCATCTTCATTGGCACCCTTGACGCGCGCCTCATTGCGCTCGACGGAGCCACCGGCAAGCCCTGCGGCGATTTCGGCGCCAACGGCACGGTCGACCTCAACAAGGACGCAGCCACCCAGACCGTGTGGACCGGCGGCTACCAGGTGACATCTCCGCCCGCGCTGTACCGCGATCTCGTCATCGTCGGTTCATCCATTGCCGACAACTGGCGCGTGGATACAGGGCGCGGCATCGTGCGCGCTTTCGATGCGCGCTCCGGCCGGCTCCGCTGGACGTGGGACCCGATTCCGTGGGCAGAGAACACCACTCCCCGCACCGGCGCCGGAAACGCGTGGAGTGTCTTCTCCGTCGACGCCGAACACGACCTCGTCTTTGTCCCCACCGGCAGCGCTGCCCCCGACTATTACGGCGGCATCCGCAAAGGCGACGACAAGTGGGCAAACTCCGTCGTGGCCTTGCGCGCTTCAACCGGACAGTTCGTCTGGGGATTTCAGGTCGTGCATCACGATTTGTGGGACTACGACGTCGCCTCTCAGCCCACCCTCTTCACCTGGAAAGATGGAACTCCGGCGGTCGTCATCAATACCAAAATGGGCCATGTCTTCGTCTTGAACCGTCTCACCGGCGCGCCTCTGCTTCCTGTGGAAGAGCGCCCGGTGCCCAAATCCGATATTCCCGGCGAAGAGAGCGCGCCCACCCAGCCCTTCTCAACCATTTCCCTTGTCCCTGAAAAATTCAGCGCTGCCGATGCCTGGGGTCCGAAGCCGGAAGACACCAAATGGTGCCAGGACAAGATCGCCGCTTCGCGCAACGACGGCATCTTTACGCCACCAAGTTTGCAGGGCACCGTGCAGGCGCCCGGCAATGTAGGGGGCGTGAACTGGGGCAGCGCCGCCTATGACCCGAAAAACCATCTCATGATCGTCAACACCAATCGCCTCATCGCCTGGGTCAAGCTGATCCCGCGTGCGGAGTACTCGGCCGAGCAGCACAAGAACCAGGACAACCGCATCTACGGTGAGTTCGGCGATCAGGAGCCCGCTCCCTACGGCCTCTACCGCACCTTCCTCTTTTCGCCCAGCGGAACTCCCTGCAACCGCCCCCCGTGGGGCACAACCGAAGCGGTGGATTTGTTCACGGGCAAAGTCGCGTGGGACGTGCCTCTCGGCACGATGGTCCCCGGACAGCATACCGGCTCCATCAACCTCGGCGGTCCCATGGTCTCCGCGGGCGGCTTAGTGTTTACCTCCGCCACCATCGATCCAAACCTGCACGCCTTCGACGCGGAAAACGGCAGGGAACTCTGGAGCTACAACCTGCCCGCCGCTGCCAACGCAACGCCCATGACCTACGTGTGGAAAGGGAAGCAGTACCTCGTGATCTGCGCGGGAGGACACGGCAAATTGGGTTCCAGGCAGGGCGACTCCGTCATCGCTTTCTCGTTGCCCTGAGATCGCTGCTACTCCACCGTCACCCGCGTGGCGGTCGAAGCCGGCAAAGCCTACCTCGGCGCTTTCGCGTCCGACGACGCTGGACTTTGCCTGGCAGAGCCGCCAGGACGGGAAACAGCCATTGCATACTGCGAAAACTCACCTTTGTTGGTTGCCAGCATAAATCCGGAAACCGCGGCCACAAGAGATACGTAATACCCGGAATAAGCCCGCGTTCGTTGCTCTTGACGACCGATAGTCGAATGTCTACCATAGTCGTCAATTGAGGGTCGACTGTCTACCGCAACGCCGAATCCCGCCGATAAACCGGATGGAGGGGACTCCAGCGAAATACACAGCGAAACGGTCTCGCTCCTCGAGCGACCTGCGGCCGGGGGAGAGCTGAAGATGAAATGGTGGCGCAATCAGAAGCGGGATGCAGACCTCGCTCGCGAACTGCAATCCGACCTTGACCTCGAAACAGAAGAACAGCTAGAACGCGGCGTGTCCCCCGAGGAGGCTCCTCGCGCGGCTCGACGCGCCTTCGGCAACGTCCCGCTGATTCAGGAGCGCACCCGCGAAACCTGGACTCTCACGCCGTTCGAGCAACTCATGCGCGAGGTCCGCTATGCCCTGCGTCAGCTCCGCAAAGCTCCGGGCTTCGCCTTCACCGCGGTTTTCACTCTTGCCATCGGTCTCGGCTCCGCCTCCGCCATCTTCTGCCTGATCGACACTCTCTGGCTCCATCCCATGCACGTGCCCCATCCCGGGCAAATAGTCCGCGTCTTCTCCACCACACCGCAGGATCAGGAAGGCGCCTTCAGCTACTTCGAGTACCAGGCCTTGGCGCAGCGTATGCCCGCCTTCTCCGGCTTGGCCGCTGTCGGCGGACGCGGCAGCCTGATGCCCCGGCCCGATGGCACCTCCCTCCTGCTCCTCACCAACGTTGTCTCCTCAAACTTCTTCGATGTGCTTGGCGTCCGGCCGCAGCTGGGCCGCCTCTTCACCGCCGCCGATGCAGCAGACCTCCGCGTTCATCCCGCCGTCGTTCTCGGCAATCGCTGCTGGCAGCGCGACTTCCACGCCGACCCCTCCATCATTGGCAAGTTCCTGCCTTTGCGTCACGGCAAAGACCTCGTCTACCAGGTGCAGGTCCTTGGCGTGCTTCCTCCCCGCTTCCGTGAGATCGACCCCAACTCTGATCGCGATGTCTGGATGCCCGCCGAAGTCTGGGCAGCGAACGTCGAGCCCTCTGCGCTCACCGGCCACGCTTTCCGCTGGTTCAACCTTGTCGGCCGTCTTGCCCCCGGATCAACCGCCGCCGAGGCCAATGCCCAAGCCGCAGCCGTCGCCTCCGCCCTCCAGCAGGTAGACCCCGCCAACAATCACAGTCGCGGCGCCCGCGCCCTCTCTGACTTCGCTTATCGCATGAGCCAGGCCGGAACCAGCGGCATCGTCCTCTTCGCCATCGTCGCCGGCGTCGTGCTCCTTTCCACCGTCAATGTCGCTCATCTGCTGCTCGCCCGCGCCCATGCGCGCGTGCCCGAGGTTGCGCTGCGCCTTTCGCTCGGAGCGACGCGTGTGGTCATCGCCCGCCAGCTCCTCATTGAGAATCTGCTCCTGGGCCTGCTCGGTTGGGCTGCCGGCCTCGCGCTCGCCGCCGCCATCGTTGCGCTCCTGCCGCGCCTGCTCGTCTCCGAGCCCGCCATGCTCAATTCCCTTGGCTCCGGCACCGTCTTCCAGCTCGACTGGCGTTTCTTCTGCGTCGCTGGCATCCTCGCCGTCGTCACCATGCTCTTATTGGCCCTCGTTCCCCTCGCCCAGGTGGCGCGCCCTCAGCTCGTGCCTGCACTGCAGAGCGGACTCGCCGGCCGCCTCATGACTCGCGCTTCCATCGCCCGCCGCGCTGCCGTCTGGCTCCAGATTGCCGTCTCCTTCGCTCTCCTCGTCTCCACCGGCGCGCTGGTGCGCAGCTTCCTCAACACCCAGACTCGCCCCATCGGCCTCACGCGCGACCAGGTTCTCGTCGCCTTCACGCAGGACCCCGACGACGCCATCCGCCAGACCATCGTCACCAATCTCCGTGCCCTGCCCGGCATCCGCGCCGTCGCTTACGGCATTCGCTCGCCCATGATGCCCTCCGAGAGCGGCATCGCCGTCCACGCCATGCTGCCCAGCCATCCCGAGCTTCGCGAGCCCCTGTCCATCAAGTTCAACGCCGTCAGTCCCGGCTTTCTTGAGATCACCGGCACCCATATCCTGCGCGGGCGCGGCTTCACCACCGCCGACGACCAGGCCGGACCTCTCACTGTCCTCATCAACCGCACCATGGCCGACAAGTATTTCCCCGGCAGCGATCCCCTCGGTCAGGTCGTTCGCATCGACTCCGGAACTGCGGCCGGCTTCATCGAAGCCCGCATCCTTGGCGTCACTGAAGACGCGCCCATCGACCACATCGGCGAACTCCCTGAGCCCTTCCTCTACGTGCCGTTTCATCAGTACGCAACCAGGCTCTCCAACATGGGCGAGATGACCCTCGTCCTCTCGACTGCCGGCAACGCCATGTCGCTCGCCCAGCCCGTGCGCCAGGCGCTCATCCACATCCATCCACTGCTCGATCCCATGTTCGTCACCTCGCAGCCCGAGTTGCTTCGCTTCTCCGCCGGCAACTATCAGATGATGGCTGAGCTCGTCACGGCCTTGGGCTGCATCGGACTGGCGCTCACCGTCGTCGGTCTCTATGGCTTTCTCGCTTTCCGCGTCACCCAGCGCGGCCGCGAAATCGGCATCCGCATGGCCCTCGGCGCTACCCGCCAGGCCACAGCCATGCTCGTCGTCGCCGACACCGCGCGCATGGCCGCCATCGGTCTCGCCCTCGGCTTGGCTCTCGCCTTCCTCGCCGCGCGCATCGAAGCCGCGGTCCTCTTCGGCGTCAGTCCCCTGGACGCACTCTCACTCGCCGCCGCCGTTGCCATCCTGGCCTTTGCCCTGATCGCGGCAGCCTGGTTGCCCGCTCGGCGCGCCGCCTCCATCCAGCCAATGGAAGCCTTGCGAAACGAATGATTTTTCTGGGGGTCCTGATCGCTCAGGTTGCCGAAGATCGATGGGCGATGCAGTCAGCTCAAACCGGACCGCGCTGTCATCGGTGAAAAAGAACCTCGCGGCCGCCTCTGGTTCGGCCCTTAGCTCTCCTCGGCCGTCGGCCACATCACCCGCGCCACCGCTTCAGCCATTTGCTTCCACTGCGATTCTTCGACGCTGAGCTGCTTCCGGCCCTTCTCCGTCAGCCGGTAATACTTGAACTCGCGATTGCGATCCGGAGCCGTCTCCCACTTCGAAACAACCCAGCCCCGGCGTTCCAGCCGATGCAGTGCCGGATACAGCGATCCATGCTGCATCTGCAAAAAATCGTTCGTGGTTCGTTGAATGTGCTTGCCGATCTGGTGGCCGTGCGCGGGACCATACAAGAGCGTGCGCAGAATCAGCATGTCCAGCGTGCCCTGGAGCAGGTTCGCCCGTTGCTGCGCCGTTTTGTCCATAGAAGACGCTCGACCCTCAACGCAGACTCGATAGTAGACAGTCGACCATGCCCTGTCAAGTTCCGCCCGGGCTCCATCAGGAAGCATTCGCCGGATCGAACCGCAGGCCTCATCATGGACTTCAGAGAGCGATGCCGCCCATGCCCATTCCCATGACTGACGAGTTCGTAGACAGCGCCGATGTCCCGGTCCGCGGATTCCTGCATCGGCCTGCCGAACCCTCCGGCAACTGCCTCATCCTCACCCACGGTGCCGGAGCGAATTGCCGCACTTTGCTCCTCACCACGCTGGCCGAGGCATTCTGTGCCGCAGGCCTGTTCGTTTTACGCTGCGATCTGCCCTTTCGCCAGTCACGGCCCCATGGCCCGCCTCCGCGCGGCAGCGCCGAACGCGACCAGGCTGGACTTCGCGCCGCTGTCGCCTCAATGCGTGCCATCGCCCCCGGCCCCATCTTTCTCGGCGGCCATTCTTACGGCGGCCGCCAGGCATCGATCCTGGCCGCAGGCGAACCGGGCCTCGTCAAACGCCTGCTCCTGCTCTCGTTCCCCCTGCATCCTCCGAAGCGTCCCGCCGAGTTGCGTTCAAAGCATTTTCCGTCGCTGCAAACTCCCGCGTTCTTCGTTCACGGCGCGCGCGACGCCTTCGGCTCCCTCGACGAAATGCAAACGGCCCTCAAGCTCATCCCCGCATCCACCCGGCTCCTGCCCATATCCAACGCCGGTCACGAGCTCATGACCGCGCGCAATCGCGACGCGTTCCTCGATGCCGTGGTTCCCGCGTTCCTCTCGTTTGCACATGAAGACCCCAGACCGATCGACGCGCCGTAGCCGCGTCACAACTCCGTAGTCAACCCTTCGCTTTCCGCGTTACCTTGTAACGACGATGCGCCGGCCGCGAAACCGTTTCTGCTCGAGACCGCATCCCACTGCCTGATGCCCGCACGCACGAAATCCGATTCGCAATCCGCCAGGGCCGTCGACCGCCAGCTCGAACGCTATCGCTCCATGCGCGACTTCCACGTCACCGCCGAACCTAAGGGCGGCTCTGCAGGGAAGTCCATGCCCGCATCCGGCCCGCTTCCCTTCGTCGTGCAGAAGCATGCTGCCACCCGCCTTCACTACGACTTCCGCCTCGGATGGCGCGGCGTCCTCAAAAGCTGGGCCGTCACCAAGGGCCCCAGCTACTTTCCCGGCGACAAGCGTCTCGCCGTCGAGGTCGAGGATCATCCCATGGAGTACGGCGGCTTCGAAGGCACCATCCCCAAAGGTCAATACGGCGGCGGCACCGTCATGATCTGGGACTTCGGCGAGTGGAAAGGGCTCGGCGACGTTGATAAGGAACTCGAAAAGGGAAATCTCAAGTTCGAGCTCGACGGGACCAAGCTGAAAGGCAAATGGGCCCTCGTCCGCATGAAGCCGCGGCCCAACGAACGCTCCGACAAGCCCAACTGGCTCCTGCTCAAGGAACGCGACGAGTGGGCGCAGCCCGAGGATGGACAATCCATCACCGACGAGGCGCCCGACAGCGCAGTCACGCATCGCACCATGGAAGAGATCGCCGAGAGCAAAGATCATGTGTGGGATTCGAAGCAGGGCCTGCTGGTCACCGATAGGCACTCCGCGAAATCTCCCACCGCAACCCCCAAATCCACAACCAAAAAGAAACCTTCGGCGCAGGCCCGCAAATCTCTCGACCGCGCTCTCGAGGATGCGCCACGCGAAGCGTTCCCCGGCTTCATTCAGCCACAACTCGCGCAACAGGCCCGATCGGTTCCAAACGGCGATGAATGGGTCCATGAGCTGAAGCTCGATGGGTACCGGCTCCAGGTTCATGTCCGCTCCAACGGCAAAAACCCCGCGGCAACCTTGTTCACGCGCAACGGTCTTGATTGGACGCATCGAATGCGGGCCCTCGCCGCCGCCGCGGCAACCCTGGATGTCGACGACTGCATCCTCGACGGCGAAGTCGTCTCGCTCGATGCAACCGGGAGCAGCAACTTCTCCGACCTGCAGGCTGCATTTCAGGAAGGCAAGCACGTCGATCTCGTCTACTTCGCCTTCGACCTGCTCCACCTGAACGGCCGCAACCTGCGCAAGCTTCCGCTCCTGAAACGCAAGGAGATTCTTTCCCAGCTCTACGCGCAGGTCGATGCATCCTCGCCCCTCCGGCTCAGCGACCACATTGAAGGACGAGGCAGCATCGTCTTTGCCAAGGCCTCCGAGCTCGGCGCCGAAGGCATCGTCTCCAAACTGGCGACAGCCCCTTACACTTCCGGCCGGGGAAATACCTGGCTCAAAATGAAGTGCACGCTCGAGCAGGAATTCGTCATCGGCGGATACACGCTGCCGGAAAAAGGAGGTCGCGGCATCGGCGCACTGTTGCTCGGGTACTATGACGCGGGCAAGCTCCACTACGCCGGCCGCTGCGGCACGGGATTCTCCGAAAAGACGCACCGCATGCTACGCGACCGGCTCGATTCCCTCGTCCAGAAAACTCCTCCCTTCGCCAAGGTTCCAGCCGACGCGCAGCGCAAAGCGATCTGGATCAGGCCGGAATTGGTCGCACAGGTTGCTTTCTCCACGTGGACGCGCGATGACCTCGTTCGCCAGTCCTCCTTCCAGGGGCTGCGCGAAGACAAAGCGCCGAAAGAAGTCGTTCGCGAAGCCACACCGGGAGCCGCGGCGCGAGAAGAAGCAATCGCGGAGTCCACCCCAACCCCTCCCGGGCTTGCGGCAAGCGCGCCCGACCCCACACCAGCAAAATCCAGCAATGCCTTGAACCGCTTTCGCATCACCCACCCCGGCAAGATCCTCGACCCGCAAAGCAGAGCCACCAAGCAGCAACTCGCCGACTACTACTTCGAGGTTGCTGCGCACATTCTTCCGCATATTGCGAATCGCCCGCTCAGCGTCGTGCGCTGCCCCAACGGAATCGGCAAGCCCTGCTTCTTTCAAAAACACGTCTCTGCCGGCTTGCCGCCCGGCGTCGGCAACGTCACCGTGCCCAATCGCAAAACCGGCAAAAAAGAGGACTACCTCACCGTCGACTCCGTGGACGGCCTGCTCGGCCTCGCGCAGCTTGGCGTGCTCGAGATTCACCCTTGGGGCTCGACGAATGACGCGCTCGAGAAGCCCGACCGCATCATCTTCGACCTCGATCCCGACGAAGCCGTCTCCTGGACCTCGCTCGCCGCGGCCGCCGAAGAGATAAGGACGCGGCTAAGCAAGCTCAAGCTGACGAGCTTCCTCAAAAGCACCGGCGGCAAAGGCTTGCATGTGGTCGCGCCCATTCAGCCCGAGCACGAGTGGCCCACCATCAAGCAGTTTTCTTTGGGCGTGGTCTCCGAGATGGAAAAGAACAATCCCAGCCTCTATCTCACCAAGATGACCAAGGCCGCGCGCGCCAACAAAATCTATCTCGACTACCTGCGCAACGATCGCGAAGCCACCGCCATCGCTCCCTTTTCGACGCGCGCGCGTCCCGGGGTTCCCGTAGCCGTCACCCTCGACTGGAAAGAGCTCAAAGGCAAAACGCGGCCGGCGTTCTGCCTCAGCGATTTTGCCGACTGGAAGAAGCGCCTCGCAAAAGACCCCTGGAAGGACATGGCAGCTTCGACCCGGCAACTCACCTCCGAGATGCTGCGCGCCGCCGGCCTCAAGCTCAAGTGAACGGTTTCATCCTGCCTCCCAACCGCTCCTCGCATCTCAACCAGCGTGCACCAGACGCGCCAAGCGAAAGTTTGGCGAAACACTGTATTTTCATGGAATTATGCTTCACTCCTGGTGCAGAGATGCGGTAAACTCCTGACTCTACACGGCCGGTTTTACCCGCGCAGAAAGCCTGAGGGGGTCCCATGGCGCGTCCCTATTGGACGGGAAACATTCAGATCTCGCTTGTCTCGTTCGGCGTCAGTCTCTACGTCGCCACCGAAAGCAAGGCGCAGATCAGCTTCCATCAGATCAGTCGCAGAACCGGCGAACGCATTCGCCATCAGAAGGTGCTCGAGAGCGCCGCCGAAAACAACGACGCCACCACCGCCGTCGAGAAAGACGAGATCGTCAAAGGTTACGAATATCGCAAGGGCCAGTACGTCATCATCGAGCCCTCCGAACTCGAAAACCTCCGCGTCCCTTCCAAGCACACCATCGCTGTCTCGCAGTTTGCCAATGGGAGCGAGTTGAATCCCGAGTTCGTCGAAAAGCCCTACTTCGTGACGCCTGAAAACGACGCCCAGGCAGAGGCCTTCAACGTCGTGCGCGAAGCGCTTGTCAAGACCGGCAAAATCGCCATCGGCAAAGTGGCCTTCGCCGGCCGCGAGAACATCGTTGCTGTTGTGCCCGTCCCCGGTACGCGCGGCATGATGGCCTACACGCTGCGCTTCCCCAACGAGCTCCGCAACCAGGCCGACTACTTCCGCGACATCAAGCAGACCGAGATCGACAGCGACTCCCTCGAACTGGCCGAATCCCTCATCAAGAAAATGACCTCCAAGCTTGACCTCGGCAAGTTCGAAGACAGCTACGAGACCGCCGTGAAGGCCCTCGTTGAAGCCAAGCTCCACAATCTCCCCGTACCCATCGACGAAGCTCCGAAACAACCCGCCAAGGTCGTCAACCTCATGGACGCTCTGCGCAAGAGCCTCGGACCAGACACTCGGCTCGGCAAAAAGCCGCCCAGGAGCGAAAAGGAGCCGGCCGCCGGTGCCAAGAAGATGGGGCTGGTCAAAGCTCCTGCGAAATCTGCTGCAAAGCGCAAGTCGGCCTGATCCGCTCGCGAACCGGACCTAAATCCCGCGACCATCCCCGCGTCCCGCCGCGGCGGCCCGTCCGGTTCACGCCTATCCGCCCGCCGGCCGCCAGATTACCCCCGGATTTAGCCCGGCGTGAATCCCTGAAATTCGCGCCTTCCCCTGCGTTAAGATTGCCCCATCTATCTCAATCTCTTGAGCATCGGGGATACGTGTTCACAACGATGATTGCGCCGCCTGGTCAGCCGGATCCGGTTCTGCTGCGGAAGAGCGTCGCTATCCACAATGTGTGCCTCGCCATCGTTGGCGTTGTCGCGCTCACCGAGTGTGCGGCGTGGCTCTACCCTCCCTTTGCCTATCACCTGCCCATCTCCTTCCGGCTGATGAGCATCCCCATGGCGCTGGTCGTGTTGTTGTCCGCGTTCAGCCTCATCCTGTCCCTGCCCGGCTCGCAAATATCGTCTCCGATCCTCGGTCTCTTTCCCGCATCCGCTGCCGGCATCATCGCTGCAGCTCTTCTCTTCAAAGACTCCCTTGGCATCGCCGAACTCCTCGAACCCCTCCGGCCCGAAGTCCCCATCACCGGCCCATTGCCCTCGCAGGCCCCCTGGGCATTCCTTGTGCTGGTGGGCGTCATGGTCCTCGTCAACACCCGCAAGACCATCCTCCGCTACCTCGCCGACATCTTCGTCTCCTGCCTCTGCGTCCTCACCCTGACCCTCGTCATCGAATCGCTCTTCGGATACCTCGGCATCTTCGGCCTGTCTTCCGCCGACGTGGTCGCTCCGCCCGCTCTCACCTGTCTCGCCTTTCTCACCCTCGCCGTCACCCTCCGCCAGACCCATCGCGGCGTTCTCTCCATCTTCTGGGGCACCGGCATCAGCGGTCGCATAGCCCGCGGCTTCGCTCCGTTCCTCGTCATCCTGCCCCTGGTCGTTGAAATGGCTCGCAGCCGCATCGTCCTGCGCAATCTCGTCCCCCAGCGCTACGGCAATGCGCTCCTCACCGCCCTTGCAGCGGCCATGCTCAACCTGCTTCTGATTGTTCTTGCTTGGCGCATCAGTCAAATGGAGGAGGAGATCCACGACCTCACCCTGCGCGACGATCTCACCGGCCTCTACAACATGCGCGGCTTTTACCTGCTCGGCGAGCAAACGCTTCGCCTCGCCCAGCGCGCCGAGCTCCCCTTTTCCGTCCTCTTCATCGACCTCGACGGCCTCAAGAAGATCAACGACACGCTGGGCCACAACATGGGTTCAAAATACCTGGTCGAAACCAGTGAGTTGCTCAACGCGTCGTTTCGTGACACCGACGTCAAAGCCCGCTTCGGAGGAGACGAATTCGTGGTGGCCGGGCAATTCAGCCTCTGCGGCATGGAGCTTGCCACTGCGCGGCTGCAGGCTACCGTCGCCGAACGCAACGCGAAAGCTCCCCGCAGGTTTCCCCTGAGCCTCAGCGTCGGCTTCGTCACCCTCGACCGCTACTCCCAGGAATCCCTCAAAGAGCTTGTGACCCAGGCCGACCAACGCATGTACCAGGACAAGCGACGCAAAAAAGTCCAGCGCGCCTAGACGTTTTCGCACGGATCCCGATTTTGCTTCCTTTGACAGCGGAGACCTGAAGCCTGCTTGCTCTCTTGCTTCTGCCCTTGCCTCAAGCTGACAGCCAATAGCTGCCCCTTCACTCCGCCCGCAGCGCTTCCACCGCGTTCACGCGTGCCGCACGCGCCGCCGGCACCGCCGACGCCACCACCGCCGCACCCAGAATCACTCCCGCCGACGCGACAAACGCCAGCGCACCCGGCTGGTCGATCGCTGCAACATACTTGCTCACCACACGCGTCAGCACAAACCCCACCAGCACACCCGTGCCTACGCCGATTCCCGCCATCACCGCGCCTTCCAGCAGGACATTCGTCAGGATGTTGCTCGGTTGCGCACCCAGCGCCATGCGGATACCGAACTCGCGCGTGCGCCCACTTACTGAGAACGCCAGCACGCCCGCGACGCCGACCACCGAGATCAGCAGCGCCACTGCCGCGAACCCGCCGAACACCACCGCATTCAGCTTGTCCGGCGTCAGCACTTCGCCCCGCACGTCACCCAGCGTGCTCGCTTTCTCCACCGGCTGGTCGGCCGAAAGCTCGCGAACCGTGCGCGTAATCGCCGGCACAAGCGTGTAAGGATCCTGGCGCGCGCGCACAAACAACCGCCCGCCCGCCCACTCCTGCGCCATCGGCTGATAAATCGTCTTCTGTGGCTCGGGAATGAGGTTCTCGTCATCGAAGTCCGGCACCACCGCAATGATCCGCCGCGGCTCCGGGCTGATGCCGATGAACTTGATCACCCCATCGGTCCACCACATCGTGCGGTTCACCGCGTCTTGGCCCGGATACAACTCCTGCGCCAGGCTCTGGCTGATGATCACCACCCGCTCCGCGCCATTCTTGTCCCCATCGTTGAAGTCTCGGCCTTCAAGAATCGGCACCCCCATGGTGGCAAAGAAACCCGGCGACACCGCTCGAAAGTTTGCCCGGAAGTCGTCTTTCCCATCTCCCTTGCGGTGCGCGCCCGCCGCCGCGAACTCAAAGGCGATATTCGCCGCGCGATCGTCGCGCCACGGAGCGCTGAAGCCCTCCGAAGCCTGCTCTACACCGGGAATCGCAGCCACCCGCCGCTGCACGTCCAGATAAAAATCGGTCACTTGCTGCGGCGTCTTTCCATACGACATCACCGGCAGGTTTACGGCCAGCACGTTGGCTGCGCTGAAGGGCGGCCGCGTCTGCTCCAGCGTGAAAAGCGTCTTCATCAGCACGCATGCGCCCGCCAGCAATAGGAACGACGCCGCAATCTGCGTCACCGCAAAGGCTCGCAGCTTTCGTGTGCTCCCGCCCGCTACGCGCGTCCCCCGTCCCGTCAATCCGCCATGCGGCGAATCTGGCTTGGGCAGCCGCGGAATATACGCGAGAAACACCGCCGCAGCCAGCGCCAGGCCAATCCCGAACCATACCAGGCTGAAGTCCAGCGTCAGGTCGTTTGCGCGCACCGAGAACCGCGCTGCATAGTGCCCCAGCACCTTCACCATCGGGATCGCCAGCACCACCGCCGCGATCGCGCCGCTCACGCACAGCACCAGTCCCTCGGCCAGCAGCGACCGCCGCAACACCGCCGTGCTCGCCCCCAATGCCGATCGGACAGCCAGTTCCGATTCGCGCCGCACCGTCCGCGCCAGCACCAGGTTGGCCACATTCGAGCACGCAATCACAAACAACAATCCCGATGCCGCGAACAGCACCCACAACACCGTGTTCGCCCGCGAATTGATCTGGTCGTGCATCCGCTTCGCGCTGATCGTGAAGTGATACTCCGGCTTGTACACGTCAGGATGCGCCGCCAGCATCGCCGCATACGCCGTCTTCAACTCCGCGCGCGCCCCATCCAGCGTCGCTCCGGGAGCCAGACGCCCAAACACCTCCGTCATCCGATGTTCGCGCCCCGTCACCATCGTGGCCGACAGGTGGTGCGGGCTGGTCACCACGTTCGCGATAATCTCCGTCGCCACAGGGTAGGGAACCGACGGCTCCAGCACGCCCACGATCGTCGCGGAACGCGCGCCTTCAAAGCTCTCCAGCCTCACCGTCTTCCCAAGCACGCCGGGATCCGAGTGCATCTCGTCCCGCCAGAACTTGTATGTCAACACCACCGCGCCCGCCGCGTTGCGCCCGTCATCCCGCGGGCCAAGCAGCCGCCCCAGCACCGGGTGCAGACCCATCACCTCGAAATAGTTTCCGTCCACCACACCGGCCGGGATCTCACGCGGGGTCCCCAAACCCACCACGGTGAAATCAATCTCCGAAAACGTGCCCAGTTCACTGATCGTTTTCAGCTTGCTGTCGATCAGGTCCTGGATCTCCGGCACCGAAAACGTCGCATTCTCCTGACCGATCCCCATCGCGCTCTGCCGCAGGTAGAGCAGCCGGTCCTCATCCCGATTCGCCAGCGGCCGCAGCAGAACGGCTCGCACCACGCTGAAAATCGCGGCATTGGCGCCGATGCCCAGCGCCAGCGTCAATCCCACCGTGATCCAGAGTGAGGGAACTCGCGAAAGCGAACGCACTGCAAATCTCAAGTCGCGCAGAAAAGGCATCTCCGACCTCCAACGGTTGGGTGGCATCCGCTCCTCAGACTTGGGGAATGCGAGCGGCAGGGTTGACGTTTACGTTGATATCAACTATTCTCGGCTCGTGTCAAGTGTGAAAAAACTCCCGTTCGAGACCACTCTCCTCGTGCGGGATTGCTGCCTCTGCCTCCACGTGCAGCGTGCCGCTCGCTCCTTGGCGCGCCGTTTTGACGAAGCCCTGCGCCCCTTTGAGCTGACCAACGGCCAATTCTCCCTCTTGATGTCGCTCAACCGTCCCGAGCCTCCGCCCATGGCCCCCGTCGCCGCGCTTCTCGCAATGGATCGCACCACCCTCACGGCCGCTCTCAAGCCCCTCCAGCGCCGCGGCCTCGTCAAAATCGAAAACGACCCCCACGATCGCCGCAGCCGCATCCTTCGCCTCACCGCCAAAGGTCATGAAGTTCTGCTTGAGGCCATGCCCGCCTGGCAGAGCACCCATCGCGAGGTCGAGCAACTCACCGCCGGGAATGCCGATTCGCTGCGCGCCAGCCTGCGCGCTCTCGCCTGAACAGCTTTCCTGAGCCGCCCCTCACGCAACGTGCCGCAGCTTGCTCACCCGCCCCACTTCCACCCACTCCACCACAAAAATGTTTCCTTCGTGATCGAAGCACGCGCCGTGCGGGCAAACAAACTTGCCCGGCGTAAAGTGGTCGCGCGACAGCTTCCGCGTTGCCATGTAATTGCTCGACGAATCGTCCCCAAGGTTCTCGATGATCTTGTTGCCGCGGTCCATCAGCGTCACCCGCGCAAAAAGATCTGGAACCACCATGTCGCCGTTCTTATAAATATTGAAGTGGCACGGCGCATTCGTCCCGTAGAGACAATCGATCGGCTTGCCTTCAAGCGAGAACCGCTGGATGCGCTTGTTGCTGCGATCGGCCACATTCAGCACCGGTTCCGGCCCGCGCTCGTCGAGAATGATCCCGTGCGGGCACTGCAGTTGTCCCGCTTCCTTGCCTAGTCCGCCAAACGTGCGAACGTATTCGCCCCGCTTGTTGTACTGCACAATGTAGCTCGACCCATACCCATCGCCGACGTACAGATCTCCGTTCGGCCCCACGGCCAGGTTCGTCGGACTCCACTTCAGCCTCTTGCCGTCCGGTCCCGGCTTCGCATACGGCTCCGACTCCTTCGGATATCCCAGCGTAAACACTTCTTCCCCGTCCAGCGTCGTCTTCACCACCAGCCCGCGCTGAATGTCGCACAGATAAAGAAACTCCGTCCCGCCTTCCTTGCGAATCAGCAGCCCGTGCGCGCCGCCGCGAAACTCCTTGCCCCAGCTCTTCACAAACTGCCCGCGCGCATCGAACACCACCATGCTGTCCTGCGTCTCGCTCGTCGCATACACCGTGTGATGAACGTAGATATGTCCCTGCGCGTCTTCGCAAACGCCATGCGTGTTGCCGTATTGAATGTCCGCCGGCAGCTCGCCCCAGTCATGCGTCACTTCGTAGGTGTGCTCGCCCGAACCGACGATCGGCTTCCGGCTCTCTGCCTTGTCGGTCATTCCCAGCAGCAACGGCGCCGCAAAACCCGTTCCCAGCTGGCCGAGAAACCTGCGCCGTGAAATCGCCATCTGCGTTTCCTCCTGCTCGTTGCGGCTTCGTTCAGCGATTGGACGCGGCCGGCTCCGTCGCGCTCCCGTTGCTGCCGTTCTCTTTTGCCAGCGTTGCCGGCGAAACCTTCAGGCGAACGGGCAACGAGGGGTGCATCGTCGATGAGTTCGATTCCACCATGCCCACCACATAAAACGGCTGGTCGCTCGCCTGCGCCCAGTCCTCCGCGTGTAGAGTGAAGGTTCGGCTCGTCTGCGCTTCGGTCACCAGCACCCCATTCAACCCCACATTCACCACGCGCACTCCCGGCGGAAGATTCTCCACCAGGCACGGCACTCTGCCCTTGAATCCATTGCGCCGTTCCACGTGCAACGTCACGGTGGTGTCCTTGCCCGGCTCCAGCGCAACTTCCTTGGCATCGGTCGTCACCAGCACATCGGGAGCCGGCGTAATCGACGCAACCTGCAAGGGCGCATCTTCGTCGCCATCCCGGTTCGCCGTGCGAACAATCTCGCGACCATCCACCTGTGCACGCCCCACAAACTGAATCGGGGCAGGTGCCATGTCCGTTGCCGCATCGGCCGCAGCCGACAGCACCAGCACCGTCGAAATCTGCCCCACCGGTATCGTCGCCGGGCTCGCCGTCACTCCATGCGGCAGGCCCTTCGCCTCGATCGCAATCGGCGCATTGAAATCACGATCCGTATCCACCGAGATCCGCACCGGGGTCGACCCGCCCCGCGGAATATTGGGATTCTCCGGCTCGGCGCGCAGGTGAAAATCCGCCTCCGCATCCCGGATCGTCAACCGGTAAGCGAAATCCTCGCCCTCCATGCTGCGCACATCCTTCAGGTGCAGTATGTATTCCCCGTCCGCCGGCGCGACAAAGTCCAGCTTTGAGTCCGCGCCATATCCCGCCCCCCCATCGTCGTTGCGCCACGTCAGCCGAAATACCGGAAGCCCATTCGACGGCACCTCCGCGCCCGGCGGAAGAATCTGCGCCTTGTAGACCGGCGTGTTCACCGCATGCACATCCGGCGACGTTCCCAGATAGGTCATCCGCAGCCCGCCCATCGACGTCAGGATCGTATCGGCATCCGGCTGGTCGGGAATGAAGTCGATCCGATCCAGTTCGTCGCCAACCATCACGTAATCCCCTTCGCGCAGCCCCGAGGTGGAGACCAGCCGGATCCCCGCCGTCCGCGAGTCGCGATCGGCCAGCGTCGTCGTCGTCTCGTTCAGGCAGCGAATCGTCGCTCGCGGAATCTCTCTTCCCTCCCCATCCAGAACTTCAATCACCGAATCAAGCTGCGATCCCAGGCGTGCCGCGGCAACCCCGATGCTCAGCTTTTCACCCTTCTTCGCCCTGAACCGGAAGTAGTCTTCGTCCGGCTTGCCATTCCGCGCTTCGCCCCCGTCGATGTGCCCGTTGATCGTCACCGGCAGTGTCAGCTTTTGCGCCTGCGCCGGCGTATCGTTCGGCTCCTGTTCGCCAATCTCCGGCTCATGACCGACCGCAAGCCGCGGCTCGTTGATGGGCAAAATTCCAGCCATCGCCACCGGCATGGTCGTCCACCCTTCTCCTCCCGGAGCCGCCTGCACTTTCACCGCCTTCGCTCCGCCCAGGTTCACTCCCTTTACCGCAATCTCCGTCGCCTCCCCCGCCGGCACGCCCAGCGGAAACACGCTCGTCACCAAGGGCAGATCGCCTCCATCCAAACGGTAGAAATAATCCTTCCCGCCGCCCATATCCCGATCGCCAATCGCGATTGTGTAATTGCCTGCCTGCGGCAGCGTGAAGTGCAGCTCCGCGTCGCGCCGGTCCGTGTTTTGCCCCGCGCTGGCCAGCACCTGACCGCTCGCATCGCTCAGCGTCAGCATCGACGTCAGCTTCGAGCCCAGCCGCGATGCCTCCACGCGAAACACCACATCCTCCCCGGCCTTCCCCGCAAACTGGTAGCTGTCTTTCGCGCCCGTCGTTTCGATCGAGCCCACCAGCGTCGCCGGCAGCGGTACGCTCTGCAGCGCGCCGCTCGACTCCATCGACATCTTCTCCTGCTTCTTGATCTCCGGCAGCGTTCCCACTGCGAATGCAATCATGTTCGACGTGCCCAGTGGCGTCTTCACCCGCAGCCGATGAATTCCTGGCTTCGCATCCCCCGCGACCGTGATCTCCAGTTGCGCCGTCTGCTTTTTTCCCAGCGGCACCTGTGCATCCAGGTCTTCTCCCGCGCGCGGCCCCGTGATCTTCTCCGTCACATCGGTGATCTTCGATAGCTTGCCGCGAATCCCCGGCCCATCAAACAGCACCTCGCTCGCGTTCGATAGATTCCGTCCTTCAATCGTGAACGTCGCTGTAGTCCCCCGCTCCAGCCCCGCCGGCTCCATCGACGCGATGGTCGGCGGAATGATCGGCTCCTCCGCGCAGACCCACGCCCCTGCCAGCAAACCCGCAACCACGACCGCGCCCAGGCTCATCGCTTTCATCGGCTCGCCGCCTCCTGCTTCATGTCTCCTTGCGCCGGCTTCAGCGGGTCAAAGACCGCCGCATCCGCCCACGTCTCCTGGTAGCTCGTCGCGTCATACACGCTCAGCGTCCCGTTGTAGCGGCCGGCCGCAAGATGCTTGCCGTCGGGACTCAGCCCCAGCGCATCCACCCAGTCCGGCTGCCGGTCCACCATGCCCTGCAGCTCGAGCTTGCTGTTCCTGAAGCGAATGCTTCCATCCGACGATGCCGTCACAATCCTGCCATCCCGCGACCACGCCACCGCCAGCACACCGTCCTCATCGGCAATCAGCGACTGCACCAGGTGTCCGTCGTCCTCGCCCAGCTTCCACACGTAGATGGTTTTGTCATACCCGGCCGCCGCCACCTGGTCGCCCGCAGGCGAAAACGCCAGGCCCGTCAAGCCATCTGACGCATCACTCAGCGTGTACAAACGCTTGCCCGTCGCCACATCCCAGATCTTCACCGTACGGTCCTGCGACGCCGAAGCCAACCGCTTGCCGTCAGGACTGAACGCCACCGCGAACACTGCATCAATATGGTCCTGCAGCGTCCGCACTTCCTTCCCCGTCGCCGGATCCCAGAGCTTCACCAGCTTGTCGTAGCTCCCCGACGCAATCAGCTTTCCATCCGGGCTCCACGCCACCGAGTAGATGCAATCGTGGTGCCCGCGCATCGTGCGCAACAGCTGGTGCGTCCCGGTATCCCACACCTTGATCTCGCCCTCGCGCTGCGGCTCCCCGCCCGCTGCAGCCAGCATCTTGCCATCCGGGCTGAACGCGACCGACCGCACCAGGTCCTCGTGTCCCCACAGCGTGGCCAGCTCCTTGCCCGAATGCGCATCCAGCAGCCGCACCGCTTTGTATCCGCCCACCGCCAGCACCGATCCATCCGGCGAAAACTGTACCGAAGCAACCGGCGACACCACCGGCACCGTCGGATGGATCTCCGGCGTCTTCGCCGCGGCCATCGGCTGCAGCGCTTCATCTGCTTTCGGGCCCGCCGCTCCGGCGTCAATCCACGACTTGATGATCGCAATGTCTGCATCGCGCAGGGGGTCTGCCTCGAGCGGCATCTGCGGACCCACGTCCCCGTCCAGCATCTGCACCATGCGGCTGTCTTTCGCGCTGTGCGGAACAATCACCACCCCATGCTTCCCGCCCTTCATCAATTCCGCGTAGCTGTCGAGCACAAAATTGCTCTTGTGCACGCTCGCGGAATGGCACGACGCGCAGTTCTTCTGCAAAATCGGAAAAACATCGCGCTGGAACTCCGGCGTCGAGGCAGCAAACACGCGCGCGGCTGGACGATCCGGACGATCCACCATCATCCAGCTCGCGGCAATGCACGTGCAGGCCAGCACTCCCCCCAGCCTGCGCGAATTCTTCGCCCACAACTCCATGGCTCAACTCACCCTTTGCACAACCACCCTGGCGAACGCAAAAACCCCCTTGGTTCGATCAGTGATCAAACATGAACTCTTCGCCTGTCAGCAACGCCCAGCTCATGTCGATCAGCGCGGTCCTGCGCGCGTCCTCCACACCGGGCAGCTTCTGCCGCTCGGCCGCGCCGAGAGCCTTGAGCAGTTCTGTTCGCTCGCTCTCCGTGGGCTGCCGGCTCAGCGAAGCGAGATAGAGATAGTCGACGATCTCCCCATCGGAGAACCCGAGGCGCATCAGCATATCGATCGAGTTGCCCCGCGCGCGCAGCTTGTTGTTCAGCGTCTCGCCGTTGATGATGTCGAGCGCCTGCGTAATCGTCGGCACCGAACTGCGCTCGCTCTCGCGTGTCTGTTGCCTCTCCGGACGCCCAAACGCCGTCAGGAAATACGACTTCACCGCCGTATCCGGCAGCTGCATGCCCCGCATGCCCGCCGGATATCCCTCAAACTTCTCCGGCGACTGCGTCACCTGCGAATACGCATCCAGCAGCACCTCGGCAGGCAGCCGGCGAATCAGAAAATGCGAGCCGTACTTTTCGTCCTGCGCATTCTCCTTCAGCGGCTTCGACGAGGTCTGGTACGTGGCCGACTCCATGATCGTCCGAATCAGGTAATCGACGTCGTAGTCATGCGCAACAAAATCCTTCACCAGCGCATTCAGCAGTTGCTCATTCGTGGCAGGATTCGTATCGCGCAGATCGTCTACCGGCTCAATCAACCCGCGCCCCATGAAGTTCCGCCACACCCGGTTCACGATATTGCGCGCGAAAAATGGGTTCTCCGGCGACGTCAGCCACTTCGCAAAATAAACCCGCGTGTCCCCGGGCGTCTCGCTCGCCAGCGCCGCCGCATCCAGCGGCTTCGGCGGCAACGGAATCATCAGCCGATCGTCCATGAACTCCCCCGTCGGCGCCGAATAGACCGTCACGTCGTTGAAGATGGGGCCGACACCGGGGCGGAATCCCGAAGGCTCAAACGTTTTCAGCCGCACCCGCGCAAAAAGATTCGCCATGCCGTAATAATCCTTTTGCGTCCACTTCGCCAGCGGATGATTGTGGCAATGCGCGCAGCTGATGTTGATCCCCATGAAAGCCTGCGCCATGTTCTCCGAGATATCGAGCGGGTCGCGGTGAATCACCCAGTAATTCGCCGCGCCGTTCTTCAGGGTGTTGCCGTTCGCCGTGATGATCTCCGTTGCAAACTCGTTCCACGGCTTGTCGCTGGCCACGCTCCCGCGAATCCACTTGTAATAGCTCCACATCTCATCCGACGAGAGATGGTTGCTCGAGACCAGCAGCAGGTCCGACCACTTGTACGCCCAATAGTCCACAAACTCCGGCCGCTTGATCAGCGCATCGATCAGCTTTTCGCGCTTGTCGGGCGCGCCGTCCTCGAGAAAGCTCTTCGCCTCCGAAGGATTCGGCAGAATGCCCGCCGCATCAAGATAAGCCCTGCGCAGGAACGCCGCGTCGCTCGCCTGCGGCGACGGCGGAATGTGCAGCACCCGCAGATGCTTCAGCACCAGGTCGTCAATATAGTTATGGCGCTCGGCCTTCGTGAAGACTGCATCTTCCAGCTTGGCCGGGAAGGGAATCCGCACCCGCGAAAACGCGACGTGGCTCTGGTACCACACCGTCACCGGCGCTTCGCCGTATCCATGCATCGTCACGTGCCCGTCGTTGTCAACCGTCGCCACGCCTTCGTCGCCGCTGTCAAACTTCGCCCAATGCGTCACATCCGCGGTATGCCCATCGGAGAAAACTGCCGTCACCACCAGCTGCTGCTCCGCGCCCGGCGCCAGCGACGCCTCGTGCGGCTGCACCTCGATCGCCTTCACCACCGCATCCGACGCCTGCGGCGGCATGCCTTGCGCAATCCACCCCGCGATCACGTTGTACTCCTGCGAGCCCACATCGAAGCGCCGCCCGCCCCCATGCGGAATCGTCAGCGTCGGCTTCAGCAGGATCAGGCTTCGCGCCGGTTCGAGCCGGTCGGTGCGCCGCGACAGCGCCTGGTGCGTCAGCGTGTAATAGTCGGCGATGGGATCGTAGCCGCGCAGCGTCAGCTTGAATCCGTTCTTGCCCGCTGCGGCTCCGTGGCATGGGCCGGAGTTGCACCCCACCTTCGTCATCACCGGAAGCACATCGTTGCGAAAGCTCCACGCCGTCGCCGTCGCAAACTCCGTCACCTTGAGCGAAGCCGTCGCACGATGCCCCTGCACCGTCGCGCTCAACTGCGCCTCGCCATCGGCCGCCGGATGCACCACCGCGCCGGGATCCACCTTCGCGACAGTCGCATTTGAGATGGCAAGCGTCGCTCGCGAAGTCAGATCCTCCTCGTGCCCATCCGCAAACGTTCCTTCCACGACAATCCGCTGCGCCGCGTGCGGGCCGGTCATCGCAATCGAAGCGGGAAGAACCGCGATCTTCGTCAGCCTTGCAAGCGAAGTCTCTTGCGCCTTTGCCGTGGCTTTGCCCGCGACAACCGGCTTGGCGGTTGCCCGGCGGTTCGATGCGTCTTCAGTCGAACGGGGAACAGACTGCTGCGCGCTCTGCCCCGCGGCCGCAAAGCTTGGAGCCCAGGCAAGCGCACCTCCTACAACCGTCACCAAGAACAGACATCGCTTCCTGAGCGTCATCACTTCTCCGCGGCGTCCTGATCATCTTTCGTCGGTCGAACTGTCTTGCCTGTCCTGCTCGTGCGCCCGCTTCCAGATCAAACCAGCAGTTCATCAATCGGGTCGAACCCATGATCCACAAGGCGCACTACGCGTCCTTGCGGCGTCTTCAACTCTGTATCGATGGGAATGCCCAGGCACTTGTAGACCGTGGCCGCCACATGCGCAGGCATCACCGGCCTGTCCACCGGAGCCGCGCCAATCGCATCCGACGATCCCACCACCTGGCCGCCCTTCACGCCCCCGCCCGCCAGCACTACCGTCCAGCACTGCGGCCAGTGGTCGCGCCCGCCGGCGGGGTTGATGCGCGGCGTGCGTCCAAACTCTCCCGTCGCCAGCACCAGCGTGCTGTCCAGCAATCCGCGGTCGTGCAGATCTTCGAGCAGAGAGCTGTAAGCGTTATCGAACATCGGGCCTACCAGGTCGCTGTAACAGCTAATCGGACTGAACGGCGCCGATCCGTGAATGTCCCACGTGATGTCGTTGAATACGGTTTCAAACATGTTCAACGTAACGAACCGCACCCCCCGCTCGATCAGCCTCCGCGCCAGCAGGCATCCCTGTCCGAAGCGATTCAAGCCGTACCGCTTGCGCACATCCTCCGGCTCCTGCGTCAGCTCGAACGCTTCGCGCGCCTTGGTCGACGTCATCAGCGTGTAGGCCTGGTTAAACGTCGCGTCCATCAGCTTCGAGTCCTGGTTCGTCTCCTCGAAGTACGCGACCGACTGGTCCACGACCTGCCGCCAATCCCGCCTCCGGTCCACGCGCACCGCTGAGATATAGTCAGGCGGCAGAAGATCTGGCACTTTGAAGTCCGGATCCGCCGGATCGGCATTCAAGACAAAAGGATCGAAGCCCTTGCCCAGAAAGCCCGCGGTATCGCCGTGGGGAAGGTTCCCGCCCAGTTGCCCGATCATATAAGGAAGCAGCACGTTGGGCGGCATGTCCCCCCGCGCGCCCTTCTCAAATCGCACCACCGAGCCGTAGTTGGGCGACTCCAGCCCGCCCTGGAAAAGCCTTCCCGTCTGCATCATCTGGCAGCCGGTATCGTGCACCGCCGCCGCCGTGTGATAAACCGACCGCAGCAGCGCGAACTTATCCGCGTGCTGCGCCATGCGCGGAAAAATCTCCGAAATCTGGATCCCGGAAACATTCGTCTTGATCGGCTTGAAAGGCCCCCGAATCGACGCAGGAGCATCCGGCTTCATGTCCCACGTATCGAGCTGGCTCGGGCCGCCCACCAGCATCAGCTGAATGCAGCTCACGTCGCGTTCCGGCTTCACCGCGCCCATCGCCTTGAGCTTGAAAAACTGGGGCGTCGTCAGCCCCAGAAACGCCAGCGATCCGGCGTGCAAAAAGTCCCGGCGCTTGACCCCATCGCAAAAATGAACCCGTCGATCAGCGTCGAGCCGGAACATAGGCCTCCCCCGAAGTTGGCGGAAATCCTAGCCCATCTCGATAGGATTCGTCCAACCATTTGCAACACGAGGGTCCGGGTCGGTACGGAGGGTCGTTCTGCCGCTCATTCGCTTGGCGTTATTTCGAATCACCACCGACTTGCAGCACGCCTCCCGGCCTCAGGAGCCTGGGCCCAGGGGCCGGAGCCGGCCCATCACGATCCAGCCCCATCCGCCCCAGCATCACCCTGAATCGCCGGATCTTCGTCGCCCGGCGCAGCCCCTCAGCGCCACCGGAAGATCTTCACCGACACCGCAAACGCCAAAACCAGCCACGCCGCGAGAATCGCCACCTGCGCCCACACCTGCCCAAGGCTCATCCCCTGCAACATGTTGCCGCGCATGGCATCGATGGCCGCGGTCAGCGGCAAAGCCCGCACCACCGGCCGAATCACCGCGGGGAATCGCGTCGCCGAGAAGAACACTCCCGACAAAATCCACATAGGCAGCATCACCAGGTTCATCAACCCCGACGCTGCCTCCATGGTCTTTGCCCGCGACGCCACCAGCAGCCCCAGCGCCGAAAAGGACACCGACGTCAGCACGCACAGGAACCCGAGCTCCCAGAGCGATCCCCGAAACGGCACCCCGAAAACCACCCGCGCAAATCCCAGGAACGCCACCAATTCAATGAACAGCAGCCCCAGCCGCGACAACAGGAACGACATCAGGTACTGCCAGCGCAGCATCGGCGAAGCCACCATGCGCTTCAGCAGCTTCTTCTGCCTCGACTCGACGATCGCAAACCCAAGCCCCCACATCGCCGACCCCATCAGGTTCATGCCCAGCAGTCCGGGCACCACGAAGTCGATGTAGCGCGCTCCGGTCTCGTGCACCATCTCGTTTGCCGTCGCCACCGCCGCACGCTGGCCCGCGGCCTTCTGCACCGCCCGGTCCGCCAGCAGACGCGCCGTCCGCGCGTCCGGATTCGTATCGTCGAATTCGTACTTCACTCCACCCGGTCCCTGGATCGCCAGCAGCAGAATCTGGCCCGTCGCGATCGCATGCGTCCCCGCCGCTTCGTCCATCGTCGTCGCCGCAAGGCCTTTATCCGCGGCCAGGGCTTGCGTCAGCTGTGAGGTCGTCGCGCCCACCGGCAGCACGTCCGCGGGCCGGTTTCGAAACGCGATCCCCAAACCTACTGCCAGCAGAATCGGAAACACAAAAACCCAGAAGATCGCCTCCGGCTCGCGCAGAAAAAGCCGGAACCGGATCGATGTCAGCTGGTACAGCGAACTGGCTTCAAGGCTACTCATCGCGCAGCGTCCTTCCCGTCAGTCCCACAAAAACGTCTTCCAACGTCGCCGAATGCGTGCGAAACTCGCTCAGCTCGAAGCCCCGGCTCGACAGCGCCTCGAAGACGCGCGGCACAGCCGTGTGCAGCTCGTGCACCGACAGCTGATGCAGACCCGCATCCACTCGGTGCGAACGAATCCCCGGGATCGCCGTCAGCATCGACGCATCCAGCCCATCCTTGTCCCCCTGCGCCCGCGCAATCGCAAATTCGACGATGTGTTCGCCGCCCAGCGAAGCAATCAGGTGTTGCGGCGTTCCCTGCGCAATGATGCGCCCGTGATCGATGATCGCCACGCGATCGCATAGCCGCTCCGCCTCTTCCATGTAATGCGTCGTCAGGATGATCGTGCGCCCCGCCTGTCGCAGTTGCTCCACCAGGTCCCATAAATGACGCCGCGCCTGCGGATCCAGCCCCGTCGTCGGCTCATCGAGAAACAGCAGCTCCGGGTCTCCCACCAGCGCGCACGCCATCGCCAGCCGCTGCTTCTGGCCGCCCGACAGTCCCCCCACTCGCGACGCCCGTTTCTCCTCCAGCTCCGCTGTCCGGATTGCCTCATCCACCGAAATACCCCGGCGATAGAAGCTGCGAAAGAGCCGCACCGTCTCCTCCACCGTCAGCTTGTCGGGAAACTGCGTCTCCTGCAGCTGGATCCCGATCCGCTGCCGCAATTCCCCTGCCCGGGCCTTCCAATGCATGCCCAGCACTTCCACCGTTCCGCTGTCGGGCTCCGTCAATCCTTCGCAGATCTCAATCGTCGTCGTCTTTCCCGCGCCATTCGGTCCCAGCAGCCCAAAACACTCGCCGCGCGTCACTTCCAGGTCGAGACCGTCCACGGCAACCACATCGGCATACGCCTTCCGAAGCCCCACGATCCGCAGCGCCGGACCGGCCCCTTCCCCCTTTTGTCCGTGCAAATGCTCGGTTTGCGTCCCCATCAGAACATCCCTCGACCCTATCAAACCACAAACCCAACAATTTCAGCGTGAGGAGGCCGCAACCCTTCATCTGCCCTCAGCTCCGCATTCGGCGCGCAGCGCGCATCCCCCCGCGGAACCTCCCGCCGTCCTCCAACGTACACAGATAGGTGGGACGAACAGAAGCCATCTGTTCAAGCAGCGGTAAAACTGCGGCAATGTTCCGACCCGGTCCTCCGGGCTTGCCGTCTTTGCGTACACTGAAACCAAACCCGAGAAGATCGAAAGCGGGCGGGAAGAGTAATGCACCATGAAGCTCATTGAGGCCTTTAAGCTGGCGCTCCAATCCTTGTGGGCCAACAAGCTCCGCTCCATCCTCACCCTCATCGGCGTGGTCATGGGCGTGGCCTCCGTCATCATGGTCATCACCCTGGTCAACGGCGCCAACCGCTACGTCAGCACCAAGCTCTCTGGCTACGGCGCCGACGTCTTCACCGTTACCCGCTTCCCCAGCGTGATTTTTAGCGCCGAAGAATACCTCAGCTACCAGAAACGCAAAATCATTCGCATTGAAGACTACGAGGCCATCAAGGATGGCTGCAGCGACTGCACCGAAGTGGGCGCCATGCTCAACAAGTCCACCAATGTCGTTGCCAATGGCCACTCCAGCGACAACACCAGCGTGCGCGGATACACGTGGACCATGCTCTCGCTCAATAACATCGACATTGCGCTGGGCCGCGGCTTTACCCCCGCCGACGACGAGCACGCTACCAAAAACGTCATCATCGGTTATGACATCGTCGACAACCTGCTCGGCGAAGGCGATCCCATCGGCAAGGAGATCCGCGTCGACGGCATCCCCTATACGATCATCGGTGTCGGTGATCGCCAGGGAAAAACTCTGGGCCAGTCGCAGGACAACTGGGTTGCCGTTCCCATCACCACCTACCAGCAGATTTACGGCTACAACGATTCGGTCGACGTTTACGCTCGCACCGGCGGCGACGCGCAGACGATGGAGCGGGCCGAAGACCAGGTCCGCGTGCTCATGCGCACGCGCCGTCATGACGCGCCCGGCAAACCCGACGACTTCGACCTCGAAACCAACGATACCTTCCTCGACATCTGGAAACAGATCAGCTCGCTCTTCGCGTGGGTGGTCTTGGGCCTCGCTTCCATCGCTCTGGTCGTGGGCGGCGTCGTCATTATGAACATCATGCTGGTCAGCGTTACCGAACGCACCCGCGAAATCGGCGTCCGCAAGGCTCTCGGCGCTAAGCAACGCGACGTGCTCATGCAGTTCTTGATCGAGAGCGCTTCACTCGCCCTGGTGGGCGGCGCCTTCGGCGTCCTCGGTGGCATCCTCGTCGGCAAGATCATCACCCTCGTCGTCGGCTTCCCCACCGCCGTTCCGCTGTGGGCTATTTTCTTAGGTTTGATCCTCGCCGGCGCTGTCGGCATCTTTTTTGGCGTATACCCCGCAAGCAAAGCCGCGCGGCTCGACCCCGTCGCGGCCCTGCGCGCAGAAATGTAGTCGAGTGGTAATGATCAGCCGCAAAAGGGCGCAGAGTTCAACGCAAATGGTTCTCTGACCACTGTTCACTGATCACTGGAGTTCTATGGCGCAAGGTCAAACCCGCGAATCCGTCAAAATGGCGCTCGACACCCTGCGCACCAACAAGCTGCGCTCCGGCTTGACTGTCCTCGGCATCGTCATCGGCGTCACCACCGTCATCACCATCTCTTCGGTCATCAATGGGCTCAATAATCGCGTTTCGGACTGGGTCAGTTCGCTGGGCAACAACGTGATTTGGGTCTTTCATATGCCCGTCATTGGCGTGCGCCCCACAACGGAAATGCTCGCCCGTAGGAAGCTGACCGTGGATGATGTGGTCGCGCTGCGCAGTTTGCCTCACGTTGTCGCCGCTGATGGCGCTTATCAGCATGTCGGCCAGTTCCGCGTCGGCCAGGTCAGCGTCAAGTACCAGGGCAGGAAAGTCGCGGGCACCATCCTGCAAGGCGATACCGCGGAAGTCAGCGATGTGAACGACCTCACCTTCGCTCAGGGTCGCATGTTTACCGAGGACGAAGATCGCCGCGCTTCCCACGTTTGCATTCTGGGCTATGACACTTGGCAACAGTTATTTGATGGGCAGTCCGCAATCAACAAGGAAGTCGCCGTCGAAAGCGGAACCTACACCGTGATCGGGGTCATGGACAAGCTGAAGCAGCCCTTCAGCGGTGGCAAGAATCCTCAGGACAACAAGGTCTATTTCCCCATGGGGACTTACCACAATCTGCACCCCGAAGATAAGGACCTGTGGGTAGCCGTCAAGTATGACGACCAGAAATACAAGCCGCTGGTTCAGGAAGAGATTCGCGAATTGCTCCGCATCCGCCGCAAGGTGCGCGTCGAGGCACCAGACGACTTCGAGATCTTCGGTCCTGACTCGATTTCCAAGCTCTGGGGTCAACTCACCGGCGGCCTCGTGCTCTTCATGATCGCCGTCTCCAGCGTCGGCCTCATGGTCGGCGGCGTCGGCGTCATGAACATCATGCTCGTCAGCGTCACCGAGCGCACACGCGAAATCGGCGTCCGCAAGGCCATCGGAGCGACCAAGCGCACTTTGCTCACCCAATTCACCGTGGAAGCCGTCACCCTTTGCGCTGTCGGCGGCGTCATCGGAATACTGGTCGGGGCCGTTCTTACCTGGATCGTCTACTTTCTGCCCATCGGGCTCCCGGCAACTCTTTCCACCCTCTGGGTGCTGACCGGCTTCGGTGTCTCCTGCGCCATCGGCTTGCTCTTCGGCATCTATCCCGCCTGGAAGGCTGCCAATCTGGACCCAATTGAAGCTTTGCGGTATGAATAGAGGAACCGGAAAGCCGAAAATGCCGATCCGACTCGAGGGCTGCGCGATAGCTTCTAACCCGCATGCGCACCCTCAACGCAGCCCGGAACCGTGCTTTGATCGTCCCACAGTAAAATACAGAGGCGTTTCGCGATTTGCTTTCTTCCCCGGCTGTGAGCATGAATCCCGGTAGCATCTTGAATCGGACCGTCTGGCGTTCCCAGGAGATTGAGCCATGGAGCTGATCGAAGGCGTCAAGCTCGCCCTGCAGTCTCTATGGGCCAACAAGATGCGCAGCGTGCTCACCCTCCTCGGCGTGGTCATCGGCGTTGCCTCTGTCATCATGGTCGTCACCCTCACCAACGGCGCCAAACAATTCGTCACTTCTAAAATCAACAACTACGGCGCCGACGTCATCACCATCTCCAAGATGCCGCAGACCTTCATCACCATCGAGGAATACGTCGAATACCAGAAGCGCCGCGACATCACCTTCGACGACTACAAGGCCGTCCTCGAAAACTGCTCTTCCTGCGTCTCCGTCGGCGCCCGGCGCAGCACCACCGGCAGCGTCATCTACGGCAACCACTCCAGCACGGGCACCGAAATTCGCGGCTGGACCTCGACCATGCCCGCCCTCTCCAACCTCGACCTCTCCCTCGGACGCATCTTCACCGACATCGAAGATACCCACAGCGCCCACGTCGCCATCATCGGCGCCGACGTCGTCGATAACCTCCTCGGCCCAGGCGACCCCCTGGGCAAGGAAATCCGCGTCGCCGGCGCGCCCTACACCGTCATCGGCGTGGGACAGGCGCAGGGCAAAATGTTCGGCCAGAGCATGGACAATTGGGTTGCCGTCCCCCTCACCGCCTTCCTCGCCCAGTTTGGCAGCCATTCCTCCCTCGATATCTATGTGGACGCAGGAGGCGGCGGCGAAGTCCTCGATGAAGTCTCCGATCAGTTGCGCACCATCATGCGCGCCCGCCGCCATCTCGCTCCCAACGCCGCCGACACCTTCACCATCGAAACCAGCGCGACCTTTCAGAATCTCCTCAGCAGCATCCTCAACAACTTCGGCGCCGTCGTCGCTGCCATCGCCGGCATTTCCCTCATCATCGGCGGCATCGTCATCATGAACATCATGCTCGTCTCGGTCACCGAACGCACCCGCGAGATCGGCGTCCGCAAGGCGCTCGGAGCGCGCCGTCACGATATCCTGCTGCAGTTCCTGATCGAATCCGCCACCATGTCGCTCGTGGGCGGCCTCATCGGCGTCTTCGGCGGAATCGCCGCCGCCAAGATCATCACCCTCATCATTGCCTTCCCCTCCTCGGTGCAGATCTGGTCCATTCTTGTCAGCCTGCTGGTCGCCACCGGCGTCGGCCTCTTCTTCGGCGTCTATCCCGCACACAAGGCTGCGCAGCTCGATCCCATCGTTGCCCTGCGGTCGGAGATCTAGCCCATGCGCCTTGCCGATTCCAAAGAGTCCATCCGCCTCGCCCTCGACACCCTGCGCAAAAATAAACTGCGCTCCAGCCTCACCATCCTCGGCATCTCCATCGGCATCTCCACCGTCATCCTCATCTCCTCGGCCATCAACGGCCTCAACACCAACATCGATCAATTCGTTAGATCCCTCGGCACCAACAATATCTGGGTCTTTCACTACGACCCCTTCGGAAACCGTCCCACAACCGAGGAGCTCAATCGCAAACGGCTCACCTACGAAGACGGAATCGCCATGCGCAGCCTCCCGCATGTCGTCGCCGTCGACCCCGAACTCACCTACCAGAACTTCCAGACCGGCCTCGGCGCTGTCTCCGTCAAAGCCGGCAATCACAAAATCGAAAACACGATCCTCAACGGAAACACCACCGACGTCAAAGAAGTCGTCGATCTCCAGCTCCTCGAAGGCCGCCTCTGGACCGACTCCGAAGAAGAGCACTCCCTCAACGTCGCCGTCCTCGGCCACGATGCCGCGGAGGATCTGTTCCCCGACACATCCCCCCTCGGCAAAGACATCGAATGCAGTGGCGACATCTTCACCGTCATCGGCGTTCTCGACAAGCAACCGCAGCCCTTCGGCAGCGGCCGCAACACCCAGGACAACTCCGTCTACTTCCCCCTCAGCACCTTTCGCAAGATTCACCCCGAGATCAAGGACTTCTGGATCGCCGTCAAATACGACAAGCAGGAAAACAAGGCCCTCGTGACCGAAGAAGTGCGCGAACTGCTGCGCGTCCGCCGCGGCCTGCGCGCCAACCAGGACGATAACTTCGCCATCTTCGGCCCCGACTCGCTCAGCCGCCTCTGGAATCAGCTCACCGGAGGCCTCTTCCTCTTCATGGTCGCGGTCTCTTCCGTCGGCCTCATGGTCGGCGGCGTCGGCGTCATGAACATCATGCTCGTCAGCGTCACCGAGCGCACACGCGAAATCGGCATCCGCAAAGCCATCGGCGCCACCAGGAAAAACATCCTCCTCCAATTCACCCTCGAAGCCGTCACCCTCTGCGCGGTCGGCGGACTCACCGGCATTCTCGCCGGCTCGCTCTTCACGCTGATCCTCCACTACGCCGTGGCCTTCCTCCATGCGGCGCTTTCCGCAACCTGGGTCATAGTCGCCTTCGTCGTCTCCTGCGCCATCGGCCTCCTCTTCGGCATCTATCCCGCCTGGAAAGCCGCCTCCCTCGACCCCATCGAAGCCTTGCGCTACGAATAAAACACAAGACACGATGCAGCAAGGGAAGGTTCTGCCCTTCTCGGAACCGAGAACTGCGAACGAAGAACCGTCCTCGGGAGCCCCATCTTTGCGCCCCTTTTGCGCAAAGGTGCGAACCGAACCCTGATCCCCGACAACTGGTCCTGCCTCCCTGTTCTCTGCTTCCCGCGTTGCGTCCGCTAAACTACCCTCAGCATGCCGCACGCTCTGGCCCTGGCCGTGGAGGTGGCGACCTCGGCGATGACCGTGGCCGGTATGGGCTACTTCCTCGCAGCCCTCTTCGCGGCGCGCCGATTTCTCTCCAACCGCCGCACCCCGCTGCCCCCCTTCACGCCCAGCGTCTCGATCCTCAAATCGCTCAAAGGCGTCGATCCCGCCATGCTCGATGCGTTCCGCAGCCACTGCCGCCAAAGCTACACCGGCGAATATGAACTGCTCTTCGGCGTCTCTTCTCTGTCTGACTCCGCCGTCTCCGCCGTCCACCAACTCCAGCGCGAATTCCCCGATCGGCGCATCCGACTCGTCGAATGTCCCCGGCGCCTTGGCGCCAACGGCAAGGTCAGCACTCTGGCCCAGCTCGTTCCCCACGCGCAATGCGAGTTCCTGCTCATCAGCGATTCCGACATTACCGTCTCACCCCGCTACCTCGAACGCGTGATGACTTCGTTCCACCAGCCGCGCCGTCGCGGAGCGTCCGAAGCGCAGCCCGTCGGACTCGTCACCGCCCTCTACCGCGGCGTGCCGCACCGCACTCTGCCCTCGCGCTTTGAATCCCTCGGCATCGCCACCGACTTTCAGCCCAGCGTCCTGCTCTCCTGCGTGCTCGAGAACGGACTCCACTTCGGCCTCGGCTCCACCCTTGCCGTCCGCCGCGAAGCCCTCGAACGCATCGGCACCTTCTCCGCCCTCGCCGACCATCTCGCCGACGACTACGAACTCGGCGCCCGCATCTCTCACGCCGGCTACTCCGTGGCTCTTACTGCCGAAGTCGTCGAAACCAGCACCCCGCCTTACACCTGGCGCGCCTTCGCCGATCATCAGCTCCGCTGGCTGCGCGCCGTCCGCGACGCCCGGCCCGGTGGGTACATCGGCCTCATCTTCACCCACGGACTCCCCTGGGCCATCTTCAACGTCCTCGCCAGCGGCCTCAGCCCGCTCAGCTTCTGGCTCCTCGCCATGAGCTTCTTGCTTCGCCTCGCCCTGGCCATGCTGGTCGGCTCTGCCGTGCTCGGCGATCACCAGGTCTTGCCCAGCCTCTGGCTCCTGCCCTTGCGCGATCTCGTCGCCATGGGCCTGTGGATCGCGGGCTTCGCCGGCAACTCCATCGTGTGGCGCGGCGAAACCTTCCTGGTCAAAAATGGCTTACTGCACCGCGTCGACGACGCTCCTTCGTCCCGCATCTGAGCGCACCCGTCACATTTGCACCGCCCAATGGGGTTCCCTCACCCCATCCACAACACAAACCGGCAATCCTGCTATCGACACGCCCTCCCCGTCTGCTACATTCCCTCTCACGCGGCTCAATTTCGATTTCCCTGCCTTTCCTCCAATCCGAATCGCCGCCGACCAAGGAGAACGTCTCATGCCTCACCTCGCTCGCTTTCTTGCCTGCTGCCTGCTCGCTGCAACCCCCGGGCTTTCCCTCGCCCAGGCCGCCGCTCCCGCCAAGCCTGCCGTCGGAACACCGATTCCACCCGCCCAAATCTATGGCAAAGTCCTCAGCAACTTTGAGAATTGGTTTGTGACCGCGGCTGAAGCCATGCCCGAGGACAAATACAACTTCGCTCCAACCGCGGCCATGGGCGAATTCAAAGACGTGCGCACCTTCGCCGCCGAGATCAAGCATGTCACCGAAGCCAACGAATATTTCTTCCACGATCCGAGCAAGCCGCTCGCCGACAATCGCACCGACATCGAAAAGCTCACCAGCAAAGCCGACATCGTGAACGCGCTGAAGGAATCGTTCACACAGGCCCATGCCTACGTCGACGCCATCACCCCTGAAAACGCATTTCTCCAAACCAACAACGGCACCCGCGCGGGCATGGCATCCTTGGGCATCGCCCACTTTATGGACCACTACGGCCAGATCGTCGTTTATCTGCGCATGAACGGCATCGTTCCACCCGCAAGCCGCAAATAGCACAATCGGGAGGCGGGCTTCCGCGAGCCCGCCTACTTCGCCCGAATCGCCGTCACCGGATCCACCCTCATTGCGCGCGCAGCCGGCAACGCGCTCGCCGCCACCGCAATCAAAGACAGCAGCCCAGCCACGAAAAGCACCGTCACGGGATCGCTCGCAGAAACCCCATACAGCAGTCCCCGTAAGAACCGCGTCAGAACCAGCGACACCCCCAGGCCCACCCCAATCCCGGCCGCGGTCAGCCATGCTCCCTGGTACAGCACCAGCTTCATCACATCAGAACGATCCGCCCCCAACGCTACGCGAATCCCGATCTCCTGCGTGCGTAACTGCGTGCGGTATGCCACGACGCCATAGATCCCCGTCGTCGCCAGCACCAGCGCCAGTAAACCGAAAATCGTTGCCAGCATCGCCTCGATTCGCTGAAAGATAAAAGCCAGCCGGGTGGTTTCGAAAAGCGGGCGCACATCGAAGACAGGCAACCGCCCGTCGATCTGGTGCACCACCCGCACCACTGCCGAGGCCATCTCTTCCGGCTCGCTCGCCGTTCGTACCTGGATCACGGTCTCCGGCCCGCCAATCTGAAAGATCGAGAAATAGATCATGGGCTCCGGCAGCTCCGTCACCCGCTGATGCTTGGTGTTTTTCACCACCCCGATCACCGTACAGGCTCGCCCAAAACTATGCAGTTGCCTCCCGATCGGATTCTGCCCCGGCCAGTAGTGGTTCGCCGCGGTCTCATCAAGGATCACCACCCGCGGCGCCTTCTCGTCGTCGTTCTGCGTGAACGCCCGCCCCTCCAGCACCGGAATCCCCAGCGTTTCAAAATAGCCCCCGCTCACATCGGCGTGCCGCACCTCCAGCGACTCATGCGGCCGCGGCGTGTATCCCTCGGGATACGCCTCCGTCGTCTTCCGGTTGAAATCCAGCGGCACCCAATCCGTAATCGAGACGCTCTTCGCGCCCTGCAACCCACCCACTTCGTCGAGAGCCCTGCGCTCAAAGGCCCGAGTCTCATCGCCCGAGTAACCCGAGATCTCCAGGCCCACCGACGCCGTCAGCACCTGAGCCTGCTCGAAGCCCGCATCTGTCTCGTTCGCCTTTCTGAGCGACTGCACCAGCAGCCCCGATGCAATCAGCAGCGCGAGTGACAACCCGATCTGCACCACGACAAGGCTGCTCAGCAGGCGCTGATGTTGCGCACCCGCCGACACGCTGGCCGACTCCTCCTTCAACACCTCCGCTGCATCCACGCGCGACGACCGCCACGCCGGCAACGCTCCGCACAACACGCTCGCCAGGCTCGCCAGCGCCACAATCACCGCGATGACGCTTCCATCCATTTGCCCGTTGAATGCAATCGGGTTTTCGCTCGGCGGAATGAACGCCGCAAGCCCCTTCGAAGTCCACGCGGTCAACACAATCGCGAGCCCGCCGCCTCCGATCGCCACCAGCAATCCCTCGAGCATCATCTGGCGCGTCAACTGCCCGCGTCCCGCACCCAGCGACTGCCGGATCGCCAGTTCTCGCCTCCGCGCCACAAACCGCACCAGCGCCAGCGTCGCGATGTTGACGCACGTCAGCAACAACACCACCGATGCAATCGCCAGAAGGATCGGAAGCGATGCCGAAAAGTAAATGTTCGCGCCAAAGGGCGAGCGCCACATCGGATCCAGCGTGATCGTGTTCACCCCGAGATGATCCTTCGGATACGCAGCCACAATGCGCCGCATGATCGTTTCAAGATCCTGCGTCGCGCTTCCCCGGCTCACTCCCGGCCGCAATCGTGCCAGCACATTCAGCCAGTTCGCGCTGCGAGACGTCATCTGGTACTGGTTGCTTCCGATCGGGTCGAGCGTCACCCATGCATCCTCACGGATTCCCGGCATGGCTCCCGCAAATCCTTCCGGAGCCACACCGATCACCGTCACCGCGTGCCGGGCAATTTCAATCGACTTCCCGACAATCTCCGGATCTCCTCCAAAATGCGTCTTCCACAACGGGTAGCTCACCACCACGTACGGAACCGCGCGCGGGTTCGTCTCTTCTTCCGGTAGAAAAAAACGACCCAGCAACGGCCGGACACCCAGCAGCTCAAAGTAATTCGCCGAAACATTCCCTACGTAAATCCGCTCCGGGTTTGCGCTGCCGGTCAGCGCCAGCCAGTCGTGGTGATACGCCAGAATCCCAACCAGGCTGTGATTCTGTTCCCGCAGATCGCGGTAGTCGAGATACGAGAGCGGCGGAGAAGGCGATGTGTTCCACTCGCCGCGCATCACGCTCACAAGGTCGTCCGTGCTGCGCGTCCCCGCAATCGGATGCAGCAGCGTCGCGTTGATCCAGCTGAAGACCGTGCTGTTGGCGCAGATTCCCAACGCCAGCATCAGCACGGCGATAATCGAAAATCCGGGGCTCCTGCGAAGCTGCCGGATTGCATAGCGGACATCGCGCAAGAGTCCAGCCATACGGCGCCTCCATCGTTCTTGTCTGCGGCTCAAAACATATCTATGTCCATCTCAATGCACACGCTGTGCCACAGCGCACGCCCATTTAACCCTCGAAGCATCAATAGCTCGCCGATTGACCAGTGTTCTGCATCACTCGCTCCCTGTCCGCACTCGCGGAGCACTGTCCGGATCCGCACAGCGCCGCGGGACATGTAGAATCTCCGCGACAGCAAACCCGCTGCTTCGAAAGGCCGACATGCCCAGGCATCTTCTCCCATGCGCCATCCTCGCGCTCGTCCCGCTCCACTCCGCGTGGCCGCAGGCCGCTCAGCCCGCCGCCGCCGTCAAAGCCGCCGAAGAAGCGCGGGTCGCCGCGCTCGATCGCTCCGACGTGGCCGCCCTCGATTCTCTCCTCGCGCCAGACCTTACCTACGTCCATGCCAGCGGCAAGGTCGACACCAAGATCAGTTTTCTCGAAGCTATTCGTTCCGGCCAGCTGCGCTATATCTCCTGGCAGCCCACCCGCTTCAACGTCCGCGTCGAAGGCGCCACCGCCGTTCTCGACGGCGAATACGCAATCTACGTGCAGGACAAGCGCGTCCAGCCGCAGCCGTTTCACGTCACCGTGTTTTTTCTTACCGTTTACGCGCTGCGCGACCAACGCTGGCAACAAATCGCCTGGCAGACAACGCGCGACGTCTCCGTCCCATCCGGCCGATAGGCGCCGCAATAACTCCCCTGTTTCTTGCCCCTTCCGCCCTTTTTTCGAGGCTTGTGCACAAACTGTCCGCCCTCTCCGAACCTCCCGGGTAACTCAAACGAAATATTGGCTGTTCACTTCGATAACTCGCCTGTGGAAGAATTCTAAGTGCGAGACAGCTCGCGTCGGCTGTCTCCCAGGGACCGTAAGCGACCACTCCGTTGCTGCCCAGCCATTCGCCGGCGACGACGGATGCGTTATGCGCACAGCTGTTGCTTCGTGGATGAGGACTCATGGAATCGCGGGTGTTCTGTGCCTATAACGAAAACAGCAAATGCTTCCTCAGCACCCGCGTGACTGTGGTGGACGCGGCCCTGGAACCTTTGAAGGTTCTCAAGGTTCTCATGGAAGGCCTCGCCGCCGACGCAAAATCCGGTTTGTGGCTGATCCACTTCAAAGGCGTTCCGGTCGCTCGCGCCATCCAGCCCTTCGACCTCATCTATCTCGATAAAGACTTCCGCGTCGTCCATGGCGCCGAGCTCTCCGCCGACAGTACCTTCGAGCCCTTCCGAGGCACCCCCTCAAGCGCCCTCATCCTCCCTGCCAGAACGATCCTCACTGCGAAGACCAGGACCGGCCACCAGATCAATTTCCGCGAAGTCATGGACGCCCCGCCGCAGGCTGCTGCAACTGCCCGCCAAGCGCAGATTACGCAGCCGCGCATTCCCGCCCATTCCTTCCCGCCGACCCCCGCGTCTGGCGCCGACGTTCCGCCCATTCCACCCGTCGGCTCTCCGTCTCCTGCATCGAAAACTGCCGACGCCGCTCCCGCCACTCCGCAGCGCCCAAACCCGCCCATTCCCTCCGGCCGCATGACCAAGAGCGCTCACTCGCTGCAGGAGTCTTCCGCCAGCCTGCGTCCGGCCGCGCCGCAATCAACTCCAGAGCCTCCCGGCCAGAATGCTCCGTCTCCGCCAACAACCTCTTCTTCGTGGGCTACCCTGCAGCGGGATCCCCTCGCCGACGCCCCCAATCGCGTCGTCTCCCCCTCCGCCTCGAAAAACGTCAACGTGCTCCCCGATCGTCCCCAGGCCGCCCGACCCGCCAGTCCGCCCGCCTCAGGCCGCCTCCTTAAACCGGCTCCTGCACGCCCTGAAATCTACGCCGGACACCCCCAGCCCGAAGCTCCCGCACCCTCCATCGCTCCTCCACCCTCGATCCAGGAAGCTGCCTTGGAGCCGCCTCAGGGCGCCGTCGTTCCCGCCGCATTTGCGGCCCCCGTTCCCGCAGAAAAGCCCGTCAAGGAATCCCACCTCATTCCGTTTCCCGCGCCCAGCTTCACGCCCGAACCGGCCCCCGCGCCTCCCGCCGCTTCCACCCCGGCCTCGGCCCACCGCGATTTCCTCGACCAGGTGCCTCCTTACGACTTCGGCGTGCCCGCATCCGCGTCTTCTGCGCCGATCAAGCCCTCCGAACTCAACCAGGACAACGCCCTCGTACCTGCTTCGGAGACCAGGAAGAAAGTTCCTTGGGATGTCCAGCTTCTCTATTGGGCTTTCCCCGAATACGACCCCTCTCTCGCGCCCGACTTTCGCATGCCTCGCACCGACTTCCTCAACGAGGCTAAGTACGGCCCCAGCGGCAAACCCTCCCTCAAGCTGCAGGTCCTTTCCTGGCTCTACCCCAACCTTCATCTCGAAAACGTCGAGAAGACGCGCCGTGAAGATCGCGCTGCCCCACGCGTCACCGATCCCGGCCTCGTTGCCTACTTCTTCACGGGCGGAGCTCCCCGCCCCCACGAAGTCAAAAACATCAGCGTGACCGGCTTCTACATGCTCACCGATGAGCGCTGGCTGCCGGGCACCATCATTCGCATCACCCTGCAGCTCGTCGGTACCACCGGCGAAAACCCCCACGACACCATTACCGTCCACTCCCGCGTCGTCCGCTGGGG
Organism: Occallatibacter sp.; assembly: GCA_035508975.1. Lineage (GTDB taxonomy): Bacteria > Acidobacteriota > Terriglobia > Terriglobales > Acidobacteriaceae > Telmatobacter. Next base: position 89,185 of record DATJMC010000039.1, read on the forward strand.
CCCCGACGGCGGCGGGTTCGAATTTGTCCTCCCCGGCTTCGTCGACGGCATTTAACCCCGGACCTTCACACCATGACCTCGCGCCCTCTCAAGTGCTAGCCTGAGTGCAAAATGCCGTTCGCCACCACAACCGAGGCAGGCGTTCCCATCCAGGGGCCGAGCGCGACACTGATCTACGACGACTGGTATCCCGCCCTCCGCACCGGCTCTCTGCGCAGCGGCAAGCTCGCCAAGGCCATGCTTCTCAACATCCCTCTGGTCATCGGAAGATTAAAGGGCGGGGAGCCCTTTGCGATGCGCGACAGTTGCCCCCATCGCGGCATTCCGCTCAGCGAAGGCTGGTTCAACGGCGAACGCCTCACCTGCCGCTACCACGGTTGGGAGTTCGAACCGTGCAGCGGCCGCTGTGAGCTGATTCCTTCACTCTCCAGCCACGACCACCTCGACGCGACAAAGATCTACGCCACTGCCTTTCCCTGCGAAGAGCGCGACGGCCACGCCTGGGTCTTTATCCCCCGTGCAGGAAGCGGCAGGCTTTCGCCCGGTGCGCAGCCGGCGCCCCCAGAGTTGCTGAAATTCGGCGCGCGCTATCGCACCGCCCATCTCTCCGCCGACCTGCCCTGCAACGTCGACCACGGCATCATCGGCCTCATGGATCCCGCCCATGGCCCCTTCGTTCACCAGGCATGGTGGTGGCGCAGCCGCGCGAGCATCCGCGAAAAAACCAAGCGCTTCGAGCCCATCCCTGAAGGCTTCCGCATGTGCGCGCACGCTCCCAGCGCCAACTCCGCCCCCTACAAGCTCCTCGGTGTCTACGGTCAGCCCGTCGAAACCACCATCGACTTCGTCCTCCCCAACCGCCGCACCGAGATCATCCGCTGCGGCGACAAGTGGTTCTCCTCCCTCACCACCGTCACTCCCATCACGTCCTCCACTTGCCGCATCGACGTCATCGCCGCTTGGAACGTCTTCTACCACGTCCCGTTCCTCACGCCCATCGCCAAATTCTTCGGAGCCAGATTCGTTCGCCAGGACCAGGTCACCATGATCCAGCAGGCCGAAGGCCTCAGGCACAACCCCAGCCTCATGCTGATCGACGACGCCGATAAGCCCGCCAAGTGGTACTTCGCCTTGAAGCAGGCGCGCCTCGACGCTGCCGCAACCGGGACAACCCCCAAGCATCCCATCTCCGGCCCCACCGACCTCCACTGGCGCAGCTGAAAACACAAAGGCCGAAGATCCCAGGATCTCCGGCCACCCACTTCCTCTGCTTTCTGGCTTTACTCGTTCGCCGCTCCGCCGCTCTCGTCCTTGTCGATCTCTTCTTCTTCCCCTTCCACCGAAATCCGCAACGACCGCAAAAAGTTCACATCGTTCTTGGTGAAAGGCCCGCCCTCGGCGCGACCCTCCGCGCCACCCTCGGCTTCTTCCGCTTCCTTGTTCGAAACTTCGTTCAGACCGATCGTCGCCTCGAGCATCAGCAGCACGTCAAATCCGTGGCGCCGGATATCCTGCACCACTCCGGCAATCTGCTCGCTCTCGATCACCGACTCGTGGATGGCCTCGCCAAGTTGTTGGATCAGTTCGCGCAGGCGTGATGTCACCTATGCCTCCAGAACGTCGGCCGGCGCGACCACATGCGCAGGAGCGGCGTGAGATTGTTCTACCTTACTGCCACAGCGGTCCCGGGGCAACTGATGTTTGCGCCGAAGCCCGCGCCCCAGCCCCACTGTTACCATCATATCGAAATGAGACCGCAAACCGTCGGCCGCGTGCTGGGCATCGGGTTACGCGTGGCGGGCCGCGTCGCCAGCCAGCGCCTCGGTGCGGCCGAGGCCTCGCCCCAGCCGGTTCCTGATACGCACCGTTCTAATTCGGGAAATCCACGGCAGCCCGGAAACTTGAAGTCCGGTCTAACAGGGCTCTTCAAACCCTTCCGCCGCGTCGGCGGCATCCTGTGGCTCGAGGTCACCGGCGTCTTTTTCCTGCTGCCCGTCCTCGTCTTTTCTCCCACCCTCTGGCGCACACGCCAAAGCTTCGCCCACGGCCCCGACCACCGCACCTTCGTCGCTTCTGCAATTGTCGTCGCGGTTTTCCTCTATCTGGGAGTCAGTTCGTTCTGGCGCGCGCACCAGCGGTCCCGCGCCAACCGGCCATCGCAATAGCTCGCCCACGGTCCTGTCCTAAGCTGCATCCCGATTGCTGCGTGAAATCAGCCACACCACTCCGCCCAGCAACGCAAGCCCCGCCAGCATCACGCCAAATGCGTCTTCATTCCTGCCGTGAGCAAATTCCATTCCGCGCCAGCGGATCGCGGCCAGCGCATTCGCAACTGTGATCATCTCCGTGTCCTCGTGTCCACAATTCAGCTTTGCGCAAAAGCCGTACCTCTCCAGACACGAGACCCCGTGATAAGTTGCCCCAGCCCCGCTTCGCCCGTTACGTTCGTGATCGCCAGAGACGGGGCGCAATCGCGTAATTCAACTGCACCAGCACGATCACCGCCATGCTCACCCAGTTGCTGATAAAGCACAGCGCCGCTCCCGCCGCGTAGAACGACTGCGCAATCACGATCCGCCGGCAGATGCTGCCGCGTATCTCCTCCGGCGTATCGGCCTTGATCAGGCCCCTATGCGTGGCATAAGCCCAACTCCAATACAACATCGCCCCGGGCACAAAAATGTTCAGCCAGTAGAAGCCCAGCGCCAGCCTGTACGTGATGAACTCGCCCAGCAGCCGCGTCGATAGCGGCATGAACGTGATCGCAAAAAGAAAGCCCAGATGAATCCACGTCAGGTCGCGCGTGCCTTCGGCCAGGTGATTCAGCTGCGTCTGCTGTCCCGCCCAGAAAATGCCCAGCGTTACGAAGCTCATGCCATAGGCCAGCCATTGCGGACCCAGCGCGCACAGCGCATTGAATAGTTCGCGCTCGCTGTGCACCTGCGCCGCCGTGGGAATGTGCAGGTCAAGCACCAGCAGCGTCATCGCCACGGCAAAGATGCCATCGCTCAACGCCGCCAGCCGTTCCAGATTCCTGCCCTGAATCCGGTTGTAGAGACTCGGCACGCCCGCAATGCCCCCCGTTTGCGAAGTTCTATTCAAATTTACATGCGCCGCGCGCGCGTCAGGTGCCACACACCAAGACCCAGCGCCGCCGCTCCCAGACTGAATGCGACAAACGCCTCGCGCCCCGCAAGCCGCTTCCATCCGAGATAGAACGCAACACCCGCGGCCGCAATCATCACCACCCCCCGGAATGGGCTCATGCCTCTTCTCCCTGCCCCAAAATTCTCCCAACCTAAAACAGCCCTCGGCTGCTGGAGCCACAATTCAACACGCCCAGGAAAAAGATTCACTCTCCCCCGGCCAATACGCTTCGAACTTAAAACAGCCCTCGGCTGCGGCTGTTTGACCCGTGCGCTGTTGAGTCCCTATCGTGAATGAGTAGAGCAGAAAGGATCCACCCATGGCGACGCCCTCCGCACCCGTTGCGCCCGCGCTCAAGAAAACCGCGCTCAACGCCACCCATCGCGCCCTCAAAGCCAAGATGGTCGACTTCGGCAGCTGGGATATGCCCGTCGAGTATCCATGCCCCGGCGGCGGCCTCATCGCCGAACATCTCGCCGTGCGCAACGCCGTCGGCCTCTTCGACGTCAGCCACATGGGCGAAATCCAGTTCCGCGGCCCCGGCTCCCTCGACGCCGTCCAGCACATCACCATGAACGACGCATCGAAGCTCAAAGACGGTCAGGCCCACTACTCCGCGCTGCTCACGCCTTCGGGCGCCTTCGTCGACGACATCCTCGTCCATCGCCTCAGCCCCAACGACTATCTCCTCGTCGTCAACGCCGGCACCAAGGACAAGGACTACGCCTGGATCCGCCAGCAGGTCGGACAATTTCCCGGCATCCACATCAACGACTACTCCAGCTACTACTCGCAGCTCGCACTGCAAGGCCCTCGCGCCCTCGAAACCCTCGCGAAACTCACCAAGGTCGACCTCGCCGCCATCAAAAACTACTGGTTCACCTGGGGTCAGGTGGCCGGCATTCCCAACGTGCTCATCGCGCGCACCGGCTACAGCGGCGAAGATGGCTTCGAGGTCTACATCCCATCCGACGAGCCCACCACCGTCAAGATGTGGAACGCGCTCCTCGAAGCCGGCGCGGAGTTCGGCATCCGCCCCTGCGGACTCGGCGCACGCAATACCCTCCGCCTCGAAGCAGGCATGAGCCTCTACGGCCACGAAATCTCCGACCAGATCAACGTGCTCGAAGCCGGCCTCGACCGCTGGCTCAAGCTCGACAAAGGCTCTTTTATCGGCCGTGACGCCCTGCTGGCCGTGCAGCAATCCGGCGGACCGCAACGCAAGATCGTCGGCCTTGAGATGGTCGACCGCGGCATCGCCCGCGACACCTACGCTGTTTTTGATCTCGAAGGCAATCCCGCCGGTTCCATCACCTCAGGCTCGCCCGCACCCTTCCTCAAGTCCAACATCGCCATGGCGCTCGTGCCCGCCACCATCGCCGCATCCGGCGCAGACCTGCTCATCGACTGCCGCGGCAACCGCGCTCGCGCCAAACAAGTGCCTCTGCCCTTCTACAAGCGGCAAAAGAAGTAACGCCTGAAGACGTTTCCAATGCGAGGGGCTAAAGTTCAGGGGGGAGCGCAATCCCAAGCTCCGCTGCCACAAAACGCGCCTCCGCCAGCCGGCGCTCGGCAGCGACCACGTCCCCGACCAGTTGGCTGAATGCCAATTCGTTCAGCCATGGCCGCGCCCGGTCGTCCTCGGCAAAAGGCTTCGGCAAGAGCAGGATGCGCGTAAGTTCTTCCAATTGAAACGCCGCCTGGTTCAGGCGATCCTTGGTGAACTCCAGGTGTGCTTTCAACTCTTCGCAGCGTTGCAGCACGGTGATCTGGGACTCTTGGACAGCGTGGCCCGTCACGGTTTTCCTAACGGCAGATGGGATTTTCTTGACGGACTTTCATTCACTCAGATGCCGATTACCGGCATCTGGCTGGCTTTAAACTCAACGGAATTTTCCCGCCAGCACACCGGATGTTCACAAAGCGAGACACGCACCCCTCGCCATCTCCGGCCCGCCGCACCTAACCCATCACACTTGCATCACTTCGGCTTCTTTCCTGCGCGATAGGTCTTCCATCCGGCGAATCTCGTCGTCGGTCATCTTCTGCACCTCTTCGAGCGCGCGCTTCTCCTCGTCTTCGCCGATCTTTTTGTCCTTGGCCAGCTTTTTGAGCGCGTCATTGCCGTCCCGCCGCACATTCCTTACCGCGGTGCGATGCTCCTCGAGCACCTTGTTGATGTGCTTGCACACCTCGCGCCGACGCTCTTCCGTCATCGGCGGCACCGGAACACGGACCACCTTGCCGTCCGAAATCGGATTGAACCCAAGATCCGACGCCTGGATCGCCTTCTCGATCTCCTTCAGCATCGTCGGATCGTAGGGCGAAATCAGGATCAGCTGCGGCTCCGGCGCCGATACCTGCGCCATCTGGTTGATCGGTGTCGGCGTCCCGTAATAATCCACCTTGATCTGGTCGAGCATGTGCACGCTCGCTCGTCCCGTCCGCGCCGACGCCAGGTTCGTCTGGAACCCGCTCACCGCCTGGTCCATCCGCCGCTTCAGGTCCGCCGAAAGTTCTTTGAGTGCCGGATTCCCGGCCATGATTGACACTGCCATCGGTCCCTCGTTCCTGTAACTATAGTAAGACGTCTCCCCGCCCTGAGGCGCATTTCTCGCCCCGCGCAAGCTGCCGTTTTCCTCCTCGAAACGTCCGTTCTGTAGATTCGCCGCGCGCCCCTGCGCCGCGTGCGAACCGGAGTCGCTTCCCATGCACTGGACCCGGTGGTCGTGGCTCGCATTATCCGGCGGCTTGATTGTGGCTCTAATCGCCTGGATCCTCTTCGCGCCCGAAATCCTCGCCCTCCGCAAATC
>DATJMC010000040.1:0-3305 GCA_035508975.1 Occallatibacter sp.
CAATAAGGCCTCATCCATCACAAATTTCTTTCGCAACTGGGGCGGCAGCTTCGGGATCGCCTTTATTAACACGGTTTCAGACCGCCGGTTGAATTTCCATCAATCTACGGTCGGGGCTAACCTGCCTCCGTCGTCGCCCGCTCTGCAGCAGCAGGTGGGCCAGACCGCGGCCTATCTGCGTGAGCACGGATTTTCTCCGGCGGATGCGCAAAGTGCCTCGTATGCGCATTACTACACGCAGCTCCAGAACCAGGCACATCTGCTGGCCTTTATGGACTGCTTTCTTATCATTGGCATTGTCACGCTGATCGCGGCCCCGCTGGTGCTGCTGACAAGAACCTTCAGAATGGGAGGCGGCGCAAGCGCCGCACACTGACGCGTCGCCATGGTGGGCGTTCGCAGGCCGCGGCGGGAATGAGCGATACTGTCTCTTCGGAGAAAGTACTTGCCAGCTGAATCCTCACCTACTGCCGCTGTCCTTGGTGAACTCGGACTCCCGGCCCCAATCGCGGAGCTCTCTGCAAAATCCTGGGATGCCATCATTGTCGGTGCTGGACACAACGGGCTTGCGTGTGCTGCTTATCTCGGCCGCGCCGGCAAGCGAGTTCTCGTGCTCGAGGCACGCGAGCGGGTCGGGGGAGCCTGCACCATCGAGGAGCCGTTCCCGGGCGTGCGCATGTCGCCGTGTGCCTATCTTGCCGGGCTGCTGCACCCGCTGGTTGTCGAGGAACTCGGTCTCCCGGCGCGCGGCTTCCACTGGACGCCCGCGGTCAACGGCCTATTCGTGCCTTTTCTCGACGGCTCGAGCGTGCAGCTCTGGGACGATGATGACCGGTGCGATGCGGAAATTCGCAGCTTTTCCCCGAAGGACATTGAGGGCTGGCGGGCCATGACCGAGGTGGTCCGCCGGCTGCGCGACGCCCTACGGCCTGAGAGCAAAAGTGATTTTTGGATTGGCGATGCGCCGGCACCGGAGCAGATAGAGGAACGCCTTGGCGCGGACGTCGAAGCGCGCCATGTGCTCTACGACTGGTCGATGGCGGAGTTCGTCGAGCACTACTTGACCGATGAGCGGTTGCAGATTGCACTGCTCGGTCAAGGCGTGATCGGAACTAACGCGAGCCCCTTCGATCCGGGGACGGCATCGATTCGCTTTCATCACTCCTCGGGCCGGCTTGGCGGTATGCCCGGCATGTGGGGATACGTGAGGGGCGGCATGGGGATGGTTTCCTTCTACCTGTGCGACGCGGCGCGCGAGGCGGGCGCTGTGATCGCGGCAGGAGTTGCTGTTGCACGCATCCTGCCGGGTGAGGGCGTTGAGCTCGAAGGCGGAGAAAGGATCTCCGCGCCCGTCGTGATTTCGAATGCCGATCCACGCCGGGCTCTTGCGATGCTCGACGGCGCGGCTGATGTGGCGTGGAAGGCGCGGGTTGAATCGGTGCCCATTGAAGGCTGCACGGTGAAGCTCAATGTGCTGTTGAGTGAACTCCCCAACTTCAAGTCGCGCCCCGGCACGCTCGAGCCGCACCACTACGCACAGATCAATGCGCCGCTCACAAAATCCGAATGGAAAGATAGTTTTGCCGCAGCGCGCAACGGCGGGCTTGGCGAGGCACTCTGGTGCGAGCTCTACTTCCAGAGTGTGCACGACTCGAGCGTTGTGCCCGCCGGGCAGCATACCATGAGCGTCTTCGCCCAGTACGTGCCTTATACCTTCAAGAAAGGTTCGTGGGACAGCCGCCGCGAGGAGGTGCGCGAGCTGGCGCTGGAATCGCTCGGCCGATTCTGTTCGAACATTCCCGATGCGGTAATCGATGCCCAGGTTCTTGGGCCGCCGGATATCGAAGAGAAGGTCGGCCTGACTGGCGGACACATCTTCCAGGGCGAGTGCCTTCCTCAGTTCATGTGGTCGCGACGGCTCACCGCGCGCACGCCGATGCCTGGTGTCTATCTCTGCGGAGCCGCCACGCACCCGGGAGGCTCCGTCATCGGCATCAATGGACGCAATGCGGCAATGGCTGTTCTGCGCGACATGGGCAGCGAGGCCTGACCTACTTAGGCGGATACTTCTTTGACTCTCCCGTACGGCTGTTGAGGACCTCGAGTTCGCCGTTCGGATACGCCGTCACCTTGATGTAGTTGCCGGGGTCGGTGCCCTTGAGATTCGCAATCCGCGCCGCGTCTACGTTATGCGCGGGACCGCCCTCGTCGGAGTAGTGCAGCTGCCACAAGTCTTCGAGGCCCGGAACTTTCTCGAACGTCTCCATCACCGAAAGAGAGCCGCCCTTCTTCTCTCCGTTATCCATGATGGCTACGCGGGGCGTGATCGCGTCCACGAGCGCGGGGCTGCTGCTCTGATTCCACCCGTGATGCGAAACGACCAGCAGGTCCACGTGCCCAAGCTTGTTCATGGGACACATCAGCTCCATCTCCTTGTCCCACGTCAGGTCGCCGAGATCGAGAATGTGCAGCTTGCCATAGGTGATCATCACGCCGAGCGAGCGGGCATTTTCGGTCTGGTCGGCGGGCCGCTTCTCCGATGTCGCGCAGTACTGGTTTGGAGCGCCGGCGCCGGGCAGGGGCTGCGAGATCAGGTTGCCGTCGGCGCTCACTACCGTCACGTCAATCCCGGGGATTGGCAGCGTCTCGCCGGGGTGGGCGACGATATGCTCGTACTTACCGCTGCCGATTACCTGCTGATAAGCCTCTGCGACCTTGACGGTCGGGGCGTCGGTTGTCTCCCGGTTCGGTCCATGATCGATGAAGGTCTTGACCGGGATCTTTGCGACCAGCTGCGGCACTCCGCCAGTGTGGTCTACGTGATAGTGAGTCAGGAGAACGTAGTCGATGTGATCGAGGCCAGCCGACTTCACGGCAGAGGCGATACGGTCGGCGTCGCGGTCTTCGAAGCCCGGCCATCCGGTATCGATGAGCAGGGAGTGTTTGTCGGGCGTGACGAAGAGCGTCGACTGGCCGCCTTCGACGTCAATGAAATAAATCTGCAATGCGGCGCGCGGCGGCTTGGGAATACCGAGAACCGTGGTGGCTGCGAAGGTCGCAGTGAGCAGGAGCGCTGCGACGAAGGCGGTTCGTGAGGAGCGAAGTTTCATGACAGCAATGTACGCCTGATCCGATGGTTTTTGCCAAGGCCGGCCCACGGTTTCAACTACAGAGGCGTGCCTGAATCGTGCCAGATGCATTAGAGTTGCAGTGCACCAAAGAAGGAGGACCGTTGCACGCTCTGTTCCGGCGCAGCCGTCATACAATCTGTCTCACTGCCTGCATCTCTCTTGCCACCATGTTTG
>DATJMC010000041.1:0-54534 GCA_035508975.1 Occallatibacter sp.
CAGACGATTTGGCACACTGCGACAATTTGGCAAGTGATAAGGATTCGGCAGATTGCGGTTTTTGAAAGAGCGCCACTTTACCCATGCCGATGAATGCAATTCTTGATTGGAAAGGTGCGGGCTTTAGCCCGCGCATCGAGCAGCTCAAAATCAATCGGGCTCCGGCCCCCGAGCCAGGAGAGCGAGCATGAACTTCTACTCCATCCGCCACCTCACGCGCTTCCGCTACTCCCGCCCCATCAGCGAGAGCATCATGGAGACGCGCATGCATCCCCGCTCTGACTCGAGCCAGCACTGCCTTACCTTCTCGCTCTCCGTCAGCCCGCGCTGCCGCGTCTTCAGCTATCGCGACCACTTAGGCAACAACGTGCAGCACTTCGACATTCCCGGCGACCACAACCAGCTTGTCGTCATCGCCGAGTCCGTGGTCGAACAGCAGCCGCTGCCCGACGTGCCCCGCTTTCTCGCCCCCGACGCCTGGGGCGCTCTCGATGACCTCATCGACTCCGGCGACTATTGGGAGATGCTCCTCCCCAGTACGTACGCAGTCGAAACCCCGGCCCTCATCAACCTCGCCAGCGAGCTCAACGTCATCCGCCGCGACGATCCCCTCATGCTCGTTCACGAGATCAATCAGCGCCTCTTCGACTACTTCGAATACGTACCCCGATCCACGCGCGTTGACTCACCCATCGATGAAGCCATCGTCAGCGGCAAAGGTGTGTGCCAGGACTTCGCTCACACCCTGATCGCCCTTCTGCGCCACGTCAGGATTCCCGCCCGCTACGTCTCCGGCTACCTCTATCGCAGCCGCGAAGACCACGACCGCTCAACCCCCGACGCAACCCACGCCTGGGTCGATGTGCTGATGCCCCATCTCGGATGGGTCGGCTTCGATCCCACCAACAACCTCATCGCTCACCATCGCCACATTCGCACTGCTGTCGGCCGTGACTACGCCGACGTCCCTCCCACCCGCGGCATCTTCCGCGGCCAATCCAACAGCGAACTCTACGTCGCCGTTCACGTCCAGGCTAGCGACCATCCCCCTGCGCTCGATCGCAAACTGCCCATCCCCGACGACTGGAGCGTCCTCGTTGAGCGCGCCCAACAAGCCCCCGACCGGGTCCCTTCCGTCGCTGACATGCAGCAAATGCAGCAGCAACAGTAGAGTCCCCGCCGCCAAGCTCCCTTCCAGCCGAAGGGATTTCCAACCCAAGCCTTCAGAATTCTGTTGAATCTTTGGTAAATATCCAGCAATATGAAACCATTCCGGAAATATCGCAGTCCCCACTGCAGCTTCTTTAACGATGAACCAGGGTAAGTACCTTCATCGATTCGGATTCGGCACGACGCCGTTTTCGGGGTTTCAGCAAGAACAGCACTGAGCGAAGCGCCGCCTGATGTCTTTGGCGAAGCGCAGGTGTACATCATCCGCACGATACCCAGGAAGAATTCTTTGGAGGAACAGCCGTGAAAAAGTCCCTTTGGGGATGGGTGTTGTTTTGCACCCTTTCCACCGCGTTCACCTTTGGCCAGATCGCAACCACTTCACTTCGCGGAGTCGTCAAAGACCCCTCCGGCGCGCTTGTGCCTGGTGCAACCGTTACGTTGACCGACAACGCCACCGGCAAATCGTTCAGCAGCACTGCAAATTCAAGCGGATCTTACGAATTCCCTCAAATCTTTCCCTCGAAATACACAATGAGAGTCAGCGCGCCAGGGTTTGGCGATCAGACCAAGGTCGCCGAACTGTTGGTGAATCAGCCCGCCACTATCGATTTCACCCTCACCGTGCAATCCAACTCCGTTACCGTCGATGTCTCGGCCTCCGCGCAGACGCTGAATACCACCGACGCATCCTTGGGTAACGCCGCCGACAATGCGGAGATTCAAGCGCTACCCAGCGAATCGCGCAACGTGCCCGATCTTCTCTCACTGCAGCCGGGAGTGCTCTACCTTCCGCCAACCATCACCGATAGTCGCAGCGGCGCAGTCAATGGCGGCCGCTCCGACCAGGGCAACGTCACCATCGACGGCGTCGACGACAACGATCAAGTGAACGGATACGCCTTCACCGGAGTTTTGCGCGAGACCCAGGACTCCGTCGAGGAATTTCGTGTAACGACCGGCGACGCCAATGCCGACGCAGGGCGTTCCTCGGGTGCGCAGGTCAGCCTGGTCACCAAGTCCGGTACTAACAAGTTCCATGGCGGAGCTTACGAGTACAATCGGCCCACAATCACGGTCGCCAACGACTGGTTCAACAAGCAGGCTGAGCTCAACAGTGGCGAATCAAATATTCCCGGCAAACTGATCCGGAATATCTTCGGTGCGGCGGTCGGCGGGCCCATCAAGAAAGACAAGCTCTTCTTCTTCGGCAATTACGAAGGAAGCCGTATGGCTGAAAACGTTCAGGAAACGAGGACAACGCCAACTGCGAGCGCGCAGGCCGGCATGCTCGTCTATCCGGACGCCAACGGGAACACGCAGTCACTGAGCACCGCCCAGATGGCGCAACTGGACGCCGCGTGTGCAATCTGCAATACGAGTGCGTATCCGGAACCTCCCGGGTCCAATCCAAATTCAGTCGCTTTTTTCGGCTCTATGCCGGCAGCCAACGGCACGACAGAGGGCGATGGCGGCTATAACTCCGGTTCCTACTCCTTTTCCTCCCCAAACCCAATCCGCTTGAATACCTCCATCGGGAGGCTCGACTATGTGCTGTCTGACAAACTTCGCCTCTTCGTCCGCGGCAATCTGCAAAAGGATGTCGGCAGCACTCTCCCCGCGGTCGATAGCACTGAGCAGTTCCCTGGGCTTGGACCGTCGAATTTGACCGAAGACAACAGCAAGGGGATCACCGCAGGCGGAACTTGGTCGATCTCTCCCAACCTCATCAACGACCTCCGCTATGGGTATGTTCGTCAAGGATTCAGCAACCGAGGCGTGGGATCCGGAGAATATGTCGATTTCCGATTCCTCGATACTCCAACAGCGGAAACGCGTACCACGATTACCGATATACCCGTCGATAACATCGTCGATAACCTGAGTTGGACCAAGGGAAGGCACACTTTCCAGTTCGGCGGGAACTGGCGCCTGGTCCATCAGAACTACTCCTCCACCAACAACTCGTTTAATGGCGCCACCACCAACCCTTATTGGTTGGGAGGCAATCCTCCGCAACCTACGGACATCGGCTCTCCCGCGGTTAACGACGGGTTCGGTAACTCGTATGTGATCGCCTACGCGAATCTCGTCGGTACTGTCCCGCAAATCGAGGACAACTTCAATTACAAATTGACGAGTGCAACTTCGGGCACCGCTTTGGCCGAAGGCGCCCCAATCGCACGCAACTTTAAGGCCAATGAATTCGAGTGGTATGTCCAGGATGCGTGGCGCGTTCGACCGAACCTGACGCTCACGTTCGGCGTGCGCCACACCATCCTGCAGACGCCCTACGAGGTCAACGGCCAGATGGTCACGCCTACCATCGACACCCACTCGTGGTACCTGAAACGAGAAAGTGAAGCCCAGCAGGGCCAGGTCTACGAGCCCGATCTCCAGTTCGCACCCGCAGGCCCCCACTACGGCCAACCTGGATTCTGGCCGAAGTCAAAGGACAACTTTGCCCCGCGTTTTGCCATTGCCTATTCTCCTGACGCAAAAACTTCGATTCGAGCCGGCGCCGGAATCTACTACGACCATTATGGAGAAGCACTGGTCTTCAACTTCGATCAACACGGATCCTTCGGCATGAGCTCCCAGGTCAGCAACCCCGCGGGAGTGTATGGATTTGAGGGAAGCGCGACCCACCCCGCCTCGCCACGGTTCACCGGGAGGCAAGCGCTCCCCGCGATCAGCGTCGGCGCAGCTCCGACAACACAAACCTATCCTTACTACGCTCCTCAAGGTAACTTCGCCATTACCTGGGGTCTCGATAACAAGATCAAAACCCCTTATTCCGAAACATTCGACCTCTCGGTGCAGCGCGAATTGCCGGGCGGATTTACGCTTGAAACCGCCTATGTTGGCCGCTTGGGCCGGCATCTTCTGCAACAGCTCGATCTCGCCGAGCCGGTGGACTACGTTGATCCATCCGGTGGCGGCGACTACTACACCGCCGGCGCCGCCCTTTCCAAAGAAGTGGACGCAAATGGCGGCAACTACGGAAACGCGGGCAATGGCTTACCGCAGGTCTCCGTTCCGGCGATCCAGTACTTCGAGGACGTATTTCCCTTCATGGCAGGTGTCGACTTCCCCGGAGAAAGCGCAACCGAAGCGATCTATAACAACGAGTGGGCTCCGTATCGATCGAACCTCGGTGCCACCACGGCTCTTTCAGACATCGACTACTACTGCTATTACGGGTGCCCCGCTGGCTGGCAGCCGCACTTCTGGCAGGATCAATTCTCGTCGCTCTACGTTCTTTCGAGCAGTGGCATGAGCTACTACAACGCCGGCCAGTTCACCCTTCGGCATCCTGCAACCCATGGCTTGTTGATGGACTTCAGCTACACCCTCTCCAATTCCATCGACTTCGGATCGGATACCGAACGCAGCACAGAAAATGGCACCACGAGTGCCAATAACAGCGCCTTCAGCGAGATCCTCAACACGTGGAAGCCTTCCCTCAACCGCGGGGTATCCGACTTCGATACGCGCCACCTGATCACGGTCGATGCGGTCTACCAGCTTCCCTTTGGGCGCGGCAAGATGCTTGCCGGCGGTGTCAATGGTTTAACCGACGCACTGATCGGTGGATGGCAGTTGTCGGGAATCAACCGCTGGTCCAGCGGCTTGCCCTTTTCATTCTCCGAACCCGGCTGGACTACCGATTGGCAGATTGAGAGCTTCGCGGTCGAGACGCAACCGCTCAAAGCCCACCGTTACTTCGACACCAATGGCAATCCTCAATATTTCAGCAACCCAGGCGGTATCAATGCCGGAGTCGCAACGGGTACACCGGTTCGCCTTCCTTACCCAGGTGAAGCCGGTCAGCGCAACCCTTTCCGTGGTGACGGCTATTTCGACATCGACACCGGTCTGTCTAAGAGCTGGGCCATTCGCGAATATGGAAACCTCCGCTTCGGCTGGGAGACTTACAACGTGACCAACTCGGTTCGCTTCGATCCGGCCTCAATCGGCGGTCAACTTACCGGTGGTAACCTCGGCATCGCGAGCAAGTTGCTCACAGTCCCACGTCGCATGCAGTTCAGCCTGCGGTTTGACTTCTAATTCGCAGCCCAAAAATCAAAGCGCCGTCGAAGGTTGTCCCTTCGGCGGCGCTTTTGCTTCCCCAATCGCGCTCAACCCGCTCTGCGCACCGTAGCCGCAATCCGCCGCAACTCCGGCAAAATCCGTCCCAGCGCCATGGGTTTGGCGTCACGTTTTCCCAGCGCAAAATACAGCTCGCGATAGAAAGGGTAGAGCTGTTCGTAAACTGCCGCGGCCTTCGCGTTCGGCTCCACCGTGCGCAACGGCAGGCACACCGCCGCTTGCGCCTCTTCAATGGTTTTGTAGGCGCCCGCTGCCAGCAGCGCAAATATCCCCGACCCCAGGCTGGTTGGAATTCCCGCCGGCACCAGCACCGGCTTATTCAACACATCCGCGTAAACACGATTCAGCACTTCGTTCTTCTGCGGAACCCCTCCCGCGTTGATCACGCGGTCCACGCGCACTCCATGCTCAGCCATCCGCTCGAGAATGATGCGCGTGTGAAAAGCCGTCCCCTCGATGGCGGCAAACAACTCGTCTTGCGCGGTGTGAATCAGGT
Source organism: Occallatibacter sp. (assembly GCA_035508975.1). Lineage (GTDB taxonomy): Bacteria > Acidobacteriota > Terriglobia > Terriglobales > Acidobacteriaceae > Telmatobacter. Next base: position 5,780 of record DATJMC010000041.1, read on the forward strand.
TCCATCCCAGCGTTACCCCGCCGAGTTCAGGATTCACCAGCACCGTCCGGTCTCCATTGTCCCAGCTCAGACGCAGCAGGCCCGTCTGTCCGGCTTTGTATGTCTCCAGTCCCTCCGAGAGCGTTGCCACCGTCGTATGCGCGCGCCGCGCAATTGCGTCAAAAATATCTCCCGTCGCCGAAAGTCCCGCTTCGATCCCCGTAAACCCTGGATGCACGCTGCCCGGCACCACGCCGCACACGCCCGGAACCAGCTGCGCTTCTTTCGCCATGGCGATGATGCAGGTCGAAGTGCCAACAACGTTCACCACATCGCCTTCACGGATATTCGAGCCGATCGCATCCCAGTGCGCGTCGAACGCGCCCACCGGAATCGGAATTCCGGCGCGCAGCCCCAGCTTCGCTGCCCACTCCGGCGCCAGCCCCCCGGCGATACGCTCGCTCGTTTCATACGATCCACCCAGCTTGCTGCGCACTCCTGCAAACAGCGGATCCACGGCAACTAGAAAGCTCTCCGGCGGCAACCCGTCCCACTTCGGGTTCCACATCCATTTGTGCCCCATTGCGCACACGCTGCGCTTCAATCCATCCACGCCGGCAACTCCGCATAGCGTGGCCGCTACCATGTCGCAGTGTTCCAGGGCAGTCGCAAATTTCGCGCGTTTCTCAGGGTTGTGCCGCAGCCAGTGAAGCAGCTTGGCGAATCCCCACTCGTGCGAATACACGCCCCCGCACCATTCAATCGCCTCCAGCCCCGAGGCATGCGCTTTGGCCGTGATCTCTTCGGCCTCTGCGTGGGCCCTGTGATCGCACCACAGGTAGTAGTCGTCCAGCGGCTGCAGATGCTCATCGACGGGAATCACGCTCGAACCGGTCGTGTCCAGTGCAATCGCGGCCACCTGCTGTGCATCCACATGCGCCGCCGCAACCGCGTCCCGCGTCGCCCGCACCAGCGCATCCATCTGGTCCGCGTGCGATTGCGTCGCAAAGTCGGGATCGTCGCGGCGACGGTGTAAAGGGTAGGAAGCGGAGGCGGTTCCAATCGGCCCCTCTTTGCTGTCCACAAGGGTCACACGCACGCTGAGAGTCCCGAAATCGACCCCGGCCACAATCGTCATAATGCCTCGGTAAACGCTTTCTTGGCGTGAAACACAAGCCTACACCAATCTCCCCCTTTCTGGATACGGATGAAGTTTTCAGCCTCTATTTCTTCGTTCCAGGGACCACGGACTTGATTTTGGCCATCAATCCAGATGCCGCCGGTTTGGCCTGCCTCGAAACGGGAATGCTCTCCGTTCCCGTCCCGCCTCGCGCCGCGCCCTCCGCGGCTTGCGTTTGCTGTGCTCCTCCCTGCGCCTGCTGCGCCGCCGGCAACTCCACCACCCGCGCACCCTTCAGATCCGCCAGCGGGCCCTCCTGGTTCTTTATAAGAATCGAAATCCGCCGATTCGAAGGATCGGAAGGATTGTCTTTCACCCGCAGCAACTGGTCCGCATAACCGCGCACCTGTGTCACCTGGTCTGAGCGCACCCCGTCCTGCTGCAGCAACCGCCGCGCTGCGTTCGCTCGATCCGCAGACAGCTCCCAGTTGCTGTAATCGGCATCGTTCGAGTACTGCGTCGCGTCCGTGTGCCCTTCAATCAGCAGATTGTTGGGCAGCGTCTTCAGTTCCGCCCCCAGCAGCGCCAGCAACTCCTGCCCGCTCTCGCTCAGGTGCGCGCTCCCGCTCTCATAAAACGTGCCGTTCCTGTCCTCAAGCAATTCGATCCGCAATCCCTCGGGCGTCACCGTGATCTCAATCTGCTTGGCAAGCTTCTCCAGCTCCTTCCGCGCCTTGATCTCCTGCTCGAGCTTTTCCTTCAGCTTCTCCAGATTGTTGCGGTCCGCCTCGGTCACCGTTTCGCCGGTCCCTGTCAGCGTCGTTCCCATCAGGCTCGCCGTTCCCTTGGGGTCATTGAAGTACCCCGCGACCGCCTTCTTGATCTTCTCGCTCGAGTTCATCAGCCAGAGGACGATAAACAGCGACATCATCGCGGTCACGAAATCTGCGTACGCCACCTTCCACGCGCCGCCGTGATGCCCCCCGTGGCCGCCTTTGCGCTTGATCACGATCACGGGTTGAGCTTTACTTGCTGCCATCTCCGCCAGGCCCCCCGGCTACGCCGCCTTCGATTCCTCGGCCCCTGTCTGGCCCTTGCAGGTCTTCTCCATCTCGTCAAAGCTGGGCCGCACATGCGCGGGAATCGCGCGCCGCCCCATCTCGATCGCGATCATCGGCGCAGAGCCTTTGAGAAACGACAGCAGCAGCACCCGCAGCACATGCAGATAGCTGTTGTGATCCTCCGCGGCTTTGGCCATGTTCGAGCTCAGTGGCCCCGCGACTCCGTAGCAAAGCAGGATGCCTAGAAACGTTCCCACCAGCGCCGCTGCGACTTTGTGCCCAATCTCTTCCGGCGGCCCGCCCAGCGCGCCCATGGTGATCACCACGCCCAGTACCGCCGCCACAATCCCCAACCCCGGCAGCGCATCCGCCATCGTCGAGAGAGCCGAGATGGGTTGCGTCGCTTCGTGATGATGCACCTCCATATCCAGTTCCATCATCTGGTCCATGTCGAAGGGCTCAACGCCTCCCGTAATCGCCATGCGCAACGTGTCGCAGAGAAAGGCTCGCGCGTGATGATCGGCAAGAAAGGCCGGGTAGTTCTTAAAGATCGCGCTCTCCTTCGGCTTTTCCACATCCATCTCCACGCTCAGCAACCCCTCCTTTCTCACCTTGTTCAGAAACTGATACATCATCTTCAGCGTCTCCAGATACCGCGCCTTGTTCAGCGACGAGCCCGCCACCACTCCCTTCAGGCCGCCGAGAATTCCTTTCAGGATATGCACCGGGTTCGCCACCAAAAGCGTTCCCGTCGCCGCACCGGCAATGATCAGCAGTTCTGCCGGCTGCACCAGTACTGCGATATGCCCCTTCTCCATCAGGAATCCGCCGAGAACGGCTGCGAAGACCAGGACAATTCCAATGATGGCGAACATGCCTACCTCTCTCGTGCGAGTGTGATGTGATTTCCGCCTACATGAACGCTCGCAAGCATCGCCTTTTGCAAACGGTCAAAGAGTTCCGCCAGCGACTCGGACTTCATCGCCATCGCCGCCCCAATGCTTACCGTGAGCGACGGCCGGTCGCCCCACCAGCGAAAATCCAGCGTCCTCGCCAACCCGGCCAGCGCCTGCCCATGTGCGGCCAGCGCCGCCGGCGCGCCTTCGTGCGAAACCACCAGAAACTCGTCGTCGCCCCATCGGCCGATTTCTTCGCTCGGTCGAAGCCCGTTGGTCAGCGTCCGCTCCATGCGCTCGAGCATCGTCTCGTAAGCATTGGCGCCGTGCGTTCTGCGCAACTCGCGAGCCTGATCAACGGCGATCCACAAAAGACCCAACGGCGTTCCGCTCTCCACAAACTCCGCATACGCCGAGCGGACTACTTCCTCGATCTCCTCCTGAGCCGTTTCCAGGTTCAACTCTTCCGAACTTTCTCCATGGGGCAGGGAATTGACGCCCTCCGCGCGGCGAAACACCACCGCCTTTCCAATCCGCATTCCCAGCGCATCGCGAAGCATCACCGTCCGCATCATCAGCATCAGTTCGCTCCCCGAACGGTGCTGCGCGCGGATGATGCCGCCTCGTTCGCGCCGCAGCCGGTCACGCGGCTCTTCGGATGCCTCCAGCGGTCCGAGCAACAACGGCTCCAGTGCCCACGGAATCTGCCGGGTCACCACTTCAATGCTCGGAAATCCGGTGATCGTCTCCGCCGCATGATTCCAGAAACCAACTTCCCCCTCCGGGTCAAGCAGCGCAAGACCCTCAGGGAGGCTCTCCAGCGCGGCCTCCATCAGTTCGTTACGATCGGCCATGACCGCCCTCACCCTCTTCATCGGCGCGGGATCAACGAGCTTCACCGGCTTGGCCAAAGCTGATACATGGCGCGCCGTTCAGGCCCGCGCCTCTACATCCCTCAGCCTTTGCAGCCGGAGGAGATCACACCGTGAAAAATCAGAGGGATAATCCCAGGCAGGTTTTTTTAATGTACGACCTTTATTCGGTTCTTCTGGGCCTCGGCTTCATTTCCGCTTTGCAGCGGCAGCCGCACAATAAACTTCGTCTTCCCCGGCGCCGTCTCCACATCAATCTTTCCGCCGAATTTCTGGGTCACGATCCGGTGCACAATATCAAGCCCCAGTCCGGTCCCCGAGCCCTGCGGCTTGGTCGTAAAAAAAGGCTCAAACATCCGCGGCAACACATCCGCCGGAATCCCCGATCCGTGGTCGGTGATGCTCACCGCAAGCCATCCGGGCTCCGGCTCCGTCCACGTCGCCACCTCGATCTGTCCCCCGGCCGGCGAGGCATCAGCGGCGTTGTCAATCAGGTTCGTCCAAACCTGGCTCAGCGCCGATCCGCGCGTGAAAATGGTCGACGGCGAAGCTTCAAAGTGCTTCTCCACCTGCAGCTGCTTGATGCGCAGCTTGTGTCCCAGAATGATCAGCGTGCTCTGCAGGCTGTCATGCACATCCAGTTCGCGCGCGGGAGATTTCTCGTCGTAGGCAAACTTCTTCACCGCCATTGCCAGATCCGAGATCCGCGTGATGCTGTCCTCGATCGCGCACACCAGCGAAACACTCGACACCAGCGCCTCAAGCCAGTTCAACGCGTCTGAAAACGATGCCGTATCGAAGAAATCCTTGGCGCAGTCCAGCTCCTGCCGGTCAAACCCCATTCCCACCAGGACAGGTGCGATGGTGTACGCGTTCTCCACTCCCGCTCCCGCCAGCCACTCGCCCATCTCTTCTTCCGCATCCGCCTGTTCCAGGCTGCTCATCGCCGCAAGCCGGCAGCCGCTCAGCGTGTGCTCCAGCAAGCCCCTCAGGCATTCCAGCTGCTCCGGTGTTTTCATCCGGCTGCTGTTGCGCAGGCTCAATTGCTGCAGCCGCATCAGATTCTCGCGCAATTGCGAAGCCGCGCGCTTCGCCGCCGAACCGGGGTTATGCAGTTCGTGCATCAGCCCCGCGGCCAGCGTTCCCAGCGACACCAGCTTCTGCCTGTGCAATGCCTCCACCTGGTACGCCTGCAGCCGCAGCGCCATGTCCCCCAGGATCACTGCGCGCACCTGCGGGCACACGCAGAGAATCTGCCAGAATTGTTCATCCGTGAAACGAATGAATTCCGAGTCCTTGATCGCCGTCACCAGAAACTGCATCTGGATCTTGCCCGAAAGAAGAGGCGCTTCGCCGAACCCCTCGCCGGTATGCGCCGCGCCGACTACCGTGCGCGATCCATCCGCATCCACCCGTTCCGCGCGCGTTTCACCCTTGAGGACGACAAAGTAGAAAGAAGCCGGCGATCCCGGTTCCGATATCACGCTGCCCGCCGGAGCTCCGATCCTCTCAACGCGGCCAACGCCATGCAGCTCGTCGAGATTCGCTCCCGCAAAAATGCGCGTCTTCCGCAGCGCCTCCGCTGCCTCTTCGAATGAGATCGTCTCGATCGCCAGCGGTCTCTGTCCCTCTTCCATCTCCCCTTGTTAACCCCCGACCTAAAACCCTGCCAGATACTGGTGAGCAAACTGCACCGCAATCGATCCCTCGCCCACCGCGGAAGCGACTCTCTTGATCGAACCGTGCCTCACGTCTCCGGCTGCGAATACACCCGGCACGCTTGTCTCCAGCAAAAAAGGTTCACGCGCTTCCCGCCAGATCTCCGGCAACTTCCCGTCCCGCCGCAGATCCGGGCCCGCCAGCACAAAGCCCTTCTCATCGCGCAAAATCGACGATGGCAGCCATCCCACTCCAGGCTCCGCGCCGATGAACACAAACAGCGACGTCGCCGGTGCGCGATATTCGCCCTCCGGCCCGCGCAACGTCACGCACTCCAGCCGGCCATCTCCTTCGGCTCCTACGACCTGTGTTCCCGTGGCCACCACAATATTCGATGTGCGCTCAATCTCATCGATTAAGTATTTCGACATGGTCGCCGTTAGGCCCTTACCGCGCACCAGCATCGTCACTTTGCGTGCATATTTCGAGAAGTGCAGCGCCGCCTGGCCCGCCGAATTCGCTCCTCCCACCACGAAAACTTCCTCTCCCTTGCAGGCAGCCGCCTCCACCAGGGCCGCCCCATAATAAATCCCGCAACCCGTCAGCTGATCCGCGCCCGGTATCCCGAGCTTCCTGTATTGCACCCCAGGCGCCAGCAGCACCACGTGGCTCGAAACCTCGCTCCCGTTCCCCAGGCGCACAAACCGGTATTGCCCGTCGATGCGCAACCCGACCGCACGCTGCGTCAGGAACTCCGCCCCGAACCGCGTCGCCTGCACATGAGCACGCCGTCCAAGCTCTTCTCCCGTGACCCCCGAGGGAAATCCGAGGTAATTCTCGATTCGGGAAGATGAGCCAGCCTGTCCGCCTGGAGCCTCGGGTTCGATCACCAGGGTCTTCAGGCCTTCGCTCGCGCCATACACGGCGGCCGCCAAGCCGGCAGGGCCCGCGCCCACCACCGTCATGTCGTAGAACTCCTGCGTCGCCTTGGTACGCAATCCCACGCGCGCTGCCAGCGTGTCAGGATCCGCGTTGGCTAGCTGCGTCCCGTCGGCGAAGAGCACGGCCGGCAATTGCTCCGGCGTCAGCTGCTTCTCCGTCAGCAGCTTAAGCGCCTCCTCGTTGCCGGCAATATCGAGCCAGCGATACGGCACATGGTTGCGCGACAAGAAGGTGCGCAGCACGTGATCCTGCAGCGACCAGCGGTTTCCAAGCACCCGCAACCCTTCGAACGGCGGCCGATATCCGCCCTTCCAGTCCTCGAGCAGGTCGCTCAACACCGGGTAGAGCTTCTCTTCCGGCGGATCCCAGGGCTTGTTGAGATAGTAGTGAATGCGAGCCGAATTGATGGCACGAATCGCCGCTTCCGTATCGGCATAAGCTGTCAACAGCACGCGGCGCGCCTCGGGATAGAGGTCCCGGGCGTGCTCCAGGAAGTCGACGCCTGTCATCCCCGGCATCCGCTGATCACTCACGATCAGGGCCACCGGCTCCTGGCGCTCCTTCACCTGGGCTAAAGTGTCCAAAGCAGCCTGGCCGCTGGCCGCCCGCATAATACGGTACTCCGACCCGTACTGCCGGCGCAGATCCTGCACAACTGCTTCTAGAACACTGACATCGTCGTCAACCGCAAGTACTATTGGCCTCGCCATTTTCCCAATCCCAAACCCATGTCCGTTTGCCGGCAAGGTTCACCCTACCAGACTAAAACGAGCCAAGTCAGTAAATATAGAGCCCACATGAGCGCCGGATTCACGTGACGGAATGCCCTTTGGGCTGTAATCTTGTTTCAGGGTTTTTCCGGAAGGGCCAGCATTTTCTGGCCTTGCCATGTGACGAAAGGAATGTAGGCCCCCCTCGGCTGTCGCAACATACGATACCGTCTCGCCATGCTTCCTTTTGCCGATATCACTTTTGTGACCGAACGTGTATCTTTATGGTTCAATCAGGTAACCGGATCAGCCACACATCGGTTATCTCCTGGACCAGGAATCCACGACGGATGGTGCGCGAAACATGATTAAGGTGATTCTAGCCGACTCTCAGGCGATCTTCCGTGCAGGCACCGCCAAGGTCTTGGCCATGGACGAGGACATGCGCATCATTGCGCAGTGTACTGATCTCGACCGCATGATGCACGCAATCTCCACGTTCCCCGGTTCGATGGTCGTTTTAGCTGCATCCCTGCGGCCCGATATGGCGCGCCTCCGTACTCTTCTTGAGTCGACCGGCTGCCGCGGCATCGTCATTGCCGAAAACAACGAGAGCGCAAGCCAGTTTATGCAGCAGGGCTTCCGCGGCGTCGTTTTCCGCAATGTCACCGGCCCCTCGCTGGTCGAGTGTGTGCGCCGCGTCGCTGCCGGCGATACCTGGACTCCGCCCCAGCTCATGATGCCCGAGTCCCCTGAAGAGGATCTCGTCGGCGCTCGCGTGCGCGACCGGCTCACGCCTAAAGAGATGCGCATCGTGGCTCTGATCGTTCAGGGCTGCAAGAACCGCGAGATCGCCTTGCGCCTCAAGACCACTGAGCAGGTCATTAAGAACTATCTCCGCTCCATCTACGACAAGACCGGCGTCAGCGATCGCCTCGAGCTTGCGCTCTTCACGATCCACCATCGCCAGCTTGCGCAGGCCGCCGCGGAAATGGGTAACAAACTCGACGCCGAAGAGCAGGCCGCCGCTCCTCCCGCCGTCGCCTAGCTACAGCTTTTCCGCAACGCTCTTGGCCTGGGTGAACAGCAGCAGGTAATCCGGGCCTCCAGCCTTCGAGTCCGTCCCGCTCATGTTGAACCCGCCAAAGGGATGGGCGCCCACCATCGCTCCCGTGCACTTGCGGTTGAAATAGAGATTGCCTACGTGAAACTCACGGCGTGCAATCTCGATGCGTTCGCGGTCGCTCGTGTATAAGGCCCCTGTCAGGCCATACTCGGTGTTGTTTGCCACCTGCAGGCCTTCTTCAAAGTTCTTCACCTTGATCACCGCCAGAACCGGCCCAAAAATCTCTTCCTGTGCAATCACCGCGTCTGGAGCAATGTCGGCGAATACGGTCGGCTCTACGAAATATCCATCCTGTTCCGTCTTTACCGCGTTGCCGCCCGTCACGAGCCGTCCTTCCTTCTTGCCTGTGGCAATGTATCCCAAGATCGAGTCCATCGCCGCCTTGTTCACCACCGGCCCAAGGTTGAGGTTGTCCGTGGCGTCGCCAACCTTCAGCTTCGCCACGCGCTCGCGCAATCGCTCCACGAAGATGTCGTAAATCGGCTCCTCCACAATCGCCCGCGAGCACGCCGAGCACTTCTGCCCGCTGAACCCAAAGGCTGAGGCCGCAACCCCTTCAACCGCCGCATCCAGGTTTGCGTCCGCGCACACCACGATCGAGTCCTTCCCGCCCATCTCCAGAATCGTGCGCTTGATCCACACCTGCCCCGGCTTGGCCTTGGCTGCGCGCTCGTGAATGTCCAGCCCCACGGCCTTCGACCCCGTGAAGGCAATAAACCGGGTCTTCGGATGTTCCACAATCGCGTTGCCGAACGTCGCTCCCGAGCCAGGGCAGAAGTTCACCACCCCTCCCGGCATTCCCGCTTCCTCCAACACCTCCACGAACTTCGCCGCGATCGTCGGCGAGTCGCTCGATGGCTTCAAGATGACCGTGTTCCCCGTAACAATCGCAGCTGCTGTCATCCCCGCCATGATCGCAAAAGGGAAGTTCCATGGCGGAATCACCGCGCCCACGCCCAGCGGAATGTATACCAATTCGTCTCGCTCGCCGGGAAGTTGAATCGGCGTCTTCGCTTCGGCCAGCCGCAGCGCCTCGCGCGCATAAAACTCGAGGAAGTCGATCGTCTCGCCGACATCCGCGTCCGCTTCCGCCCAGTTCTTTCCGACCTCGTAGGTCAGCCACGCGCAAAACTCGAACTTCCGCTCGCGAATGATCTCCGCCGCACCCAGCAGGAGCGAAGTACGCACCCCCACGCTCGTCCGGCTCCACGTCGCATACGCGGTCAAGGCCGCCTGCATTGCCTTTTCCGCATGCTCGGCCCCCGCCTTCTGGTGCGTGCCAACCACCTGTGCGGGCCGCGAGGGGTTCAGCGACGGGATCTTCCCTTCCGTCGTCAGGCGGTGGCCTCCGATGATCAGCGGGTACTCGCGACCCAGAAGCCCGCCAACCAACTCCAAGGCTTCCTTCATCTTGCGAAAATTCGCAGGGGCGCTGAAATCGGTGAAAGGTTCATTCTTAAAGGAGCCTTGCGGCGAGCGCGTTTGAATCTCGGTCGGGAGCGTGACAGTTGCCATAGCCCATTTAGTGTAGCCCTTTTCCGAACCCAACCGCCACGCGCAAAACCCCCTAAACCCCGCTCTCCCGGAACCCGTCAAACTATCCCCTTTTCCCGCGAAACTTACCCCCGCAAATCGGGTCAAGGAAGTAGACGCACCTCCGCTTCTCCTCCGCCACGACGGCGCAGCTGGAGCTTGGCGTCGACACAAGCTGTTCGACCCCGAGCACGCATCGAAGCGCGCAAAGGCCGGAAAGACAACCTCGCTTACTAGCGAGCGCAAGACGGGCCCCACAAGAGGGAATATGAACCCCCCATTTGATCTGCGCGTTTCGCCCTTTGCCAATCCTCCTCGCCCCAACAAATCCTCTGCCGTATCTTCCCTTCAGCCGATGCAGATCCTTCGGGGCCTCGTCCCGTTCGCGCCGTTCGTCCTTGTCCTTTCGCTGGGAGTGGCATGCGCTGAAGCACAGCAGGACTGGCCCATCGACGACGACAGCGCGCCTGCTGCACCCCAACAGTACCCGCAACAGCCCTATACGCCTTACGCGCAGCAGCAGTATCCCCAGCAGACCTATGCGCAACCGCAGTATCAACAGCAGCCATATGCCCAGCAGCCCTATGCGCAACCGCAGGGTGCCTACGGTCAGGCTCAGGGCTATCCTTCGCCGTCCTACGAGCCTCCCGCCTACCCCCAGCAGGGCTACGGGCAGCAACTCAGCCAGATCCAGCCCCTCACTCCCGATCAGCTGACCCAGCTCGTCGCTCCCATCGCCCTCTATCCCGACGGCCTCGTTGCACAGATTCTCGCGGCTTCCACCTACCCGGCCCAGGTTGCCGCCGCCGATCAGTGGCGCCGCTCCATGGGCAACGCTCCCCCCGAGCAGATCGCCGCCGGCGCCAACGCACAAGGCACCTGGGATCCCAGCGTCAAAGCCCTCACCGCGTTTCCACAGGTGCTGGCCGAGATGGACGGCAACCTGCAGTGGACCACCGCTCTCGGCAACGCCTACTACAACCAGCCGCAGGACGTCCTGCAAACCATTCAGGTGATGCGCGATCGAGCCCAGCAGGCAGGAAACCTGCAGAGCAATCCGCAGGAAACCGTGTCTGACAATCAGGGCTACATCAACATCGCCCCGGTGAATCCCCAGGTCGTCTACGTCCCTAGCTACAATCCCTGGGACGTCTACGGGCAGCCCGTCTCGCCCTACCCGGGCTTCTCGCTCTTCGGTGCCATTGGCTCTTTCCTCGGCTCTGCCCTCGTACACTTCGGCCCCGGCGTCGCCATGTCGGCCTTCATGACGACTCCCTGGGGTTGGCTTGGCTGGGGCCTCGACTGGCTTGCCCACGCCATCCTCTTCAACCACGACGGTTGGTTTACGCACAGCAACTCGGTCGCAGACTGGGGCTTCCCGCATGGCGGCCCGCGCGCCTTCCCCGGCAACCCCATGTGGGGGCGCGACGGGTATGGCCGCGGCGGCTACGGTCGCGACGGCTACGCCCACTCGTTCAATCGGCCCGTCGACCCCTATCGACCCTTCGCTCATCCGATTCAGTCGTATGGCGACGCCCGCAGCAATGAAGGCTTCAATCGCGGCTTCCCGCAGCGCGGCGAGATGCGCCCGGCCCTGCCGCAGCAGGCCTATAACCACTACCCGCAGCCGATTGCGCGCCCGGAGCCCTATGGGAACCGGGGCCAGTCTTTTGCCCCCAGAGCCCCATCCGAGGGAACCGGCGCCTACGGACGTTCGGGCTACGCGTCCGGTTTCTACAGCCAGCCACGCGACAACAACTACGGCCGCTCCGGAATGGCCTACGCCAATCCGGGACCCTCGTATCGCGCGCCCGAGAACAACTACCGCGGCAGCTTCAATTCCCGCAACTACGAATCCTTCGCTGGCTCCACAGGAAAGTCGTCAGGCGGCTTCCATTTCTTCGGCAATCACAGCGCAGAGGGATTCGGCGGAAAGGCCCCCAAAGCTTACAGCTACAACAGCGGCCGCTCCGGTTGGGGCGGCGGCGGATTCGGTGGCGGAAGGTCTTTCAAGGCGCCGTCCTACAAGGCGCCAAAAGCTCCCAGGGAAAGCCACTTTGGCGGTGGAGGCCACTCCAGCGGCGGCCACTTTGGCGGCGGGGGACACTCGGGCCACCATCGTTGATTTCGCTCTTAAATTACCTTACAGATCGGCCCAAACTGGCCACCTTCGGGTGGTCAGTTTGTTTTGGCGCCGTTCCACGAGTGTGGTGAGATTTGTCCCATCATGCCCGTCGCCTACCGCACTTCCGTCAGTGCCTCGGTTCGCTTGCTCATCCGCGCCGTGCGCTCCAGCTTGTCCCAGTTAAACGGCTTGCCATCAATCGCCCGCTTGAGCGTCTTGAACAGCACGATCGAAAACACCTGCCGATAGGCGAAGCGCTGCAGCCAGATGTGGAACAGCAGCCACCCATCACCCTTGTTGGCCGGATGCCGCCTCTCCAGGCTGAACGCAACCGTTGACGTGATGAAATCAATCAGCAGGAAGCTCAGGAAGTAAGCCAGAAGCTTTTCAAAACTCGCCGCCGATGCGGCTTCCGGATGATAGTGCCGGTCGACAAAGTAATGCACAATACCAGCCACAAACATAATGTCGATAAACGGCGACACCAGCGGCAAAAACATCTGGAAGATGAGAATATTCGGCAGCGCGAACAGCCCCATCGCCTTGTTGCGCACAAACGCCAGGCGATGCTTCCACACTGACTGCAGAATGCCGAATGACCAGCGGAAGCGCTGACGCATCAATCCACGCGGCCCCACCGGCGCCTCCGTGAAGGCCAGCGCGCGGTCCTCGTAGACCACTTTGTATCCCTGCTCCAGCAGGTTCATCGTCAGGTCCGCGTCTTCGGCCACCGTGTTCAGCGGGTAACATCCCCCCTTCTTCACGGGAGCTGTCCGCCACGCGCCAATCGCCCCCGGCACAACCGTCACCACGTTGAACAAGTCCAGAGCCCGCCGCTCAAAATTCTGGCTGGTGATGTATTCCAGGGCTTGCCAGCGCGTCCACAGATTCACCCGGTTCCCGACCTTCGCATTGCCCGCCACCGCGCCCACCGCTGGATCCTCGAAGTGCGGCAGAAGTTTCGTAATCGCATCCGCGGCAATCACCGTATCGGCGTCGATCCCGACATAGAACTCTTCTTCCAGGTCATCGAGCCCGTAATTGAGCGCCGCAGCCTTTCCGCCATTCGGCTTGGTCAACACCTGCACCCGCCCCGCCGCGATCTCTCGCGTGTACGCCGCGCGCACCACCTCAAATGTGTTGTCCGTCGACCCGTCGTCGATCACGATCACGTGCAGGTTCTCGTAGTCCGAATGCAGCACCGAGCGCACCGTGCGCACGATGACTTTCTCCTCGTTGTACGCGGGAATCAGCACTGCGATTCGCGGATTGAATTCGGGCGACGCTTGCCGGTGCGGCCGTCGCAGCCGGTCGATCACCGCAAAAATCCCTACCAGCACCAGCCGCGCGCTCATCAGCACGTCACCCAGGAAAAACACCAGTACGATGAAGTTGCCGATCGCCGCCAGCGTTGAAAACGCAATCGAGTCGGGAATCTCGCGCACGTATTGCCAGAATGTCAGCTCCGGCATCACCTCCGCAGGTGTCTTGCCCATCAGCGACGATACCGGCACAAACTTGTACCCGCGCGCGCGCAACGTGTCGATCAGCAGCGGCAGCTCCGCGACCGTTGCTGATCGGTCGCCGCCACCGTCGTGCATCAGGATGATCGATCCCCGGAATTGCGGCTTGGTCTTCATCCGCTCAAGATCTGCCAGGACCGACTGCGTCATCTCGCCCGGCTTCTTATGCACCCGCTCATCCCAGTCGTGGGTGTCGATCTTGTTCCCGATAATTGTGAAACCGTCCTGCTGGATGCGCACTGCCGGCGCAGCCTGGTCGTCCGTGTCCGGCTCCTCGTCCACGTCATAGGGCGGCCGGAAATACAGCGGCTGGACCCCCAGCTTGCTCGCAAACAAGCGCTCCGTCAGCTTCACCTCGAGATTCAGCTGCCGCATCGAAATGTCGCTGATATCCGGATGCGTATAGGTGTGGTTTCCCAGTTCGTGGCCTTCGCGCAGCTCGCGCTTCAGCAGGCCGATATTCTGCAGGGCCTCTTCCCCAATGATCAGGAACGTCCCCTTCACGTCTTCTTTCTTGAGAATGTCGAGAACCCGCGGCGTCCACTTCGGATCGGGACCGTCGTCAAACGAGAGCGCCACTTCGTTGGGATGGTATCCGTAGTAGGTCACCGTGTACGTCTGCGGATACACGTCCATGTGCTCGTCGATGATCAGCTTCTTGCGCGGGTCGGGTTCGTCGGTGTCGATTTGCACCGTGCGCTTGCCTTCTTTGGGCGAACCTGTCACCCGCATGATGTCGCCTTCTCCCTCGATGTCCACATCATGCCCGGGCTCCACATTGGCCAGTGCATCGAGCGATGCGGGGTTGGCGGGCCTGTCCCATACGTTCCACAGGGAGCTGTCTTCATAGCCCAGCCGCCACAGCGCGAAAGTCTGCAACCCCAGCTGCCGCGCTGCGCGCATCTCGTTCAGCAGCGTCACTCCATCCAGGAACCACACCACGTGCCGCTGGTTGCTGTCCTCGTCGATGTAGTCGAAATGCGGATTCAGCGTGTCGTAGTCGAGGTTCAAATCGGCGTCTGCGTCCGACGCCCGCTGCCACACGTCAGAAACCGACAGGTCGATCGTATTCAGCACCTTTGCCTTGGCCTGCTTGTGCCCGCGTTTTGCCGGCGGCGGAATCGACAGCGTCCAGTCGTACCCGTAATTGGCCAGCGCGCACATCACCTTCTGCTTGGGCACCACCTTCAACGCCCGCGTCAGGTTCGCGACAAACCAGCTTTGGCTCGCAATCGGCCCCGGATCGCTCGCAGCTTCGTGCTCGTCATAGTTCATCAGCACAATGCCGTCCGAGTTCGCCGCGATCGTTTGCAGAGTCTTGTCATCGGCCCCCACGCCCGTCGGCACATACAGCTTCAGGTTGCGCGGGTGCAAATCCCCATACAGCTCGCTGATGAACGTGAGATAAGCCGCCGACGCATCTTCATTCAGGCTCTCGAAGTCGAGCGAAAGCCCGCGGTACGCCGGATAGGCCGTCAGGAATCGAACAATCTGCTGCCGCAGCGTCGCTCGATTCACCGGGTCCTTCAGAAAATTCCCGATACTCGCGTCCCACTCCTGCGTGTTCGAGTTGTAGTTGTTCAGGTGGGGAAGGATCTCGGTGTCTTCCCGAGCCAGCTGAATCGTGTTCTTGATCCGGTTCAGGTCGTCCGGATCGTGAACCGTCCCGCCATCGACCACTGGGTAAGCGCGATGACTCTCGTTGTCGAATGCCACCAGCTTTCCAGTTGGCACGTCTACGTGCAGCCACTCCGGAAACAGGATGTCGATCTGGTGCACGTGCTGCTTGAACGACGAGTAGCTGGCCTCATCGTAGGGCACGTAATACGCCGCTCGCAGCCCTTCCCCCGTATTGAATGGAATATCGGAGGGCTTCCGCTCCGTCTTGCGCCGCGCAGGTCTCAGCGGCTTCGCGCCCCGCTGCGCCGGCGCGGTCCGATCGGGCAATGCCCGGTAATTGTGCCGGAAGCTGGGAAGCGGCAGCTCTGATAACGGCTGGCTCCGCAAAACATTGAAAATGAATCCTGCCAGCACCAGAGTGCTCAGTACGGCGGTCGCGTCAAGAATCCTCCGCAGCCGCTTCCAGCGCTTCCTCTGGGGATCAAAAAAAATTTGCTTGTCGGGCATGTTTTGTCTTGTCTTTGGAGCATTCTCCGTGCTCGACCAATAAACTCTGGTTCTCTGTTTTTGATACCAAGGCTGGCAAGATCCGGCGGCGAATTCAGCGCGCTGCCGTACTACGCTATACAGTACGAATCGTATGGAAGCTGCAGCGCTGAGTCAATCGACAGGAGCACGCCCCAATCCAGCCGGCTGGCCGGCAAAATTCTTCGTGCTCGCTCCTCTCCTCGCCGGCGCAATCCTGCGCGTCATTCTTTTCCGCCAGTTCTTCGAGGCCAGCGGCGATTCGCTCGTCTACGGCGATATCGCCAAAAACCTCCTTCTGCACGGTCGCTACGCGCTCACCCTCGGATCGGGCCAGGCCTTCGCGACCCTCATTCGCCTTCCCGGCTATCCGCTCTTTCTCGCTGCCTGCTTCAGCCTCTTCGGCATCGAAAACTACGCTGCCGCCGCCTGGTTCCAGATCGCCCTCGACCTCGTCGCCTGCCTGCTGCTCGCTGACTTCGCCCGGCGCATCGCGCCCCCGCGTCTTGCCCGCCGCTCGGCTCACCTTACCCTCTGGCTCGCGGCTCTCTGCCCATTTACCGCGGTCTACGCTGCCAATCCCCTCACCGAAGGCCCCACCCTCTTTTGCATCTCGCTGGCTCTTTGGTCTGTCGCTCGCTTTCGCGATCAGCCGCGTTGGCTCTTCGCTTTGGCCTTCACCTTGGCCGTCACCTCTGCCGCGCTCCTGCGGCCCGACGGCGCTCTCGTGGCTGTTGCCCTGGCCCCCGCCATGCTCCTCGGCATCCGCGCACATCAGGCCCCGCGTGCTCAAATCGCTCGCATCGCTCTCGCCTGCGTCTTCCTCGCTCTCGCGCCCTTCGCCGCGTGGACCTGGCGCAACTGGCGCGTCTTTCATGTCTTCCAACCGCTCGCCCCGCGCACCGCCACTGATCCAGGCGACCCGCTCACCCCCGGCTGGGATCGCTGGGTCAAAACCTGGTGCCTCGACTTCATTTCCACCTACACCGTCGTCTGGAACGTGCCCGGCGACGTCCTCGACGTTCGCAGGCTACCCGCCCGAGCTTTTGATTCGCCCGCGCAATTCCATGCCACGACCGCGCTTGCCGACGCCTACAACAACAATCGCTGGAATCTCACGCCGCAGATCGATGCAGGCTTCGCGCAGCTCGCCGCCGCTCGCATCGCCGCCGATCCCCTTCGCTATTACGTCCTGCTCCCGATCGGCCGCTTGGCCGACATGTGGCTCCGCCCCCGTGTCGAGAACCTTCCCATCGACGTCGACTGGTGGGTTTACTCCCATCATCACAACGAGACCGTCTTCAGCTGGTTCTATGCAGGGTTGAACGCGCTCTACCTGCTGCTCGGGTTTGCCGGCCTGTGCCTGCGACCCCGCCTATGGGTTTGGATGCTCCTTTATATCGTCCTGCGCTCGGCGCTGCTGCTGACCGTTGTTCCGCCTGAAGCGCGCTACACCCTCGAGTGCTTTCCCATCCTGTTTGTCTGCGGCGGGGTCTTCTTGGCCAGGATCTCGAAGTCCGGGCACTCCCGTGCTTAACGAAACATGCCCGTCTTGCGTCGTCAAACCCCGCGATCTATCGGTCGATGTACTGTGTCTTGCTGTCGGTCTTCAGCTTGAATGCATCGCTGGGTAGCGGCCCATTCACCTGGATATTGGAGTAGTAAGACTCACGCGTCTGACCCTCGCCCTGGTCGAATACCTGCTTTAGGCTCACCCCGCGCGTCGGATCGACCCAGATCGTAACCTTCGTTAGGTTCTTGCGCACCGCGGGATCCTTGGCCACAAGCTCCAGCTTTTCTGTATCCACGCCGTCGATCTTCTCCGGACCGCCGTCGGTGACGTTCCATTTGTCGGCGAGCTCCTTGCCGCTGGCTCCGAAGCCCAAAATCAGGTAGCTCTCCCACTTGCCCGCGCGCTTGAAGCGGGTGACCTGGTTGATCCTCTCCTCATCCAGCGAAAACACGCCATTCGAATAGCTGTAGACCTTGGGCGACGGCTTCCCGTTCTCATCGCGAATATGCGCGGCCATCTCGAAATTCGAGCCCTTGCGCTCGTAATACACCGTTCCCTTCTGCACGTCCTTGTCCGGGACCGGCTCCGTCATGATCGAATCGAACTCGAAATCCGCCGTCGTGGAGTGGAAGTTCGCCGCCGCAACATCCAGCTCGTGTAGCACTTTCTGCAGGTGGTCGTCCGCCGCTCCCGGCCGTCCCGGGATCAGAAGAGCCATGGAGGCGGCCAGAAATAAACTTCGTGCGATTCTCATGCACTTCCTTTGCGTTCTTTGGATGCAGGCTTCGCTCGCCGGGGCGCATCCAGCCTCTATCGGTGAGCCCAGATCTTCCAGACCTTGTTGCCTTGCGCGTCGTTCGCGGTTTCCCAGCGATCCACAAAAACCGCGTCTCCCGTCACCGGCTCGATCGCGTGGCGCAGCGCCTTCTTCACGTCGTTCTCGCTCGCCCCCGCGGGAATCTGCACATCCGACGCCTGTACCGAAACGATCACGTCGTGGTTCCCATCCCCCACCACCTGGATCGGGTGCGCCGGCCCTGCCGCGCTCGAAGGCTTGTCGCCAAAATCCCAAAAACGCGGGGCCACAAAGATGAAAAGCAGAATCAGCGTCACCATCACGTCGTAGTGCACGTTCCCGCGCGGATACGTCCAGTAGAAATAACTCTTCAGGATCTTGTTCATCGCTTAACGCGCAATCCTTTCCGCCCCGTTCATATAGGGACGCAGCGCCTCCGGAATCAGCACCGACCCGTCTGCCTGCTGGTAGTTCTCCAGAATCGCCAGCCACGTCCGGCCCACCGCCAGCCCGCTTCCGTTCAGGGTGTGCACAAACTCCGTCTTCCCCTTCGCCCCAGGCTTGAATCGAATGTTGGCGCGACGCGCCTGGAACCCCTCGAAATTCGAGCACGACGAGATCTCGCGGTAAAGCTGCTGCCCCGGGAGCCACACTTCCAGGTCAAATGTCTTTGCCGAAGAGAACCCCGTATCGCCCGTACATAACAGCACCCGCCGGTAGGGAAGGTCCAGCGCCTCCAGAATCTCCTCCGCGTCGCGCGTAAGCCTCTCATGCTCCGCGCACGACTCCTCCGGCCGGGTAAACTTCACCAGCTCTACCTTCTGAAACTGATGCTGCCGGATGATCCCCCGCACGTCTTTGCCATAAGCTCCGGCCTCGGCCCGAAAGCACGGCGTGTATGCCGTCAGCGAGATCGGCAGCTTGGCATCGTCGACAATCTCGTCCCGATACAGGTTCGTGACCGGCACCTCGGCCGTCGGAATCAGCCAGTGGTCGTTATCTTTAAACTCGCCCCGCGCCGCGCTCTCCGCATCGGCATCCGAGCAGCGGAAAAGATCCTCGGCAAACTTCGGAAGCTGACCCGTTCCGAAAAGGCTCTTCGAGTTCACCATGAACGGCGGAAGCACCTCGGTGTAGCCGTGCTTGGTCGTGTGCGTGTCGAGCATAAAGCCAATCAATGCCCGCTCCAGACGCGCCCCCGCTCCCATGTAAACCGCGAATCGCGCTCCGCTCAGCTTCGCCGCCCGCTCCAGGTCCAGAATCCCCAGCTGCTCCCCGATCTCCCAGTGCGGCTTGGGGGCGAAATCAAACTTGCGTTGCTCGCCCCACGTCTTCACCGTCACGTTGTCCGCGTCGGTTCGTCCCGTCGGCACTTCGTCGCGCGTGAGATTGGGAATGCGCGACAGCGCCAGTTGCATCTGCGCGTCCAGTTCGGCAGCGGCCTTGTCCAGACGATCGAGCCGCTCTTTCAAGGCCCGCGTCTCCTCCATCAGCGCTCCGGCTTCCTGGCCTGCGCGCTTTCTAGCGGCGACTTGCTGGCTCAGTTCGTTGCGTAAGGCCTTCAGTTGTTCCGACTGCGTAATCGCCTCGCGCCGCCGTTGATCCAGAGTGCGAAAATCCCCCAGCAAAGTGGCTGGGTCCGCCCCCCTTGCGCGCAATTTCTCTTCTACCTTTGGCAGGTTTCCGCGGACAAACGCCAAGTCAAGCATTTGCTCTCTAGTTTAACCGACCCGGCGGAACGCTTATTCCACCTCGCTTGCATGTACGGCCGGCTCGCTTGACGGTCCGTCTGCCAGCTCATGCGGCCAGCCGGGAAGATTCTGGTCCCCCGTGATCAGCCGTGCGCCCCGCGTAAACGTGAAATAAGTCCATATCCACGCCGCAAAGACCGACAATCGGCTGCGAAACCCGATCAGGAAAAAAATGTGCACGCTGATCCACGTCAGCCATGCCGGCAGCCCGCTCATGTGTGCCTTGAACGGCCACTCCACCTTCGCCACCGCCGACATGCGTCCGATGGTTGCCATGTCGCCTTTGTCGAAGTAACGAAAAGCCGGGCGCGCCCTGCCGCCCAAGTCCGCCGCAATCACGCGTCCCACGTGGTCGCCCATCTGCATCGCCGGTTGCGCAACTCCCGGCACCTGGTGCCCATCCTGCTCGAAATGCGCCAGATCGCCGAGTACAAAAACATTGGCAATCCCGGGCGGATTCAGCTTGTCGTCGACGATCACGCAGCCGCGTTTGTCCGTGGGCGCGCCTATCATCTTGCCCAGCGGCGATGCCAGTACCCCCGCGGCCCACAATGTCACCGCCGCGTCCATTCGCTCCCCCGACGCTTCCACCCATCCCGGTCCCACCCCGGTCACATGCGTGCCGGTGCGCACTTCCACCCCAAGATGCTCCAGCTCGGCCTGAGCCTTCGCCGAAAGATCCTCCGGATACGCGGCCAGGATCCGCGGGCCGTTGTCGATCAGCAACACCCGCGCCTTGGCCGGATCAATGTGCCGAAAATCATTGCGCATGAAAAGCTTTGCGATATCGCTGATCGCGCCCGCCAGTTCCACGCCTGTCGGGCCTCCGCCAATGACCACGAAGTTCAGCGGAGGATGCCATCCGTGCTCCTGCATCTGCCGCTCCGCCAACTCGAACGCCAATAGGACTCGCCTGCGAATCTCAATCGCATCCTCGATCGTCTTAAGGCCCGGTGCAAGTCGTTTCCAGTCGTCGTGGCCGAAATACGAGTGGGTTGCTCCCGTCGCTACCACAAGATAGTCGTACCCGACTCGCGCTCCGGAACCAAGCCGTACCTCCTGCGCTCCCACATCGATCCCCACCACTTCATCCATCAGCACGTCGGCGTTGTCCTGGTGCCGCAGTATGGTCCGAATAGGCTGTGCAATATCGGCCGGCGAAAGCACAGCCAGCGCAACCTGGTAGAGCAGCGGCTGAAAAATGTGATGGTTCCTCCGATCGATCACCGTGACGTCAACCGCCAGGTGGCCGAGCGATTTGGCTGCCCACAACCCTCCGAAACCGCCGCCGAGAATCACAACCCGCTTGCGGTCGTGCCGCTCCGTTTGTCTTCGAGCCGGGGAATCGCTCAATTCGGTCTCCTTCGATTACAAGATGCCAGAGAGCCTCTTCCGGTCACTGGGAGTTTTCCTTCTTTTACGGATGCTCCTCAACCGACACACTCAGCGCGCTCGCGTTCCCGGTCGCCGCCACCCCGATCACCTGCACGGGCAACCCGGGAAGCGACGCCGGAGTGAAAAGAACGCTGCCGTCAATTGCCGAGGTCGAAGCCGCGGTCTGGATCGCCAGCAGCTCCGCCGTGCTGCAGCGTCCATGCGGCGGGCATGGAGGCGTCCATGCATACACCGCTTGGAAGAGGGTGACCGTACCCCCCGCCAGCGGGTTCCCGTCCATATCCCGCAAGCGCAGCGCGATCAATTCCGGCGTCCCACCCGCGGCCAGCGTCTGCTCAGTTCCCGAGACCGCTTCCAGAAAAGCATATTCGGGCCGGGCACCAAGCACTCCAAACCTCGCGCACTGGGTGGTTCCGTTCACGCAAGCGGTCGCCATCGTCTGCTGCCCCTCCGCCAGCGGCCCCACCGTCAGCGCCTTGGTCGCGATCCCGCTGCTATTCGTCGCTGCGCTTGCTCCGCCCTGTATCGAGATCCCCGCGCCGGGCTGCCAGGTCACCGTTTGCCCGCTCAGCGGCGTTCCGTTCTGCAGCACGAGCGCCGCCGTCGTCCAGGTCACGGATGCTCCGGCGGCCACTGAAAGCGAGGGCGTCAGTGCGCTCACCGCCGGAGCCGTACCTCCCACGAAATGCGCCTGCACGCTGGCTCCGTTCGTGAGTGATGCGACGACCACTGCGGCCGACGTGTTGGCTCCCGTCACCGTCATCGTCGCCATGCCGTCGCCCGTTGCCGTCACGGCGCACGACGATTGCCCGCATCCCAGGCTGGCTGATCCGCTCGTCACGCTGAAGGTCACGGTCACCCCGCCGGCCGGCGCGAGATTCGCGCCCAGCGCCGTCACCGTGAAGGGAATCGGCACGCCAATCGGTACTGTGTTCGTAGGCGCCGTCACCAGCGTTAGCGAGTCTCCCGTCCCTGCGTCGTAGCTGACTCCTCCAGGGACGATCGTCATCGCCGACAAGACCGGCAAATCATCCACTTCCACATCCACCGAACCCGTAGCTCCGCCCTGCGCTGCCGGTGCGATCGCTGTGATTTCGTTCGGAGACACACTCGTGACCGTCGCCGCCTGCCCGCCGATCCGCACTGTGTCCGACGGGCGAAAGCCCATTCCCTGAATTACGATCGGCCCGCCCCCAGCCGGCAATCGCTGCGGAGCCACTGTATCCGCGCAGAGCACCCAGCCACTGTACGCATAGTCCGGACGGCCGTCCCCGCGCATGTCCGCAATGCCTAGCCGCACCACGCTGTCGGTCCCAGCCTGGACGCTCAAAAAGCTCTCGCCGTCCCCATAGCCGTTCAGCCCTGGCCCCCACGTCTCCGGTGCCGAACCGGCCACATCCAGCGCATTCCACGCGCCAATCGCCGGCATTGCTTTGCTCTCCGAGGGTTCCCCGCTTCCGTTCAACGCTTCTGTCACCACGGTGAACGTATGGCCGCCACGCACCGGAAAGAGAAACCAGTCTGTCTGTCCGATCTGACTCAGTCGTCCCCGCCATGTGCCGCTCGGCGGCAACATGCGCGGCGAAGATTCCTCTCCAATCGCGTCCTCTGCGCCACCCACGGCCGAATCTTCGACGTTCACCGTCACCGTCTGCGAACTTCCCGCGCTCATGCCCGTCACATGCAGCACCGGCGTCGTTCCCGAGGGCGCGGGCGAGCCCGCTACATACGGTCCCACCGCATTCGCTCCGATATACAGCGAACCGACCGGCTCGAATGTGACCTCGTAATCCGCCGTCGCCCTGTCCGGCGGCAACGGCAGGTACCGCAAGTCAAAGTATCCTTGCAGCGCCGCGTTGTTCGAGCCCCACTTCGTCAACGATGTGCCGTTCGCATCCGTCCATCCCGTGACCGCATTCCCGTGGTTGCCGTTGAAGTAGCCCCCCGAGACAAACGTCGCGGTGTATTGGTAGAGCGGGTTGCCATTGGCATCCATCGGCCGCGCCACCACGTTCACGCCCTGCATCCCTGTGCCGTTGCGAAATGTCAGCACGCCGTCGATCGAAATCGTGTTCGCTGCCGTCAGTTCCTTGCCCGGAAAATCGGCCAGGTTCCCCGCTGTGATCGGATACAGCCGGTTCAACTCCGCGATATCGTCCCAGCGAAGCTGATTGGGGTTGGGAATGCACGCGCCCCCCATGGTCCCGCATGCGGCATTCAACGGCTCCATCACTGGCAACCCCATCACCTGGCTCGGATCGCCGCTCGTAAAAGCTCCCGGGTTCACCTGCGAGAAGCCCAGCCCCAGAACCTCGCCGAACGCGCGCTCCAGCTCGAAGCTCATCATCTCCAGCTGATCCGCCGTCGCCGCGCACAGCCCATTCAGCACGATCACCGCGTGGGCGATCGTTGCTTCCGTTCCCATGTTGTCGATCCATGTCCAGACCGCGTTGTTCTGGCAGCTGGTCGCATCGCTCGCGCCCGCGCCAAAAACCCGGTTGATCACCGATCCGTCCGCGTCGAAGATTACGCCCACTGGATACGCCGTCGCGCCCGGTGCTACATCGGCCGGCTCCAGAATCACGCCATTCCCCGCCACTACGTTCGCGCCGCTCACGTCCTCGTTCAGCGTCCCCGCGTCCGTCAGGGTCACACCCGCCGTCGGAACCGCGCTCCACAGCGCCGCTGCCGCGTCCACCATCGCCGTCGCCTGCTGGTTGCTGACCGCATCGCTCAGCGGCCCCTGGTCCACGAAGTACTGCACCGCGCCGCCCGGCCAGCGCACCGGCTCTCCCATCACCGCGGGGTCAAAGAAGCTTGCGCCGGCTACATACTTGGGCCCTCCTGCCGGCGACGTTCCCGGAACGTCGAGCAGCGCAACTGCCGCCACGACGATCCGCACCCACCGCCACCGCATCCGCCGCACCAGAACATCCACCGGGAAATCTCCGGCAATCAATCGCAGCAGATTCAGGTCCCAATCCAGCGCGCTTTCTAAGAAAATTCTCATCCTGCAGCGCGGTGCGCCTCCACCGCTCGCCGCGCTTGCAACCTTTGTGTGATTCCGGGGCGTTCAAGTTACCGAAGTTCAATCGATGGTTCTGTTTCTGGCCACGGAAGCCTCCCAATCGAAGCATGATTTTATTGATCGATCGATGGGAGATTCTCCCGGCCGAGCAACCATACAGTCCTCGGCCTGCCCAACACCTCATAGCCAATCGAAAGATCCGGGAGGGCGTCATCAGTACTCGATTGCGTTTAGGCGATTTGATGATCAATGCCAAGCTGGTTACTGAGCAGGACGTAGCCAAGGCACTCGAGCGTCTGACGGAAAAGGGCGGCCGCCTCGGCGACAATCTCATCGCCATCGGCGCCCTCACCCAGGATAAGTTCAACGCCTTCCTGCATCGCATCCCCAGTGAGCCCGCCGACATCGCCGCTACCGGGATCGATGAAGTCGACCTGATGGGCCTTTTGCTCAAGCTCATCTACCGCGATCGCCTCGAAACCACACGCCAGTTCATCGACGCCATCAAGCTGCCCTACCACATCGTGCTCGACCTCATCCGCATGGCGCTTGAGCGCACCCTGCTCCAGAACCTCGGCTCCCGCTACTCCGATAACCCTATCGACCTCAGCTACTCCTTCACCGAAGAAGGCCGCCGCTGGACCCTTGATGCCCTCAACCGCCTGCGCTATACCGGCCCCGCGCCCGTCACCCTCGAGGACTTCAACTATCGCGTCAACATGCAGAAGCTGACCAACGAGGTCATCACCATCGACCGCATTCGCAGGGTCATGGGCGACCTCACCTTCGAGGACACGCTCCTCGAGCAGGCCGGTCCCGCGCTCAACTCTGGCCGTGCCATGCTTCTCTACGGCCCTCCCGGCAACGGCAAATCCTCGACCGCCCTTCGCCTCAGCAACGTCTTTAACGACGTGATCTACGTTCCCTATTCGGTGATCGTCGAAGGCCAGATCATTCGCGTCTATGATCCCAGCATCCACGTGCGCCTCGATCCCGGCAAAGCCGAAGAGGATGGCACCCTCTCGGTCATGCGTCGCGAAGAGTACGACGCGCGCTGGGTTCCATGCCGCCGCCCTTTCGTCGTCACCGGCGGCGAGCTCACCCTCGAGATGCTCGATCTCCGCTACGACAACACCGGCCACTACTACGAAGCCCCCCTCCACGTGAAAGCCCTCGGCGGATGCTTCATCATCGACGACTTCGGCCGGCAGCTCGTCAGCCCCACCAACCTGCTCAACCGCTGGATCGTTCCCCTCGAGAGCCGTGTCGACTACCTCAAGCTCCACACCGGCAAGAGCTTCAGCGTCCCCTTCGAAGAGCTGGTCATCTTCTCCACCAACCTCGAGCCCGAAGACTTGATGGATCCAGCCTTCCTGCGCCGCCTGCCCTACAAGATCGAAGTCGGCCCGCCCAGCCTCGACACCTTCCGAACCATCTTCCGGAGAGAGTGCGACAAGCAAGGCATGACCCTTCCCGAAGACGTTTTCAACTCCATCGTCCGTAAGCTTCGCGATGAGAAAGAACTCGAATTCGCGGCCTACCAGCCGAAATTCATCGTTGACCAGGTCGTCGCCACCTGCCGCTTCATGGGCCAGCCCTCCCACTTCGAGCCGCGCTACATCGACTACGCGCTCGACAACCTGCGCGTGAAGCGCAGCGTCGCCAAGACGCCCGCCCGCCCGGTCGAGGTCAGCCTCGCCGACTATTAGATGCGGTCATAGCTCCGGGTAGAAATCGAAGAACGCATCGAGACTCTGCTTCAGCTGCGTCTCGATCTGCTCCCGCGACCCTTCCAGCACATGCATCGTCACGTGCGCCTCGTGCCCGTTCGCCAATTTCAGCGTAGCGTCGTGAATCTCCTTCACTTCGCCTTCCGGCAGCAGGCGCATTCCGTAGATCAGAGTCAGATTCGCCATGTCCGTCATCTTTACATACAGGCTTTCTCCTGTGGGAAACCGGTCCAAACCATAATCCGTACAGACCGGTTCTCCCGCTCTTCCCATCTACAATCAACCGTGGGAAACCTGATGACTGAAACGCACGATACCGTAATCCTCGGCTCCGGCTGCGCGGGACTCACCGCGGCCATCTACACCGCGCGCGCCGGCCTCAAGCCGCTCGTCCTCGAAGGCCACGAGCCCGGCGGCCAGCTCTCCATCACCACCCTTGTCGAGAACTTCCCCGGATGGCCCGACGGCATCCAGGGCCCCGAGCTCATCGACAACATGAAGAAGCAGGCCGTGCGTTTCGGCGCGACCTTCCGCCTCGCTCATCTCAATTCCGTCGACCTCAAGGCGCGCCCCATTCGCCTGAATACCTCCGCCGGCGAAATCCACTCCCGCACACTCATCATCGCCTCGGGTGCCAGCGCGCGCTGGCTGGGCATCGCCAGCGAACAGGCCCTCATCGGCCACGGTGTCTCCAGCTGCGCTACCTGCGATGGCTTCTTCTTCCGTGGCAAGCCCATCGCCGTCGTGGGCGGCGGCGACTCCGCCATGGAAGAAGCGCTCTTCCTCACGCGCTTCGCCTCCAAGGTCACCCTGCTCCACCGCCGCGACGCCTTCCGCGCATCCAAGATCATGCTCGACCGCGCCATGGCGCATCCGAATATCGAGTTGCGCACCAACACCGTCGTCGACGAAGTGCTCGGCGTCGAAGACCTGGCAGTCAAAGGTCTGCGCCTCCGTGACGTCACGAATAACAAGAAGAGCACGCTCGAGGTCGAAGGCCTCTTCCTCGGCATCGGCCACGAGCCAAACGCCAAAATGTTCCTGGGCCAGCTCGATCTCGATGAAGAGGGCTACATCCGCACCCGCAACAATGTCTTCACAGCGCACAACGCCGTCGAAGTTCCCGGCGTCTATGCCTGCGGCGACGTGCAGGACCGACGCTACCGCCAGGCCATCACCGCCGCCGGCACCGGCTGCATGGCTGCCCTCGAAGTCGAGAAGTACCTTGAAGAGCACGGTCGCTGACTGCTGCATCCAGGCATTGCATGCAGCAGATATGGATCGGCGGGGGGTCCCTTTCGCCGCAGGGCACGCGAGGCTCAGAACGTCCAATGGAGTTATGTCATGGCCAAGGTCTTTCCAGGCCGATTCACCGCCCAATATGACGAGCCATTCGTCGTCTTCCTCATCGGCGTGCGCATCAACCGGCTTTTCGACCTGCGCTGGCTCCGCGTCGCCCGCGCTATGCCGCCCATGATCGCCGAACTCAAGCGCGATCCGGCCGTCGGCTTCCTGCACGCCGAGTTTTTTCTCTACTGGCGCGGTGTCGCCGTCCTCCAATACTGGCGCAGCTTCGACCAGCTACATGCCTACGCCCATGCCCGCAACGCGAACCACCTCCCCGCCTGGGCTGAATTCAATCGCCGCGTTGGCGCCGACGGCTCGGTCGGTATCTGGCACGAAACCTACTCGGTCGCGCGCGGTCACTTCGAGTGCATCTATGCCAACATGCCGCGCTTCGGCATGGCCGCCGCGTCGCAGCATCTGCCCGTCACCGGCCGCCTTGACAGCGCGAGCCTTCGCATTCACCAGACCCCATGACGCCCCTCGCCGAAAACCTCGCCAAACTCGAAGACGCCATCGCCGGGGCCTGCCGCAGCGCCAATCGCATCCGCGCATCTGTCGAGCTGATGGCCGTCTCCAAGACCTATCCCGCCTCGACCATCGCCGAAGCCGCCGCCCTCGGCCTCACCCTCTTCGGCGAAAACCGCGTGCAGGAGTACTCATCAAAAGCCGCCGATTTTGCCGCGCTGCAGTCTACCGGAAGCATTGCCGCCCCTGGCTGTCCCATCCGCGTTGCGCTCATCGGCCACCTGCAGTCCAATAAAGCTCAGCGTGCGGCCGAGCTCTTCGACGCCATCGACTCCGTCGACTCGCTCCGTCTCGCCGAGCGGCTCAATGACGCCGCCGGAAAACTCGGCAAGCGCCTGCCCATCCTGCTCGAGATCAAGCTCAGCCCTGAAGAAACCAAGTCCGGCCTCGATCCCAACTCCCCTGAAACCGCCCAGCTCCTCGAAGCCCTTCCGGGCCTCGGAAACCTTCATGTCCGGGGCTTGATGACAATCGCTCCCTGGGGCGCGCCGGAAAACGAGACCCGCGCCTGCTTTCGCTCTCTGCGCACCTGGCGCGATCAGTGGGCCGCTGCGCACCCGCGTCTCAACTTTGATGTCCTCTCCATGGGCATGAGTGGGGATTTTCCGCTTGCCATCGAAGAGGGTGCAACGCGCATTCGCGTCGGCACCGCTCTCTTCGGCAAGCGCGTCCCCTACACCGGCCCCTCGGACTGATTCCAATGCCGGCCGCCCCATTTTTCCGCTCGACTTCCTCCGGCGTCACCCTTGCGGTCCGCGCCCAGCCCGGCGCCAGGAAAACTGCCATCACCGGCGTCTATGGCGAGGGCGATGCCGCCCAGCTCAAGATCTCGGTCCACGCGCCGCCCATCGAAGGCCGCGCCAATGAAGAGCTCACGGTCTTCCTCGCCCGGACCTTCAAGCTGCCTAAATCCTCGATCGAGCTCGTCTCAGGACAGAGCTCGCGCAGTAAGGTCTTTCTGCTGCGCGGGATCTCCCCCGCGGCTGCGCAGAGCCGTATAGCGTAAGTCCCCATTGCAGCGCTTTTCCACAGCGCTTTTGCTGAAGTTAGAAGCGGCTGTGCCGCCTCCCGCCGCTGCAATCAGAGTCAATCATCGGCCCCCTGCCGCGAACGCTGCCGCCAGCGCTTCTTCCGGTTCCGGCCGCACACGAAAATCTGCATGCGCCTCAGCGTACAGAACCTTCCGGTCTCTTCCGATGACATAGGTGGCCGGCAGGGGGAGACGCCAGCTCTTCTCGCCGTTCACGAAAGGAATGTTCACGAGGATCGAGAGATAGTAGTCGCGGTGATATTCGGGCACCGTGTAGACCAGGCCGAACTGCTCGGCGACCGCATTATCCGTGTCTGTCAACACAGGGAAGGGAAGCCCGTGCTGGCCGATCATGAAATCCGATTGTCGCTGCAGTTGCGGCCCGACTGCCGCCATCACCGCGCCGTGCTCGCGGATGCGCCCATAGGCATCGCGCCACACTTCGAGCTCAGTGACGCAATATGGACACCAGCGCCCGCGAAAGAACTTCACGACCAGGGGCCCCACGCTCAACAGGTCCGCCGAGCGCACCAGCTTGTTGTTCGAGTCCTTAAGCGCAAACTCGGGAGCCGATGCGCCCACCGGCAGAATTCTTTCTTCGGCGTGCGAAGCAAACAACTCCTCGATCGCCCTTTCGCCGACTGCCAGCCTCTCCGGCTGCACCAGGTTGCGCGTGTTGGCGGTGATTTCGTCGAGCTGGTCCTGCAGCGGCGTCATGCGGTCCTTACCGCCCGAACTTCTGCCGCGCGCCCAGACCCAATCCGCCCAGACCCCCGCGCAACATCTGTTTCGCCAAGCCGCCCTTGCCCATCTGCTTGAAGACCTTGCTCATCTGCGCATATTGGCGCAGCAGTTGGTTCACGTCCTGCACGCTCGTGCCCGAGCCGGCTGCGATGCGTTTGCGGCGCGAGCCGGAGATGATCTCGTGGTTGCGCCGTTCATGCGGCGTCATCGAGTTGATGATCGCCTCCAGGCGCACGAACTGCTTTTCGTCCACCTGGCTCGCGGCTTGCTGCATGCCGGCGAACGGGCCCACCGACGGCATCATCTTCAATATGCTCTCCATCGATCCGAGCTTCTTGATCTGCCGCAACTGATCCCGGAAGTCCTCCAGCGAAAACCCATCGCCCAACAGCGCCTTTTTTGCGAACTCCTCGGACTTGCGGCGATCCAGCTTCTCCTCAGCCTTTTCGATCAGCGAGAGCATGTCGCCCATGCCCAGGATGCGCCCTACGATGCGGTCGGGATGGAAAGGTTCAAACGCGTCCGGCTTCTCGCCCACGCCGATAAACTTGATCGGCTGCCCTGTCACATGGCGAATCGAAAGCGCCGCGCCGCCGCGGGCATCGCCATCCATCTTCGTCAGCACCACGCCGGTCAGGCCGAGGCGCTTGTGAAAGTCCTGCGCCGAGTTCACGGCGTCCTGGCCCGTCATCGCATCGGCGATGAAGAGAATCTCCTGCGGGTTGAGCAGCTTCTTGAGCCGCTCCATCTCGCCCATCAGGTCTTCGTCGATATGCAGGCGCCCTGCCGTATCGACGATGAGCGTGTCGAAACCGAAATTGCGTGCCTCGCGCCGTGCTTCGGTGGCCAGGCGCTCCACCAGTGCCGATCCCGGCGCCTCGCCCTTGGTGTCGCCCTCGTAAATCTTCGCCTCGATTGACTTGGCGACAACTTTCAGCTGCTCGCGCGCAGCGGGGCGATACACATCGACCGAAACCAGAATCGGCCGGTGCCCGCCCTTCTTCAGCCATGCGGCCAGCTTGCCGCTGGTCGTCGTCTTGCCCGAGCCCTGCAGCCCCGCCATAAGAATCACGGTGGGCGGCTGCGGCGCAAACTTGAAGCGCGCCGTGTCGCGGCCCAGCAGGTCGATCAATTCGTCCCGCACCACCTTGATGACCTGCTCGCTCGGCGATAGCGCGGTCATCACCTCCGTGCCGACAGCCTTGGCACGGATGTGGTCGATCAGGTCCTTCACCACATTCAGGTTCACGTCGGCTTCGAGCATCGCCACGCGAATCTCGCTCAGCGCTTCCTGGATGTTCTCTTCGGTCAGCGTGCCCTGGCCGCGCAGATTCTTGAACGCGCGCTGCAGTTTGTCGGTAAGCGTCTCAAACATAGGTCAGGCTTAAGTGTATCGTGCGGGCTTCTTGCTGGTTGCCCCTCAGTTCTCCTGCTCGACAAGGTATTGCTCCAGCTTCCCGTCGGGGTAGGTATAGGTCGTGAGGCGAAGGTTTTTCGCCGGGTAGGCAATCTCGAAGACGCGGAATGTCATCCCTCCGCGGAGAGACTCGTGCACCTCGTGAAGCGAAAGAGGTTCGCCCAGCGGTCCCAGGCTGTCGCGGAAATCGTCTACGGTCTGCTCTGAGAAATAATCGTTCAGATTGGGTGCGAGCAAGCTGCGGTCGATCTGTCCCTGCTGCAGGCCGCGATAGAGCGCCAACGCCTGCCGTTCGGCTTCGCTCTGGTTTTTCTCGCCGGTCACGGCCGACGCGATCAGTTGACCCATCTCGCTGGCTCCGCTCGCCATGTGGTTGGTCAGCACGACCACTGCTGCGCCGTCATCGGGCAGCACGATGTTTTCCGAGACGAAGCCCGTCACCTCGCCGCTGTGCTCCAGCTCCCGATGTCCATGCACGTCGCGGACAAAGACACCCAGACCGTAGTGCGATCCTTTGCCGTCTTTCAACTTCACTTCCGTGAACATCGTTTTGTAGCTTTCGGGCTTCAGGATGGTCTGCGCGATCAGACTTTCGTCCCACAGCGCCAGGTCGTGCGGCGTCATCGCCAACTCGCCCGCGGCAAACATCCATCCCCGGCCCTCCTTCGGCGCGGGACGCAGCGGTCCCAGCGCGGCGCGGATGTAAGCGGTCGCATCCGTTGAAGTGAGCTTGGCTTCGTCGGAATTCCACACCGACTTCATGCCCAGCGGGTGAAAGATGTGCTCTTCGAGAAAGTCCATCAGCCTTTCGCCGCTCACTTTCTCAACAATCAATCCGGCAATCACGTAGTTTGTGTTGGAGTACTGCCACTTCGTGCCAGGATCGAAGTCGAGCGGCTTCTTTGCCCACGTGTCGAGGATCTGCTGCGCCGTCTCGGGCTTCATCATCGGCGTCATCAGGTAGTCTTCTGGCCAGTAGTCCTGGTAGCCCGACGTGTGCGACAGGATCTCGCGGATCGTGACCTCGTTGCCGCGGGTCAGGTCCGGAACATACTTGCCCACCGCGTCGTCGAGGCTCAGCTTGCCCTGTTCCTGCAGCAGGAGAATCGCGGCCGCCGTGAACTGCTTTGAAATCGATCCGATTGAATAGCGCATCGCGGGCGTTGCCGGCTCTGCCGGATCGAGATGAGCCAAGCCATAGGCGCGCGTGTAGACCAGCTTGCCTCCCTCAACCACCGCAATGCTGGCCGATGGCACGCCGTGCAGAGCCAGTTCCTGGCCGGCGACACGGTCAATTCGCGTCTTGAGCGCCGCGTCGAGAGTGTCCACGCTCTGCGCAAAGGCTGGGAACGTCACCGCCCCGATCATCCCAACGACGGCCATCCCTGCAATCCCTCGCACCCGCATCAGCTTCTCCTCCGGAATATCCAGCCCATTCTCGCATTGCCGGGGCAGGAAGCGCCCGCATTGCGGGCCAATGGGGTTAGCTCTCGCTTGCACTGTGCTTTGACGGCTATTTTGCTATAGTGCTGTCGGGCCTTTCATTTTCTGTCGGAGCCGAAGACTGTGGAGCGGTTGATTGCAGGACATAAGCATTTTCTCGCCGAGGTGTTTCCCGCGCGGCGTGACCAGTTTCATTTGCTCGCCGAGTCGCAGGCGCCTGAGGTCCTCTTCATCACCTGCGCCGACTCCCGCATCGTTCCCGACCTTATCCTCGGCACCGGCCCGGGCGATCTGTTTATCAGCCGCAACGCCGGCAACGTCGTCCCTGTTACCGGGCACGATGTAGATGGCGTGACCGCGACCATCGAGTATGCGATCGAGGTGCTTCGGGTCAAACACGCGATCCTCTGCGGCCACTCCGACTGCGGAGCCATGAAAGCTGCCATCGATCGACGCGGGCTCGATAAGCTGCCAAGGGCAAGCCGCTGGCTGCACCACGTCGAGGCTGCCTTCAGTCATCGCCAGCCGCTCAATCCCGCCGACGGCGCTCACGCCGAACTTGCGTCGCTGATCCGCGGCAACGTGATCGCGCAGATGCTCAACCTCCGCGCTCAGCCCGCGGCGGCACGCGCCATCGTCGAAGGGCGACTCGCCGTCCATGGCTGGTACTACGACATCCTTACCGGCCGCATCGAGCGCTACGACGAACATCTCCGGCGTTTCCTGCCGCTGATCGTCAACGCCGCGGACCAGACGCCCG
The DNA here is from genome assembly GCA_035508975.1 of Occallatibacter sp. Taxonomy (GTDB): domain Bacteria; phylum Acidobacteriota; class Terriglobia; order Terriglobales; family Acidobacteriaceae; genus Telmatobacter. The sequence continues at coordinate 38,950 of DATJMC010000041.1, forward strand.
CTCACGCCGAAATTGCCCACGCAAAAAAATAGGCTGAAACCGCTTCCGATCAGCCTATTTGCCTTTCGCTATGAACGCCGGGTTATTGCGGCGGCGGGTTCGAGGTGCCGCTGGGGTTAGCCGGCGGCGCGGCGGGTGCATTCGCCGGCGGCTCCGGAGCATTCGATTGCGTCCCTGGGGCGCTCTCCTGGATCCCAATCGACGAGCCGGAAACTACCAGCTGAACGCGGCGATTCTGCGCGCGTCCCGCATTCGTTGAATTGTCCGCAATGGGGTTGCTTTTTCCGTACCCTGCAGCCGAAATATTGGCCTCGGGCACGCTCTGCGACACAAGGTAATCGCGCACCGCATCGGCTCGCTCTTCCGAAAGCTTCTGGTTGTATTCATCCGAGCCGATGTTGTCCGTGTAGCCTTCCACCTGCAGTTTCAGGTTCGGGTACGACAGAAGGATCCCCGAAACCTTAGCCAGCTTCTCGCGCGCTTCCGGCTTCAGGGTGTACTTGCCGAAATCGAAGAGCACATCCGACATGTTGACGATTAAGCCGCGCGCCGTTTCGGTCGTCTGCAGAACTTGGCTCAGCTGCTGCTTCAGGCGCTCGCGCATTTGCTCGGTCTGCTGCGCGGCTTGCTGCGCCGCCTGTTCTGCCGCCTGTTGCTGGGCGCGTGCTCTCTGGGCGCGTGCTTCTGCCTCGGCGGCTGCAGCTTCGGCCTGCGCTCTCTGCGCTGCCTGCTCTTCGGCTGCCGCCTGGGCTTTCTGTGCTTCAAGGTTGGCTTGCTGCGCCGCCTGCTCCGCGTCCTGGCGCGCTTTCAATTCCGCCGCTTCGTCTTCGGCCTTGATCTTGCGAATGGTGATCAGGCGCGCGTCTTCTGCTGACTGCACCGCTTCGCGCGCGTAGGTGATGGTCTGCTTGCGATTGCTTTTGTGGGTGTCGAGACCTTGGGCGTTTTGAAGCGCCAGCTTTGCCGTTCCCATGGTATCGGCCGCATATTTCTCCGCCCCTGCGGCGTCCGCGATCTGAATGGCGTTCTCGGCTTCGTAGAGTTCAAGCGGTGAGCGCTCGTTGCGCGTGATCGGATGAAGAACCGCGTGCCGCCCGGCGGTCTCGGCATAGGCCCCGCGCGGCAGCAGCGTGTAGTGCGCGTTTACTTGCTCGATCACTCCCTGGGTTTTGTCCACAACCACGTTCTGCATCACCACCAGGTCGCTCGGCATGGTCACCGCGAAGTATGGCTCGGCGGTGATGATCAGGCCGAAAGCCTGTAAATTGGTCGTCACCGTCATATCGCACTTGTCTTTGCCGCCGGTCGGCAAAACTTCGCCCAGGTTCACTGGACGTCCCTCGGGAGTAATGGCCCAGAGCACATAGGTGAGGTATTCCGCCCCGAACCCATTGGCCGGCGTAAGCCCTTCTACGTGAAGATTGATCGTCGTCCGACCGGAAGCGGCTTGGACCTTCGCGTCGCCTTTCGCGGCCGGCAGTAACGAAGTGCCTTCAAAGCCGATCTTGGTGGATCCTTGCCGGTGAAAGTAGTTGATCGCCGGAATATCGCGCGCCACGACTTGGATTTTGTAAACCGGGACTCCGTCCTGGTATTCCTGGGGTCCCTGCGGAGCCGCCTGCTGCTGCGGCGGGGTTGTCGGATTTGCTTCCTGCCCGTTCACCCAGACAGTCGTTGTCGTCGTGAACACGAGAAAAAGTAAGGCTCTTGCAAAAACGAGTAAGGCTTTCTCAACAGAAACCATCCCTGATCCTCCTCGATCGGTTTGTGGAATCAGGCTTGCGAAACGAGACCCTGTTGCGCAGACAAGTGCCCACCGCCAAGATGGATGCCCTTGAGAAAGCAAGTGGTTGTCCTGCGAAAGGTTGCCTGCCAACGCGGAAATGGCTCAAGTTCCCGCTTCAGTGCATGCCCTCCGGCGCTTTCGCGTGCTTGGGCGGCTTGCGAAAGAGCCACACGGCCAGCGCGCAGAAAAACGCCAGCAGCGCCGTCCAGCGAAACACATCCACATACGCCATCAGCGCCGACTGCTGCTCCATTAGCTGATACACCAGCCCCATCGACCCCGGCCGCGCCGCTGCCGGCCCGAGCGCGTGTCCCAGGTAAAGCCCGATCGCCCGCGTCTTCTCTTGCAGCACCATGCTCGATCCCGCCAGGTTGGCGCCGATCTCTGTCTGGTGCAGTGCCGCCCGCCGGATGATCGCCGTGGTCGCCATCGCAATCCCGATGGAGCCGCCAATGTTACGCAGCATGTTGAACAGACCCGTCGCGTTGCCCATCTCCTCGCGCGACAGCGTCGCCGTGGTCATCGTCGCCAGCGGTACAAAAACAAAGCTCAGCGCAAAGCCTGTCAGCGTGATCGGGATCAGCAGCGTGTACGGGCCGATGTCGAGGTTTACCATGCCGAAATAAAGCGCGCACACGCCGAAACCTACAAACCCCGCGCTCAGCAGCTTGCGATTGTCGATCCGCGAACCCAGTACCCCGATGACCGGGCTCCCGATGAACGACCCCACCCCGCGCGGTCCCACTACCAGCCCGGCGGTGAAGGCCGTATAGCCCATCACTTCCTGGTAGTAGAGCGGCAGAATCGTGATCGTGATGTAAATGCACATGCCCAATAGGGCAATCAGAAAGCATCCCGTCCTGAAGTTCCGGTTCTTCAAAATGTGCAGGTCGACAAGCCCGCGCGGGTTCGTCCACGATCGCCAGATCCACCCGATCAGCCCCACAATCAGCGCCGCCACCGCCCATCGCACCCAAAGCGCGCTGAACCAGTCATCCTCCTGCCCCTTGTCGAGAACCACCTGCAGGCATCCCGTCCACACAATCAGCAGCCCGAAACCGATGTTGTCGAAGGCCCCGACCTTCGCCTGCTTGATGTACGGCGGATCGTGCACGAATCGCGCAATCATGATCACGGCTAGGATCCCGACCGGGATGTTGATGTAAAACGCGTATCGCCAGCTGAACGTGTCCGTCAGCCAGCCGCCCAGCGTTGGCCCCAGCACCGGCGCCACCACGATGCCCAGGCCGTAAGCCGCCATCGCCTGCGAACGCTTCTGCACCGGAAAGCTCTCCAGCAGAATCGACTGCGACAGCGGCTGCAGCGCGCCTCCGCCGGCCCCTTGCAGCACGCGGGCCAGCAGGATCACCGCCAGCGACGGCGCCGCCCCGCAGAAAAACGAGGCGATCGTGAAGATCACCACGCACGTGAGAAGGAAGCGCTTCCGCCCGAACCGACGCGCAAACCAGTTGCTCGCCGGCAGAATCACTGCATTGGCGACCAGGTAGCTGGTCAGTACCCAGGTGGCTTCGGAGTTGGTCGACGACAGGCTTCCCGCGATGTACGGCAGAGCCACCGAAGCGATCGCCGTGTCCAGCACCTCCATGAAGGTGGGCAGCATCACCGACACGGTGACCAGCCAGGGGTTCACCCCCTGGGTCAGGGGATAGCGGGCTTGGGCCTCGGCGGTCGTCATCTTCTACGGAACAGACGAGATTAAACGAATGCACCGGGTTCGATGTGTGACCGACGACATTCCCCCCGAACCGGCCTGTACCGCGAAGAGGCTGGGAAAAATCGCCCCGTCCGTTGGGGTAAATCCCTTCTGCCGCAATCGATAGCGACGAGTGAAGCGCGCACGGTCGGCTCGAAGGCGCCCACTGTCGTCCCGATTTTGCAGCCTTCCGTTCCGCTGGTTCCGCTTCGCCCGAGCCTTATCAAACTCTAATCAAGAAAAGTTGACACGAATTCACTCAATCATGCATCTTATGTATTGTCCATCAATTCACGAGGCAGGAACCCCAACATGGCAAAAATTATCGGAATCGACCTCGGCACAACCAACTCGTGCGTCGCGGTCCTCGAAGGCGGAGAGCCCAAAGTCATTGCGAATGAAGAAGGTGCACGGACTACGCCTTCCATCGTCGGCTTTTCAAAGAGTGGTGAACGGCTCGTAGGCCAGGTCGCCAAGCGCCAGGCCATCACCAACCCGGAGAATACGATCTTCTCCATCAAGCGCTTCATGGGCCGGCGCTACAACGAAGTCAGCGCCGAGATGAAGATGGTCCCCTACAAGGTCGTTCAGCAGGGCGATCACGTAGCCGTCGTGGCCCAGGGCAAGGAGTACACCCCGCCCGAAATCTCGGCCATGATCCTGCAGAAACTGAAGAAGAGCGCGGAGGCCTACCTGGGCGAATCCGTCAACGAAGCAGTCATCACCGTGCCGGCTTACTTCAACGACGCCCAGCGCCAGGCTACCAAAGACGCAGGCAAGATCGCCGGCCTCGAGGTCAAGCGCATCGTCAACGAGCCCACGGCCGCCGCCCTCGCCTACGGCCTCGACAAGAAGAAAGACGAGACCATCGCCGTCTACGACTTCGGCGGCGGCACCTTCGATATTTCGATCCTCGAGGTCGGTGAAGGCGTCATCGAGGTGAAATCGACCAACGGCGACACGCACCTGGGCGGCGACAACCTCGACCAGCGCATCGTCGACTGGCTCATCGCCGAGTTCAAGCAGGAAGAAGGCCTCGACCTCAGCTCCAAGGGCAACGAGATGGCCCTGCAACGCCTGAAAGACGCCGCCGAAAAGGCGAAGATCGAGCTGTCGACAACCCTTGAGACAGAGATCAACCTGCCCTTCATCACGGCGGATGCCACCGGGCCGAAGCACCTGGTGCGCAAGCTGACCCGCGCCAAGCTGGAGTCGATGGTGGCCGACCTGCTCGAGAAGTCTATCGGACCCTGCAAGCAGGCCATGTCCGATGCGGGAGTCAAGACCAGCGATATCGATGAGGTGGTGCTTGTCGGCGGCCAGACCCGCATGCCTAAGATCCAGGAGCTGGTCAAAGAGCTCTTCGGCCGCGAGCCCCATCGTGGCGTGAACCCCGATGAGGTGGTTGCCGTGGGTGCCGCGGTGCAGGCCGGCGTGCTGGCAGGCGAGGTCAAGGACCTGCTCCTGCTCGACGTGACTCCCCTGACGCTGGCGATCGAAACCCTTGGCGGCGTCGCTACGCCGATGATTCCCCGCAACACGACCATCCCGACGAAGAAGACCGAAACCTTCTCGACGGCGGCCGACTCGCAGACCGAGGTCGAAGTGCACGTGCTGCAGGGCGAGCGCCCCATGGCGGCTCAGAATCGAACCCTGGGCAAGTTCAAGCTCGGCGGATTGCCGCCGGCGCCGCGCGGCGTGCCGCAGATCGAGGTCACCTTCGACATCGACGCCAACGGCATCCTCAACGTGACAGCCAAGGACAACGCCACCGGCAAGGACACCCGCATCACCATCACTTCAAGCTCGGGCCTGAGCAAGGAAGAGGTGGAAAAAATGGCCAAGGAAGCCGAAGCTCATGCCGCCGAGGACAAGGAGAAGCGCGAGGAAGTGGAAGGCCGCAACTCGCTCGACTCCCTCGTCTACAACATCGAGAAGATGCTGAAGGACGCCGGCGACAAGGTGCAGGGATCCGACAAGGCCGACGTCGAAGCAGCGCTTGCCGACGCTAAGAAGACGCTGGGCGGCTCGCCCTCGGTCGCCGAGATGAAGTCGGCGCACGAGAAGCTGACCCAGGCCAGCCACAAATTGGCCGAGGCCATGTACAAGGCGAGCTCAACGCAGGCCGCTGCAGGCGCTCCGGCCGAGCCCTCTGCGCAGGCCGACGGTTCCGGAGCTTCGGCGAAGAAGGAAGGCGAAGTCATTGACGCCGAGTACGTCGACGTCGATGAAAAGAAGTAAGCACGTGCGGTGCGGCAGACCCCGGTGCGGGGTCGAACTGGGACCCAGGCCTCGGTTCTGGGACCTGGGATACGGGGTGGGCGAATGGAGAGTCGCTCACCCCAAGCTGCATGCGGAGGGGAATATATGGTGGCGGGCAAGTCAGGCGCGATTCGCTCCCCGCACCAGGAAGGGTGAATGAAAGCCAGGCGGAGCGCCTGAAATCAGCGCTTGCGCAAACTGCGAGAGCGACCCGTTTTGAATCTGTAAACCGAGAAAAATGCCCACAACGACGAACAAAGACTATTACGCGACCCTAGGCGTCAAAAAGACGGCCACGCCGGAGGAAATCCGCAAGGCTTTCAGGAAAGCCGCGCGCAAATATCACCCCGACGTGAATCCGGGCGACAAGAAGGCGGAAGAAAAGTTTAAGGAAATCTCTGAAGCCAACGACATCCTCAGCGACGAGAAAAAGCGCAAGGTGTACGACCAGCTCGGCTTCTATTCTGACCAGATCGACCCCGCGCAGGCCGAGGCCTACGCGCGCCAGCAGAACATGGCCGGCGGCGGACGTCCACCAGTTGATTTCGGCGGCTTCGACTTCTCCGGCTTCAGCGGCGGCCCCGGACCGCAGCAGGCCCCGGGCGGCTCCTCCACCTGGGGCAGTTTCAAAGACATCTTCTCCGGCATCTTCTCGGGCGCTCACGATGCCCAGCGCCCTCACGGTCCCCAGCCCGGCACCGACCTCGAATACCAGGCGACCGTCGATTTCTGGACAGCAATTCGCGGCGGCCAAGCCCGCATCCAGATTCACCGGCAGGAGGTTTGCCCCACTTGCCACGGACAGGCGCAGATGGGCGGTCCCATAACCTGCCCGGAGTGCAACGGTTCGGGCCAGGTGACGCAAATGGGCGGGCGCATGAAGTTCAACATTCCCTGCCCGCGCTGCAATGGAACCGGCCGCGTCTCCAGCGATTGTCCAACGTGCCATGGCGAAGGCACCGTCAGCAGGGCCGAGAACGTTGAGTTCCGCATCAAGCCGGGCACCCGCGACGGCCAGCGGATCCGCCTGCAGGGCAAAGGCAACGCCGGCCAGCACGGAGGCGCCGCCGGCGATCTGTTTGTCATCGTGCGCACCGGCACGCATCCCGTCTTCACCCGCATCGGCGACGATATCCACTTGACCGTGCCCGTGACCGTTCCCGAAGCTGCCCTCGGGGCGAAAGTCGATGTGCCGACCATCGATGGCCGCGCCCAGCTCAAGATTCCGCCCGGCACGCAGAGCGGGCAAAAGCTGCGCATGCGCGAGCGGGGAGTCGAGAGCGCCTCCCACGCCGGCCAGCGCGGCGACCAGATCGTCACCATCGAGGTGGTGGTGCCCCACCTCCAGGACGAGCGCAGCCGCGAGATCATGCGCGAGTTGTCCCGGTTGAACAACCAGGATCCGCGCGTCACGCTCTTTGATAAGTTGTAAAGCAGTTTTTCTTCGGCTTGCGATAAGCTGGGGCGGATACAACCTCCATGACCGCGAAACGCAAATCCAAGGGCGCGTACATGATCTCGGCGGTGGCCGAAATGTACGAGATTCATCCCCAGACCCTGCGCCTGTACGAGAGAGAAGGGCTGCTCAAGCCGTCGCGCACCGAGGGCAACACGCGCCTTTACACCGACGAGGATCTCGAGCGTCTCGAGTTCATCCTCAACCTTGCCCGCGACCTCGGCGTCAACATCGCCGGCATCGCCATCATTCTGCAGATGCGCGAGCGCATGGAAGAGATGAACCGGCAGATGCAGAGCTTCGTTGAGTACGTCCGGTCAGAGATGCTGACCCGCTTCCATCAAGCCGCGCCCGGTTCCTCCGGCGCCATCGTTCCCCTGCGCAAGCCCGCCGTTGTCTCTCCGCGCACGCCAGTGCGCCGCGAACCATGAACGGCTCTGGTGCTCCACGCTCCAGCCTGGCTGTGATTCACGTCGCATCTGCCTTTGACCGCCGTGTTTATTCTTAGTCCTGAATGTTGTACGTGCTGCTCATCCTGGCGCTCTTCGGCCTGATCACCTCGACGGCCTTCACCGGCATTGTCCTCCGTCAGGTGCCGATCTATCTTCGCGAACGGCGCGCCGCTCTTGCCCGCCAGAAGATGCTGCCCGGCTTCACGCCTGCAGTCTCGCTCTTCAAGCCGTTGCATGGCGCCGAGCCACAGCTTGAGGCACATCTCGCCACCTTCTTTCGCCAGGACTACCCCTCATACGAAGTCCTCTTTTGCGCCCGCAACGATAGCGACTCCGGCTTGGCCGTGGCGCGCCGCGTAGCCGCTCAGTTCCCGGCGATCCCCGCGCGCTTTCTCTCTACGGGCGGCCTGCCCGACTATATCAACGACAAAGTGATCTCCATGGAGCGCATGGAGGCAGAAGCGTCGCACGACGTCTTCGTGATCAGCGACAGCGATGTCCGCGTCCGGCCCGATTACCTCCGCGCCGTGGTTCTGCCTTTTGCCGACGAGCATGTCGGAGCCGTCACCTGCCCCTACCGCGGCGTCGCCGCCGAGGGCGGTTTGTGGGCGCGCCTCGAGGCCGTCGGCATGAGCGTCGAGATGACTGCCGGCGTGCTCGCGGCCCGCGCCATCGAAGGCATGCAGTTTACCCTCGGCCCCACCATGGCTTTTCGCCGCCACACCGTCCGCGGCATGGGCGGGTTCAAGGTCACTGCCGATCATTGTGCCGACGATTTCATCCTCGGCAACGAGACGGTCAAGCTCGGCCAGACCGTTGTGCTCAGCCACCACGTCATCGATCACATGGTCATCAATAGCAGCTTCATCGCGTCACTCAAGCACCAGGTGCGCTGGATGAAGTCGACCCGGTTCTCGCGCCCCAAGGGCCACTTCGGCACGGCGCTCACGTTTGCCATGCCCTTCGGCCTTCTCGGGCTTGCCGTTGGCATGGCCTCTCGTCACCCGGTGGTAGGGATTGTTCTCTTCGCCTGGGCCTGGGCCACGCGTCTCGCGCTTTCGCTGGCCGTGGGGCGGGCCGTGGTCCGCGACTCAAGCTGGGTAAGCCTCCTCGCCCTCTACCCGATCCGCGATGCCTTGGGATTCTGCTTCTGGGTGGCAAGCTACTTCTCCAGCCGCATTCTCTGGCGCGATCGCGTGTTCCAGTTATTGCCAGGCGGCCGCATGCGCCCCGCCCGCTGATTCCCGAGGGGGAAGATTTGCCCTCGATTTTTCTACTCGTCTCACTTCGTCAGCGGCCGGTCGGTCCAAAGCGTCTTATCGGCGATCGATTGCACCTCGATCAGGCGGCCCGCAAGCAGTCGTTCAGCCTTCGATTTGTTGGTGTCCTGCGCAAACAGCCACTTCCGTGGCCCCGTTCCCCACATCTTCGACAACGCAGCCTCGCTCAGAAAAATCTTCGGCGCATCGGGATAGCACGATCCCCACAGCAGCGACGTTCCGTCCCCGTAAGGCGAGCATGGCTCGACCACAATGTAGGCCGGCTTCCTGAGCATCTTGTGCGTGTAGAAGATCACCGACGACGCATCCGACTGGTCGCCGTAAATAATGAACGCATCGCTCGACGAGCCGTCGCGAACGATGGTGTCGGCCAGCTGCTTTGAGCTCAGCATGGGCTCAAACCGCGCAAAAGCGATGTGCGCCGCTATCAGGAACGCCGCGGAGGTGATCCCGACACTCACCGTCGCCGCGACATGTTTTCCCCTCAAGCGCAGAAACCACCCTGCTGCGGGACCAATCAGCAGCGTGACCAACGCAACAGCCGCGGGCAGGCGTAGCGCGGCAAACGACGGCCCCGTCAAGTCAAACAGGTGCGACATCGAGAGGGTGTAGTCGGCGACGTCGCGGTGCGCGAGCAGCGTTCCGACGTCCGCAACAAACGGCAGATTGCGCGCTTGCCACAAACCCCAGCCCAGGGCTGCAGCCGACGCAATCCCCACCACCGCGAATACACCCTGCGCGCTCTTCAGCCAGACCGTCGAGAGAACCGGCCGAGTCGAATCGGGCCCCGAACCCTCTTCGATCATTGCCAGAACGCCCGCAATCAGCATCAGCAGCGGCGGCCACGCCGGAAATGTGTAGTACTCCTGGTTGGTCGAGATGGAGAAGAAGAGCAGCGTAAACCCTGAAAAAAGGCTCAACAGCCAAATCGTGCGCACGCGGAATTTCAGGTTTTGTACGTAGGTTGCCACGTCTTCGCGTACCGCATAGTCGAGGTAAAAATCCACGGTCTGGCCGGCGTCACGATGCAGATGCTGCAGCCAGGATTTGCGTGTTCGCCACGCCACCACCAGCATCCCCGGCAAAAACAGGCTCCAGGGAAAGAGCCAAACCAGGTGCAGCAGCCAGTAAGCCAGGAAGGGAAGCTTGGCATAGTCATGCGGAAAACGCTCCCCGAGAAACCGCAGAAAATGCTCGTTGACGAAGTAGAAATACCAGAAGCCGTGCACGTTGCCGGGTGAAGGGTGGTTCCCGACCGGATGCCCCTGGTCAGGATTGGCAAGCCCGGCCAATATGTGCCACGGCGCCGCAATCATGAGAAACAGTAGCGTCCCGCTGAAAGGCCTGAAACTCAGCCACCGTCGCCATTGGCCGCTAAGCAACAACAGCGGAATCGCAGCGCCCGCGAAAAAAACCGGCGCGATCAAGCCCTTCGTCAGCGTGGCCAAAGCCAGCGCGGCCCACATGACGTAGAACCGCGCCGGCCTCCGCGATTCCATCCCGGTTAGAAAGCAATAGAGCGCCAGCAGAAAGAGAAAGCTCAGCAGGGCTTCCGGTATGGCAAAGCGCGTATAAAGAAATGGCCCGATCGCCGTCAGGATGGCCAGTGCGGAATACAGGCCGGCGCGTCGTCCCCAGGCGCGTCCCGCCCAGAGCCAAGCAATCCATGCGCATCCCAGCAAGGCCAGCGAATTCGGTAGGTGCGCCGCAAACGTATCTTGCCCGAAGACCCGAAAAAGTGCCGCATCGATCCAGTAGGGAAGCGGCGGCTTTTCCAGGTACCGGATTCCGTTGATCTTCAGCGTGACCCAGTCGCCGCTTTCCAGAATGTGCTGCGCGGCCTCTGCGTGATTGGCGTCCGCGTCGTCCAGCAGCGGCGGAGAAAACAACGAGGCAAACTGGACCGCCGCGAACAACACGCTCAGCAGCAGCCAGGAAGCGAATGCGGAGGGCCCGCGGCGATGTTCGATCGAAGTTACCGTAGCCTTGGTCATCGTCAAATGTGCCGAAGTCCTTTTTCCGGTTGAGGCCAACACTGCGGGGCGGTGGAATGCGGAGCTCTCGAAAGAGCTTGCGAACCTCAGCGAGCGCGCCGGCTCGGCGTCGATGTTCTCTACGGTGGGCTCGCCCGGCGGATGGCTTCTTCGGGGAGCAGCATCCTCGTTTCGTGCAAACCCGCTGCAGCCCCGAAGACGCCAGTCCCAGAAGAATATCAGGCTCAGATTCCGCCTGTTCCAAACCGCAAGACAAACCCAACCCGCCCGGACAGTGCACAATAGATGACTAGACAGTGAAGACTCAATGAATCCCAGGTTAAAGGCACTCGTTTCCCCTCAGACCAAATCCGAGCCCCGAGAGGGCTTGCGCTTCGAGGCATGGCGGGGGCTGCTCGACGACTGTCTCCGCCGGCCCCGGAAGAAAGCTGTTCATGGGTTGCGGGTCGCCACCTTGCGTCTCAACGCCGAAGTCGAACAGTGCCTTGAATCCCACACTTCCGACCCCGCCTCCCACGCCGCAAAGCGTTGGCGAAATCAAGCTGTGAAGCTGCGTCACGCCCTCGGCAACGTGCGCGAGATCGATGTCCATCTCGCCAAGCTCGAAGGCCTGCGGAACTCCCTCGCCCCGGAGGACGACTATCAGCCTCGCTCGAGCCGGCAGTCCCTTCGCTGCATCGCCGCGCTCCAGCGCTCTCTCAAACACGACCGCCGTGAGGCCGCCAAGGAGTTTACGGCCGCCATCGGAGCCAGGCACGACCGCCTGCTGCGCGCAAGTCGGATGATCGAATCCCATATCTCCCAGGAGGAACTCGTAGAAAACAAGCGCAAGGACCCCGACCTTTTGCGCATGGTTGCCAGGCTTGCCTCCGATTTCCCAAAACTCGATACCGAGTCGCTCCACGATTTTCGCAAGCGCGTCAAGAACCTTCGCTATCAGGCCGACCTCCTCGCGCCCTCCGATCCAAAACTCGCGGCCCTCGCCGCCGTGCTCAAGCGCATGCAGGACGCCATCGGCGAATGGCACGACTGGGAAGATCTCGCCAAGCTCGCCCGGCGCAAGCTCGGTCGGCACTCCGACCGAGGCGGCCTCGATGAACTGCTCAGAACAATGACCGACACCTCGTTGGAAAAAGCGCTCAGCTTCTGCGCGCGCGAGCTCGCGCATTTGCATCGCGCGCTCCCGCATGGCGAACCATCGGGCCCGCCCATCAAAAGAATCTCGGTGCGTCGCGCCGAGCCCGCGTCTTCTTCCCCTGTCAGCCGCTCCGCTTGAGCCGCGATTCGCCGCTTCGAAACTCCTCGCCCTCCTGCAGCGCCCTCCCGCGGTCGTGTATCTTGACCGCAGAGCCAATTTTTTCTTCTTCGGAGAGTGTGCGACACCCCTATGCCCACCTTTGCCGCCATCGATGTCGGTTCCAATTCCTGCCGGCTCAAAATCGCAAAAGTCGTATCGCACCGCCTCAAGATTCTGCACGACGACCGCGAGGTCACTCGGCTCGGTTCCAGCGTCTTCGATTCCGGCCTCGTTTCTCCCGATGCAATGGCGGCAACCCTCCGCGCTCTCAAACGCTTTCAGCGCGCCATCCAGTCGCACGGCGTCGACCAGATGCGTGTCGTCGCCACATCGGCCATGCGCGATGCCCGCAATGCGCCCGCTTTTCAAGCCTGGGTCAAGGCCGAGACCGGCTGGAACATGGAGATCATCTCCGGTCTCGAAGAAGGCCGCCTCATCCATCGCGGCTTAATGAACGCCGAATCCGGCCTGGCCGGGCGCGTTCTCCTCGTCGACCTTGGCGGAGGCAGCTGCGAAATCACGCTCTCTGAACATAAGCGCATCCGCGAAACCCTCAGCATGCCCCTCGGCGCAGTCCGCCTTACGGAAGAGTTTCTGCAGGCCGATCCGCCCCGCTCTGACGACCTGAAGCGCTTGCGCCGACTCATCGCCCGCGAGCTTCGCCGCGCCCATCGCCGCATCAATACCTCCAGCGTTCCCTTGGTGGTTGCCACATCCGGTACCGCCGCCGCACTGGCAGAAGCCGCGGCCAGCGCCGGCAGGTCATCGCGGCGTTCGCGTCGCACCGGCCAGAGCTTGGAAGGCCTCACCAGCACCCGTTCCGTGCGCAAGCTTGCGGCCCGCCTCGCCAAAATGACCCTCCCCGAGCGCGAAGCCGTCCCCGGCATCGGCCCGCGCCGCGCCGAGATCATCGTTGCCGGTGCGCAGGTATTTGCCGAATTGCTCGAAAGCTTCAACCTTCACGGCTTTCGCTATTCGCCCCTTGGCTTGCGTGACGGCATCCTCGCCCAGATGCTCGCCGAACAGGATGCGCGCGCCGCCATCCATCGCGAACTGGAGCACGAGCGCTGGCAATCCGTCGTCGCCACCGCCCGTCGCTACGGCGTCGATCCCCGCCAGGCCGAGCCTGTTCGCGGGCACGCCCTGCAGCTCTATCGCGAGCTCAAGGCCCTCCACGAGCTCCCGCCCGACTACGAGGGCTGGCTCAGCGCCGCCGCCGTTCTCCGCGACACCGGCAAATTCATCAACCACCAGGGCCACCATCGCCACACCCAATACATCATTTCCAGCTCCGAGATCTACGGCTATACGCAGTTGCAGCGCACCGTGGTCTCCGCCTTGGCCAGATACCTGGGCAAAAGCCGCCCCCAGCCCGGCGATCGCGCCCTGCGCAACATTCCCGCCACCGAGCACAAGAACGTGCAGCGCGCGGTCCTGCTTCTCCGCCTTGCCGTCGCGCTCAATCAGGACCGCGCCAGTGACGTCCTGCGCTTTTCGGCGCGCGTCTACCCCAAGCGCGTCTACCTCGAGATCAAGCCCGGCCGCTCCGGGGCCGAACTGGAGCTATGGTCCCTGCGCAAGGAAGCAGATTATTTTCGTGAGGTCTTCGGGCGCGAGTTCTTTGCCACGCTGGCATAGATCGCTCGCGCCACCCGCGGATCCACCAGCCATTGCAGCAGCGGAGGATGCTTCGCCATATCGATGCGCGCCACGCACCCTTTGCGCATGCGCACGCCCGCTCCGCCATTGCCCGTGATGATCCGCCCGAGAAATTTGAAGAGGTTGGGATTGTGCCCCACCATCAGCACGCCTTCGCACTCGGCGTACTTCTCAATCAGCTTCTGAAACGCCACAAAGTCGCCGTCAAGACCGAGCGCCGAACTCACTTCCACCTTGGCCTCATAGCCCAGCTCCGTCCCCACAAACTGCGCGGTCTGCAACGACCGCTTCAGCGGACTGGAGACGATCACATCGACTTGCACCTTGAGCGCCCCCAGTACGCGCGCCATCAGCATGCACTGGTCTTTGCCCTCTTTCACCAGGCCGCGCTTTGCATCAAGTTCAGGATTTCCGCGCGGAACACCCGCATCGGCGTGACGCATCAAATAAAGGTTCATGAGGGATCTGTTTCTGGCTTCGTGCGGGAAGGTCTGAAACGCCTCCTCGGGCTTGATTTTAACACGTTTGTAACAATCGTCCGCCCGGTTCCGAAACCGCTTCGACCCGCCGGTGTGACCCTGCGGTTAAGAACAGCCATGAGCGGATTTCAGGTCCCGGAAGCGGCTCCCTCACTCCTACTCATCGCCTTCTCGACCAGCTTGATAAACCCGCATACTGCGGCAAAATCTGCAATGGCAACCGGCCAAAGAGTTGGCGCTGGGAAGCTCTTATTGCTCCACGGAATGAGGATGATCAACACAATATGAATGATCACCAGCGCCGTAACACTCATCCAGAAACATGGGCGCCGTCTCAGATTCCAAAACACTCTAACGGCGCCGATCAATAACGCAAGTGCTAGCCCGGCCGCCCTTCCTCTTCCCGGATCAACGAAGTGACCGACAACTATCGCTACAGGGATCGTAAGCAGAGCGACTATGATTCCCCACCTTGCCGCAGTACGAGCCGTGACATTCTGAGTGTCGACCTTTTCCATCAGTGGCCTGCCATGGAGTTGTTATAGTCGCCCATCCCTAAGCTGATGTCGTGATACGCAGAGTATACGTCCGCAGCAGCCCCAGCAAATGGTATCCATTTGGCCCATCCCTATCCCGCACTTGCCGCAGCTAGCTCCGTTGGAGCTCTGAGATAGGACGCCATTCCCAATCCAGTACCGGTCATATCCTTATTTGCCGCGCAGTTGATCATCGCTCCGGTTGAAAGCGTAAGTCCGATTGCCAGCTTGGCATACTATTCTTCGGCCCCCATCCATCTGCTCCGAGCGATGCCACACCGAGCCCGACGGCAACGCCATTCTTCTTCAGTGTGTCCCAGTTGCAGGACACGACTCGTTTTTCGTAGTTGAGGGAACTATTTGGGGCACCACTGACCGCGTGTGCGAGGGCAAAGATCTGGAACATCCACGACGAATAGCCACAATTGCCAAAGATGAAATTGCAGCCCTGATTATGGTGACCGCCATTCATGAAATCGTCTATACACCACCACCGCAGGCTCCGAACCCAGTGAACAGACGACGAAGCCAAGGAACTCTTCTAGGGCCCCGCAAAAGTGTGGCGAACACTCGCACCTTTGAACGATCGTAATCCGATTTCATGCTAGAGACTCCTCTTATTTAACTGGTTCCGTCGGCCTGGCAGCCATTCTTCTTCAGTGTGTCCCAA
>DATJMC010000042.1:0-34936 GCA_035508975.1 Occallatibacter sp.
AAGGAGCTAATCCACATGGCTTATCCCACGCAGTACCGCTACACCAAGGAACACGAATGGATTGATGTTGATGGCGCCAACGGCACCATCGGCATCACCGATTACGCGCAGGGCTCGCTGGGTGACATCGTCTACGTGGACGCGCCCAAGGTGGGCGACACGGTCACCGCGGGCACCGCCTTTGGTTCCATTGAGAGCGTCAAGGCGGTCAGCGACCTGTTCTCGCCCGTCTCCGGAAAAGTGACCGCGGTGAACGAGGAACTGAAGACGGCCCCCGACAAGATCAACGAGAATCCCCATGGAACGTGGATCATCAAAGTAGAGTTGGCCAATCCAGCGGAGCTTGACGGGATGCTCGATGCCGCGGCCTATGAGGCGTTCATCGCAGAGGAAAAGTGAAAGAGTGAAGAAGTGAAGAGGTGAACAAAGCCAGCCCTGGCGCAGCTCTTTCACTTCTTCACTTCTTCACTTTCTTCACTTTCTTCACTTCTTCACCTCATCACTTGCTTCACTTCTTCACCATCCGAAGGATTCCATGCGCTATCTACCCAAATCGCCCGCCGAACGCGAGCAGATGCTTGCTGAGATCGGCGCGGCCTCTATCGACGATCTGTTCGCGATCATTCCTGCCGAGTACCGGTTGGAGCGCGACCTGAATGTGCCGCGCCAGCAGGCGGAGAGCGAGATCGTGAATTACTTTCGCGCCGCAGCCGACAAGAACGCCACCGGCTACGCGAGTTTTCTCGGCGCGGGGGCGTATCGGCATTACCGGCCGGTGATCATCGATTCGCTCGTGCAGCGCGGCGAGTTTCTCACCAGCTATACGCCTTACCAGGCAGAGATCACGCAGGGCACGCTGCAGGCAATCTTCGAGTTTCAGACGATGATCGCCGAGCTCACCGGCATGGATGTGGCGAACGCCAGCATGTACGACGGATCGACGGGCGCGGCCGAGGCGGTGCTGATGGCGATGCGCGTCACCGGCCGTCATAAGGCAGTGGTCGCGCGGACGGTGCATCCCGAGTATCGCGAAGTGATCGGCACCTATTTGCAGCATCGCGACCTGGCAACGGCGGAAGTCGGCTACGACGCGAAGACAGGCCGCCTCGATCTGAAGGCTCTGGATGCCGCCGTGAGCGAGGAGACAGCAGCTGTCCTCGTGCAAAACCCCAATTTCTTCGGCACCATCGAAGACGTCGCGGCGATTGCTGCGATTGCCCACAAAAAAGGCGCGCTCCTCATTGTTTCGATCGCCGAAGCGGTCAGCCTGGGCGTGGTCAAGCCACCGGTCGAGGCAGACATTGTATCGATGGAGGCGCAAAGCTTCGGTGTCGCGCTGAGCTATGGCGGCCCTTTCTGCGGCGTGATTGCGGCCAAGGAGCAATACCTTCGGCAGATGCCTGGGCGCCTGGCGGGGCAGACAGTCGATGGAGACGGAAACCGCGGGTTTGTGCTGACCCTGTCGACGCGCGAACAACATATCCGCCGCGAGAAGGCGACCTCGAATATCTGCACCAACCAGGCCCTCGTGGCGCTCATGGCGACGATCTTCCTCACCGTCTATGGGAAGGAAGGCATTCGCGAGCTCGCCGAACACAACCTGGCCAAAGCCGGCTACGCCGCAAAAACTCTGGGAGACGTCGCCGGCGCAAAGCTCCTGTTCAATAGCGCGCCGCGGTTTCATGAGTTCGTGCTGCAGACAGATGAGGCGCCGGCAGCCTGGCAGAAGCGGCTCTTGGACGAGAAGATCGTGGGCGGCGTGGAGCTGAGTCGCTGGTATCCGGAGCTGAAAAACGCCAGCTTGTGGTGCGCGACAGAAACAATGCCCCGGGCAAAAATGGATGCGGCGGCAAAAGTGCTGGCTCGCGTAGCGGTGGAGGCGTAATGGCGGAAACGATCGAGCGCAAAACACTGGGCAAGATTCGGCCCCACCAAACCCAAAACGAGCGCCTTGTTTTTGAGAAGTCGGCGCCGGGCAAGCGCGCGTATAAGTTGCCGCCTCTCGATGTGCCGTCCGTCGACCCTGCCACGGCGTTGGGAAACGTTCGCCGCACGCAGCCCGCGGAGTTGCCCGAGCTGTCTGAGATCGAGATCATTCGCCACTTCACGCGCCTTTCCACCTGGAACTACGCGATCGACCTCGGCATGTATCCGCTGGGCTCCTGCACCATGAAGTACAACCCCCGCGTGAATGAATTTGTGTCGCGGATCGAAGGATTGGCGGAGGCTCATCCCTATCGCCCGGAATCCTTGGCCCAAGGCGCACTCGAGCTGCTCGAGCTCCTGCAAAAGTGCCTGCTCGAGATCACAGGCATGGATGCCGTCACGCTGCAGCCGGCCGCTGGCGCGCACGGCGAGTTCACTGGGATCCTGCTCGTCAGGGCGTGGCACGAGTCGCAGGGCAATGCACGCAAAAAAGTCCTCATCCCGGATTCGGCCCACGGCACCAATCCCGCAACCGCGGCCATCTGCGGTTATCAGGTGGAGAACCTCAAGTCGAATCCCGATGGCGGCATCGATCTGGAGGCGCTGGCTGCGCAAGTGGATGACGATACCGCGGCGCTCATGCTCACCAATCCGTCCACGCTCGGCGTGTTTGAAAACGAGATCCACAAAATCGCCGATATTCTCCACGCCAAAGGCGCGCTGCTCTACATGGATGGCGCCAACATGAACGCACTCGTGGGCAAGGTGCGGCCCGGCGACTTTGGCGTCGACGTCATGCACCTGAACCTGCACAAGACCTTTTCAACCCCGCACGGCGGAGGCGGTCCGGGATCTGGACCCGTGGCCTGCAAGCAGTTTCTGGAGCCGTTTTTGCCGATCCCGGTGCTGGTGAGAAAAACAGGAAACAGAGATCAGGGTGCAGGGCTCGGCTCGCTGCACTGGAATTATGACCGCCCGAAGAGTGTGGGACGGGTGCGGGCGTTCTACGGCAACACCGGCATGTTCATCCGCGCGCTGGCCTACATCCTGGCAAACGGGCCCGACGGCTTGCGCCAGACCACCGAAGATGCGGTATTGAACGCGAACTACATTCGCAAAAAACTCGAGGACCTGTACGAGCTGCCCTACAAAACCCCGTCGATGCACGAGGTCGTCTTTTCCGACAAGAAGCAGGCGGCGAAGGGCGTAAAGACCGGCGACATTGCCAAGCGTCTGATCGACTACGGCTTTCATCCCTACACGGTGAGCTTCCCCCTGATCGTGCACGGGGCGCTCATGATCGAGCCGACGGAAAGCGAGTCGGTCGAGGAACTGGATCTCTTCGTCGAGGCGATGCGATCGATTGCCGAAGAGGTCGAGCAGAGCCCGGAACTGGTGAAGACGGCGCCGCACTCGACCCGGGTTTCGCGGCTCGACGAAGTGCAGGCGGCACGCAAGCCCATTCTGCGCTGGCGTCCGCAGGCCGAGCCGTCCAAGTAACCTCTGTCGGGTCACTTTCGTGCTCGTTTACGCCCTGACTGAGGTCACCTTCGTTTCCTTGCGATTCTAGATTCGGAAACCCGATAATAACGGCTCCCGGGAAGACGCTCGGGTGAGTCATCCTTTTCAATTCTTTTACGCCGCGCGCAGGCATATGCCCGCTCGACTGCTCGAAGCTGCAGAAGATCCGCAAGGCTACGGGAGGAGTCTCGATGCGATTCCGTAACGACGAAAGCGGGCAGATGCTGGTGTTGACCGCAGTCTGCATGACGGTGCTGATGGGTTTTCTGGCGCTGGCGGTGGATGTGGGAACGCTATTCCGGGCCAAACGCGCGGTGCAGATTGCGGCGGATGCGGGCGCCATTGCGGGTGCGCTGCAGGAGCAATACGGAGGCACGCCGACCCCAGCCTGTGGGGGAGGGGTGTCGGCGATCCGCTGCGCGGCGCAGAATGCGGTGGTTGCCAATGGCATTCCTGCGTCGGATCTCATCTCCGTGAACACGAACCCGTCAGACGGGTATCACAAGGGTACCGGATACGTTGAAGCGGTTCTGAGCGTACCGAATCCCACATTTTTCTTTAGCGCATTCAAGGGCACGAAGACGTCGTTCAACGTGACGGCGCGCGCGGTGGCGGGGATGACCCCAAGTACCGCCTGCATTTACGTGCTGGACCCGACGGACGCCGACGCTCTGACGGTTGATGGGAACGTGACGGCGCCGCGATGCGGCATCCAGGTGAATTCCAACAGCGGAGACGCGGCCTGTAATGAAGGCGCGACGATCACCGCGCCGTTCGTGCACATTGTGGGCGGACAAAACGCAGGCGGCGGATGCCAGACAACGACGAGCACGCAAGTGGTGACAGGCGTGGCGCCGTCGGGCGATCCCTTGAACAACCTGAACGGCGTGAATCCGGCGACGTACTGTTCCCCGTTGAACACCCTGAACATCACGGGTGGCGGCCCTCCAACGGTGAATAATGGCACGCGAATTCCGGCGAGCACGGTGAACATCGCCGGAGTGATGGTAACAATCTCCTGCTTCAGCAACCTGAACATCACGCTTTCGAGAGTGACTTTGGGAGGAGGCGGCGGAAACCAGGTTTTTGTCTTTTTGAACGGGCTGCAGTTGCTGGGCAATGTGCGCATCAACGGGACGATGGAAGTTGCCGGAGGCGTGCTGAATGGAGCAGGCGGCAATCTCACGGTTGCGGCGCCTGCGAATGCGGGCGATCTTTTTAATGGGATCGCGGTGTTCCAGCCTTCAACCGACGCGACGCCGTGCAATGCAAGAAACCCGAGGCCGTGCTTGATTCTGGCGCTGACGGGCGGGACGACGGGGCTGATCTATGCACCGGGGTCGACTGTTTCGATCCAAGGCAATGGCGGCGTGGGCGGCATTGTGGCCTACCAGGTTGATGTCACCGGGCCCCTGACGCTGTCTGGCAACTACAACATCGCCAACCCGGGGACGTCCCCGCTGAACAAAGTGGAACTGGTGGAGTAGCGGCGGCGATGCGGAGACGAACCATGTGGGGAGCGAGAAGACTTGACCTGCGCGCGGAGCACGGGCAGGCGATGATCGAGACGGCGCTGTCGTCGCTACTGCTGATGTTGCTCTTGCTCGGCGCGGTGGAACTGGGCATGGTGGCCTATGCGGCCATTGAAGTAGCCAACTCCGCAAAGGCCGCGGCGCAATATGCCGCGATGAACGGCGGAGCGTGGACCCGGACGGGACTGGATACGACGGGCATGCTGAACGCGGCGCAGGCGGATGCGGGAAACATGGTGAGCAATATTTCGTTTACGACGGCTCCCGGATATACCTGCAGCTGCACGGGCGGCGGCGCGGCGAATTGCGCATCGTCTCCTCCGACCGGCTGCGTGGGGTCGCATTTGCTGGTCACGATCACGGTGCAAACGCAGGCGAATTACCGGCCGCTGATTCAGATTCCGGGATCCAGATTCACGACCATCACCCTGTATGGCTCGGCCCAGGAAGAAGTGCTGCAGTGATGCGGTGGCGGGCTCGCGTGCGGCGGCTTGCGCGCCGGGCGAACGCACGTAAACGCGGAGCCTGGTGGCGATGGGCCCAGGGCCAAGACGGCGCTTCCCTGGTCGAGGTCGCGGTTTCGCTGGCGGTGTATCTCTCGCTGCTGTTTTCGGTGATTGAGATTTCGCTGGCGCTTTACGCTTACAACTTTGTTTCCGACGCGGCAAGGGAAGCAACGCGTTATGCGGTGATTCGCGGTGCGAACTCCTGCGTGCCGAGTCCCGGGTTTCCCAACTGCAACCTGCAACCGGGAAGCATTACGTCCACAACCAATCCAAGCGCCAACCCGGTGCTCGCGTATATCGATTCTCTGCGCTACCCGGGGCTTGACCCGAACAACCTCTCGACCGACGTGACGTGGTGGGTTGCCAGCCAGAATGCCAGCGGCGTGACGAGTTGGACGGTGCAGTGCACCGGGAGAGTGGACGTGAAGGGAAACGCGTGCAATGCGGAGGGGAACGCCGTGAAGGTGGTTGTGACCTACCAGTTTCCCTTGTCGGTGCCGTGGCTGAGGCCGACGATTGCGCACGTGAGCAGCACGTCGCAGATGGTAATTAATTTCTAGGGCCGATACCTCCCCGAAAGAGTCCTCAGTTTTCCGTTTTTTCCGAAGTTTCCTCCTGGCAGTTGAGCTTCGTTTCTGTCGTGAAGACCCCCTTGTTCGGCCTACACTCAAGAGATGGCAACCCTCCCCGACCTGACGCTTGACGCCGGCCTCCCGGCGAATATCGACGCAGAAAAAACCATTCTCGGCGCGATCCTGCTCGACAACGCGGCCCACTCCGAGGCCGCGGAAAAGCTCGAGCCGGGCGATTTCTCGCTCGACTCGCACCAGCGCATCTTCCTGCGCATGAGCGAGCTGATGAACGCGCAGCGCGCCGTCGACATCGTTACGCTGGCCAACGAGCTTGCCCGCTACAAGGAAATCGAGACCGTGGGCGGCGTGGCCTACCTCGCCTCGCTCACCGAAGGTCTGCCGCTGCGCCCCGTCATTGAAGACTACATCCGCATCGTGAAAGACAAGAGCCTGCTGCGCAAGCTGATGGCGATCTGCTCGGCGGCGATTGCGCGGGCCGCTGACCAGAGCGAGACCGCTTTGGAAGTGCTCGACATGGCGGAGAGCCAGTTGCTCGAAGTCAGCGAGAAAGGCATCTCCCAGGGACTGGAGCCGCTGGACCAGATTGTGCGCGACTCCTTCGGGTCCATCGACAACCTGTATAAGCAGAGCCGCGAAGTCACCGGACTCGCAACCCACTACACGGTCCTCGACCAGATGACCAGCGGCTTGCAGAAGGGCGAGCTGATCATTATCGCCGCGCGGCCCTCGATGGGAAAAACGGCGCTGGCGATCAACATTGCGCAGAACGCGGCCATTACCGGCAAGTCGACCGTGGCCGTCTTCAGCCTCGAAATGAGCAAGGAGTCGCTGCTGCGAAGGATGCTTTCGGCGCAGTCGGGCGTGGACCAGAGGCGGTTGCAGACCGGGTTTCTTGGACGCGAGGATCATGGGCGGCTGCAGCACGCGCTCGAACAGCTGGTGGAGGCGCGCCTCTTCATCGACGACACCGCCGGAGTCTCCCTGGCGGAGATGCGGGCCAAGGCGCGGCGGTTGAAGCAGAATGCGGGCGGCCTCGACCTCATCGTCGTCGATTACCTGCAGCTGATGTCGGCAACCCTGCCATCGGCGGGCGGCAAACGCTATGAGAACCGCACCCAGGAGGTCTCGGCAATCTCGCGCGGCCTCAAAGCGCTGGCCAAGGAGCTGAGCGTGCCGGTCATCGCCCTGTCCCAGCTGTCGCGCGCCAGCGAACGGCGCGGCGACGACAAGCGACCGATGCTGAGCGATTTGCGCGAGTCGGGCTCGATCGAGCAGGACGCCGACGTGGTCGCTTTCATCCATCGTGAGGCCTACTACAACCGCGACGAAGAGATGTCAGACGCGGACAAGGCGCGGTCGGAGATCATCCTGGCCAAGCAGCGCAATGGCCCGACCGGCACTGTGCACCTGAACTTCAACTCCAACTGCACACGCTTTTCCAATCCAGCCGACTACGTGGAACAGGAATAGCGCGGCGCACGGGCACGCGACCGGAATCGCACGCCGGCGTCTCAGGCGGACACGGGTACGGAAATCTGGATCGTGGTGCCGCCGCCCGCGCGATTCAGCGCGCGAATCTGCCCGTTGTGCAGCTTGACCGCCCGCTCGGCGATGGCGAGTCCTACGCCAAAACCGCCTGTCTGCGCGTTGCGCGCCTGATCGAGGCGATAGAACGGCCGAAAGATGGATTCGAGCTCCGACTCGGGAATGCCGGGCCCGCGATCGTTGACTTCAAGAAGAGCCTGGCGCGCGATACCGTCTTTGCGCAGCCGAATCTCCACACGGGATTTGGGTTGGGTGTAGCGGATCGCGTTGCGGATCACATTCTCAATCGCGCGATACAGCAGTTCGCGACGCCCTTCGACAACGCAATCGCAATCGGCCTTGAAGTCGATGCCCGTTTCCCGCTGCTGGGCCTCGTATTCCGCGTCAGGCAGCATGTCGTTGAGCAGCTTGTTGAGCGAGACGTGCTCGAAGTTGCCCAGGTTCTCCGCGGCTTCCATCGAGGAAAGCGTGAGCAGCTGCCCGATGAGCTGATTGAGTCGCTCGGTTTCCCTCTGGATGCGGTCGAGGTGGGCGCTCATGGTCAGATCCGCGTCTTCCCGCGAGAGCTCCAGAGCCACGTTAACGCGGGCGAGTGGCGACCGCAGCTCATGCGACACATCGCGAAGAAGGAGTTTCTGCGCATCGACGAGCGATTGCAGCCGCTCGGCCATGTGGTTGAAGTCGTGGACTAGACCCTGGAATTCGTCATCTTTGAAAAAGGATCCAGCGTGGGTCTCACTCACGCGCGCGCCCAGTTCACCCCGCGCCAGCTTGCGCGCGGCTTCACGAAGCTGGATGACGGGACGGGTAAAAATCATGACCAGGAGAAGCGTCGTCAGGCCGCCGATCGCGATAGCAACCGGTAATTGAGGAAACGCGAAATGCAGGATATCGCCGTACCAGGTGCGATGCTCGTGGCGAACTGAGTCGACAAAGCGGTAGGTGCGGCCGTTGGCGGATGTCACGGGAAAGGCCCATACAGTTCCGCTATCGGTCTGGCGGCCTGAGACCGCGCCGCTTGCATCGAGTTGTGAAATCGCGACGACGTTGCCACAAACCGTGCTGCCCGTGTCATCGACCAGCGAAAGCTCTTCGTGGCGATCGCGAGAAAAGGCCTGAAAGCCGCGGCATCCACCGTCATCGTAAGCCTTGACAGCCTGCGACGCTTCAACTCGCAAGCTGCCAAATGCAGGGTCGAGGATGTTGGCCGAGCGCGGAAAGCGATGGCGGACGATGAGGGATGTCGAGATAACGAAGATCAGGCTCTGTGCAATCCAGAAGATGATGAAGATTTTGAAAAACAGGCTGCGCATGCGTCAGTCTCCGGTCTCGGCAAAGTCGCGGTCGACGACGAGTTGGTAACCGACGCCGCGGATGGTCTTGACGAGGTCGTCGTCGCTACCGTCCTGGCTTAGCTTGCGGCGCAGGCGGCTGACATGCATATCGAGGCTGCGGTCGAAGGGGTCGAAGGGCCGGCCGAGAACCTCCTGGGAGAGCTGGTCGCGATTCACAACCTTGCCGGGCGAGCGCATGAGAGTTTCGAGCAGCGCGAATTCAACATCGGTAAGATCGAGCCGGATCCCGGCCCGGGTTGCCCTGCGGGCAGCGGAATCCAGTTCGAGATCGTGCACGCGCAGCACGGTGGATTGAGCCGCAGACGCGGTGTGATTGCGCCGCAGTACCGCACGCATGCGCGCCAGCAGTTCGCGGGGATTGAACGGCTTGGGAAGGTAGTCGTCAGCGCCGATCTCAAGGCCGACAATGCGATCCACGTCTTCGCCCCGCGCCGTCAGCAGTAGAACGGCAACCGAAGACTCGGAGCGGATCCTCTTGAGCACCTCGAAGCCGTCGATGCCCGGCAGCATCACGTCGAGAAGGATGAGAGACCACGGGCGCTGCTGCGCAGCTTTCAGGCCGGAGTCGCCACGGTGGGCTGCTTTGACGCGGAAGCCGTTCTTGCCCAGGTACTCGGTCAGCATTGAGCACAACTCTACGTCGTCGTCGATGAGAAGAATTTCGTCCAAGTCTTTTCCCGCTTCATTCGAAGGCTACGCCTTTCCCGGCGCATAAATACAGCAGAAATGTAACAAATGGTCACACCCGCGTTACAAATCTTTACATTGCGTTACTCATCGTGACAGCACACCAATCCCGCTCGCGTTTTCCTGAAAACAGTTCAAACGTGAAGCGAGGTTTGCCGATGGCAAAACGTACGGTTCTTCTTCTGATGGGCGCGGCGATGTTGATGTGCGGGTTGGTGGCGCGTTGGTCGCAGGCGCAAGGCGCGCCCGGCGAGATTCGCGGCACGGTAACAGATCCCACGGGAGCGGCGATTCCTTCGGCAAGCATCGTTCTCACCGCGCCGTCAGGAAATGCAAAGACGGCGAACAGCAGCCGCGACGGGGCATTCCATTTCGCCGCGGTGGCGCCGGGCAGCTACACGCTGGTCATCACCGCGAAGGGATTCGCCGCGCAGACGCTCCAGAGCGTTGCCGTCGAGGCGGGCAAGACGACAGAGGAGATCGTGGCAATGCAGCTGCCGGTCGATCAGCAGCAGGTGGAAGTAAATTCTGATGCGCAGGGTGTGAGCACGAGCGCGGAGGGCAATGCAAGCGCGATCGTAATCAAGGGAAAGGACCTGGATGCCCTTTCCGACGATCCCGACGAGTTGCAGAACGAGTTGACGGCGCTCGCAGGTCCAGCCGCGGGTCCGAATGGCGCCCAAATCTTTATCGACGGATTTACCGCAGGGCAGCTTCCGCCGAAATCGTCGATCCGCGAGATCCGCATCAACCAGAACCCTTTCTCGGCGCACTACGATAAGCTCGGCTACGGCCGCATCGAGATCCTGACGAAACCCGGAACAGACAAGCTGCATGGCAACGCGATGATCATGGGAAACGATTCGGCGTTCAACTCGCTGAACCCCTTTGTGACGCAGGAGCCCGCCTACTACACCACATTTGCCAACGGCAGCGCGGGCGGATCGCTGGGCAAGAAGGCGTCGTGGTTCGGCAGCGTGTTTTTCCGCGACAACGCGTCGAATTCCATCATTAATGCGGACCTGCTGGATGCCTCATCGAATGTCTATAACTACACGGCCGCGGTCGCGAACCCGCAGACGCGGCTCGACATCAGCCCCCGTCTTGACTTTCAGCTGGGCGATAAGAACACGCTCACGGTGCGGTACATGCTCGATCGGCAGAAGCAGTCCAACAGCGGCGTGTCGCAGTTCGCGCTGGAAACGCAGGGGTACGATGTTTCCAATTACGAGAACACGCTGCAGATTAGCGACTCGCAGATTTTGAGCGCGAATGCCGTGAACGAGACGCGCTTCCAGTACATTCGCGACCACGATAACCAGGTGGCGCAAAATCTCGATCCGACGGTGACCGTGCAGGGCGCGTTTACCGGCGGTGGCAGCAATGCCGGCGTCGTTCGCGACAACCAGAACCGTTTCGAGCTGGAGAACGATACGACCATCGCAAAGGGTACGCATGCGATCGAATTTGGCGGCCGGTTCCGTTTGACGCAGGATGCCAACACTTCCACCTCAGGATTCAACGGGAACTATATCTACGCATCGCTTGCTGCCTATGCGGCCAACACTCCTTCAGAGTACGACGTGACCGCGGGCAAAGCTGGGTCGAGCGTGGCGCTGTTTGATGCGGGTTTGTTTTACCAGGACGATGTGAGGTTCCGGCCCAACCTGACGCTGAGCTACGGGTTGCGCTACGAATCGCAGAACCGCATCAGCGATCACGACGACTGGGCGCCGCGGTTGAGCCTGGCGTGGGCTCCCGGCGCGGGAAACAAGCCGGCCAAAACGGTGATTCGCGCCGGCTACGGCTGGTTTTACGACCGCTTCGGTTCGACCTATGTGCTGGATGCAATTCGGCAGAACGGAATCAACCAGCAGCAGTACGTGGTCAAGAATCCGACTTTCTACGAGAACGCGCCGCCGGTTTCGACACTTTCGGCCCTGAATGCCTCGGCGCCGACGATCTACGACCTTGCTCCGCGCTTGAAAGCGTCGCTGAACATGCAGGCAGCGGTGGGCGTGGAGCACCAGTGGGGCAAGATTGTGACCACTTCTCTGACCTACGTGAATTCGCGCGGCGTGCATCAGTACCTCAGCGACAACGTGAATGCGTTCTTGCCGGGAACGTATGACGCGACGACGGCAACGGGCGTGCGCCCCAACGGGATTGACGAGAACATCGATCAGTTTCAATCGGGCGGCGTGTACAACCAGAGCCAGATCATGCTGAACTACAGCGTGCGCTCGAAGCGGGTGTCGCTGTTCGGCTTCTATATGGTGAACTTTGCCAAGGCCGACACTTCGGGCGCGACTTATTTTCCGTCGAACCAGTTCGATCCCGGCGCCGACTATGGGCGCGCGAACTTCGATGTGCGCAACCGTTTCCTCGTGGGCGGAAACCTGCAGGGACCGTACGGCATTTCATTCAGCCCGATGCTGGTGGCCAACTCGGGAACGCCGTTCAACATCACCGTGGGCCAGGACCTGAACGGCGATAACCAGTACAACGATCGGCCTGCGTATGCGACCGCGGCGAGCACCGACGTGATGCAGACCAGCTATGGCACGTTCGACCTCGATCCTGCCGCAAACGCGACGCGCATTCCCTACAACCTGGGCACGGGCCCCGGACAGCTCAGTATGAACACACGCGTCAGCAAGACCTTCGGGATCGGCCCCAAGGTTGAGGGCAGAGCTCCGAGTGGCGGTTTCGGCGGCCCGGGCGGCGGCCCGCCCCCGGGTGGCGGCCCTCCGGGAGGAGGCCTCGGGCCCGGCGGATTGAGC
This sequence comes from Occallatibacter sp., assembly GCA_035508975.1. Lineage (GTDB taxonomy): Bacteria > Acidobacteriota > Terriglobia > Terriglobales > Acidobacteriaceae > Telmatobacter. Next base: position 12,449 of record DATJMC010000042.1, read on the forward strand.
CGGAGCGGCGGACCACCGCGTTTTGACCAGACCGCTCCAAGACGTTATTCATTGACTTTCGCCGCAATGGCGCGGAACGTGTTCAACAACGTCAACCTTGCGCAACCCGTGGGCGTGCTGGAGTCGCCGCTTTTTAACAAGTCGAACGCGCTGTCGGGCGGCTTCTTCTCATCGCCGGCCGCGAATCGGACGATCGATCTGCAGGTGATGTTCAACTTTTGAGATTCGACGGTGCGCATCGCCGAGAGCGTGGTGCGCGTCCTTCTGAAACCGCGAGGGCCGCCATGCGATCCCTAAAAAGACGTGCAACCACCATGATCGCGGCAGGATTCTTCGCATTTTTGCTCGCAGGCGGCCTGATTGCGTATAACGGTGCTGCGAAGCGCGACGAAGAAAGACGAGCGCCGCACCCTGCGCCCGCGTGGCAGGCGAAGCATGAGGGCCACGGTCCTCATCCGCCGCTCGTGAAGCAGGTAATCAGCGATGCGATCTTTTTCGCGTCGCATCTGGCAGCCTGAGACGGCAATGAAGGAGGAGTTCGATGCGGTATAGACCGGTGCGTGCATTTGCGGCGGCAATTCTGCTGAGCGGACTTGCGTGGGCCACGTGCGGAATCGCGCAGTCGACGCCGCCCAAGTCGCTGCTGGCGCTTTCCAAACGCAACCACACGCTTGCGATCGTGGATCCGCAGAGGCTCCAGGTCATCGCGCTCGCTCCGGTGGGTCCCGATCCGCACGAGGTAATTGCCTCGGCCGACGGAAAGACGGCCTACGTGTCCATCTACGGAGGCGGCCGTTATCATGCGCTCTCGGTGATCGACCTGGTGCGACAGAAGGCGCTCCCGGATATCGATACAGGCGCGCTGAATGGGCCGCACGGGCTGATGTTTGTTGGCGGAAAGCTGTACTTTACCGCCGAAGGCGCCAAGGCAATCGCCAGCTTTGATCCGGCGACCCAGAAGATCGATTGGATTATGGGCACGGGGCAGAACCGCACCCACATGATCTATGTGACCGAGGACCAGAAGCGCATTTACACCACAAACGTCGCGTCGGGCACTGTGACGATCCTTGAGAAGGTCTCGATGCCGCCAATGGGGCCTCCGCCGGGGATGACACCGCCGCCAGGAATGCCGCCTGCGGGCATGCAGGGCCCACCGCCGGGCGGTGGGCCACCGCGCATGGACTGGATGGAGACGGTGATCCCTGTGGGGAGGGGCGATGAGGGGTTCGACCTTTCGCCGGAGGGCCGTGAACTGTGGACGGCGAATGCGCAGGATGGCACTCTATCGGTGATCGACCTGGCGAGCAAGAAGGTCGTGGCAACTCTAAACGCAAATGTGGGCGGTGCCAATCGGCTCAAGTTCACGCCGGATGGGAAGCTGGTCTTTATCTCGCGCCTCGGCTCGGGGGACTTGGTGGTCTACAACGCCGCGTCCCGCAAGGAAGTGAAGCGGGTAAACATCGGGCATGGCGCTGCGGGAATCCTGATGGACCCGGATGGCGATCGCGCATTCGTCTCGTGCGGACCAGACAATTATGTGGCCGTCGTGGACCTCAAAACGCTTACCGTGACGGGTCATATAGATGTGGGCGGCGAGCCGGACGGTCTGGCGTGGGCGGTGCGGCCGTAGCGCGAGCGGTAGATCAGCAAGGTAGCTTCTCTGACCGAACCTGGCCTCCCGTTCCCCGCATCTATGCCCTGATTCGGCCCGATATTGCCCGCAACAGCGCGGAGATGGACTGATTCCATGCACAGGGAAGGACTCCGGGTTCGCGTTCGTAATCGCAGAGTACGCTGGAAAGCGTATTCACTGGACAAACAGCGTGAGCGGAATGGCGCCTGCCATCGCCTTGTATCCTGCCGGTGAAGGATGGAGATGGTCGCCGCAGTCGTAGGCAGGCAAAAGGCGATCCGGTTGCTGCGGGTCGCGCACCACGGCATCGAAATCGAGGACCGCGTCGAAGTGGCCGGGCTCGCGGATCCACCGGTTCACAACCTGGCGATCGGCTTCGCTGAGCGGGCCGGGATGGTAATACTCCGACCCGACGTAAGGCGTGATCGTGGCTCCGTACACGCGGAGCCCATGGGCATGAGCGCGCACGATGATCTGCCCATAGGCGGCAAGAACATGGTCGACCAGGGCCGCGTGGTCTGCCGGCGAAACTTCGCCGGTACGCGCCAATCCGCCCAGATCATTCACTCCTTCAAAAACGATGAGCCAGCAAACGCCTGCGGGTGCGAGCACATCGCTGTCGAAGCGCGCGAGCGCGTTGGGGCCGAGACCGTCAGTGAGCAGGTGGTTGCCGCCGATGCCCTGGTTGGACACGCCGATGTCTTTCGTCGCGCCCGTCGCCTCGAGGCGCTCGGCAAGATCGTCCGTCCAGCGATCGTTGCCATTGGTAGTCGCGCCGTGGCCGTCGGTGATCGAGTCGCCGAGGGCAACAATAGAGGCCGCACCGGGCGGCGCAAGCACGTCGATGCCGGCGAGCTGATACCAGTGATCGACGTGTTTCGCATTCTCGAGATTCGCGGCGCTCACCAAATCGCCATGCACGTAGTACGACGTCGAACGCGAGCCGGGGTGGCCGGTCTCCTGCATCGGCGGCGTGTCCAGGTGGAAGCTGACCGCGAGATCGGAGAGCGGCGCGATCGCAAGATTCAGCGGATCGGAAACAAACTCGGCGCCGGGTGGGATGGTCACGTCGGGCTTGCCCGCGAAGGAGAGCGCGCGGTCTGTGGCAGGTTCGATAGCCGGTGACGCGGGCGATACCGGGCGCGCGATGTCGACTGAAGTGAAGTGCAGCGGCTCAGAGCCGAATCTGTTGGAAAGATGGATGCGCAGCGCTGAACCGCCGATCGACAGGTGAACGATCTGGCGGAGAGTTGCATCGCGCAGGTCGTCGGGAGGTAGCGCGTTTTGCGGTTCGGGAATTTGCTGGGATGCGCCCCAGCTCGCCACCCAGGCCGATGGAGCCGCCGATTGGCCTGAGAGCGCACTTGAAGAGCATAGAACTGCAGCGACAATTAGAAATTTGCGTGCGGGATTCATAGACGCCGGTATACGATGAGTTCCCGTAATAAATCGGTTTGCGAAAGCCCAGCAAGCATACCACTCCGGAGGGTTCTTTGTGACTTTGTGCCCGAAGCGCGCGCCTGCTTTCCTCTGTCTATCTCTGTTGCTCTGCGGCTCGGCACCTGTCGGAGCGCAGCAAGCGTCTGGGTCGACGATCACAGCCGACCAGGATCGGCAGCAGATGATGGAGCAGCTTGGGATCAAGTCGCTGCGGCCGGCGCCCAGCGGGAACGAGCAGGCCCCGAATCACGCCAACTACGATGAGTCGAAAGCGAACCCCTATCCGAACTTCCCTGATCCGCTGACCATGAAGGACGGCACGAAAGTGACGACACCGGAGCAGTGGTGGAGCAAGCGCAGGCCCGAGATCGTGGATGCGTATTCGAAGTATGTGTATGGTCGCGTGCCCGCGGTCGTGCCCAAAGTCACCTGGAAGGTCGCGATCGTCGATCACGAGATGATCGGCTTCACGCCGGTGATTGCCAAGGATGTGATTGGCGAAGTCGACAATTCCGGCGATCCGTCGATCACCGTCAAGATGCACATGATGGTGGTGACGCCGGCGCACGCCAACGGCCCCGTGCCTTTGTTGATGATGTTTAGCCGTGCGGCATTTCCGAATCCAGCCGAGCCGAACGCGGAGGAACTGGACCGGATCAATAAGGCGTGGATGGCGCTGCTCGTGCAGCAGGACCCGTCCCTCAAGGATGTGTTCGCGAAGCATCCCGCGTGGCAATTGGCGAAGCCGACTCCGTTTCAGTTTCCGCAGCTGAACGAAGATGGTGACCTGCCCAATACCTGGCAGTTGTTAGCCGCGGGATGGGGCTTTGCCTTGTTTGATCCGGCAAGCGTGCAGGCGGATGACGGCAGCGGCCTGCGCAAGGGAATCATCGGCCTGGTCAACAAGGGCCTGCTGCGCAAGCCCGATGACTGGGGAGCCCTGCGGGCTTGGGCTTGGGGTGCGGGCCGCGGGCTCGATTATCTCGAGACCGACCCGGCCGTCGACGCAAAGCATGTAGGCATCGAGGGAGTATCGCGCTATGGAAAGGCAGCCTTGGTCACAATGGCTTTCGATCAGCGCTTTGCGATGGTGCTGGTTGGGTCGTCGGGTAAAGGCGGGGCAACCCCCCTGCGGCGAAACTGGGGCGAGGCGGTCGAAAACCTGGCCGGCCCTGAGTATCACTGGATGGACGGTAACTACATGAAGTACGCGGCTGCGGACGCGACTTTTGGCGCCATGAATCCAGGCGATATTCCCGTCGATTCCAACGAGCTGATTGCTTTGTGCGCCCCACGGTTGACGTTCATCAGCTATGGGATTCCCGCGAAGGGCGATGCAAAATGGCTCGATCACCAGGGCAGCTTTATGGCGACAGTGGATGCGAGCCGGGTGTTCGCGCTGCTCGGGGCCAGGGGGCTGGCCGTCGAAGGGGATTATCATACGGCAAAGATGCCGCCTGTCAACCAGGGCCTGCTCGACGGCCAGCTGGCATGGCGGCAGCATGACGGCGGGCATACGGATGCACCGAATATGAAATGGTTTCTTCAATGGGCCGATAAGTTCATCGGTCACGCTCCCCCGCAATAGGGGCGCGGAGATGACAGACAGATGACATTCCATCGGCCGCGCTTGCCGCATCGTATGACTGTGAACAAATTGGGCTGACCCGGGGGCTTGCATTGGATGACATTGTCCGCGCGGGATGTGTCTATAGATCTGTAGTGGAGGTCGCCCGAGGATGGGTTCCCCAATGACAACCGCTTATATCCATCGCATTGCCACCGCGGTTCCTCCGCATGATGTGCACCGGCCATTTGTCGACTTTGCGGATGGCATGTTGCCGGAGGGCACCATCCGGAGCCTCTTCCGGCGCATGGTCCGGCTTTCCGCGATCGAGCATCGCTATTCGTTTATTCAGCCGATCGCGACTGAGAACGGAGAGTGGCGCGATGGAGAAGACCTCTATGTGCGCGGCCGCTTTCCGGGCACCGCCCGGCGCATGGAGGCCTTCGAACGATTCGCACCACAGTTGATGCGGTGTGCCGTGAACCGGCTCAATTTGAGTGACGAGGAGCGAAGCGGCATTACGCACGTGATCGTAACCTCATGCACCGGTTTGTATGCCCCTGGGCTCGACATCGAGATGGTCAATCATCTCGGGCTCGACGCATCGGTGGAACGAACCATGATCGGGTTCATGGGATGCTATGCGGCAATCAATGCGCTCAAAGCGGCGCGCCACATCGTGCGATCGGAACCGGAAGCGCGCGTGTTGTTGCTGAGCCTGGAACTGTGCACCCTGCACCTGAAGGAGACACAGGACCTCGAGCAGCTCTTGTCGTTCCTGCTTTTTGCCGATGGCTGCTCCGCCTGCCTGGTGAGCGCGGCAGAAAAAGGTTTGGGGCTCGACAGCTTTCTCTCTGTCGGTGTCCCCGATACAAGCCATCTCATCACCTGGAGAATCCGCGAAGGCGGCTTCGATATGCAGCTTTCAGGACAGGTACCGGGTGAGTTGACCCGCGCCCTGAAGGATGTGGGCCGCAGGATCACCCGGGATGCCGATCCGCAAAACATCGATCTGTGGGCCGTTCATCCCGGAGGGCGAACCATCCTCGATGCCGTGGAGAAGGGAATGAGCCTGCCCGCGGAGGCCCTCGCACATTCCCGGGACGTGCTGGCGCGGTTTGGCAACATGTCGTCGGCAACAGTGATGTTTGTGCTCCAGCGCATGCTCGAACAGGCAAAACCCGGGCAACAGGGGTGCGCGATGTCCTTTGGGCCGGGGGTCACCGCCGAGACGATGCTCTTTCATGCCGCCTGAGGCGCTGGATTTCGGCCGGCGCGCGCAGCTGACTGAGCTGATGGACGGGCCGTGCAACCGCGAAGAACTGCATGCATGCCTACGCGACCTGGCGCGTGTCAATCGATGGCTGCTTGGGTACCGGCCGGTACTCGCTTGGCTCGACTCCCTTGGCTTGCCGCGCGGCTCTGGGCCGGTGAGCATTCTCGACGTAGGCTGCGGGTATGGCGACGGATTGCGTCGGGTTGAGCGGTGGGCGCGATCCCGCGGGATTGCGATAGAACTTGAGGGCATCGATCTGAATCCTGAAACAGTCAAGATTGCAGCCGAAGCGACCCAGCCGTCGAGCGCGATCCGATGGACACATGCCGATGTTTTTGATTTCGAGCCTGCAAGGCCGGTCGACTTCGCGATAAGTTCCCTGTTCACGCATCATCTGGATGAGTCCGGCGTGGTGCGCTTTCTGCGGTGGCTCGAATTGCATGCGCGGCGCGGCTGGTGCATCAACGACCTTTCGCGCAACGCAACGCCATACTTTCTGTTTCGTGCGTTTGCCTGGGGCATGGGGCTGCATCCCTTCGTGCAGCACGATGGTCCCGTCTCGATCGCGCGAGCGTTTGTGGAGAACGACTGGCGCGGGATGTGTGCGCGCGCGGGACTGGCTGAGCATGAGGTGACCATCCGCGGGTTTACTCCGGGGAGACTTTGCGTGATGCGAAGGAAAGCGGCATGAACGCGGCGGCAATCGAGCACCTCGTGATCGGCGGAGGACCGGCTGGTGCAATGGCGGCCCTGCGGCTCGCACAGGCCGGGCGCGTCGTGGTGTTGCTTGAGCGGGAACGTGCGGCACATTCGAAGGTCTGCGGCGAATTCCTGAGCCACGAGGCGCTGGGATACTTGCGGCAGATCGGCATTCACCCCGAAGAACTGGGCGCAGTTCCGATCGATCGCGTGCGGCTCGCCGCCGGAACGCGGGCTGCGGAGATTCCGCTGCCGTTTCCCGCGCTCTCCTTGTCGCGAAGACTATTGGACGAAGCGATGCTGGCGCTCGCCGGGGCGAACGGGTGCGATGTGCGCCGCGGCGCGGAAGTGGACTCGCTGCGGCGCGAGCGAGAGGCATGGATGGTTCGTGTGCGCGGCCGCGAGACGCTCCGGGCACGCAATGTTTTCCTGGCCAGCGGGAAGCACGACTTGCGCGGATGGGCGCGAGGCCCGGGCCTGCAATCGGATCTCGTTGGCTTCAAGATGTACTGGAGGCTGATGCCGGATCAGGTCGCTTCGCTGCGCGCCGGCATGGAATTATTTCTTTTTCCGGGCGGATATGGAGGCTTGTCGCTGGTTGAAAGCGATGCCGCCAATCTTTGCCTGGTGGTAAAGCGGGAGCGCCTGCGGATTGCAGGGGGATGGGCGCACCTGCTCGACGCGATTCGAAGCTTTGACGCGCGGCTTGCAGAACGCCTGCTCGCCGCTGAGCCGATCAATGTGCGGCCCCTCGCCATCTCCCCGATTCCGTATGGATATCGAGCGCCACACCGGGAAGATCTGTGGCGTGTCGGAGACCAGGCCGCGGTGATTCCATCGTTCACCGGAGACGGCATGTCGATCGCGCTGCACAGCGGCGCTCTGGCGGCGCAAATGTTCTTGGCGGGCAAGACCCCGGGCGAGTATCTACCCACGCTGCACGCTCAGCTCAAGCGTGGAATGAAACTCGCGACCATGCTTTCGCAAATCATGGTCACGTCAGCCGGCAGGAGTCTGGCTCCTGGGCTCTTGGGTTTAGCGCCCGGGACGATGGGATGGATTGCCCATGCGACGAGGATCGACAAGCGCGACCTGGTGACATGCGCTCTGCAGTGAAGGCGGGGTCATAGCCGATTCAGGATATTCACGGCGCGCCCGACAATGAGCCTGGCGCCGAGCTCGGTCGGCATCAAGTCTGGTTTCGAACTGAGACTGGCTGGGCGCAGAACGATCTGATCGCCGAAGACAATGACATGGCGCAGAACAAGATGGGTGGCGCCGCGGGAGATTGCGAACACCGGGGGCGGCACTTCCTGCTTGCGAGGGGGCGAAGTGTCGTGACGATCGAGGATGACGATGGCATTGGACTGGATCGCGGGGCTCATCGCGACGGCGTCGGCTGCCGAAGCCTGGATTGCCACGAAGCGTGTCCAGCCACGACGGGATGGGACGCAGTGATCGCCGTCCTTCTCCAGCAGGGAAAAAGGGAGATGAAGCGATGACGAGCTTCCTGAAACGATGACGGGCCGGACGATCGCCGCCGCATGCGCGACGATGGGGACTTGCCATGACTTGCCTGAGTTAGTTGGGTCCACGGGAGCGCGCGAATCCACAATCAGATCTTCAGCCGAAAGTCCGAGAGCGCTGAGAAGACGGTCGGAAGCCGGAGTCGAGAGGCCCCTTCTCTTGCGAAGAAAATTGGAAAGGTGCGCATGGCAGAACCCCGCCCTTTGCGACAGCATCGAGACAGAAAGCTGACGATCGTCGATCTGTTGGAGCACGAACCTGCGCAGCCGCTCCTGCATGTCTGAGAAGTAGTTCATGTCTGTGGATTGTTGACTCAGAGAAACGGATAAGAAAGGTCTTCGGTTTCTTTTGGAAACGAAGGTTTCGCTGATTCGGTGCGGGTTATCGATCGAGTTACAGCTCTACCTTCCTCGAGAAAGAAAAACCGCAACTCATTCGACTCGAATCTGCCAGGAGCGCGCCATACTCGATAAGTTACGCACGGCGGTCTTCGTTATAGAGAGGCAGACACAAACCCTCGCTTGTACTTGGTTTTGTGCTGCCCGATAGATTACAGATGCCACTTCGATTTCGGATCCTTCTGAAGAGAGCGTTTTTGATTGAGACGCCGTGCGCCCTTCCTGGATCTGTGCGCCATAGGTCAATCGATGTCTTCGAGAAAACAGAGGGAAATCCCCCATCAGGACACAAGAAGCCTGAGTCGCCTTGCCTGGTTCTCACTGCCCCGCCGAGGAGAAAACGAAGGGAACGGCGGGCAGCCGTCTTGGAGAATCCGCTATGGATTTGCACATTGAATTAAAAATTTGCGAGAGCTGCGGTTGCCTCTGGTTCCGAACGCAAAACCAGGGAGTGTACTGTAGGGAATGCTCCACCAGGCTCCGGGATTTTCCGGCGCCGGAGACAAGAAAGCGCCGTGGAAGGCCATGTGGCAAACCGCTCCCAAGAATTTGGGCCGTGGCTGAGGCCATGGGAGGTGCCGAGTGAGCGCGGCATTTCAGTTGGAATGGTTATGGGGAGCCGCCGACTGGCCGCAACCGGAAGAAACTGGGGACCCGGTTGCAAGGCCGGAAGACGAACCGTCCGATCCGCCAATCAGCCTGGCCTTCTATCGAAAGCACACCGAGCGCATGCTCCGGCGTTATCTGTATGCATCGATGCAGGTCGGCCGGGCGCCGTCAATTCTGAGTGACCCGGTGGGACGGGGATGGGTCTCCAGCCGGCCCGTGCGAACATTTGAGGATGCGGTGATCTTTGTGCTCGACGTGGAGCGGTGCCTCGATCGACTGAACCGGCTCGATCGAATGATGCTGAGCCGGATCGTGCTGCAAGAGTATACCCAGGTCGAAGCCGCCGCGCTGCTGGGCATGAGCCCGCGAGCGATCTCGTACAAATTTCCGCGTGCGCTTGACCGGCTGACCGAGAAGCTGCTGGAGGCGGACCTGCTCACCCTGCCCGGCCCTCAATAACCGAAGCAAAGGAAAGGGGCGCGCCACGCCCCTTTGCTGCCTGAATGTACCGAACCCGATCTGCAGCTCCACTTGCTCGCGAAGACGACCTGGCCCTTCAGAACTTGCGCGACCACTCCTTGGGCCAGCGCTCGACGATCACCTTCTTGTCGGTGAAAAACTCGATGGCATCGCGGCCCTGGGCGTGCATGACTCCAAAAAAGCTGCCCTTCCAGCCCGAAAAAGGAAACCATGCCATCGGGGCAGGAACGCCGATGTTCACGCCGACGTTCCCGGTGGTGACCGAGTTGCGAAACTTGCGAGCCTCGGCGCCCGAAGAGGTGAAGATCGAGCTGGCGTTGCCGTAGGGCGACCGGTCGATCAGCGCGATCGCTTCGTCCACCGACTTGGCGTGGACCACGGAAAGCACCGGGCCGAAGATTTCGGTTTCCATCAGAGAGCTTGTAGCAGGCAGGCCGTCGAGCACCGTGGGCCCGACGAACGAACCACCGCTGTTGGAGGCGCCACGGCCATCTACGATCGCTTTGGCGCCGTCGCCTGCTCCCTGGCCGATCAGCGAGACAACCCGATCCCGGCTGGCGCGCGTGATCACCGGGCCCATCTGTGAACCGGGATCGAGTCCGTTGCCCACCTTGAGCGCCGAGGCCGCCGCGGAGATGGAATCCCGAAACCAGTTCTTCGCTTCACCAACAGCCACGGTTACGCTCACCGCAAGACAGCGCTGCCCTGCGCAGCCGAAAGCCGAATCGGCAATGATGCGGGTCGTCGTTTCCGGGTCGGCGTCGGGAAGAACAACGACATGGTTTTTCGCGCCGCCCTGGCACTGTACGCGCTTTCCGCTTGCGGAGCCGCGCGAGTACACGTATTTCGCCACGGGAGTGGAACCGACGAAGCTCACCGCGCGAACCAGGGGATGATCGAGCAGCGCGTCGACTGCGGGCTTGCCTCCGTTCACGAGATTAACGACGCCCGAAGGCAAGCCCGTCTCGTGAATCAGCTCAACCAGGCGCCCCGCTGAGAAGGGCACCCGGTCGCTCGGCTTCAGCACCACCGTGTTGCCGGTCGCAACGGCGTAGGGCAGAAACCACAGCGGGATCATCAGCGGAAAATTGAAGGGCGTGATGATGGCGCAGACTCCGAGCGGCTGGCGGACCATCACTTCATCGATCCCGGGCGCAATGTCTTCCAGCGAGTAGCCCTGCATGAGAACGGGAATGCCGCAAGCTACTTCGACATTCTCGATACCGCGGCGGAGTTCGGCTTTGGACTCTGTGAGTGTCTTGCCGTTCTCAGTCGTGATGATGGCAGCCAGTTCGTCGTAATGAGACTCGAGAACGCTCTTGAGCTTGAAGAGATACTGGATGCGGTCGCCGACTGGCATGGCGCGCCACGCCGGGAACGCCGCTTGCGCTGCCTCGACGGCGGCGTTGACTTCGCCGGCAGATCCCGACGGGGACTGCCCCAGCGTTTCTCCGGTCGCGGGATTGATGAGTTCAATCCCCGGATCGCTCGTTGAGTTCTGCCACTGCCCGGCGACGAAGTTACGAATGCCAAGCGATGTGAGGGGGGAAGCGAGAGTAGTCATGGGACTTTCACTTTACCGCAGCCGATGCGGGGCTGGCAGCAGGAAACTGCGCCGCGGACCCGGTAGACCTCTGCTATGGTGGATGCGCGCCGGCTGCCGGAATGAAATACGGCCCCAATCTCAGGGAGGTCCCCTTGCTCATTGATCGCTGTGCCCGCCTTTTGCTCCTCTTGCCCACGGTTGCGCTCGCCGCCCAGCAAAGTCCCCCTCCCGCCGCACCCGCGCCCACCACCGCAGCCCAAGCGCCGGACCGCGATACCAGCTATATCGATCCGCAGGGAACGGCGCATGTAACCCGGGTGGTTCCCGTACCGCAGGACCTGAGCTCCCAGGCGCAATTGATGCTGGGGCGCGCGGAACCCGATCAGGGTCCGCCGGAGTCCCTCGAGCAGCGCCGCAAGATGACAGACGCCTATACGGCGCGCGCGCGCGTGGCCTGGACGCGGCTCTGCCCGAATACGCTCGTCGACGAGACCATCGCGGGTGTGCCGGTGCATCTGGTCACGCCCGCGAACATGCCCGACAAGAACAAGGACAAGGTCCTTCTGAATCTGCACGGCGGAGGATTCAACTCCGACTCGGGCTCGTACACTGAGTCGATCCCCATCGCCAGCTACTCGGGGATCAAGGTGGTCGCCGTTCTGTATCGGCTGGCGCCGGAGTTTCCCTTTCCCGCGGCCGTAGACGATTCCGTCGCGGTCTACAAGGAGTTGCTCAAGACCTACAAGCCGGATCACATCGTGATCTACGGTACCTCCGCCGGAGCGATTCTGACCGCCGAAGTTGCCGCGAAGTTGAAGCAGTTGGGGCTGCCGATGCCAGCCGCGCTTGGGATTTTCAGCGGCATGGGCGATTTTGCGAGGGCCGGAGACTCGGTCGCGATGTATGCTCTGCGCGGGTTGAGCGGACACCTCGACCCGCCCGAACCCGGCGCGCACGATCCCTTTTATGCGGCCAGGACGGATACGAAGGATCCGATCCTGTCACCCATCTATAGCGATCTGCACGGCATGCCACCCACCCTGTTCATCACCAGCGGGCGCGACCTTCTCCTGAGCGGAACCGCCAACCTGCACCGCGCCTATTTGAATGCCGGCGTCGATGCGCACTTGGTGGTCTTCGATGCCCTGCCCCATGCCTTCTGGTACGACCCCCGCCTGCCCGAGGCCATTGAAGCGAACCACATCATGGCGGACTTTTTTGCAAATCACCTGGAGAAATAACCCGGGCTGCTTCGAACTCGACCTGTTCCACACCCCCGGCACTTTCGTCGCGCCAGCAGCCTTCCTGTGCCGATTTCCTCACCGCCGTCAGAACCGGTATCCGGGCTTCAGTTCGCAGCGATACGCCGTCGACTTTTCCGTCTCGTTCGTATTCGCCGTGCAGTTGGCCCAACTCAGATAGAGGTCCGGCCCCATCGGAAAAACCATCGGGGAGCCATTGATCTCCGCTTCCAGGCTGACGCCCTCCTGCGTCGGCGGAACCGTGAAATTCAGGCTCCGATCAAAGAGCACGGGATACGAGTGGCGCACGCTCGATTCGATGGTCGTGTGCATCACCTCGGCTTCCAGCAAAAATGTCGCCGTATCCGACCAGTCTTCCGCAGTCACCGTCAGGACCCGGCCAGGATGCTGAAAATTGCTCGAATCGATGCTCGTGAATGGACACGGTCCGGCAATGCACGACGCGCGCACGTTGCGAAACTCGTTGCCGGCTCCCGCATCGAGCGTGATCGAACCCTTCGCAGCCTTCCACGTCCCGTCCGGCGAACAGGGAGCCTGCCGCCGGCAAGGCACGTTCCCCCGATTCACTACCTGGAACGTCCGTACCGCGCTGCCCACATCTTCATCCGTCTGAAAGTTCTCGGTGTAACGCACCCGGATGTTTGAAACCACCGAGATCGGCCGGCCCCCCTCGGCGCTCGTCCGCACTGCTACCGGCTCAGGATCCATCTCTGCGATAAACAGACGCCGCATCATCGAGCGGAACTGGATGTGCAGATCCATGTCCACCGGAAAATATCCCGCATGGCGAAAACTCAGCACCACCGTCTGCCCCGGCCAGATCACTTCAGGAAACTTGATGTGGAAATATCCCCGCGCATCCGTCCGCGTCCGGATGGTCGTTGCGCCACGCGTCGCTGTCACATCTGCATCGGCGATCGGGAGTTCCTTCTCTGCATCCGCATCCCGCTGGATCACCGCCCCCTGGATCGTCATCAGCACCGTATTCCAGCGCCGCGCCCGCAGAACCAGCACCGTCGCCGTCGTTGCAGCGATTGCCGCGATAATGGCCGAAACTATGATCCACTTCCAGCGCATGAATGCTTCTTCCGTTGGCAAGCCATTTTACATTTCGCAACTCTTCTTGAGTTATGCCCCCGGCTCACTGCTTTGGATGCATCGCCATCTATAATCAGTAGCCGGCGACAGACACGGCTCGAACCGCCCGGCGCTCCCGCGCTTCTATCTCATCTCGGGAAAGGGGGACATGCTCATCCGCGACCGCGCTGGAGCTCTATCCGATCATCCATCCCGTCGCGCCCTCTTGCGCCGGATGGCTTCGCTCTCCGTCGGCCTGCCCGTCGCGCATTCCGGGCTGCTTCCTCTCCTCGGACAGAATTCCGATTCAGGTCAGCACTCCGCACCAGCCCCTCCGCCTACCCCCACCGCGCTCTCTCCTGAAGATGACCAGTTCCTCAACGACCTCGAACACGCCAATTTCCTCTTCTTCTGGGAACAGTCGAACCCCCACACCGGCCTGACAAAAGACCGCTGCAACGTCCGCACCAACGACACCAGCGTGGCCGCCAGCATCGCCTCCACTGGGTTTGCCCTCACCGCCATCTGCATCGGCGAAAAACGCGGCTTCGTCAGCCGCTCCGACGCCCGCCTGCGCGTCCTCGAGGCCCTTTCCTTCATCTGGCACAAGCTGCCCACCCACCGCGGCTTTTTCTTCCACTTCGCCAATATCAACACCGGCGAGCGCATCTGGGACTCCGAAGCCTCCTCGGTCGATACCGCCATGCTCCTCTGCGGCGTCCTCACCTGCCGCCAGCACTTCCTCGATCGCGAGATCGGCGAACTCGCCCACGCTATCTTCGACCGCGTCGACTGGACCTGGCTCTCCGAAGACACCACCCTCCTCTCCCACGGCTGGACACCCGAAGCCGGCTTTATCCCCTCGCGCTGGGACCTCTACAGCGAGCTCATGATGATGTACCTGCTGGGGATGGGCTCCTCTTCCCATCCCCTGAACAGCGATGCCTGGTTCGCCTGGAAACGCACCGTCTTCGAGTACGACGGCCTCCGCTACATCGGCTCATTCGCCCCGCTTTTCGTTCACCAATACTCCCAGGCCTGGTTCGATTTTCGCGGCAAGCGCGACCGCTACGCCGACTACTTCAAAAACTCCATCATCGCTACCGACGTCCACCGCCGTTTCTGCATTGAACTCAACACCCAGTTCCCCGACTACAGCAACGCCCTTTGGGGCATCACCGCTTCAGACTCACAGCGTGGCTACGTCGTCTGGGGCGGACCGCCTGCCATGGGCCCTATTGACGGCACTATCGTCCCCGCCGCCGCCGGCGGCTCGCTCCCCTTTCTCCCAGGCGCCACCATGCGCGTCCTGCGCACCATCCACGATCGTTATCCACAGGCCTGGGGCCGCTACGGCTTCGTCGACGCCTTCAATCCCCTTACCGAGTGGTTCGACACCGACGTCGTCGGCATCGACACCGGCATCACTATGCTCATGGCCGAGAATGCACGAACCGGATTTGTATGGGATACTTTTATGAAGAACCCTGAGGCGCAGCGCGGCATGGCAACCGCCGGGTTCAAGCCGTATCAGGAGAACCCCAGCGATGAATCTGATGCGGTCAATCAGCGCCTGCGGTAAAGTCCCGCGACAATCTCGAATTCTCCCCGCGTTCGGTGCGTCGCCTCTCCTGCGATCAGTCGCAAACAACATACCGTGACCGACATGCATCGCATCTAGCAGCACAGAGGTACTAGGACGCCGAGTCCAGAGCGTCGCAAGCCTACACCTTGGTTAAGGAATCCGCCGCACGTGTGCCCGCACCCGCGCATGCCCGGAAGGGAGCCATGTCCTCAACCATGAACGGCGTGCAGGCCAACGGCAAGGCCCTGCACGAGCCAGTCGAACGCCCGACCGAGGCCGCCGATACCCACAGCAGCGCCTGGGGCGACCGCGTGCGCGCTCTCCGCAACGTCCCGCCCGTCCTCCACTTCGTTTGGGAGTCCGGTCCCGCCGTCGTCTTCTGGAACATCACCATCCGCTTCGTCGTCGCCTTCTTGCCCATGGGCATCGGCATCATCGCCAAGTACATCATCGACGGCGTTAATCGCATCAGTCATCACCAGCCCCTCCCCGCCCACTTCTGGTGGCTCGTTGCCTCCGAGATGACTCTGGCCGTCATCACCGGCATCCTCTCGCGCTCGGTGGATTACTTCGACAATCTGCTTGCCGATCGCTATACCCACCACGTCAGCGTCGAAGTGATGCGCAAGGCCGCGGCACTCGACGTAACCGTCTATGAAGACCCCGTCTTTTACGACCGCCTCGAGCGTGCCCGCGTCCAGGCCACCGACCGCCTGGCCATGATCCAGCAGATGGGTCGCCTCATCCAGCAATCCGTCACCGCCATCGCCTTCTCGGCCCTGCTCGTCTGGTACTCGCCGTTCCTTCTGTTCCTGCTCGTCATCGGCATCATTCCCGCATTCCTCGGCGAAAGCCACTTCGCCTTCCTCACCTACGCGAAAAACTTCCGCCAGACACCCATCCGCCGCCAGATGGATTACCTGCGACAGGTCGGCGGCAGCAAAGAAGCCGCCAAGGAACTCAAGCTCTTCAATCTCAGCGACTATCTCACCAACCGCTTCACTTCCCTTTCCCACCAGATCTATGTGGAGAACGTCAACCTCAATCGCCGCCGCCTCTTCTGGGGCGGGCTGCTCGCCATCCTCGGTCAGCTCGGCTATTACGGCGCCTACGGCTACAGCATCTGGCGCACCATCCAGGGACGCTACAGCATCGGCGACCTCACCCTGATCACCACCGCCATCATGCAGGCCATGGCCAACATCCAGCAGGCCTTCTCCACAGCCTCCGGCGTCGCCGACCAGGCGCTCTTCCTCACCGACCTCCTCGCCTTCTTTGAGATGAAGCCGCGCGTCGAGTCCAAGCCTGACGGCATACGCACCCCGCGCCCGATCGTGCAGGGCTTCGAGTTCCGCAACGTCTCCTTCGCCTATCCCGGCACCAGCCGTCGCATTCTCAAGAACTTCAACTTCACCCTCCGCCCCGGCGAGCGCATAGCCCTCATCGGCGAAAACGGCCAGGGCAAAACCACCATCGTCAAGCTCATTACTCGCCTCTACGACCCCACCGAAGGCGAGATCCTGCTCGACGGCGTCGACCTGCGCGAATACGACCTCAACGACCTGCACTCCGAAATCGGCGTCATCTTCCAGGACTTCATGCGCTACGAGATGACCGCCCGCGAAAACATCGCCGTCGGCCGCATCGAAGTTCCGCATGCCCCCGAGGAAATTGAATACGCCGCCGAAAAAAGCCTCGCCGCGGGCGTCGTGGCCAAGCTCGAGCGCAGCTACGACCAGATGCTCGGCCGCCGTTTCGAAGGCGGCGTCGATCTCTCCGGCGGCGAGTGGCAAAAGATTGCCCTCGCCCGGGCTTACCTCCGCGACGCCCAGCTCCTCATCCTCGACGAGCCCACTGCCGCCCTCGACGCGCGCAGCGAGCTCGAAGTCTTTGAGCGCTTTTCCGAACTCACCTTCGGCAAAATGGCTCTCCTCATCTCCCATCGCTTTTCCACCGTTCGCATGGCCGATCGCATCGTCGTACTCGAAGCCGGGCAACTCGTGGAAGAAGGAACACACTCCCAACTCATGGCGCTCGGGGGCCGCTACGCCGCCATGTTTGAAATGCAGGCGGCCAGCTATCGATGAAACCCCATGAGTGAAGCCGCCCAAGTGTTGTCTCCGGAGCCTCTGCCCGAACCCTTGCCCGATCCCCCGCCCGCCGCGCCTGTGCCTGCCGACGACGGTCTCGAGCCCATTCGCGTCGCCGCCCGCGAGGCCGAGTCGTGGGACGTCCTCCACCGGCCTGAGGGTAAAGGCTCTTTCCCCGCACGCGTAGTCGCTCGCCGCGAAGCCCTGCGGCGCCTCGAAGCAGACCTCGCGCAGCTCCCCATCTCACCCTCCGCATCGGAACGAACCATCCCTTTCCACGCCGAGCTGCTCGATCTGCGCGGAAATCCGCGCGTCCTTCGAACCGCCGTCACCGCCGTCTCCGACCGCCCGCGCCTGGTCGCCGGCCTCCCCCGCGTCATCCTGCCCAAGGCAGATGAAGAGCCGCGCGTGGCCTCCATCGCCGCCGCCTACCTCCACGCTGTCGACGGCATCTTCTACGGCCCCAGCCTCGCCGCTTTCATCCGGGAACTCCAGAAGCGCGAGCCCCTCACCGTCGACGAACTCTGGTACATTGCCCCCTTCCTCAAGTTCGTGCTGCTCGAAATGCTCCTCGACGAGGCGCAGATCCTGCTCAATGCGCCCGACACCCTCCGCGAATCGAAAATCTCCGCCCGCATCAAGAGCCTGCGCACCGTCACCAACACCGACTGGGTCTTCCTCATCGAGCCGCTCATCCTCCTCGATAACACCCTGCGCCAGGACCCGGTCCAGATCTACGCGCGCATGAACTTCGAATCGCGCGAGCTCTATCGCAAACGCATCGCCTTCGTCGCCCGCTACTCCGACTGCACCGAGACCCAGGTCGCCGACATCGCCCTCAGCCTCGCCCGCGAAGCCGCGCCCCGCCAGGGCGAAGATCCCCGCATGCAGCGCCGCCGCAGCCACATCGGTTACTACCTTGTCGATAAGGGCTTCGCTCAGCTCTCCAACCGCATAGGGTTCCATCCCCCCTTGCTCGATCGCACCCGGCGCTTCGTCTCCGTCCACGGCGAAGACTTCTACATCACCGGCATCCAGCTTCTCTCCATCTTGATCATCGCGGCGATCCTGTTCCCCGTCCTGCCCCACTCCTCGGGATTCGAAGGTCTCATCACCGCGTTCATCCTGCTGCTCGTTCCCGCGCTTCAGGACGCCGTCGACCTCGTCAACAACCTCGTCAGCGCCCTCTTCGATCCTGAGCCGCTGCCCAAGCTCGATTTCAACGATGCCATCCCGGCAGACTGCACCACCCTGGTCGCCGTCCCCACCCTTCTGCTCAACGAAGATCAGATTCGCGAGCTCGTCAATGACCTCGAAGTGCGTTTCCTCGCCAATCGCGATCCCAATCTGCACTTCGCCTTGCTCACCGATCTGCCCGATGCGGTCAGCGAGCCTCGCGAAAGAGACACCCATCCCCTCGTCGAGCTCGCCGTCCACCTCATCGACAATCTCAACGCCAAGTACCCATCTCCCCGCTACGGCAAGTTCCTGCTCCTCCATCGCCATCGCGTCTTCAACCGCCGCCAGGGCGTGTGGATGGGATGGGAGCGCAAGCGCGGCAAGCTCCTCGACCTCAACAAGCTCCTCTCCGGCGAATTCGATGCCTTCCCCATCAAGGCCGGGCGCGTCGACGTCCTCAAGCAAGCCCGCTTTGTTCTCACCCTCGACACCGACACCCAGCTTCCGCGCGGCGTCGCCGCCAAACTCATCGGCGCCATGGCCCACCCCCTCAACCAGGCCATCGTCGACCCCAAGCTCCGCATCGTCACCGAGGGCTACGGCATTCTCCAGCCCCGCATCGGAATCGCCGTCCAATCCGCCGCGCGCTCGCGCCTCGCGTCCATCTATTCCGGGCAAAATGGGTTCGACATCTACACCCGCGCCATCTCTGACGCCTATCAGGATCTCTTCCACGAAGGCATCTTTACCGGCAAGGGCATCTACGAAATCTCCACCCTTCACGCCGTTCTCGATCGCCGCTTCCCGCGCAACGCCCTGCTAAGCCACGACCTCATCGAAGGCGCCTACGCCCGTGCCGGCCAGGCCACTGATGTGGAGCTCATCGACGACTATCCCTCGCATTACAGCGCCTACAGCCGCCGCAAGCATCGCTGGGTGCGCGGCGATTGGCAGATCGCGCCCTGGATGTTCTCCCACGTTCCCGACGAGTCCGGCCGCCTCGGTCCCAACCCGATCTCCTACGTCAGCCGATGGAAGATCTTCGATAACCTCCGCAGATCGCTCCTCGATCCCGCGCTGCTCATCCTCTTTGTCGCCGGTTGGCTCGGCCTGCCCGGCGGTCCCCTCTACTGGACCCTCGCCACCCTGCTCCTCATGTTCTTCCCGACCTTCGTCCAGTTGGGCTTCTCGCTCGGCCGCGTCTTCTTGAGCGAGCGCAAGCAGACCTTGGGTGAAGTCTTTTCCGGATTTGCTCACGGCGCCCTCGTCGCCCTCCTCAACCTCATCTTCCTCCCTCACCAGATGATGCTCACGCTCGACGCCATCATCCGCTCCATGGTGCGCGTCTTCGTCACCGGCCAGCGCTTGCTTGAGTGGGAAACCGCCGCGCAATCCGAATCCAAAGCATCCCGGCGTACCCCCGTCGATCGCTACCTCGCCCTCTCGCCGCTCGTCGCCGTCGGCCTCGCCTTCCTGGTTTACTTCGTCGCGCCGCAAAAGAACGCGATCGACTTCGCCGCTCCCATCCTCGTCCTCTGGGCGCTGGCAAACATCGTCACCGCCTGGCTCAACAAGCCGCCCCAGGAGCAGAATCAGCGCCTCTCCGCGAATGACAGGAACTACCTGTCGACCCATGCCCTCCGCATCTGGCGCTACTTCCACCAGTTCGGCGCCGAGCGCCACAACTTCCTCATCCCTGACAATGTCGAAGAAGAAGGCCTCTTCGAAGCCGCACGCATCTCTCCCACCAACGTGGGTCTTCTTCTCAACGCCCGCCAGGCTGCCTTCGAACTCGGGTTTCTCACTGCCCCCGAATTCGTCAAGCTCACGCAATCCAGTCTCGCCACCATCGCCCGCCTCGAGAAATTCCGCGGCCACCTCTACAACTGGTACGACACCCAAACCCTCAAGCCCCTCACTGGCACGCCGTTTGTCTCCTCGGTCGATAGCGGGAACTTCGTGGCTTCGCTCTATACCCTCAGCGCCGGCGCACGCGACATGGTCGAGAACCCCCTGTTTCCCGCGCAGTTCTCCGCCGGTTTGCGCGCCCACTGGTCCCTGATGCACTCCCAGGGCAAGCTGCCTTCCAAGCTCGCCTCGTTCTCGCTGCCCGGCAACAACGCGGATCTGTACGAATGGATCGCCTGGCTTCCGTCAGCCGACGCAGCCCTCACCACCGCCGCTTCCTCACCGAAAGCGCAGCTCAAAAATACCTGGTGGCATACTGAGACGCTGCAGCGCATCGCCTCCGCACAGTCCCTCGCGCATGACTACGCGCCCTGGATCCTGCCCGAGTACGAGAAACTGCGCAAGCTGCCCGAACTCGGCCTCGTCCGCGCCGATTCCATCTCCATCCAAGACAGCATTCCTTTCGCTGAAGGCCTCCAGGCACGACTCGCCAGCGCGCAGAATATGCTCTTCAACGAGACCTCTGTGCTTCCCCTCGTTGAGCAGCTCCGTAACGCTCTCCCGACGGCCATCGCCAACCTTAAAACCCTCGTCGCCAATCTGCAGACCATCGCGCGCGATGCAGGCCGCCTCGCCGACGAAACCGAGTTCGGGTTCCTCGTCGACCCCAACCGCCAGATCCTCTCCATCGGCTACGACATGGGCTTGAAGAAGACCCACGAAGCCTGCTACGACATGCTCGCTTCCGAAGCCCGCATTGCAACCTTCCTCGCCGTCGCGCGCGGCGACCTCCGCCAGGAAAGCTGGTTCAAGCTGGCTCGCGACTACGCCCATGCCTTCGGCCACTACCTGCTCCTCTCCTGGACTGGCACTATGTTCGAGTACCTCATGCCCGCCCTCTGGATGCGCAGCTTCTCCAACACCCTCATCTCCCGTACCCAGGCAGCCTGCGTCGGCGTGCAGCGCGAGTTCGCGCGCTCCCTCGGCATTCCCTGGGGCATCTCCGAGTCCGGCTCCGCACAGAAAGACGACTCCGGTCACTACTCCTACTACGCCTACGGCGTCCCTCAGCTCGCGCTCTGGTATGAAGCCAAGGCAGGACCGGTCATTTCCCCTTACTCGTCCTTCCTCGCCCTCAGCGTCGATTGCGTCAGCGCTCTTCACAACCTGCGTCGCATGGATTCGGCGGGTTGGGTCGGCCCCTACGGCTTCTACGAATCGGCCGACTACACCGCATCGTTGCGGCGGCCGGCGTTGACACGCGAATGGATGGCCCATCACCAGGGCATGGCCCTGCTCTCCATCGTCAACCTGCTCGACAACAACGTCATGCAGCGCTGGTTCCACGCCAACCCGCTCGTGCAATCGGCGGAATTACTCCTCCACGAAATGCCCACTAGCGTCGGCGTCATGAAGAAGAGATTGCAGGAATTCGCACCCGCTGCCGCCCACGCAAACTAGAACCGGTTGCAATCGTCTGGTTTCTGAAAGAGGCACGGCTTAGAGCCGTGCCGAAATATCCGCGCAATAAAGGGGGGCTTTAGCCCTCGAGGAAGTTCTTTCCGGCGCTAAGATAGCCCCGAACACTTCCGCCCCGCCGAGTGCCGCCCCCAAGCGCGTGCGAACCCTCCGCCCTTTCTGGTAAAACGATTCCGGCGCTTCCAAGCCGCGATCGCACGTCGTGATTCTTCTCCCTGTGCGCCCGCCGCATTGCGCTGGAGGAATCCGCATGGGCCGGCTCATCCGCACCCGCATCGCTCTTTTCTTGCCTCTGCTTTTCTGCTCCGCTCACCCGATCGCCGCCCAGTCCTCTCTCGGCATCTTCGAGAACCAGTCCGACGTCGGCAGCGTCGTTCCCCCCGGGACCCTTGCCTACGATCCCGCCAGCCGTGTTTACACCATCTCCTCCGCGGGCGCCAACCTCTGGGGTCCGACCGATGCCTTTCACTTCGTCTGGAAGAAAGTCTCCGGCGACCTCGCCCTCACCGCCGACATGACCTTCCCCGACTCCAGCGGCACTCCCAACCCTCATCGCAAAATGCTCCTCATGTTCCGCCAGAACCTTGACGCGGACAGCGTTTACGTCGATGCCGCGCAACACGGCTCGGGCCTGACTGCTATCCAATACCGCACCGCCCCCGGCGCCTCGACGCAAGACATCGAGCTCAACATCGAGCCGCCCCATCGCCTTCGCATCGAGAAGCGCGGC
>DATJMC010000043.1:0-34032 GCA_035508975.1 Occallatibacter sp.
TGGCGCTCGGCGCAGTTGTGCCGAGCCGCTCCGTTTGCTAGTTTGGCGTAGATGCCGCCCGCACCTGAATCAATCAGCCGGACCATCGAGTCTCTCTATCGCTCCGAATCGGGCCGGGTGCTCGCAACCCTCGTGCGGCTCCTTGGAGATCTCGATCTCGCCGAAGAGTCCATGCACGAGGCTTTTGCTGCAGCTCTCGAGTCCTGGCCCCGCTCCGGCCTCCCCGACAAGCCTCGCCCCTGGCTCATTTCGACCGCGCGCTTCAAGGCAATCGACGGCATGCGCCGCCGGGCACGTTTCGATGGAGCGCAGCAAGAGCTCATCGCGCACATCGAGTCGCGCGCCAGCGCCGCGCCGGGGGATGCGGACGACGAAGAGATCGAGGACGATCGCCTCCGCCTGATCTTCACCTGTTGCCATCCCGACCTGCCTCCCGAACAGCAGGTCGCGCTCACTTTGCGCGAAATCTGCGGCCTCACCACTGAGGAAATTGCCCGAGCGTTTCTCATCACGCCCGCGACTCTCGCGCAGCGCATCGTGCGCGCCAAGACTAAGATCCGTGAGACACAGATTCCCTACGACGTGCCGGGGCCGCAGGAGTTGCCCCAGCGCCTCGACGCAGTGCTGCAGGTCGTTTACCTCGTGTTCAACGAAGGCTACTCGGCCCGCGCAGGAGCGGAGGTAACGCGCGCCGAACTTACCGCCGAGGCAATTCGCCTCGGGCGCCTCCTGATGGAGGTCCAGCCGGACCCGGAAGTGATCGGCTTGCTTGCCCTGATGCTCCTGCAGGAATCGCGCCGCGCCGCGCGCACCTCGCCCACCGGAGAGCTGGTTTTGTTGGAGAATCAGGATCGCTCGCTCTGGAACCGCGAGCAGATCGCCGAAGGTGTGGCACTGGTCGAGAGAGCTCTGGGTTCACGGCGCTTCGGCCCTTACACGCTGCAGGCTGCGATCGCATCCGTGCACGCCCAGGCTGAATCCGCCCCGGCCACTGACTGGCCGCACATTGTCGCGCTTTACAACCAGCTCGTGCGCATGCAACCTTCACCGGTGGTGCATCTCAACCGCGCCGTGGCCATCGCCATGCGCGATGGACCCCAGTCGGGCCTGGCGCACATCGAAGCTGCAATGGAGCACGGCGAATTGGCGAATTACTACCTCGCCCACTCGGCCCGCGCCGAGATGTGCCGAAGATTGGGAAGGACCGCCGAGGCCCGCGCTTCGTATGAGAAGGCGTTGGCCCTGACCCAACAGGAGCCGGAGCGGCAATTCCTGCAGGAGCGCATCCGGCAGCTCAAATAAAAATTTGCCAGGCTGTCGAATTTCGTCCTTCCCGACGACTATAGGACAAAAGAACGATGCGCTTCGCTTTCTGAGTGCAAAAAGCGCGGCCCTCGCAAATCACTAAACAACCCGTGGCAACCAAGGAGAAAAGTCATGCCTCAATATCTCGTTTGCAACTACCTCCCTGACAACTTCGACCCCTCCTCCGTCACCGAAGCGATGATCGAAGAGATTCACGCCCTTAACCGCGAAATGATCGCCGCCGGTGTCCGGAAGTTCGCCTGCGGCATCGCACCGCCCGCTGCCGCAAAGACGGTGCGCAAGCAGACGGATGGCAAGGTGCTCGTCACCGACGGCCCCTACACCGAAACCAAGGAACACATGGGTGGTTTCTGGATCCTGGAATGCCCGAACCTCGACGAGGCGCTTAAGTGGGCGAAAAAGGGCGCCATCACCTGCGACGCGGTGGGCGAGGTCCGAGAGCTGCTCTTCTTTCCCTCTCCCGAATAAGCGCGATCGAGGATACGCGGTCCGGGCCCCATCGAAAGGCCTTGCCGATGGGGTGAGGTCTCTCGCGTTTGAAGATGGAAACCCACAGACCTGAGAGGAATTAAAAAAAATCGTAACTCCTGTCGAATTTCTCACTGCCCGACGACTAGAAGCCGAAGCACTCGTGGATGAGTCGGACAAAGCTGTGCTGCCGGCCTCTCACGAAATGAGGAGGAAACAATGCAAACGATCAAGCCTTACGCAATCGCGATCAGAAGCCTGGCACTGCTTGTTGTATTCGGCGCATCGCACCCGGCGCGGTCGCAGGATTCATATCCGAAGATGGCCCCGGTCGAGCAATACCTCATGGACCGAAATGAAGAGATCGCCCTCGCGCGCAGTGCGGCGCCGGATTCTATCTCCCGCGACGCGACGGTGCTGGTTCTGGGACGGCAGGGTTACGAGACGGCAATCGAAGGCAAAAACGGCTTTGTGTGCATCGTGGGGCGCGGCTGGACCGGAATGTTTGACTGGCCCGAATTCTGGAGTCCGAAGGTGAAGGCCGCGGATTGCATGAACCCGCAGGCTGCGCGATCGATCATTCCGATCATTTCTCTGCGAGCAAAACTGGCGATGGCCGGCCGGTCGAAGGCGGAGATGGTGTCGGCCGTCAAAGCCGCCTGCGCGAAGAAGCAGCTGCCGGGCCTTGAGAGCGGCGCGATGGATTACATGATGTCCAAGTCGTCGTATTTGACAGACCAGGGAGCCCACAACATGCCTCACGTCATGTTTTATTCCGCGGTAGAAGATGCGAAGGGCACCGCAGCCCCGGGCTCGCCCGTGATGTCGGCCCCCTACTGGTTTATCTCGCAGGACCCCTCGCAGACCAAGGGGCTGCCGCCGATTCTTGTGGACCTGGTCATGGTTGCGAATTGGTCTGATGGAACCGCGGCATCCATGCATCACGAGTAGTCCGACCCCACTGCGCCCGCGCAAGGGCGCCAACCCCACTCAAGGAGAAAAATCATGAAATACATCTGCCTGGGCTACTACGACAAAGCGAAATTCGAGAACATGCCGGAGTTCGAGCGCAACGAGATGTTCGATGTGTGCTTCGCCTACGACGACCATCTTCGCGCCAACGGGAATTGGGCCGGCGGCGAGGCCCTGCAGGGGCCGGAAACCGCCTTGACCGTCTCCTCAAAAAACGGCAAAGTCGCAATGACCGACGGTCCCTATGCCGAAACCAAGGAACAACTCGGCGGCATTCTCCTGCTCGAGGCGCGCGACATGAATCATGCGGCGCAGCTGATCGCGCAGCACCCCGCGCTGCAATTCGGCAGCATCTTCGAGATCCGGCCGGCAGGCGACATGAGCCAAATCATGAAGGCAAGCGAGCAGCGCCGGAAACAGCACACCCGATCAATTACAGCATGATGGCACGGTTTCGTGACCCCGCCGGCGGCCGACAATCCTGCCGGCCGGGTCCTCGTTTCCTCACAAATCCGGCAACGCCCGTCACCAACTTCACCGACGCCGCCCTCTGAAACACCGTGCGCTTGCGTCTGCCTGGGGCCGCACTCTGGCTATTCGTAGCGCAGCGCCACCATCGGATCCACCCCTGCCGCTCTTCGTGCCGGAATCCAGCAAGCGAACACGCCGGTAGCCAGCAGCAACAAAACCGTGCCTGCCAGGGTCAGCGGATCGTAGGGTTTCACCCCCCGCCAGAGCTGGCCTTCGATGGCCCGCCCCAGCAGCAGGCTCGCCAGCAGTCCGACCACAACTCCCGCGGCCACCAGCCGCAGGCCCGCAGCCATCACCAGCCGAAGAACGTTGGCGCGTTCCGCTCCGAGAGCCATGCGGATCCCGATCTCATGAGTTCTCTGCGCCGTGGTGTACGCCAGCACGCTGTAAACCCCTACCGTGACCAGAACCAGGCCCACGCATCCGAAGATGATCATCAACAGCAACGCAAAACGAGGACCCGCATATAATCCCTTGCTGATGGCGTGCTCCAGTGCGTCGGGGTAGATCAGCGCCACCCCGGAATCATTTGCCCATACTGCCTGCTCCACTTCATCCATCACCCCCATCGGCGTTTGCGCCGACCGCACCACAAGATAATGCTGCCCCGAACCCGTGATGGTGTACGGGATCCACACCTGCGGCTTAAGCGGAGCTTGCAGGCCCCCCTGCCCGTAGCCCGGTGCGCCTTGATTGGCAACATCCCCGACCACTCCGACAATTTGGAACGAGGGCTCGCGAGCCGGATCGGCTACGTCCTCGAGGCTAGTGAGCCTGATGCGACGCCCAACCGGGTCGCCGCCGGAAAGATACGCTGACACAAACGTGCGATTCACGATCGCTACGTGCCGCGCGTCGTTGACTTCCTCTTCGGTAAACGGACGCCCCTGCTCGAACGGAATGCGCAGCACGCGGAAATAGGTTGCGCTGATGTTCTGCGCCTGCGTGTCCCTTTGTTCTGCGGGTGAGTCGCCGGAGATTTCAACCTTGCTGCTCTGGCTGGCCTGAGGCGGTACTGAGCTTGACTCGGCCACGTCGGTCACGCCGGGGATTGTCTTCACGCGTTCCAATAACGGTTGAAAGAGTCTGCTCACCTGCCCGGAAGTCTTGTAGCGATCGGGCGGCAACAGCAACGCCGTCTCGAAGACGTGGTCCGCCTGAAGTCCCAAACGCTCCTGCCGTAGCGCCACAAAGCTATGCATCAGGAGCCCAGCGCCCACCAGCAGCGTTAGCGACACCGCCACTTCCATCACGACCGCCGCATCGCGCAAGCGCGCCTTCCCTGAGCCGCCAATCACGCCCCTTCCCATGTCCCGCAGACGATCGTTCTGGTCGCGGCGCGCTGCTTGAAGGGCCGGCGCCAACCCGAAGATCAGCGGCGTCACGAAAGCCAGAACCAGCGTGAAGGCCAGTACCTGCGCATTCAATCCAATCACCGACTCCGCCGGGATCAGGTCGGGCGGCATCGTCACGACAATCAGTTTCAGGCCTCCGAATGCGATCAGCACACCCAGTACGGCCCCGCCAATCGCTAAAACGAGACTCTCTACCAGCAGAAGCCGCACCAGTCTCGACGGGCGCGCTCCCAACACCACCCGCAACGCGAACTCCTTCTCTCGCGAGGTGGCTCGCGCCAGCATCAGGTTTGCGACGTTGACACAGCCTATCAATAGAAGCAATCCGACCGCAGCCAGAACCGTGTACAGCGTGGACTCAAAATGCCCCACAACCGAGTGCCCGATCTGCGCAACAAACACCTGAAACTCGTCGGGATAGTCTTGCGGGCGGAGTTTGGCCATGCGATGGAGGACCCCACTTACGTCTGCCGCGGCCTGCGTCGTCGAGACGCCCTGCTTTAGTCTTCCCAGTACAAACCATCGCTGCGGTAACCCCGCGTAACCCGTCGACTCCCCAGGATGAGGCACTTTCGGAATCCACAAATCGGCGTCATACCAGCCGAAGCGCGGGGGCATGATGCCTACCAGAGCTCGTGCCGTCCCATTCAGCACGAAAACCTTGTTCAGCACGCTTGGATCCCCGTTGAAGCGCCCTTTCCATGCCTTATAGCGCAGCACGAATACCGGCGGCGCTCCCGGCTTGTAATCTGCAGGTTGCAAAACCCGGCCGTACAACGCCGGCATACCGAAAAACTCGAAGGAGCCCGGCGTCATATCGGCCCCGTAAAGCCATTCGACCCCCGCTCCATGCTTGTAAAGCACCGGGTCGTCACCCGTGCCAATCACGCTCTCAAACGAACGGTTCTGCCGCGCGAACTCCAGCAACTCATCCGAGCTGAAACCTTGCCGCCCCTCATCGGGGCTCTGGGTGCTGCCGTGAATGCGCGGATAGACAATGTGCCGGGCGTCTTTGTAGGGGAACGGCTCGAGCAGCACATTGTCGATCACGCTGAAGATCGCCGTGCTGGCGCCGATCCCCAACCCAAGTGTAAGAATCGCCACGGCGGCAAAGCCGGGATTACGCTTGAACTGGCGAAGCGCGTAACGCAGGTCCTGCAAGAGGTTCGTGAAGAAGTTAGGTCCGCTGCTTCCACCCGCCGCTCGCCGTTGCGGCGCTTTCCGCAGCTCCTCCACCTGCAGATTCTCGTCCTTCAGTTCCATCAACACCTCGCGGCGCGCCTCCTCGTCCGTCGCCCCGCCCGCAATCAACTCCTGGTACCGATCCTCGAGATGCTGCGATAGCTCCTCGACGATCTCGCGCGTTGAGTCCAGCCGCAGAGATGATAGCCACTCGGTAACTTCCTCTTTCCAGTCAGGCATGTTCTGCCTCCGTAATCCGGTTCACTGCCTCCACAAATGCCCGCCACCCGCGGCGCTGCGACGCCAAAACCTTGTGCCCCTCCGATGTCAGCCGGTAATAGCGCCGGCGCCGCTGGCCGCTCTTTTCCACCCACCGACCTTGAATCCGTCCGCGTTTCTCCAGGCGATAAAGCAATGGATAGAGAGAGGCGACATAGAAGCGGACCGTCCCGCCGGAGCGCTGCTCGATGAGTTTGGATATCTCGTAGCCGTGCCTGGGCCGAGCTTCGACCAGAGACAGGATCAGAAGCTCCGCGCTCACCTTTTTCCAATCGAGTTCAGGCATCATGGCTCACTCCCACATATGGCGTATCCATATAATGGGAGTGGCGAACAGCAATGTCAACCATCTCGACACGGCGGCTGCTTCCACCCTCCCTCCCGATCGCGCAATCAACCGCCGCGCCTCAAAATCTCTGCCCTCGCGATTGAGCGATTTTGCAATCAGCAAGTTACGCATTTCCAATTCGGGAAAAGCCTCGGACCCGCCCGCCTCCGGCTTTCGCGCCCCGCTTTCCACACCCAGTCCTTCGCTTCGCTTCGCCGTTCCCATGCGACAATAAGGACAACCGTGATGACTCCTGCCTCCTCTGCAGTCGTCCCTGAGCCGGTTGCAGTCACACCAGAGCTCTTGGCGCAGCACAGCATTACTGCCGAGGAGTACGACCGCATCCTCGCCGCCCTCGGGCGCGTCCCTTCGCTCACCGAACTTGGCATCTACAGCGTGATGTGGAGCGAGCACTGCTCCTACAAATCCAGCCGCGTCCATCTGAAACGGTTGCCCACCAAGAGCGAGCGCGTGGTTCAGGGACCCGGAGAGAACGCGGGCATCATCGACGTGGGCGATGGCTGGGCCTGCGCCTTCAAAATCGAAAGCCACAATCACCCCAGCTACATCGAGCCCCACCAGGGCGCCGCCACTGGCGTCGGCGGCATTCTGCGCGACATCTTCACCATGGGCGCCCGCCCGCTGGCAGTCATGGATTCGCTGCGCTTCGGGCCAATCCGTGAATCGGAAGGCGCCGAAAGTGAATTGGTCCGCAAAAATCACTCCATCGTCGAAGGCGTGGTCAGCGGCATCGCCGGCTACGGCAACTGCTTCGGCGTACCCAATCTCGGCGGCGAAACCAAGTTCGAAGCCTGCTATTCCGGCAACCCCCTCGTGAATGCATTCGCTCTTGGTCTTGTGCGCAAGGACGAGATCTTCTACGCCAAGGCTTCGGGCACCGGCAACCCGGTGATCTATGTCGGCGCCAAGACCGGTCGCGATGGCATCCACGGCGCCACCATGGCCAGCGAAGAGTTCAAGGAAGGCTCGGAGCAGAAACGCCCCAACGTGCAGGTCGGCGATCCCTTCATGGAAAAGCTCCTCCTCGAAGCCTGCCTCGAAGCCATGAAAACCGGCGCCATCGTCGGCATTCAGGACATGGGCGCTGCGGGGCTCACTTGCTCCACCTGCGAGATGGGCGCGCGCGGCGGCGTAGGCCTCGACGTCGAACTGGACCGCGTTCCCCAGCGCGAAACCGGCATGAGCGCCTACGAGATCATGCTTTCCGAAAGCCAGGAGCGCATGCTCCTCGTGGCCGAAAAAGGGCGTGAGCAAGAGGTCCTGCGCGTCTTCGGAAAATGGGGACTCGACGCGGTGATTGTGGGAACCGTTGAACCCGAGCCCCGCCTGCGCATTCGCCATCACGGCGAACTCGTTGCCGACATTCCCAACCAGTCTCTCACCGACGATGCGCCCCTCTACCACCGGCCCATCGGCACATGGAAGACGCCGGCTCCCCTCGATCCGCCTGCCGACGCGCTCGCCGAGTTGGCAAAGGACCGCGACTACACCGCGGACTTGAAGAAACTCCTGTCCTCATCGAATCTCTGCTCCAAGCGCTGGGTCCATGAGCAGTACGACACCATGGTGCAGACCAACACCCTGCAGGGACCGGGCGGCGAAGCCGGCGTGATGCGCATCAAGGGAACAGGGACCAGGGAACACGGATCTGAAAAACACGAGCGCGGTCTCGCCATGGCGCTCGATGGCAACGGGCGCTGGTGCTACCTCGATCCGAAGCTGGGTGCGATGCACGCCGTTGCCGAAGCCGCCCGCAAAGTCGCCTGCACCGGCGCAACACCCATCGCGGCTACCAACTGCCTCAACTTCGGCAATCCCGAGAAGCCCGAAATCATGGCCCAGCTCTCGGCGGCCATCGACGGCATCGCCGAAGCTTGTACCGCCCTGGGCACGCCGATCACCGGCGGCAACGTATCCTTATATAACGAGACAAGGGGCGAAGGCATTTATCCAACCCCGGTGCTCGGCATCGTCGGCATTCTCGACGATGTCACCAAGGCAGTCCCGGCGGATTTTCAAAAAGCCGGCGACGCGGTCCTGCTGCTGTGGCCGATTCCCCGCGGCAAGGCTCCCGACCCCAATCTCGAGGTGCCTCTCGAACCGCTCCCAATCAGCCAGTACCCCCTGCCCGCAACCCAGGAGGCATCCGAGCCGAAACCGGTCCCGGATGCGACCGACGAAGAGGCCAACGACGAACTCATCGCCTTCGGGTCTTCCGACTACGCCAAGGCCATCCTCGGCGCGCTATGGGGCAAGCCCCCCGCACTCGACCTCGACGCCGAATGCGACTTGCACACCCTCCTGCGCGGCCTTGCCAACCGCAAACTCATCCGCTCCGCTCGCGACATCTCCGACGGAGGCATCGCCGCCGCCCTCGCTCAGGCTGCCTTTGCAAAAAACATCGGTGCGACCGTCGACCAGGATCAATCGCTGCTTGCCCACCCGCTCTTCGGGCTCTTCGCCGAACCCGCATCCACCCTTCTGATTACCGCGGCCGAGAATCACCTCGGCGCCATCGAAAAGCTGGCAGACGAGTACAGGTTCCTCGTCGCGCGCATCGGCTCAACAGGCGGCGATCGCCTCATCATCTCCGTCGATCGCGAGCCGCTCATCTCCGCACCGCTCTCCGAGCTACGCGCCGTCTGGTCCGACTCTCTCGAAGCCGCGCTGCACAACGAAGTGGTGCTCGCATGATGCAGCTGCTTTTTCAGGGCATCGACGGCGTGGCTGATCGCACCGCCGAAGTTCAGTCTTGTCCCTCGCTCCCTTCCACCGTGCCCGCCGATTCCCGTTACCTGCAACCTGTCGAGCCGGGGGACACGTTGCATGAAGAGTGCGGCGTCGTCGCCGTCCACGGCCATCCCGATGCGGCGCGCCAGGCCTATCTCGGCCTCTATGCCCTGCAGCATCGCGGGCAGGAGTCGGCAGGCATCGCCACGGCTAACGGCCAGCATCTGTCCAACATCAAGGGCATGGGCCTCGTCTCAGAGATCTTCACCGAAGACGTGCTGCACAAGTTGCCCGGCACCATGGCCATCGGGCACACGCGCTATTCCACCACCGGCGATTCCGCCCTCCTCAACGCCCAGCCCATTCGCGTTGACTCCACCAAAGGCCTCATTGCCATCGCTCACAACGGCAACCTGGTCAACCTCGGCAATGTCCGCGAGCGCCTCGAACGCGAAGGCGCCTACTTCCAGACCACGTCCGACTCCGAGATCATCGTCCAGCTCATCGCGCACTCCGGCCGGCACACGCTGGTCGATTGCATCGCCGACTCGCTGGCGCAGGTTGAGGGCGCTTTTTCCATCGTCATGATGACGCGCGACCGTATCTTCGCTGCCCGCGATCCGCGCGGCTTCCGGCCCCTCTCCATGGGCCGCATCCGAAATCCCAACGGGCCCGACACCATTGTCTTTGCCTCGGAAACCTGCGCCTTCGACCTGCTCCGTGCCGAATACGAGCGCGATGTCCTGCCCGGCGAGCTGGTCATGGTCACTGAAGACGGCGTCACCAGCCGCCAATATGCCACCGGCGTCCCCCAGTCGAGCTGCATCTTCGAGCATGTCTACTTCGCCCGCCCCGACTCGCGCATCTTCGGCCGCTGGGTGCAGGAAAGCCGCGACCAGATGGGCCGCCAGCTGGCGCGCGAATCCGGCGTGCCCGCCGATGTCATCGTCCCCGTGCCCGACTCAGGCGTTACCGCCGCCCTTGGCTACGCCGAAGAAGCTCGCCTTCCGTTTCGCATGGGCTTAATTCGCAATCACTACGTCGGCCGCACCTTTATCGAGCCGGAGCAGCGCGTCCGCGACTTCGGCGTCCGCCTCAAGCTCAACCCGGTCCGCAATCTGCTTGAAGGCAAGCGCGTCGTCCTCATCGACGACTCCATCATTCGCGGCACCACCAGCCGCAAGATCGTGCGCATGGTGCGCGGAGCCGGAGCAAAAGAAGTTCACCTGCGCATCAGCTGCCCGCCGACCATCTCGCCCTGCTTCTACGGGGTCGACACTCCCAGCAAGCGCGACCTCATCGCCGCCAACAACTCCGTCGAGCAGATCCGACACTTCATCGAAGCCGACTCTCTCGCCTATCTTTCCCTCGAAGGCCTGCTGAAGTGCTGCGACAACGGCGAAAGCAATCGCTTCTGCACCGCCTGCTACACCGGCAACTACCCCACACAGTGGGTCGACGTCGACGAGATTCTCCCCGCTACCGCAAACGTCTGATCCTCCCCGCTCAGGCGGTCTCGTTCGCCAGCTGAACACCGCCCCCTGCCACAGGACGGCTGCGCGCCAGGCTGCGCGTCAGCATCAGCATCGCAATCACCGCGCCCAGGCTGGGAATCAGCAGCCCGCGCAATCCCAGCCAATAACTGCCGCTCGCGTCTTTCATCAGTCCCATCCAATACGGCCCCACAAATCCACTGAACATCGTGATCGTGTTCATCGCCGCGATGCCGGCCGCCGCTGCACGACCCGCCATGAACTGCGTAGGCACGGCTACCGACGGGCCCAGAATCGCGCTATACGCAACAAAGCTTGCGCCAAGCGCGCCCACCACCAGCCACTCCGGCCTGCCAACTCCCGCTGCAAAGAGACTCAAACCCATCACCAGGCAGGGCACGATGCAGTGCAGGAGCCGCTCTCCCCTGCGATCGGAGTGAATGCTGTTCAGCATCATTCCCGCCGCGCCCGCCAGGCCGAACATCGCAATACACGTGCCCACGCGGCTCACCGCCCATCCGGTCGCTTCCTGCAAGATAGCCGGCGCGCTGAATTGGAATGCGTAGTTACAGGTCAGCGCGCAGAAAAAATAGAGCCCGATCATCCACACCTTGGGCGAAAGCAGCGCCGTCAACACGCCCGCTCCGCGCCCCAGGTGCGCATGTTCCGCCTCCGCAGCAAGCTGCTTCTGCAGGCATGTTCTTTCCTCGTCCGTCAGCCAGGTTGCCTGCGCCGGCCCATCCGGCAGTCCCCACAAAATTACAAGGCCGAACAACGTCGACGGCAATCCCTCCACCAGGAACAGCCACTGCCAACCCGCCAGTCCCAGCGTGCCGTTCAGCCCCAGCAGCCACCCGGCCAGCGAGCCCATCACCGTCGAGCTCAGCGGTAACGCGATATAAAAGCGGCTGATCGCGCGGGCCCGCATGCGGCTGGGAAACCACAGCGTCAGGTAATACACCACCCCGGGAAAAAATCCCGCTTCAGCCATCCCCAGCAGGAACCGAAGCGTGTAGAACTGCACCGGCGTGCGAACAAGCATCATGGCCGCCGAGAGAATCCCCCACGTGAAAAGGATGCGCGAAAGCCATCGCTTCGGTCCGAACCGCAACAGAAGCAGGTTCGAAGGCACCTCGCACAGCGCGTAGCCGATAAAGAACAGCCCCGCGCCAAATCCATAGATCGTCGCGCTGAAATGCAGATCGTGATTCATCTGCAGCGCGGCAAAACTCACGTTCACGCGGTCCATGCAAGCAAGGCCATACCCAACCGCAATGATCGGCAACAGACGCCACGCTGCCTTGCGCTGCGCGGACTTCGCAGCCGCATGCGCCTCGCTGGTTTTTTCTAGCTTCTGGCCGGCCTCGTCCGTCAACGAGCACCTCGCCTTTCCTTGCGTGGCCTGAGACAAGAGGAGTAAGCCGAATCTACCACAGATCGCGCAATCTCTCGCGCGAATTGGCGCAAGCGACAACTGTGATAGCATCCGCCTGTTGCTTCAGGACAGCTGCCTGTTCCGAGGCGCTCTAGTCTGAGGGTTTGCATGTCTTCTTCGCGCTGGCTCTTCGGGGCCGCTGTCTTTCTGGCTGCGTTTCTGCTCTTTCTCGTCGAACCTATCGCCAGCAAGCAACTGCTGCCCCTGCTCGGAGGTTCGGCGGCTGTCTGGATCACCTGCCTCGTCTTCTTCCAAACCGCCCTGCTCTGCGCCTATCTTTATGCGCATTGGTTGTCGCGGCGTTCGCTCTGGAATCTGCACCTGTTGCTGCTGCTCCTCGCAACTGCTGCCGCCATCACATGGGCAGCGCGAAGCTACGCTGTCGGCGTCGGGGCAGAACGCCCCATCACCACCGTCTTCGTCGCGCTCAGTACCTGGATCGGCGTGCCCTTCCTTATCCTCGGCGCAACCAGTCCCCTGCTCCAGGTATGGTGGGCCCGCGTCGAGTCCGGCAAGATTCCCTACCGCCTGTTCGCGCTGTCGAACCTGGCTTCCCTGCTGGCGCTGGCGCTCTATCCGATCGCCATCGAGCCCTTCTTCACGCTCCAGGCACAACGAATCGCATGGACCTGCGGCTTCGCCGCCTTCGCAGCCCTTTCCGTGATCCTCGTGCAAAAGACCCGGGCCATCGCGGTTGCCTCCGGCTCGCCCCAACCTCACGAACACGAAGACGCTCCGCCCGCCCCGCTGCTGCACAAGGTGCTCTGGGTCCTGTTGCCCATGGGCGCGGCGATGCAACTGAGCGCCGTCACCAGTTATCTGACGGCCAACGTCGCACCCATCCCCCTCCTGTGGATCCTTCCTCTCGCCGCCTATCTCATCACCATCATTCTCGCTTTCCAATTCCCAGGATTGCTCGCGCGCGGCCTCGTCACGCGCCTCCTGCTCGTCCTGCTCGGCAGCCTGGCCTACATGATGTCGAAGACCGAGGTCTCGCTGCCTTTGCGCATCAGCATCCTGTTCTTCCTCATCGAGATCTTTGTCGCGGGATACTTTTGCCACGCTGAGACGGTCGCCTTGCGCCCCAGGCGCCCCTCCGAGTCCACCCTCTTCTATCTCCTCTTCGCCGCCGGAGGAGCGCTCGGTTCGTCCTTCATCGGTATCGCGTTTCCACTGATCTTCCGGTTCAACTACGATCTCCCCATCACCTTCCTCGTCACGGCGCTGCTCGCCTTTGTCGTCACCTGGCGCGGCGGCTGGAGCCAGCGCCTCCTTTGGGCTGTGGCCAGCGGCATGATGGCCCTGCTTGTCTCATGGGTCCACATCGCTTCGCTGCACGACACCATCGCCGCCGCGCGAAACTTCTATGGCACGCTGCGCGTTCGCCAGGATCACGGCTACCCGGGCTCGGTCCGCCGCGTCCTCACCAATGGCACCATCCAGCACGGCACCCAATACTTCGGAACCGAGAAGCTGCGCCGCACTCCCACCAGCTACTACGCCGAAGACTCGGGCATCGGCCTCGCCGTGCGTTTCTGTTGCACAGGCCGCGCCCGCAACATCGGCGTCATCGGGTTGGGGTCCGGAACCATGGCCGCTTACGGGCGCCCCGGCGATCGCGTCCGCTTCTACGAGATCAACCCCGCGGTCGCTCCCATCGCCAACAACGTCTTCACCTATATCCGCGACTCCGGCGCGCAGGTTTCGATCGCGGAAGGCGACGGGCGTCTTTCCATGCTCCACGAAAATCCGCAGGGTTTCGATGTGCTGGTCGTCGATGCCTTCTCCGGCGACGCGATCCCCCTGCACCTGCTCACCACGCAGGCCGTGGCTCTCTACCGCAAGCACCTCGCCCCCGGCGGAATCATCGCCTTCCATATCTCCAATCAGCATGTGAATCTCGAGCCGCCGATTGCCCTCCTGGCCAAAGCAGCCGGCATGACGGCCATGGTCGTTGCGACCGGCCCCAACGATGAGATCGGCGAGTTCGGCGCCACCTGGGTCCTGGTTTCGGACGACGCCGCCTTCTTTGCCCAGCCGGAAGTCGCCGCGAAAGCCCGTCCCGCCAGGCCCAGGCCCGGGCTAAAGCTCTGGACCGATGACTACTCCAGCCTCCTCCCCGTCCTTCACTGGTGAGTTCCCAGTCCAGTGCGGGATTCGTATCTGACCCACTGCAATCGAGCTGACCCAGAGTGTGAATTGTCACAGGACGTTCATATATCGGGTGTGATAGCATCCGTGGTCTTACAGCAAGACGCCCGGTGGATACTCCATGCCGTCCCCCGGACGCCTGCCGGAGACTCTCCGTATGGACGAGGAAGACGGCAGACTGGGCCCTCGAGCCCGGCAATCCGGACCCGGTGACGTCCGCAGGGACGCCCAAACGGTTTTCTGCGCAACCGGTTTGCACTCCTTCCTCGCCACCCAACTCAATCCAATCCCCCAACTTCAATTCCCGCGCACTTCGGCCCGCGGGCCTGCGGAGGGCCGCCGCC
Source organism: Occallatibacter sp. (assembly GCA_035508975.1). Classification (GTDB taxonomy): domain Bacteria; phylum Acidobacteriota; class Terriglobia; order Terriglobales; family Acidobacteriaceae; genus Telmatobacter. The sequence goes on from DATJMC010000043.1 coordinate 14,616, forward strand.
CTGCCGCAGGCAGAGGAGAAGCACCATGAAAACGTATCAGGGAAGTGAGATCCGCAACGTAGCTGTAGTGGGGCATGCGCACAGCGGCAAAACCACCTTAATCGCCGCTCTGCTGCATGCCGCGAAGACCACGCCAACCCAGGGCCGCGTGCAGGATGGCTCGGCCGTAACCGCCTACGACGAAGAAGAAGTCGCCCGCGGCATCACCATGCAGAATGCCGTCGCCTTTGCCGAGTGGCAAGGCGCCAAGATCAATTTTGTCGATACCCCTGGCTTTCATATGTTCACCCACGAGGCGCGCGCCGCGCTGCTTCCCGTTGAGGCCGCGGCGGTGGTGGTGAACGCGCAGAACGGCATCGAGCCGGTGACCGAGCGCGTGTGGAAGTACGCCGAGGAAGCCAACGTGCCGCGCTTCGTGGTCATCAATCAGATGGACCACCCCAAGGCGGGCGGCAGCGGCGGATTGAGCGCGCTGATTGAAGATTTGCATGAGCGCTGGGGCCGCCAGTGCGTGCCGGTGCAGCTGCCGATTAGCGACGCGGAAGGATTCCACGGCGTCGTCGACCTGGTCACGATGGAGGCGTTCTACTACACGCATGGCGGAGGCGGCCAAGGCAAGATCGGCGAGATTCCTGCCACACTGACCGGAGCAGCCAAGGCTGCGCATGAGGCCCTGGTGGAGTTGGTGGCCGAGGGCAAAGACGAGTTGATGGAGGAGTTTTTTGCCGAGGGCACCATCCCTGAGCAGCACCTGATCACCGCGCTGCACGAGGCGATTCGCGAGGACCGCATCTTCCCGGTTTTGTTTACCAGCGGCGAGGCCAATGTCGCCACCGACCACCTGCTCGACTTCATCAAGGTTTACGCGCCTGCGCCGATCGAGCGCGGGACCATGCCCGTGAAAGCGCCGGCGATGCAGGCTGTCGCCGCCGACGGCGGCGGGAGCGGCACGGCCGTCGTGCCCGGCTCCGCGAGCCGCAAGGTGGATGATCGCGAGCCGGCGGCGGTGGTCGTCTTCAAGACCATGTCAGACCCCTTTACCGGGCGCATTACGTTCTTCAAGGTTGTGAGCGGCGTGGTGAAGAATGACGCAACGCTGGAGAACTACACGCGTCGCGGGCAGGAGCGCTTCTCGCACTTGAGCGTGATGCAGGGGCGCAAGGCCGTCGAAGTCGTGGAGCTGCACGCCGGCGATTTGGGCGCAGTCGCCAAGCTGCGCGACACCTTCACCGGCGATACGCTGGGGCTGAAGGGCGCGGACATCCAGGTAGAGCTCTTCACGCTGCCCGAGCCGGCAATGACGTATGCGATCGAGCCCAAGACGCGCGCCGACGAAGACAAACTGGCTCCCGCGATTCACAAGCTGATGGAAGAGGATCTGCTGATTCGTTTCTATCGCGATCCGCAGACCAACGAGTTCCTGATCGCCGGCGCGGGACAGCCGCACATTGAAACCATTGTGTCGCGCTTGAAGAAGCGTTATCACGCCGAGGTCACGCTCAAGGCGCCGAAGGTGCCTTATCGCGAGACCATTCGCGGCAAGGCCGATGCGCAGGGCCGGCACAAGAAGCAGTCCGGCGGCCACGGGCAATTCGGCGACTGCAAGATCAAAATGGAGCCGCTGGCGCGCGGCGGCGGGTTCGAATTCGTCAACGACATCTTTGGCGGCGCGATTCCCAAGGGATTCATTCCCGCCGTCGAGAAGGGCGTCATCGAATCTGCGTCGCGCGGATTTCTTGCCGGCTATCCCGTCGTTGACTTCCGGGTGACGCTCTACGACGGCAGCTATCACGAGGTGGACTCGAACGAACTCTCGTTCAAGACTGCAGGACGCATCGCCTTCAGGAAAGCAATGGAGCAGGCGAAACCGTGTCTTCTCGAGCCGGTGATGAAGGTTGCGATCGAGGCGCCGGATGAATTTGCCGGCACGTTGATGGGCGACTTGAACGGAAGGCGCGGGCGCGTGCAAGGCATGGAGTCGAAGGGGCGCACAACCGTGATCAATGCGGAAGTGCCGATGGCGGAGATGCTGACCTACGGCACGCAGCTTACGTCGATGACCCAGGGCAAGGGGAGCTACCGCATGGAGATGGATCACTACGATTACGTGCCCGCGCAGGTGGCCGAGAAGATCCTGGCGAACGCCAAGCGGCCGGTCGAGGAAGAAGAGGAGTAGCCATCACCCCGCTTGCACCTGCGGCGCGGGGACTGGCCGTCCAGGCAGTAGCACCTGCGGGGCGGGCCGATGCGCTCCTGCGGTCATCACAATTGTTCCACGTGGAACAATTGTGATGGCCGGTACGCCTGGCACATGCGATTTGCGAAGAATTCAGCGTAAAGGCGGTAAACTGCGCAACTCGAGCTGCAAATCGCGCAGGCACAGAACTGCGAAATTCCACGCATCTGTCCGCCGTGTTTCACCACTAACGTGATCCCCAAACCACTCGACCCGGAGGGGAGATGGCGTACGGTTTTTCGGCAATCTGCGCTGCGAAAATCCTTCCCTTTGTGCCTGTGGGGCGGTCTAAATCTGTGCAACCGGTTCTTTTCCGCCGGTGCTATCCTTTGGGGCAACGCGGGAGGTGTACATGCGATTCCCTCTCTTCGCGCTCATGCTCTGTGCGCAACTGGCCTTTGGCCAGGCATCTTCGAATCCAGATATCCCCGGTCAGCCGCCCTCCACGTGGAGCACACTAGGGAAAGAGTTCAGCAGGCTGCCGCCACAGTGGGGCACGCTCAGGGGGATGCCCTACGCGCAGATGGATCGCCCGGTACCGAAGCCGCTGATTCCGCTGGGAGATGCCCGGATCGACCCGCAGATCATCCTGCGTCCTCCGCAATCCTATATCGGCTCGCCTGGGACGGCCATTGCCCAAAACCAGTTTCCCGGACTGCAATATCTGCCCATCGAATGGCCCCGGGCGAGTGTCAAGCCAATTCCAACAACCTGGCCAAAGTTCCAAATCGGTGCGCTTGCCGGTGGCCTCGGCAAGCGACCCGATCCGCTGGTCAAGGACGACCCTACAAATCCGTGATGCTCCGCTCAGTTGAACAGGTGCGGCACGAAACAGCTGGTGTTGTTCGTGATGAGCCCCTTCGATTCGCGGATGCCCATACCGGCGGGCTCGCCATCGACAAGCCATGAGCCGAAAACGGCAGTCTTTCCGCCGGCTGAAGCCATGGATGCCAATGCCTGGTACACGACTCCCGAAGAAAGCGCGGCCGGAGGCGCGCCTTCGACGATGCTCCCGTCGCGCACGATCGCGATGCCCTGCCCTTCGCGTCCAAAGAAGGGCTTGCGCGCGTAGCTTTTCAGGTCGCGTGGCCCATCGAGATACGCGGGCAGCAGCAACTCGTGACCGGGATTCAGCTCCCACAGGATGGCAAGCAGGGCCTTGTTCGACCAGAGCATCTTCCAGATGGGCTCGATCCAGAGCGTCGAACCCCACATGCGCCGATCTTTGCGCGGCCCATACTCGACCAGGCGTGAAGCCGGAGGAAGCGTGGAGAGCGCGTTGGGCCCGAAGGCCTCGCTGAGCAGCCACTCCCAGGGATAGAGCTTGAAGAGGGTGCCCATGGGGCGATTGTCGAGATCGACGAAGGCTCCATGTTTCGCGTCCCAGCCGATCTGGTGCATGCGCAGGTGGCGCGTGCGCAGGCCGGCCTGCTGCGCCGTGTCCTGCAGGTAAGCGACGGTCATGGCGTCTTCTTCGCTGCCGGCATCGGCGAAGTAGATGGGGTGGGTGGTGTAGTCGTCGAGGTCTTTCCACTTGGCGATGAGTTTTTCGTGCAGGGAATTGAACTGGTCGCTGGTGGGGAAGCAGTCCTGCAGCCAATACCATTGCGCGACCGCGGCCTCGACAAGCCCGGTCGGGGTGTCGGCGTTGTACTCGAGCAGCTTGATGGTGTCGCCGTCGTAGGCCAGGTCAACGCGCCCGTAGAGTGCGGGCGGTTCGGCGTTCCAGGCGGCGCGGATGGCGGCATGGGCCGCGCCGGGAATGCCCATCTGCTCGAGCCGGTTCTGGTCGAGGATGGCGTCTCCGGCCGCGAGCGCAAGGCGCTGGATCTCTGCGGTGGCTGCCTCGAGCTTGTCGATTTCGCGCGCGGAAAATTCCCAATAGGCCGTCTCGTCCCAGTAAGGCGAACCGTCAGCCAGGGTATGGAAGGTCAGGCCGATCTTTTCGACGCGGGCCTGCCAGTCTGCGCGCGGCGTGACGGTGCGGCGTCGCATCTATTCGCCTCCCGCGGCATCGCCGCCGCCGCCAAAGGCGCCAAACCCGCCGCGCGGAGTCGCGCTGCCGCCGACGACTGTGTCTCCTACGTGGCCTCCTGTCGAGCCGCCGTAGACGTAGTGGTAGCCAAGGGAATGGCTGTCGCTGGCCTGGCAATAGCCATCAGGTCGAATGTGGTTCTGCGCGTCGACGCAGTCGCGGCGCTCTCGGCAGCCGGTGACTGACAGGGCGACAGCGGCAAGCAGGGTGAGCTTGACTTCACGGGATCTTCGCATGGGAATCTTGCTTCCACGATACGGAGGAGAAATTGACGGCAACAATCCCGAAACCGAAGAACATGGTTACTCCAGTTTCCATTTGAAGATAACCCTGCGGCTCGCCGACGAAACCAATTTTGGCGAGATTGTGTGGAAGCCAAACCGAAACCGGGTTATAGTTGAGAAACCCCGCCGGTCAATCCGGCCTTTGGAGCGAACAATGCCTCAGCCTAGCGCCGTCCGACTTCGCATTCGCTGAACATTGCCTCGGGAATCCTACCTGCTTTGCCCCGAGGTCCACTTCAGCCCCGGGGTGATCCTGCACAACCTCTGATCTCCGCAGCATGACCCCATTTCCTCTGCCATGCCCCGCGCATGGCGCATGGAGTTCTTGTATGTCGAGCTCTGAGACGACCGTTCAGCGGCCGGCCGGCGAGCAGTCGGCAGGCGAAGTGTTGACTGCAGCCGCGCCGGCGCGCGGCCTTTGGGCCTCGGTGCGTGAAGCGCTCCGCGGCACACACCAGGACTACACGACCGGAAGCATGAACCGGTCAATCTTCCTGCTCGCCATCCCCATGGTGCTGGAGATGGTGCTTGAGTCGCTGTTTGCCGTGGTCGATGTGTTCTGGGTGGGCCGGCTGGGCGCGAGCGCGGTGGCGACGGTGGGCCTGACCGAATCGATGCTGGCCCTGGTGATGGCGATCGGCATGGGCATCGCCATGTCGACAACCGCGATGGTAGCGCGGCGCATCGGCGAGAAAGATCCTGACGACGCCGCCATCGCCGCCGTGCAGGCCATCGGGCTCGGACTGCTGATTTCGCTCGGCGTGGGCATTCCGGCGGGGATCTTTGCGCCGCAATTGCTTGGGCTCATGGGCGCGTCGCCCGCGATTGTCGCCGGCGGGTCGGGCTATGCGCGCATCGCCCTGGGCGGATGCGGGGCGATCATCATGCTGTTCCTCAACAACGCCATCTTTCGCGGGGCTGGAGACGCGGCGATCGCGATGCGCCTGCTGTGGGTGTCGAACATCATTAACCTGATCCTCGACCCGTGCCTGATCTTCGGCCTCGGTCCGTTTCCGCATCTGGGCGTGACCGGCGCCGCTCTGGCGACCTTCACCGGCCGCAGCATCGGCGTTCTTTACCAGTTCTACCGGCTATTGAAAGGGACAGAGCGCATTCATGTTTTGGCGCGGCATCTGCGTTTCAATCTCCGCGTGATGACGCGGCTGTTACGCGTCTCGCTCGCCGGCATTTTGCAGTTCGGGATTTCGCACGTGAGCTGGATCGGGCTGGTCCGGATCATCGCGCTGTTTGGCGCTTCGGCGGTCGCGGCCTATACAGTGGCGATCCGCATTGTCATCTTCTTCATCCTGCCCTCGTGGGGACTGAGCAACGCGGCGGCGACACTGGTGGGACAGAACCTCGGCGCCAAGCGGCCAGATCGCGCCGCGCTGGCGGTTTGGCGCACCGGCTTCTATAACATGCTCTTCCTCGGGATCATCGGCGTGTTCTTCTTCGTATTTGCCACGCCTGTCGTGAGGCTGTTTGTGGACGACCCGACGGTCGTGCCGATCGCTGCGGTCGCACTGCGCACGCTGAGCTGCGGCAACATCGGCTATGCGTACGGCATGGTCATGCTGCAGGCCTTCAACGGTGCGGGCGATACGCTGACGCCAACGTGGGTCAACTTCTTCGGCTTCTGGGTGCTGGAATTACCGCTGGCCTGGATCCTGGCAGTGACCCTTCGGATGCGGGCCGAGGGCGGCTTTCTCGCGGTCGTGATTGCGGAGTGCGCCATGGCCGCGGCCGGCGTGGTGCTCTTCCGGCGTGGCCGATGGGCCGGGAAACAGATCTAATGGAGGGCCACACAGATCGAGCGCGGCACCTGCGCCGCGCTCATTTTTTCTCTCTCGGACTGCGATTCACAGTGTTCCGTCGTCCGGCGGATCGCGCAGCGGCTCGTATGCCTCATACTTCGCTAAATGCGCCTTCAGCCGATTGATCCGGCTCGCATCTGCCTGCTTCTCCTCGAGCGCAATTGCCCGTTCCTCCGTCTCCTTCGCCCGATCGAACTGTCCGTTCTCGGCGTACGCCGCCGAAAGCGTATCCAGCGTCGGCACATCCGCGCCCTTGGTCAGTTCTTCGGCGCGCTCGGCCAGGGTCACAGCCTCGGTTCCATTGCGCAAGGTGGCATTCGGAGAAGTCGCCATGAGACTCGCCGCCAGCGTCAGAACTGAAACCCGCTCCGGCTCGCCATCCAGTGCCAGTCGCAAATGAGCCAAGGCCTCAGTGCTCTTGCCCTGCATGTAGTAGGCAAATCCCAGCCCCTCATGCGCCTGGTAAAACCAGGGCCGGATGCGCACCGCATTCTGCATCGCATCGATCGCTTCATTGAGCCGGTGCAACTTCAGCTCGACCGACCCGAGATTGTAATACGCCTCGAAGAAATTTTCGTGCATCTGGGCCGCTTTGCGGAAATTCGCCGCGGACTCCTCGCCGCGCCCCAATGCGGCCAGCGCAATGCCCAATCCGTTGTAAACGCGCGGCTCATCCGGTCCGAGTTTCACGGCTTTTTCCCAGGCCTCCAGCGCCGCAGCCTTGTCTCCCGTATCCAACAAGCTCGAGGCCTCGTCCATCACCTTGTAAAGTTCCGTTGCCGGCGTGGCGATCGCCTCGATCCCATCGGCTGGAATATTCACAAACTCGGGTATGTTGACCGCGCGGTTCGCCGCCGTACTGTGATCGATCAGGATTGCCGGAGAATCGTTGCCCTCCTCGTCGATATGCGTCAGGTACATCTGCGTATAGGGCGACCGGCTCTTCGACGAAAACACCATCCACCGGCCATTCGGCGAAAAGCTGTGCCAGGAGTTCATCAGCGATGTGTTGCTCCGCATCCGGCGTGCTACGCCTCCGCCAGCCGGAACAATGTACAGCTCGCTATCGGGCCGCATCAGTTGCGCATTGCGGCATTTCACGAAGACAATCCACTTGCCATCCGGCGATACCTTGGGAAAGTTGTTGCTCATGCCGTTGTTCGACGCGCCGGCGATCGGCACCGCCACGCCTCCTTTGCCCTCGTTGAAAGGAACCCGATAGAGGCTGTACTGGATTTGCACCTCATTCGGATCGTTTGCCTCGAGGGGCAGCGGAACTCCCTCCGGATGCGGCTCTTTGGCTTCGGCGCGCGCAAAGACAACATACTTCCCGTCCGGACTCCACACCCCATCCGTCTGCACATAGCGCGGATCGTCGGCGCCCGGCAAAGACCGCCGCGTTCCCGTAGCCCGGCTATACCAGGTAAGAATCCCGCGCGTGGGATAAAACACCTGCAGAAATCGATAATCCCTGAAATTCGTAACAAAGTACGAGCTGCCGATGCTTTGGTCCCGCCCTGCAAACGTCGTCAGCACATACTGCCCATCCGGCGATACCTGCGACATGAACCCCACGCGTGACTGGCCTACGCTCAAGTCGCTGTTCCAGTTCACGACGTCTTGGTTGCGAATCGACATCTGCTTGCCCACGGGAACCAACGCATACAGGCCCTTGTCGTTCCCCGGACCATCCACATCGAGCCCCATCGTTTTGCCGTCCGCCGAAAAGGAGTGGCAGTTGGCGCAGGAGTGCTGTCCGGTCATCACCACCCGGCTTTCCGGCTTGCTGATGTCGCGAATCCGCCAGCTGATCAAGCTCAGCTTCGATGGCGCAAGCGGCTGCACCACGTGCTTGGCGCCCTCGGACGGCATCAGCGGCACGTCGCGATAGAAAATCGGCGCACCCACCGGATCTCTCGATGTCGTCAGCGTCACGCGCCCGTGGCTCACTGCCCGCCCGCCCTCATCCAGCCCCGTAAACTCCACCGTCGCCGCGCGATCGGAAGAATGCCGTTTCATCCAATCCCAGTCCTTCGGATCAGGAGTCCATGTGTGCGCTGCGGCCTGCTCAACGGTGAGAAACGGAGGCTTGTTCGCGGTCGAAACACACTGCGGATCGATGGGCCCGATCCGCATCCCCTCGCCGGCCGAGGTGAAATGCATCGGCTTCGCGCGATCGGAAAATACAACGTCGATTCGCCAAGTCCTGGCGGCGGCTTCTGCATCCCGCCAAAGAAATGTTGGAGCAGTTATCTCCGGCGGGAAGATCGATCCATCTTCCGGATAGTCGACCGTGATTGGCGTCTTTTGCCCAGCGGGGTCGATTGCCGCAGCGGCAATCGCACGCATGGCGAGTCCACCGTCAGGCCACGCCGCAGCCATGGTCGCCACACCGGCGTTCCGCGCGTTACCGCAGCCAGTCAGGAACAAAATCAACACCAGCCCAGCTACCGCTGCGCAGGACGCACCAATAGTCCTGAAATATTTGGCAGGCTTGGCCGGCGCTCTCATTTTGGGCCGCGAAAGACGCACACTCCTCCTACCCTAACGAACCTAGCGGCGGTTCTGAGGCCCAGGCTGTGATCCCAGTCACTAACGCCAGGCGGTCATCTCGCCCATCCCTTTGAGTGTTGTCGGGTATTCCGTGCCGGTGGGAGCGATGACGACCAAAGCAAAGTCTGTTTTGTTGGCCGCCGTCGTTCTCTGGTCCCCGCTCGCTGGCGCCCAATCAACTGACAAGGATGCGCAGCCGTGGTCGAACTCGGCGGAGCGGCGGAATGGGGCCTCACAGCCGGTGGCGGGAGCTTCGGTCCCAGCGTTGCTGCCGAGGTGATGCCCATCGAGAACTGGCTCGAACTCGAAGGCGGCGTGACAGGACTTTTCGCGTCGAAATCGACCGAATGGGATACAGGCCTGATTTTAAAGTGCCTTGGACGTTCCCCCGGAATCCCGAGTTCATCGCGGCCGTGGGTCCCGAATGGGTCCATTCGCGCGCGAAGGGCGCATCAAGCAACGCGATCGCCAGCGAAGCCGTCCTGGACTTCATGTTCTGGCCTGCCAAGAGGCACAAATTCGGCTGGTATTTCGAACCAGGCTGCGATTACAGCTTCGGGCACGGCCACGAACAATCTTTAGGGGTGACTGGAGGCTTGCTGATCGCAATCCCCTGAAAACATCCCGCATCTCAAGTTCCAGGGATAGATAGGCCCAGGTCCTGCGGCATTTTCCGCTGTGACGCGGAATCCTTGAAGGCTTTGGCTCATCTGAGAGAATGATGGGAGTGAAACGAGGGATTCATTTTGGCTTCCCTGCGCTGGAAGCGCCGGTTTTGTGTGTGGCAATGATGCTGGCTGCGGGTACGTTCGCAGGCGCCCAGTCCTCGAACCCAAGTTCCGCGGCATATCCCTTTTATGGGAGCGTGACGCTGCGTCCGGCGACGGATGAAACGCTGCAGCTGTCATTGGATGACGCTGTGCGGCGCGGCCTGGAGAACAATCTCGGACTCAGGGAGGCCGAGAACAGCGAAAACCTGGTGAAGGGCGAAAAAAACGAAGCCCTGCAGGAGTTTCTGCCGACCGTCACCGTCAGCGGCGGGACAGGGATCTTTCAACACAACCTTGCGGCGCTGGGATTTGGACCAAGCGCGCTGAAGGAGTTCTCGTCGTTTTTCCCGGGAGGCAAGCCGCCCGCGGGGTTTACGGCGATTACCAAGGACGACCTGACGCAGGGACAAATCAACTACAGCCAGATCCTGTTTTCCGGTCCTGTGATTGCGGGGTGGCGTGCTGCCGGCGCCGCGACCCGGGCAGCGCACTTTGCCAAGATGTCGGCGCGCGGCGAGGTAGTGCAGCAGGTGGCAACCGCCTACCTGCACGCGATTGCGGCAGCCAGCGAGGTGGACGAAGCGACGGCGCAGGAGCGGGCGGACCGGGTGCTGTTTGACCAGGCGCATGCGGCGCACGAAGCGGGGACGGTTGCAAACCTGGATGAATTGCGAGCGAGGGTGCAACTCCAGGCGCAGCAGCAGGCCGTGATCGCGGCGCAGAATTCGCTCGACAAGGACCTGATCCTGCTGAAGCGCGAGATCGGGATCGACCCCGGACAAAACATCGTGCTGACCGATGCGACGCCGTACAGCGACCTGGCTTCGCAAACCCCGGAAGAAGTACGCGCGACAGCGTACAAGAATCGGCAGGACTATCAAAATCTGCAGAACCAGCTTGTGGAAGTGAAGGCGATCCACGCGGTGTATCGCTATCAGCGGCTGCCCACGCTGACCTTCGGCGGGTATTGGGGAATCGATAAAGTGAACGGCACGGGATCGCATGACGTCTTCGCGGCGCAGGGATCGCTGAGCTTTCCCATTTTCAGCGAGGGACGGCTGCGCGGCGAAGAACAGAGCGCGGCAGCACAGTTGGCCTCGGTGAATGCGCAGCTCCAGGATCTGCGCGAACACATCGACCAGCAGGTGCGGTCGGCGCTGCTCGACGTGGATGCCGCGAGCAAGCTGGTGCAAGTCTCGCGCTCGAATGTCGACCTGGCCACGCGCGCGCTGAGCGACGAGACCGAACGCGTGAACGCGGGCGTGGATGACAACCTGCCGCTGGTAGATGCGCAGGCAACGCTGGCTTCGGCGCAGAGCAGCCTGATCGAGAGCCTGTACCAGTACAACGTGTCCAAGCTGGCGCTGGCGCGGGCGGCCGGGGTGCTGGAGCAGCAGTACCGGGCATACCTGGGACGGTAAGCGGCAAGGGCCGCGAGCCGGCTTGCAGAGGGCCCTGGTTCGTGGATTGCGCGACCGATTCGCTCATGAATCCTGTGTAAACGGGGCCGGTTGGCCGCTCCGGGTTTTCACTTTCCGCCAAAACAGTTTCCCGCATGTCACTCGCCGGCGCTCCTGGGCATCCTTGTAAGGTAGAAGTCGGAGGATCGCATTGTGCCGAAGAAGTTGAGGATTGAATACCAGGTTGTGCCGGACGCGGAGGCGCTGGCAGCGGCCGCGGCGGAGCGGTTTACGGCGGCGGCGGAGAAGGCTGCGGCCGCGCGGGGTCGGGCGCGCATCGCCATCAGTGGCGGATCAACCCCGAAAGCGGCGTTCGCGCTGCTGGCCGACCCGGGCCAGCCGTGGCGCAAACGCATGCCTTGGGAGAAGCTCGAGCTGTTCTGGGTGGATGAGCGCTGCGTGCCCCCCGAGAATGCCGAGAGCAACTACCGCATGACCCGCGAGGCGATGCTCGACAAAGTTCCGCTGAAGCCCGAGCAGGTGCACCGCATGGAAGGCGAGTTGGATCCGGAAGCGGCGGCGGCGCGCTACGAGTCCCTGCTACGCAATACCTTCCGGCTGGAAGGTGCGGAGTGCCCGCACTTCGACCTGGTGGCCCTGGGCATGGGGCCGGACGGACATACGGCATCGTTGTTTCCCCATACGCAGGCGCTGAGCGAGATGGGCCGGCTGGTAACCGCCAACCACGTGGTGCAGAAGGAAACCTGGCGCGTGACACTGACCTGGCCGGTGATCAACAACGCGGCCTCGGTGTTTTTCCTGATTGGCGGAGCCGACAAGGCCCAGGTGCTTCACGAAGTTTTCACAGGGCCCTTCGATCAGGAACGCCTTCCCAGTCAACTGATATGGCCTTCGAGCGGTATACTCACACTGATTTTGGATCAGGCTGCTGCTGCGCTTCTGCCCGCTCCCGATGCAAAGGGCTGCGGGATTCTTGAGAGGGAAAGATGATTCTGGCAGGGGATGTGGGGGGCACGAAAGTACACCTTGCCCTTTACGACTTTTCAAACGGAAAACTGCAACACACACGCGACGAGCGCTACCCCGCGAAGGATTTCGGCGGCCTGGAAGAGATCGTCAAGGAGTTCCTGGGCACGGACCAGATTTCATCGGCCTGCTTCGGGGTGCCGGGACCGGTGCGGGACGGGCGCCTGCGGCTTACCAACCTTCCCTGGACGCTGGACAGCCGCGAACTGGCTTGCGACCTGAAAGTGCAGCACGTGTTCCTGATCAACGATCTGGAAGCCAACGGCTACGGAGTTGCGGAGCTCTCCGCGGACCAGATTTATACCCTCAGCGAGGGCGACGCCGGCCACGTGGGGAACCGCGCCCTGATTGCCGCCGGAACCGGCCTGGGCGAGGGCATCCTGGCATGGAATGGCCGCATGCACATCCCCTACCCTTCCGAGGGCGGTCACGTGGACTACGCGCCCCGCAACGAAGAGGAGATCGAGCTGCTGCGTTTCCTGAAGCAGAAATACAACGGCCGGGTGAGCTTCGAGCGCGTGGTCAGCGGCATGGGCATGACATCGATCTACGAGTTTCTGCGCGAGATCAAGGGCGTGGAGGAGCCGAAGTGGCTGGCGGAAAAGATCGCCGAGGCGGGCGATCCGAACTCGGTCATCACCGAGATGGGGCTCGCGGCGAAGAGCGAGCTGTGCGAGAAGACGCTGGACATGTTTGTTTCGGCATACGGCGCGGAAGCCGGCAACCTGGCGCTCAAAGTCCTGTCGGTGGGCGGGCTCTACGTGGGCGGGGGCATCGCTCCACGCATTCTCGAAAAGCTGAAAGACGGGACGTTCATGAAGGCCTTCACCGATAAGGGAAGGTTGAGCCAGTTGCTCGTCAACATGCCGGTCCGCATTATTCTCGAGAGCCGGGCAGCGCTGATGGGCGCCGCGGCCTACGCCGAAGCGCGGGCGGCGGAACTCAGCGGAGTCTCGGTGCGCGCGGCGAGCGTGAAGGCGTAGCCGGGTTCCAGATTGGCGACGGGCAGGATCTCGTCCGGGCTCGAAGTTCCGGGAAGTCAGTTCTCAGGCGATGAGCCGGGGCTCTTCTTATAGGCTGGAAGTGCTCGTCATGGCCTTCGCATCCACCACCGGCAACACGCGCCACAGCTTCGGCAGCCTGCGCGAGTTGCTGGCCAAAGCAACGCCTATGCGCAGCGGCGACGCACTCGCCGGCGTGGCTGCGGCTTCTGCGGAAGAGCGCGTGGCGGCGCAATTTGCCCTTGCCGATGTGCCGTTGGCACTTTTCCTCTCGGAATCCGTTGTGCCTTACGAACAGGACGAAGTCACGCGCCTGATCCTGGACACGCATGACGCCGCGGCTTTCGCGCCGTTGCGCTCGTTCACCGTGGGAGAACTGCGAGACTGGCTGCTCTCAGACGAGGCGACGCCGGAGCGGCTCGCAGCGCTGGCGCCGGGGCTGACGCCGGAGATGGTTGCGGCGGTGAGCAAGCTGATGCGCCTGCAGGACCTGATTGCCGCAGCCGCGAAGGTGCGCGTAGTGACTCGGTTCCGCACCACGGTCGGGCTGCCGGGAAGATTGAGCGCGCGCCTGCAGCCGAATCATCCCACCGACGATGCGCTGGGCATTGCCGCATCGATTCTCGATGGGCTGATGCTGGGATCGGGCGATGCCGTGATCGGCATCAACCCCGCCGGAGACAGCGTAGAGACCACGATGCAGCTGCTGCGATTGATCGACGCATTGCGGCAGCGGTTCGAGATTCCCGTGCAGAGTTGCGTGCTGGCGCACGTGACGACGCAGATGGCGGCGCTGAAGAGCGGCGCGCCGGTGGACCTGATCTTTCAGTCGATCGCCGGAACGGAAGCGGCGAATCGCAGCTTCGGAGTCAACCTGGCTTTGTTGGCCGAAGCGTACGAAGCGGGCAGAGCGCTGCGCCGTGGCGCGCGATGCGCGGATGGAGAGACCGGGACGAACCTCATGTACTTTGAAACCGGCCAGGGCTCGGCGCTCTCGGCCAATGCACATCACGGCGTGGATCAGCAGACGCTGGAGGCGCGCGCCTATGCGGTGGCGCGGCACTTCGATCCCATGCTGGTCAACACCGTGGTCGGCTTCATCGGGCCCGAATATCTATATGATGGCAAGCAGATCATCCGTGCCGGACTTGAGGATCACTTTTGCGGAAAGCTGCTGGGGCTGCCGATGGGATGCGATGTCTGCTACACAAACCACGCCGAAGCGGACCAGGACGACGTGGACACGCTGCTGACGCTGCTGGGCACGGCGGGCGTGAACTACATCATGGGCGTTCCCGGCGCCGACGATGTGATGCTCAACTATCAAAGCACGAGCTTTCACGATGCGCTCTATGTGCGAAGGGTACTGGGACTCAAGCCGGCGCCGGAATTTGAGGCCTGGCTTGCGGGCGATGCGTTCAAGCGGCTGACGCGCGAAGCGGAGCATCCCGAAAGGCTGTTGACGGCATGAGCGACGCGCTTTCGCCGCAGCGAACCGCGCACCTGCGCGCCCTCACACCGGCTCGCGTCGGTTTGGGACGCACAGGCGTCAGCCAGCAAACCGCGGATCTGCTTGCATTCCAGCGGGCGCATGCTCTGGCGCGCGACGCGGTTCACGCACGTCTGGAGCCAGCTGCGTTGGCTGCGGCACTCACGCGGATCGCGGGACGAGAAACGGTGCTGCTGCATTCGATGGCGCCGGACCGGACCACTTATCTGCAGCGGCCCGACCTCGGCCGCAAGCTCGACGAGCGCAGCAAAGCGAAGATCGAAGGCACAGCCAAGGAACCCTGGGACCTGGCGCTGGTTGTCTCCGACGGCCTTTCCGCGCTGGCGATCGAGCGGCACGCTGTGCCCTTCATGAAGGAACTGCTGCCGCAACTGGAACAATGGAGGGTTGCGCCGATTTGCGTTGTCGAACAAGGCCGGGTCGCGATCGGAGACGAGATTGGCGCGATGCTGCGCGCGCGCTTGTCGGTCGTGCTGATTGGAGAGCGGCCGGGCTTGAGTGCGCCCGATTCGATGGGCGCTTACGTGACCTGGGAGCCGCGGCCGGGACGCACCGATGCGGAACGCAATTGCCTGTCGAACATCCGTGCCGAGGGCCTAAGCTATGGGCAGGCTGCGGCTCAGCTCATCGATCTGCTGGCCAAAGCGCGCGGCCGTCAATTGACCGGAGTGGCGCTGCAGCAACCGGTGCTGACACAGGGAGAAGGCTAAGGCGTGCTGAAGCTCATTGGGCGCTGGCTGTTCCGGATCGCGGTCTTCGCGGCAGCGGCGGTGGCCGCCACGTTCGCCGCGGACTGGGCTGCGTTCAGGCTGCAAGGCTCGCCGCAAGCCACCGTCACGGTCAATCGCACGATGGTGGTGCCTCTGAAAAACAACAAGCACGAATACGACTACATGGGAACGTTTGAGGAGCCGTGCTCGATCTCGCTTTTTCCACAAGACAATCTCACGCCCTGCTGGTGGTTGCGCAAGCATACGAACGAAAACGTGCAGATTTGAATGGATCCGCGAAAGGCCGGTGAGGCTTAGCCTCACCGGCTTGAGTGACAAGAGTCACGGGCAAAACTGTATCGTTTTCGTACGATCACTGCATCTTTTTTTTGAAAAGATGGGGCCCGATGTATAGCCGCTCTCAAAACGACAACACCACATTCAATTCTCGCTGCCTCTACTGCTTCATGACCATCGCGTCCGACCTTCCCGGTCTTATGGAAGTCGAGCGGGCAGAAGCCACCCATATCTGCCCGGAGAAAGCTCTCGCCCGCATGCTTGCGAATGAAGAAGCTGAGAAGCCCGGGCTGCACCGGGTGCCGAGTCACTTGTTGTTTGGCGGCAGCGCCTGAGCCTGCGGCGGGCGGTTTTTGCCATTGGCAATCTTCTGAAAGAGCGTGTCGTCGGCCTGCTTGTTCAAGGTGCGAGCCTTATCGAATTCGGCATTGGCGAGTTCGTTTTTGCCCATGGTCCGATAGAGGCGTGCGAGGCGCCAATGCGCATTCACGTCGGTGGGGTCCATCTTTGCGGCAAGAGTGAATTCGCGCAGAGCCTCCGCGTTGTGTCCTGCTTGCGATTCGATGATGCCAAGATCGAGGTGGGCTAGCGGGAACGAAGGCTGAATCTTGATCTCGGCTTCCAGCAAAGGCCTGGCCTGGTCAAGTTGGTTCATCTGGATGTCGGCGTCGGCGAGATAGAGCATCGATTGGGCATGCTGGGGGTCGTTGGCGAGCTCCGCTTGGAACTCGCGCGCGGCTTCCGCGTAGTTTTTCTGCGACCACAGCAGGTAGCCGAGGCCGAAGTGCGCGTTGGGCTGCTTGGGATCGGCCTTCACCGCGGCGCGAAACATCTCGGTCGCGCCGGCGTTGTCTTTCATTTGATCGAGGGCCTCGCCGGCCACCATGTCGGCCTCGGCTGAGTCCGGGTTCACGGTCAGGATCTGCCGATACACGTCGAGAACATATTTCAGTTGATTGGACCAGAGATAGCTGTGTTCGAGGGCGAGCAGCAGAGGCAGGTTGTTGGGGTCCCGGTCCGCGGCTTCTTTGAGATAGGGCGCGGCCTTTGCATATTCCGCGAGCCCGTAATAGGCCATGCCCGCGAGGATGGTGGCGCGCTGATAGTCGGGTGTGCCGGGCGAGGCGTCTTTGCGCAGGGTTTCAAACTCGGGGACAGCCTGCTTGAGGTTGCCATCCTTGAAAAGCGCGAGGGCGAGATTGAGGCGCAGTCCGGGAACGTTGGGATTGATGGCGAGCGCCTTGCGGTCGTAGAGCGCTGCCTCTTTGTAGTGCTCGAGGCGCGCCTCAAGCAGCCCGATGTGAGCCAGCGGCTCCGGGTTCCCGGGATGATCTTTGAGGATTGCGCGCCACTCGGCGTCGGCCTCCTGGTTTTTTCCCTGCTGTTCGAGGGCCATCGCCCGCTGGCGGCGCGCATCGGGAGCCGGGTGGCCCTGGGCCAGGCTGCAAAGGGTAAGCGCCAGCAGTGCTGCACACGAAACGACGCGCAGCATCGCTGGAATTACGGAATCTTCCTTCGGCCATTTCTTCTTGCGATCAGCCGGCACGTCATCTCCCTGAAACAATTTTCGCGCGAGGCAGCGCGCGAGGGCAAACGCACGAAATCATTGTTTGGCGAGGGCCAGCATCTGGCGCATGCGGTCGTCTTCAGGAAACGTCTGCAGGTATTGTTCCATCTCCGCTTCGGCCTGCTCGTATTGCTTGTCTTGAATGAGCTGGTAGATCAGCGTCTTGAGGATACCGGGGTTGAAGGGCTCGAGGACAACGGCGTTCCTGGCCGACTGGATGGCTTCGGCGCGCTTGCCGCTCTGATCCTGGGCCGCGCACAAATCGACATAGACGAGCGCCTGCAGCGGATCGAGGCGCAGCGAGTGTTGCAAATGAGCGATGGCATCTTCGAAGTTGTGAGCCTCCAGGTCGCGATGTCCCAGCGAAGCCTGGACGATCGCATTCTCGGGGTCGGAAGACTCCAACCCGGCGAGCGTCTTGAGCCACGGCTGGGCAAACTGCGTTTTCCCCTCGGACTTGAGCAGCGCGTAGGCCTGCAGGCGAAGGAGGGCAGGCGGAGGCAACGCTGTCGGGCCGCGCGCGCCGGCGGGGTTGATCTCGACCAGGTCGGGCATGGCGGCCGTGGCTTGGTCGAAGGCTGCGTCGGGGAACGGCTCATCGGGGGTACGCACAATACGATGGTTGGTCGCGCTGGAGTGCGAGATGACGCGGATGTCGCGGCGCGGCATGTGGCAGGCGATGCAGTTGTCGGCAGGCGCGGTGGCCTGGCGCGCAATCTTCGGCGCCGTACAGCTGGCCTCGGTGTGGCACGTGAGGCATGCGGACTTGAAGTGAGCCGGCGCTTCGGCCGCGGTGGGCTCCACGTGGGGATCGTGACACGTGGTGCAGCGGAGCTGTTTGTCGGCGGGAAGGCTGCGCGTCGCGAGGAAGCACTTACTCATGCTCATGGAGTAGTAGTGCTCGACATGATCTTCGTTGGGCGGATTGTCGCGCGTCGGCGGAATCTGGAAGATAGCGACAGTGCGTTCCAAAGGCTCACCGGGGCGGAAATCCTGATAGGTTTTGCCGGGTTGCAGAACGCGCACGTCTCCGGCCTGGTGGCACGACATGCAGATGTCATCGGCGAGCTGGCTGCTCAGGCGGTCAGGATTGACGATGTGTGGGTCTGAACCGTTCCCGGGAAACCTGCCTTTGCGCATCGCATCAAGGTGTGCGGCGCCCGGACCGTGGCAGTTTTCGCAACCGATGGACACCTCGGTGAATGCGGGGTCGCGGTAGCTGCCGTTGTGGCCTGCGATGGGCGTGGGACGCCCGCTGTGGCAATAGATGCAACCAGGCTGAATCACGCGGTTGAAGCCGTCATCCTGGTTCTGGTAGCCGGGAGAAAGATCCCACCGCGCGATCTGCGTGTAATAGGAGAGCGGCGCCTGGAACAGATACTGGCCGCGGCGCAGCAGCGCGCCAAAGCCATTCTCGCCGGTGCCGATGATCCAGCCCATTTCCTGGGTGTTGCGGAAGACCTGCTGGCCGTCTGCAGTAGTTTCGTACTCGCTTTCGAGAAGCTTGCCATTCGCAGCCCGGACTTCGAAGTGATGGTTTGACCTGGAGTTGAAGAGGCTGGTGGTTTCCGGCGAGGCGAGCGGGAGGGTGGCAAGGAATTCGGGTGTGATGGGAGTGAGCGAGTGGCCCATGCTGGCCTTCGCGAAGGATTTGGCGATGCCCTGGTGGCAGCGCGCGCAGGCGGCAGAGCCCACATAGCCGTCAGGATTCGGGGGACTGGTAGAAGCGGCTGTTGCCGGCGCAGACGATGGATCGAATGCGCAGGCGATAAGAACGACGGGCGCAAGGGCGGCCAGGATGAGCCTGCGATTGGGAGACCGGACCATCGATGACCAAACCATACAACAGAGGGGTTATGCGGTGATGCGGAGGGTCTCAGCCATCACGCGGGGGCGGGCCAAATAGGCCGGCTGAAGAGAAAGGCGCTGCAAGAGGAGACTCTTGCAGCGCCGTTGGTTTCACTCGTGCGTTTAGAAAACGAACTTGGCGCCGAGTTGCAGCACGCGCGGGCCCCAATCGCCGGTGGCCGTGCCGTACTGCGTGTTCAGTGAAGAAGTCCAAGTCGTGTTGATGGCATTGAACTCCGCATGGTTGAAGGTGTTGTACGATTCCGCGCGGAACTCGAAGTGAGCCCGCTCGGTGACCGCAAAGTTCTTGTAGAGCGAGGTTGTGAAATCCACACGACCCGGTCC
>DATJMC010000044.1:0-3697 GCA_035508975.1 Occallatibacter sp.
GGCCCTGCGCGAAGTGGTCGAGCGCCAGGGGATCTTCTGTGCGCTGTACAGCGATCGTGCCAGCCACTTCTTCCAAACGCCCCAGGCCGGCGGGAAGGTCGATCGCCAGCGGCTCACGCAAGTGGGCCGAGCGCTGCAGGAATTAGGCATCCAGATGATTGCGGCCTACTCTCCGCAGGCTCGCGGGCGTTCGGAACGCAACTTCGGCACCTGGCAAGGACGGCTACCGCAGGAACTCCGTCTGCGGGGAATCACCAGCTTGGAAAAAGCCAATGAGTTCCTACGCGAGGAATACATCGCCGAGTTCAATCGTCGTTTTCGCGTTTCGCCGACTCAGCCGGGCAGCGCGTTTTTGCCCTGTCGGCATCCGGATCTGGATTTGGTCTTCTCGCTTCAGCAAAGCCGCACCGTGGCTCGGGACAATACCGTCCAGTTCGGAGACCGCTGGTTGCAGATCGAGCCGACCGACTGGCGCGGCACCCTGGCTGGTTGCCGAGTGATGGTGCACGAGCATCTGGATGGCTCGCTGACCGTCCGTTTCGGACCGCATGTCGTGGGGCGCTATAACGCGCAAGGCTGGCCGCTGCTGGAGGAGAGGAACGCTCGACGCCGGAAGGCTGTGGAAAAGCCGCTCCGTGGAAAACCAAAACCAGGTTTCCCACTCCGCTTGGAAATCCCGCAAAACCGGCGCGATTCCCACTTTCCCACAGCCACGACGGCGGCCAATGATCAACCCTAACCGGACAGATCATGTGCTACAGAAACCGGACATTTTAATTTGCTATCGACAGGCACAACCCCCGCACCAAGCGCGAACGGGCGGATGAAGTCCCGCCGCACCTGTGATAATCTCCGCCCGCGGATTACGCAATCGTCACTACCCGAATTCGAAAGGGGCCCACACGTGGCTCGCACGAATCGAATCGCGGCTCTGGCTTGCGGCATTGCCCTGCTCTGCGCGCCCGCTCTGCCGGCAAAGGAGCAGTCGTGGGTCGAGGTGCGAAGCCCGCATTTCATCGTGATCAGCAACGCTGGCGAAAAACAGGCGCGAGAGACCGCAATTCACCTCGAGCAAGTCCGCACGTTCTTCCGCCAGGTGATCACCGTCGCCCAAAACGCACCAAGCCCCACAATCATCGTTTTTGCGGTCAAGGACGAAAACTCTCTTCGCGACCTGCTGCCCGAATACTGGGCGAAGGGCCACGGGCATCCCGCCGGGATTTTCTTGGGCGGTTTCTATCAATTCTATGCAGCCGTTGAGTTGGACGCGCCGGGCGGCAACCCATATCTGCCCATCTACCACGAGTACTATCATTCCCTGACGGTTCCGTATATGCCCAACTTGCCGGTCTGGATCGCCGAAGGCTTCGCCGAATTCTTCGGCAATAGCGAAATCGACGACAAGAAGGCCTACGCCGGCCAGCCCGATCCCGGCTTAATCCAAGTGCTCCAGCAAAATCGCATGATTCCGCTCGATGTTCTCTTCAGCGTGGACCATAGCTCACCGTACTACAACGAGCAGAACAAAATGTCGGAGTTCTACGCGGAGTCCTGGGCGCTCGTTCACTACTTCATGATGGGCGATAACGGGGCTCACCGGCAGATGCTCGCCACGTACCTTGACGCACTGGACCACGGCGCGACCCAGCAGGAAGCCTCCGCCAAGGCTTTCGGCGATCTCCACCGCCTGGAAGCAACGCTCCAAAGCTACGCGCAGAACGACCGGTTCTACCAGCTGGTCTCGGTAGCCCCTCCCAAGATCTCCGATGCGGATTTGCAGGTGCGCACGTTGTCCGAGGCGGAAGTCGACGCCGAGAAGGGCGGATTTGAAGCCGCGCGCGGGGCAATCCAGCAAGCAGACCCACTGCTGCAAGACGCCGTCCGGCTCGACCCGAATCTTGCCCTGGCACGCCGGAATCTTGCGCTGGCGAACATGTTTCAAGGCAAGCTGCCCGAGGCGCTGGATGCGGCCTCGCAAGCGGTCGCGCTCGACCCCAAGAACACCCTCACCCTCTACATCCGCGACTACTTGACTCTTCAGAGGGGAGCCGCCAGCGCCCGCGACCCGAAAATAGAGGCCGATTTGCGGCAATGCATCGCGCAGAGCCCGGACTTCGCTCCTCCCTACGCGCTGCTCGGCTTCTACCTCGCTTCGGATGAAGAGAATCTTCCCGAGGCGTTCACCCTTGCCCAGAAGGCCGTCACGCTCGAGCCGGGAACCACCGCCTTTCAGATCACCCTGGCGCAGGTGCTCATGCGTATGCGTCGCTACGACGACGCTCGAATGGTGGCGTCTCGCGCGAGGGCGAGTGCTCTGGATCCGCAAGATCGGGCGCACGCGGATCAGGTGATTGCCATGATCGAGCGGATGCAGAGCTTTGAAAGCAGCGATCGCCCGGCGGAGTCAGCAGCACCGGAAAACATGCCTGAACTGCATCATCGAGGTGAACAGCAATCCTCGCAGGAATCGCAGCCCTCCGCTCCTGACACCGCGACCAGAGGCAACACGCGCGAAGTCACGGGAGTCGTCACGAAAATATCCTGCGATCCTGCGATGCGCCTGCAAGTTACGGCCTCCGACGGCGCCTACGACCTCTATACCCTTCCGGGCGAGCAAACCAGATTTGAGGCGACTTCGCAACCGCCCTCTGGATTCAATCCATGCTCTTCGCTCAAGGGGCTGCATGTGACTGTTCAATACGATCCGGATGCCGGCAAATCCCAGAAGGGAAAGCTCGTGATTTTGAAAATATTGGGTTGGAGTCAGTAGGGGCCGTCGGCTGGAATGCGGACTGGGCTCCAGACCGGGCGTGGAATGCGCGAATCCACTATCAGTTGCTCAGGAGTAACAAACTCCCAGCCGACCTCCGCGGTCCTCAAACGCGCCACCGCCACGCGCTAGAGAACCTTGCAATAAATGAAGGTGACCTCGGGGAGTGCGGGAGCTCGCTCCCGCCGCTTGCCGCCCGGGCTTGCCCGGGTGTGCTCCCCGCACACGCCACGTGCGCGGGGTGAACGGCGCGTCAGGATTTCCCGCTCAGCCGTTCGCGCACGCGATCGCTCAGCATCTTGCCGTCGATCGCCTTGCCTTCCAGCTTCGCGCGCGCGGCTTTGATCACCGCGCCCATCTGCTTCAGCGAGTCGGCCCCCGCCTCGGTGATGGCCTCTTCGATCGCGTGACGGATTTCATCGTCGCTCGGCGCGGCGGGCAGATACTCCTCGATGATCACGATCTCTTTCGCTTCCTTGTCGGCCAGATCGTGCCGCCCGCCCTGCGTGAACTGGTGCACGGAATCGCGCCGCTGCTTCACCAGCGTCTGCAGCACCTGCAACGACTCCATGTCGTCGAGCGGCTTCATCTTCTCGATTTCCTTGTTTTTCAGCGCGCTTTTCATCATGCGCAGCACGCTCAGCCGCAATTCGTCCTTCTCCTTCATCGCGGCAGTCAAATCGCTTTGGATGCGTTCGATGTATCCCATTTTGTCGTGTGATCCTCTTGGTGTTGCAAAAGAATAGCACACGTTTGCATTCGCCCGCTCCCGCAAGCGCATATCAACGCCCGCGAGCGGAATTGACACGGCCGCGAACGCCCGATAACCTTGTTGCCCCATGAAAATTATCGTCGCAGACAAGATCAGCGAACGCGGAATCGCGCTTCTCCGCGATGCAGGATGGAACGTAGTGCTGCCGGCGGCCG
>DATJMC010000045.1:0-49532 GCA_035508975.1 Occallatibacter sp.
CTCGTCTCCCATGCCTTCGCGAGTGATCGCACGCGCCACAACATCGCGCGGTGCAAGTTCGAGCAGGGGATGATAGCGCGCCATGAACCGCTCGCCTCGGTCATTGCGCAGATAGGCTCCTTCGCCCCGCAGGGCCTCCGAAAGCAGAAAGCGCGGGGCCCCTGGGAACGAGAACGCAGTCGGGTGAAACTGGTAGAACTCCATGTCGGCCAGTTCCGCGCCCGCGCGCCCGGCCTGCGCGATGCCGTCCCCGGTGGCGACGGCAGGATTGGTGGTGTCGCTGTAGACCTGGCCCGCTCCCCCCGCTGCAATCAGCACCGCTCTCGCCAGGATCCGCTCCACGCGGTGGTTGCGATCGAGCAGGTCGGCGCCCGCCACGCGGCCACCGCCGGTCACCAAGCCGGTCACCGTGGTCCATTCCGCGAATTCCAGATTGCGGTGCGCGCGCGCAAAGTCGGCGAGTGAGCGGCTGATCTCTGCGCCGGTGGCGTCCCCGTTGGCATGCAGGATGCGTGCCCGGGAGTGCGCGCCTTCACGTGTCCGGGTCAGCGCACCGCCTTCTTCATCGAAGCGCGCCCCCCAAGCCATCAGTTCCTGCACCCGTACCGGGCCTTCGCCCACCAGCACAGCCGCAGCCTCCGGATCCACCAGCCCCGCGCCCGCCGCCAGCGTGTCTTCAAGATGCTGCGCCGGATCGTCGTCCTCCGCCATTGCCACCGCAATGCCGCCCTGCGCGTAGTGCGTGTTCGACTCGGCGACAGATTCCTTGGTCACCACCAGAACCCGCCCGTGATCTGCCAGTTCCACACCAGCGCGCAGCCCGGCCACGCCGGCTCCCATCACAAGAAAATCGACGCTCCTCGTCGATGCCATCATCTTCGAGGCTATCATCGGGGATGCGCCGAATTCCGGCCCCCGGAACGCGCCAGCGAAGGGATTCGCGATGATCGTTCGAGAACCCAGAAGACGGCCGCAGCCTTTCCATGCACGCATTGCATCGACAAGCCGGCGTTGGAAGTATCCTTTCATCGCCCTGGAATGGTTCTGGGAATGGGTCGCCCATATCCTTTCCAACTGGGCCTTCCTCGAAGTCCTGGAATACCTCGGCTCGTTCTCGGTTCTCGTGGCCGTCATCTTCTACTTTTCCGAGTCCGGGGACCGCGTCAAGCAGCGCCACTACCAGGCATGGCAGGTCATCAACACCGCCCAGGGCAAAGGCGGCAGCGGCGGCAGAATCGAGGCGCTCGAGGAGTTGAACGAAGACAAGGTGCCGCTGGTCGGTGTCGATGTGTCGTCTGCGTTCCTGCAGGGAATTCAACTGGAGCGGGCCAATCTGCTGCGTGCCAATTTCAATTCGGCTGACCTCCGGAACAGCAATCTCCGCGGATGTAACTTCACCCTCGCCGATCTAGGCAGCGCCAACTTCCGGGACGCAAAACTGGATCATTCCACCTTCAACCAGGGGGACCTCCGCAATGCCGACCTGCATGGCAGCAGCCTGGTCGGAGCTGATTTCCCGGGTGCCGCGCTTGACGGAGCGGACCTGCGCTTCGCCGACCTCGCAAACATCCGTTGGCAATCCATCAGGTCCATTGCGCACGCCAATATCGCCGGCGCCCGCAATGCACCCGCCGGTTTCGTCGACTGGGCTTTGAAGAACGGCGCCATCAACCTTCCCGATGCCGGCGACTGAGCTCGCCAACCTCGCCCGCTCAGCTCGTCGCCAGTTGGCCGATTTGATATTCGCGGGCATTTCCTGTCGGCATCTCGGAGATTTTTACGCGCAGGTTCCCGTTCGAGTCGCAGGAATATTCTTCGCGCACCACAAGTTCGTGATTGGCGAGCGGTCTCACCGGCTCCGAGGCAAGATCCGCGCGGCCCCACAGTTGCGGATCAAAAGGAAACTGAATCTGCTCCCAGTTGGTGATCTCACCGACCGGCTGCCCGTCCTCGCTCAATTGCGAGCACTCGAGATAACGGAAGTGGCCAATGTTGTGGACCGGCTGATAAACCCGCTCGTAGCGCAGAGGCGGCTCGTTGGCTGCAGGCAAACGCACACCCCGGGGAAAGATCAGGTCGAAGACAATCGTCCCGCCCGAATCCGCCTCCCGCCAGATGCCGAAGTTCTGCGTGAACTGGTCGCGCAAGGGATCGAAAGCCGCGGCGGCGCGGATCGCCAGACCGATTGCGCTCGCCGAGCGCATGTACGCCGAGCGCCGCACTTTCCGCCCGAAACTCTCGCGGAGCACGCGCGCCACGGCAGGCAGTTCCGATCCGCCGCCCGTGACATACAGCGTGTCGAGCTCGCCGTCGGCATAGGTCTTCAGCAGCTTGTCGACGATCTCCCGGGTCGACTCGATCAGGGGTCGGCACCGTTCGTAGTAAACGTCCACTGGGATCGTCACTTCTTTCAATCCCGGTCGCACGCGATCGAAGTCGATAATCACCTTGCGGGTGTTGGGGTTCAGCGATTCCTTCTTCTCGCGGCACTCGTCAAGCAGCTTCCGCCGCTCAAACGGCGTAAAAGGAGGATTCGGCCCGGCAATGACCGATGCGATATTGGCCAAAATTTCATCGAAGTCGTCCCCGCCCAGGTGTGGGATCCCATCTGTCGCCTCGACGATGTTCTCGCCCTCGCGCAGCGTCACCAGCGAAACATCGAACGTGCCCCCGCCCAGGTCGTAAACCAGCAGACCGCTCCCCTTCTTTTCCTTGCGCTCCTCGCTGCTGCGATAGCCGAACTCGATGGCTGCCGCCGATGGCTCATTGACTACGCCCAGCACCTTGAATCCCGCGGTCTGCGCCGCTTCTTCCGTCATGAACCGCTGGTTGCTGTTCGCATTCGCCGGCACGCCGATCATGGCTTCAAGGCTCTCGTGCGCGCCCGCTCCCAGGTTCGAGTGCTCCATCAACTGCTTGTGCAGTGCCCCCATCATCTCCGCAATCAACAGCCGCAACGGCAGCGACTGGCGATCGATCTTCAGCTCCGTCTGCGGGCCCGCAGTGCGCAGCGATCGCTTCAGCGATCGAATCACCGTCCAGCTTTCCTGGTCCAGCACGGCTACTGCCTCCCACCCGTAGAGCCTCGTTCCGTCTTTGATTGCAACCACGGGAGGAAACCAGTCCCGCGTCTGGCCGTCCGGTGTTTCAAAATTCACCAGCGGGTAATTGCCACGATCTGCTGCTGCGACGACGATACGCGTCGTCCCAAAATCAACTCCAATACGCATGACTTCAGTTTATCGTGCGGACATTTCTCGATTTGGTCGAGAAAATGCACAACTCAAATCCTTTAAAATGTGAGCAACGTGCAGATTATTCGCGTCGATACTCCGTCGGCCAGATACAACGTCTTCACCGGCAGCGGCCTTCTTTCTTCCCTGGGTCCCCGCATTGAGCGCATCGCGGGACCTTTGCCTCGGCGTGTTTTCGTATTAACGTCTCCAGAGATCTGGGCGCTCTGGGGAAATGCTTTTCTCGCTTCCTTCGCCGAACCGCCCATCACCCTGTTTTTGCCCGCAGGCGAGCCGCACAAGACCATGCCCAGCGTGGAGAAACTGCTGCGCCAGATGGTCGCCGCCGGTGGAGATCGCGGTTCGCTCCTCATCGCATTTGGCGGGGGCATCGTGGGCGATGTCGGCGGGTTCCTTGCTGCGATCTTCATGCGCGGCATTCCTTACGTGCAAGTGCCTACGACATTCCTCGCGCAGGTCGATTCGTCCGTCGGCGGCAAGACGGGCGTGAACCTCGCCGAGGGCAAGAACCTGGTCGGCAGCTTTCATCACCCCATCGCCGTCTTCGCCGACATTGCTGTGCTCGGCACGCTGCCGGAGCGCGAGTTCCGCGCCGGCCTGATGGAGAGCGTGAAAGCGGGCATCATCCGCGATCGCGCACTGGTGCGACTCATGGAAGATCAAGCGGCGCAGATCCTGCACGGCGATCCCAAGCCTCTGGAAAAAGTCATTGCCGCCTCTATCCGCATGAAGGCCGGTGTGGTGCATCGCGACGAGCGGGAGAGCGGGCTGCGCATGATTCTCAACTTCGGCCATACCGTGGGCCATGCCATCGAACAGGCCACGCGCTACAAGGCGCTGCTCCACGGCGAAGCCGTCGGCTGGGGCATGATCGCCGCCCTCCATCTCGCCGTCCGCCGCCGCACCATCTCCCCGCAGCAGTTCGAGCGTCTTGTCGGCCTCATCTACAGTTACTGCGATCTACCCTCCCTCAAGCTGAGCGCGGCCAGGCTTCTCGCCGCGACCGCCAGCGACAAGAAGAACGTGGGCGGAGTCCGGCGCTTCGTGCTGCCCGTGGGCATCGGCGATGCCTGTGTCGTGGAAGACGTAACCGCTGCGGAGCTCGAAGCAGCCGTCCGCGCCATGCTGATGCAGGCGCGCGAGAGCCGCTCCTGATGCCCGCCGGCAGCGGAGCCCGGCCCGCCGGCGATGAGGACGAAGCCGCGGCTGCGCAGGCTGTCCGGCGCATGTTCGACTCCATCGCGCCTCGCTACGACTTGCTCAACCACCTCCTCTCGGCCAATATCGATCGCCTCTGGTGGCGACGCGCAGCCCGCCGGTTCCGCGCCACCCTTGCCGACCCCGAAGCGGCAATTCTCGACATCTGCTGCGGCACCGGCGACATGACGATGGCCATGCTGAAACTTCGCCCTCCGGATGCGCGTCCGATCCTCGCCGCGGACTTTGCGCGCGCGATGCTCGCCCGTGGCCGGCTTAAATTCGCGGCGCGCAAACCCGGCGAACCCACCGCTGTTGCTCTCGAAGCCGATGCGCTCCACTTGCCGCTCCCTTCAGCATCGCTCGATCTGGTCGTCACCGCGTTCGGGTTCAGGAATCTCGCCAACTACGAGGCCGGCTTGCGCGAATTTCATCGCGTGCTTAAGCCCGGCGGTCATTTGGGCATTCTCGAGTTCAGCGAGCCCGGCGGCCTCCTCGGCAAAAGCTATGCGCTCTACTTCCGCCATGTCTTGCCCATGATTGGAAAAATGATTTGCGGCAAGCAAGGCCCCTACCAATATCTGCCCGCGTCGGTGGGACGCTTTCCTGCGCCCCGGCAGATGCTGGCGCTCATCGAAACGTCGGGCTACATCGCTGCCGCCTGGCAGCCCTACACTTTCGGCATCGCAGGGTTGTACACCGCCCAGCGAAGCGAGTTAGCCTGAGAGCAATGCCGCCCTCCGCCCCCAGCCCGCCGCTCACCGATCATGCGCTTTTCGACGTGGCCGGGCACTCTGCGGCAAAACGTCATGTCGCGCTGCGCTCGATGCTGGCTGCGGGAATGATGACCCTGCTGAAGCTCGCGGCCGGCATTTTTTCGGGCTCCCTGGGGGTGCTCTCTGACGCCGCCCACTCCGGGCTCGACCTCGCCGGCGCCGCGCTCACCTTCTTCTCGGTGCGCGTCTCCGACAAGCCTGCCGACGAAGGTCATCCCTACGGCCATGGCAAAATCGAGAATCTCTCCTCATTCGGCGAAGCCTCGTTGATGGTCATCTCTTGCGCCTGGATCATCTGGGAAGCGATCCAGCGCATCGTGCGCCACACCGTGGAAATTCGTCACTCCCTTTGGCCCGTCCTGGTGCTTCTCGCGTCGATCGCCGTCGACGTCTGGCGCTCGCGGCAACTGCGTGCGGTAGCCGAGCGAACCGGATCGCCCGCCCTCGCCACCGATGCTTTTCACTTCGCCAGCGACATATGGGCCACCCTCGCCGTTCTCCTTGGTCTCGGTGCGAGCTGGCTGGGCGTCACTCTCCACGTGAATTGGCTGCGCTATGCCGATCCCTGCGCCGCGATCCTCGTGTCGCTCATGATCCTGCGCATCACCGCGCATCTCACCCGCGAAACCGTCGGCGTGCTCATGGACGAAGAGCCCGCGGAGACGCGATGGCGCGTTGTCCGCGAAGTAGAAAAGGTCAGCGGCGTGCTCGCCGTCGAACAGGCCCGCGTTCGCCGCGCCGGTCCTTCCTACTTTGCCGATCTCACCCTGGCGCTGCCAAGCCGCTACACCTTCGAGCACACCGGCGAGCTGGTGCGCGAGGCCACCGCGGCGGTGCAGCGGGCCATCCCCCAGGCCGACGTGGTGATTCATACGGTTCCGCGTCCCGAGCGCACCGCCAACATCTTCGATCGCGTCCGCGCCGTCGCCGCGCGCAACAACGTGAGCGTCCATGACCTCAGCATCCAGTCGCAGCACGGCCGTCTTCGTGTCGAGCAGCACATCGAGCTCGACGAAACCCTGCCCCTTCTCAAGGCGCACGACTTCGTGAGCGCGCTCGAGGCGGAGATCCTCCGCGAAGCTCCGGAGATCGATTCCGTGCTGACGCACATCGAAAGCGAGCCTGCCACCATCCAGGAACCCGCCGAAAACCTCGTCGAAGACCGCAGGCTCGAAGTCGCACTGCGCGCCGCAGCCGCGGCCTCCCAGGAGATCGTCGACGTCCACGAAATCTCCGTCGGCCGCGCCGGTGAGCACATTTATCTCACCTGCCACTGCACATTGCCCGATGATCTCCCGATGGCGCGCGTTCACGAGGTGATCACCGATCTCGAGGACCGCTTCAAGCTCGAATGCCCCGAGGTGTATCGCGTCACCATTCACCCCGAGCCGGTAACCGACAATACACGCTAGAGCAGGAGAAGAGCAAAACATGATCGCGCACAGCGAGTGGAAACACGACAACGTCTTTGAGGGAACCGCGGAGAACGGCAACAAGATCGTCTTCGATGCGGATGCCGCGCACACCCACGGACCCAGCCCCATGGAAGCCGTTCTCATGGCGATGTGCAGCTGCACATCGGTCGACGTCGTCAGCATCCTGCAGAAGAAGCGCCAGGCGGTCAAAGGGGTCCGCGTTTCGGCCGTCGCCGCGCAGGCTGAAACGGCGCCGCGCGTCTTTACCCATATCAAGCTCACCTATGCCGTGCGTGGCGATCAACTGAGCCGCAAGGCCGTCGAAGACGCGGTTTCGCTCTCCAAAACCAAGTACTGCTCCGTCTCGCTGATGCTCGAGAAAGCCGCCACCGTCGAGTATGAGATTGTCTACCCTGATGGAGAGCCTGCGCCATGAGCGGCAGATTCCTGCTGAATCTTTTCCGCACCATTTCTCTCATCACCTTGCTGGTTGCCCTGGCGATGCTGGCGGCGATCACCACCATGCACTTCGCCATTCATGGCGCGGAAGTGCAGGTCCCGTCGCTCAAGGGCATGACTGTTGCGGACGCGCGCAGCCTCACCGCCGGCATGGGCCTCAACCTCAACGTCGACAACCGCTATTATTCCGGCGATGTGGCTGCGGGCCATATTCTCACCCAATCTCCCGACCCCGGCACCGTGGTGCGGCGCGAGTGGCACGTGCGCGTATCCGAAAGCCTGGGCCCCCAAAAAGTCGACGTGCCCGACGTCGAAGGCATCGACCAGCGTGTGGCCGCGTTCCAACTGCGCCGCGCCGGCCTGGATGTTGGCGTCACGGCAAAGCTGCCCGATGACGCATTTCCCGAAGGCACCGTGATCGCGCAGGACCCGCCCGCCCACGCGCAGGGCATCGAGCGCCCCGCCGTCAATCTGCTGATCGCCGCTCCGGACAATGAGGTGGCAGACGGATTCGTGATGCCCGACTTTATCGGCATGCCCATCGTCGCGGCTCAGGCGCAGCTCGCAAAGGTCGGCATCAAATCGGCCACTCCGACATTTGTCGATGTACCCGTTCCTCCGGTGGGACCAGGCAACACACCCCCTGCTGCTCCGGTCGCGCCGGGGTCGGTGATCGCCCAGCAGCCGCAGGCCGGAGCGCGCGTTGACCAGTCCATCGAAGTGAAGCTGACCGTCGCGAAGTAAAGTCGCCGAACCACCAGCTATCGCATCAAAAAGAACAGATGACCTCAGAAGCACGAAATTCGCAAGGCGCCGCGGGCCTGTCCCCTGCTCGCGACTTCTCGCATGCCTGGCGCGCGCTGCGGCATCGCAATTTCCGGCTCTTTTTCGGCGGCCAGAGCATCTCCCTCATCGGCACCTGGATGACTCGCGTCGCCACATCGTGGCTCGTTTACCGCCTGACCAAATCTTCTCTCCTCCTGGGCACGGTCAGCTTTGCCGGCCAGATCCCCACTTTCCTGCTCGCCCCTCTTGCCGGCGTTCTCGTCGACCGCATCGATCGCCGTAAAGTGCTCGTCTGGACGCAGACGCTGGCCATGCTGCAATCCTTCGCCCTGGCTTGGCTCACCCTCGCGCATCGCATCAACATCGCCGAGGTGCTCGCCTTAAGCGCCATGCAGGGCATCATCAATGCATTCGACATGCCCGGCCGCCAGTCCTTCATGGTCAAGATGGTCGAGAGTCGCGACGATCTCTCCAATGCCATCGCCATCAACTCGTCCATGGTCAATACCGCGCGCCTCATCGGTCCTTCCCTCGCCGGCATCCTGATCGCCGCTACTAACGAAGGATGGTGCTTTCTCGTCGACGCCGTCAGCTACATCGCGGTCATCGCTTCCCTGCTGATGATGCGCCTCCGCCCCAGCGGCGACGAGCGTAAGACGACTTCCATGATTGCCGAGTTGCGCGAAGGCTGGACCTACGTCTCCGGCTCCTCGCCCATCCGCACCATCCTGCTGCTGTTTGCGCTGCTGAGCCTGATGGGCTGGCCCTTCATGGTGCTCATGCCCATCTTCGCGGCGCAGGTGCTGCACGGCGGTCCGCACACCCTCGGCTTTCTCATGGGCGCTGTCGGTGTAGGTTCGCTCGTCTCCGCACTGGCCATGGTCATGCGCCGCTCGGTCCGCGGGCTCACCCGCATGATTCCCGTCGCCGCTTGCGTATTCGGCGTGGGACTCATCTGCTTTGGCTTTTCGAGCAACCTTTGGCTCTCCCTGCCGCTGATGCTGCTTACCGGCTTCGGCATGATGCAGGGTCTCACGTCGAGCAACACCATCATCCAGACGCTGGTCGACGAGCAGATGCGTGGCCGCGTCATGAGCTACTACACCATGGCGTTTGTCGGCATGGCGCCTTTCGGAAGCTTGCTTGCCGGCGCCCTGGCGCACGCCATCGGTGCCCCCCACACCGTGATCGTCAGCGGCATCGCCTGCATTTTCGGGGCGTTCTGGTTCTGGTCGCGACTGCCGCAGCTCCGGCGCGACATGCGGCCGATCTACGAACGACTCGGCATCGTTCCGCAACGCAGCATGGTGGGCGAGAGCGCCCAAAACTGAGTTCCCTGTAGATCCGGCCGGCGAACGTAAGATGATTGCCAGAGGGATGACATGGGTTGGAGCGAAGACCTCGACCAAATCGCGCGGCAGGAACGGGAACTGGTGTTGCCGCGCTTCGACGCCGAGTTCGCATGGGAACTGGGTATGCGCCTGCGAACGATGGCCGCGGAGCGCGACCTTGCGGTGGTCATCGATGTCCGCCGCTTCGGCCAGCCGCTCTTCTATGCAGCCATGGAGGGTACCACCCCCGACAACGTGGAGTGGGTCCGGCGCAAATCGAACGTCGTCGCCCGCTTCCATCGCAGCTCCTACGCCGCCGGCCTGAAGGAAAAAATCAAGAACGAGACGCTGCTCCAAAGCCAGGGTCTGCCGCTGGCGGACTACGCAACACACGGCGGCTCGTTTCCCCTCGCCGTCTCCGGCGTCGGAGCCGTGGGCAGCGTCACCGTCTCCGGGCTTCCGCAACGCTCCGATCACGAGCTTGTCGTCGAGGCCTTATGCCATCTTCTCGGGCGCGACTACCGGCAGTTGCGCCTCGCGAACGAGTAGCGTCTATTCCTTCGCGAGCAGCGCCACGAAGAATCCATCTGTGCCCAGCGGCCCCGGCAGAAGTCGCAGAAACCCCTCCGGCGTGATGCAGCGGAGGATCGCATCTGATCCGGACGCAGTAAGAATGCCGCTGCTTCGCAATTCCTCGACACGCTCCTTCATCGAGGCGACATGCACGCCAGCTGTGTCGCCAAGAGCCCCTGTGACGACATCTTCATTCTCTTCCGGCTCAAGCGAGCAGGTCGAATAGACAACTGACCCGCCAGGTCTCGCCGCCCGTATCGCTGCTGCGACGATCGCGCGCTGCCGTTCCGCCTGCCGCGGGAGATCCTCCGGTCGCAATCGGTGGCGAATCTCCGGGTTGCGCCCCAACGTTCCCGTGCCGCTGCAGGGCACATCGGCAAGCACCACATCGTAGGCGTTTTTCTCCGTCAGGGCGGATGCATCGGCGAGCCGGCATTCGATGCGGTCTCCCCAATGCGCGAGCCGCTTCTGGAGCTGCGACAGCCGCGGCGCGCTCGACTCGCAAGCCACGATCCGAGCTTCAGGATTGCGCTCGGCCAGAATCATCGTCTTGCCTCCGGGCGCGGCGCAGGCATCGAGGACGCGGTGAGGCTGTCCCGCCCCTGCCAGTTCGCCGACAAGCTGCGATCCTTCATCCTGCCATCGCACCCGCCCTGTGCGCAGGGCCGCGGTCGTCGTTACGTCGCCTGCCGCGACGATGCGCGCAGCCGCCAGCAACTCTCCCCGCTGCAGAACAACTCCCGCGTTCGCTAACTCCGCGCCGGCCTCTTCGTTCTCGATGCGGACGACGCTCGCAGGCTGCTCTTGGCCGTGCGCGCCTATCGCACGCGCGCCCTCCTCTCCGTAAAATTCTTTCCAGCGCTCGACCATCCATCCGGGATGCGCCGCGAGGCCAGTGGCTTGCACGCTGCTTTCATCGGAATCCAGCCGCATCCCCGCCACTTTGCGCAGCACCGCATTCACCATGCGCGACGCAAACTTGTGCCCCGCCTGCTTGGCCAGTTCCACGCTTTCATCGATGGCCGCGTGCGCCGGCACGCGATCCATGCCGAGCAGTTGAAAGGCGCCCATCCGCAATGCGATCAGGACCTCGGGATCGAGCTTCGCTTTCGGCCGGTCAAGTTGCTCGCGAATCTTCCCGTCCAGCTGAATTTGCCACCGCAACACCCCCAACACCAGCGCCGTGGCGAGGTTCCGATCAGTCACGCTGAGCTTCTCCACTCTCCTGGCGCGCAACAGGTCGTCGGAGTGCGCGCGGCCACGCTCCATCTCCAGCAAAATGTCGAATGCCGCGCGGCGCGCCGGAGAGACACTCGCCATCGCGGTCAGCTCAACCGCTTGCCCGACTCGAGCCGGGCCCCGCGTAGAAATTCGGCCGCCGTCATACTGCGCTTGCCTTCCGGCTGCAGCTCGCGCACATCGAGCCAGGTGTTCTCCGCGCAGGCAAGAAAAAGCCAGTTGGAAGCGACGTGAAGTTCGCCCGGCCGGCCAACCGGAAGTTCGTTGGGGTATGGCGGCGGCGCGATCCGCAGGCGGGTGAACGCCAGTTTCTTGCCCTCAAGAAAAGCAAACGCGCCCGGCCACGGCTGAAATCCGCGCCAGCGATTGCAAAGTTCGGTCGCTGTATGCGCGGCGAAATCCATGTGGCCGTCGTCCCGCTGCAGGATCGGCGCAAGCGTCGCTTTCGCATCGTCTTGAACGCGAGGCCAAACGGTTCCAGCCTCCAGGCCCGCCAGCGTCTCCACCACCAGCGGCGCGCCTTTTGTCGCAAGCACTTCGAACAGCTCGGCCGCGGTCTGCTCCGGCCCGATCGCCACTTCCTGCTGCAGCAGAATCGGCCCGGTATCGAGCCCCTCCTCCAGAAGCATCGTTGTGTTGCCCGTGACGGTTTCGCCCCTGGCCACTGCCCATTGGATCGGCGCCGCGCCCCGGTACTTGGGCAGCAGCGATGCGTGCAGATTGATGCAGCCCACCCTGGGCAGCGCCAGCATCCACGGCGGAATGATGCGCCCGTACGCAACCACGATGATGGCGTCCGGCCGAATCGCCTCAAGCTGCGCGCGAAACTCCGTGTTGTTGCGAATCTTTTCGGGCTGCATTACCGCAAGCCCCGCCGCAAGCGCCGCCTGCTTCACGGGAGTATGCTCAATCGCCTGCTTGCGCCCCGCGGGGCGATCCGGCTGCGAAACCACCAGCGCTATCTCGTGACCCGCCTCATGCAATGCTTCCAGCGTGGGAACAGCAAAGCGGGGCGTACCGCAGAAAACCAGCTTCACCACTTGCCTTCGCGCTGCATCTTGCGAATCTTGCGCAGCGTCAGGTCGCGCTTCAGCGCGCTCATCCGGAAGATGAACAGCATGCCGTCGAGGTGGTCGATCTCGTGCTGGAAGGCGCGCGACAGCAGCTCTTCGCCGTCCATCTCGAACCACTTGCCCTTTTCATCCTGCGCGCGAATCCGCACCTTCGCCGCGCGCGAGATCTTCTCGCGGATCTCCGGGAAGCTCAGGCAGCCTTCCTCTTCGTATTGCTTGCCCTCGCGGAAAATAACCTCGGGATTGATAAGCACCAACTTTTGCTTGGGGTCCTCGCCCTGGCTCAGGTCGATTACCGTAATCCGCTTGGCAACGCCCACCTGCTGCGCGGCCAGCCCGATGCCGTGCGAGGCATACATCGTCTCAAACAGGTCGTCGACAAACTTCCGCAGCTCTGCATCAAATTCAGTGACCGGCTCGCCGGGTTTCTGCAACACCGGATCTGGATATTTCACAATCGTGAGAATCATTGCTCCGTCTAAAAACTCCCTATCTGTTCGATGTACCCCTGGAAATTCCGCTTCATCTCGAGCGCCGAATCGCCGCCGAACTTGTCATGCGCTAAGCCTGCCAGCGTCCACGCTACCATCGATTCAGCCGCCACCCCTGCCGCCGGCACCACGCAGATATCGCTGCGCTCGTAGCTCGCGCTGGTGGCCTCGCGGGTGTCGAAGCGCACCGAGGCCAGCGGCTTGCGCAAGGTCGAGATGGGCTTCAGGTAGCCGCGCACCACGATGTCTTCGCCGTTGGAGACGCCCCCCTCGATCCCTCCCGCGTTGTTGCGCTCGCGGGTAAACCGGGTCGGCCTGCCCGTATCCGAGGCGGCATAGTGAATCGCATCGTGCACCGCCGAACCGAACGACTCGGCCGCGACCACTCCCCGCCCGATCTCCACCGCCTTTACGGCCTGTAAGCTCATCACCGACCAGGCAAGCAACCCATCGAGCCGCTCGTCCCACGCCGCATACGTACCCAGACCCGCAGGCACATTGTGCGCCACCACTTCGAAAACTCCACCCACCGTGTCTCCGGTGCGCGACGCTTCCTCCACTTCGTGCTTCATGCGCGCTTCCGTAGGCCCGTCCACGCAGCTCAGCAGAATCTCGTCGCGTTTCGTCACCGCAACAATCTCCTCCCAGCTTGCCGCGCGCTCCAGTTCCACGCGCCCCACGCGAATCACGTGGCTGGCAATCTCGATGCCCAGTTCGCGCAGCAGCAGCTTGGCAAACCCGCCTGCCGCGACTCGCGCCGTCGACTCGCGCGCCGAGGCCCGCTCCAGCACGTAACGCGCATCGGGAAAGTTGTATTTGAGCGCGCCGGCCAGGTCGGCATGTCCGGGGCGCGGCGAAGCCACCGCCTGATGCTTGGCTGGATCTCCCGCCTCCACCGGCAGCTTTTCTTCCCAGTTTTTCCAGTCTCGATTCGCAATCTCGATCGCCACCGGCGAACCGATGGTCTTGCCGTGGCGCACACCGCTCAGCACGTGCACTTTGTCGGTCTCGATCTTCATGCGCCCGCCGCGGCCGTAGCCCTGCTGGCGCCGCCACAGGTCGCGATTCACAAAGTCAAGATCCACGGGCAGCCCTGCCGGCAGCCCTGAAACCATCGCAATCAGAGCCTCGCCGTGCGACTCGCCGGCCGTCGAAAAGCGAATCATATCTTCCTGATTGTAATGGAACTGAAAACGAGGGGCGGGGTCATAGGTCTGGGGTCAGGGATCTGCGATGCCCCTGTCGAGAGCCTCATAAAATTGCACGGGGCCAAAGCACGGGTCGTGTATTCTTCTGGCGTGATCCAAGTCGTAGTTTTGCTGTTCCCTGAAATCTGATCCTTCCCCTGCCTTATGACCTACTTCCTCTTCAAGTCCGAGCCCGATGTTTACTCCTACGACGACCTGGTCCGCGATCAGGAAACCGTCTGGGACGGCGTAACCAATCCCACCGCCGTCAAAAACCTGCGCGAGATGAAGCCGGGCACAAAGTGGATCTTCTACCACACCGGCGACGAGCGCGCCGCGGTCGGCACCGGGAGCGTCGTCAGCGTCGATGCCGCCAATCCCAAGGTTCCAGTCGTGCGCGTCAAGGCTGGCAAGCGGCTGAAGACACCCAAGACCCTGGCCGCGATCAAGGCGCAAAAGCTCTTCGCGAACTCGCCGCTTGTCAAAATCGGCCGCCTCTCGGTCGTCCCTCTCACCGAAGAGCAATGGGACTGGTTCCTGGGCTAATCCTGCTCGTCCAGCCACGCCCGCGTGTTCAGCAGCTGCCTCTGATCCAGAGCCCACACCTTCCCCGTCAGGTCCGCCGCGTTCTTTCCTTCGCGAGCCGCCCGATCGAACTCTGACTCCATTGCCTGCATCTTCGCGTCGAGATCGTCCAGGAAATTCAGCACCAGCGCTTCGGGAATCATGGGCAGCTTCGGCGAGCCGAATTCCAGCTTGCCGTGATGCGACAGAATCAGATGCTCCACCAGCACTTTCAGGCGCGGCGGAAACGAGGGCAGTTCGCGTATCGTCTGCTGCACCAGTTCCACGCCCATGGGAATGTGACCCAGCAGCGTGCCCTCCACCGTGTAGTCGAAGCCCGCGTCCCAAGCCAGCTCCCGCACCTTGCCGATGTCGTGCAGAATCACTCCTGTCAGCACCAGGTCCCGCTGCAGGATCGGATAATGCGGCACCACGCGGTCGGCCAGCTTCAGCAGGCTCACCACATGTTCCAGCAAGCCGCCCAGCCATGCGTGGTGCAGCTGCCGCGCTGCGGGCGCCTCGCGATAGGCGCGGGCAATCTCCGGCTTGGCCAACAGGGTCGTCACCAGCAGCTTGAGATTCGGCTCGGTGAAGCTTTCCACAAAAGTGGTCAACTCGCGCCACAGCTCGTCCACGTCGTATCGCGTGGCCGGCATCATGTCGGCTTTGTCGGCTTCATCCGGCGTGGCGCGGCGCAGTTGCTCCACCTTCATCTGCATCCGCTCGTCGAAGCGCTGAACACAACCGCGCACCTTGACGATGTCGCCCCGGCACGCATCGCGCGCAATCCGCGGATCGCCCGGCTCCCAGACCCGGCCTTCCAGTGGCCCCGTCTTGTCGCAGAGAATCAGGCTCAGATAAGGCTTGTTGGCTTTGGTGCTGCGCGCCTGCCGCGACAGCAGCAGAAAGAATGCGTCGAAGACCCGGCTCTCGTCGAAGCCCGTGAGATCAGAAACGTAAATATCCTTCATCTCTGCACGAAAGATTAGAGCATCCACCGAAGCCGCGTCGAGTCGTCCTGCCCGCCGCGTCGAACAAAACCGCGCCGCGGCTATTTCGGCAGCAGAATCTCCTGGAGCCACGGTACCGGCAACGGTCCTTCGTCCAGAGCGCGGTCGTGAAAATCGGCAAGCGTGAAGCTGCCCCCTTTGGCGGCCTGGTAGGCGCGCCGCAGCCGCCACCACTCGCTCGTGCCCACGTAGTAGGTCGGCAGCTGCGTCGAACTGAGCTTGGCCCGCTGCAACTTCCCTTCCGCTTCGGCCCGCGTCTGGAAAGCGTCATTCATCATGAAGCTCATCGCCTCATCGTCGGTCATGCCCATCGTCTGCATGCGGATATCGAGAACCGCATTGCCCACGGCGCGCAACCAAACCTTTAGATAGCTGAGCCGGTACCGTGGATCGCTGTGATCGAACCCCTCCTGCATCATGACCTGGGCGATGTATTCGGCCCATCCCTCCACGTAAGCTCCGTTGCCGTAGAGGTCGCGCACCAGCCGGCGCGTCACCGGCTCAATCTCGTTGGCATGCTCTGCCTGCACATAATGGCCGGGCAGCGCCTCGTGGATCGAAAGCCACTGCAGAACCCAGTTGTTGTATTCGCGCAATTTCGAGTCGGCCATCTCCGCCGGCATCTTGGGATCGATCGGCGTCACCCAGAACTCCGCTTCCGCGTTGGGATCAAGCGGCGGCGCGCCATGGAAACCGGCAACCGAGTAGATGCCGCGCATAAACTCGGGCGTGGCAATGACCCTGAGATTGTCGCGCGACTTCAGCGAAACGATCTTCTTGTCGATGATGAACTGCCGGATGCCCCCCAGGTCGTCCTTTACCGCCTGCATCAGGTCGTCCCGCTTCACGTGATCATCCGCGATCTTACTCAAAACTTCGCTGATAACCTTGTTCTCCCGCTCTTGCGCCCCCAGGCTGGCGTGGTCATCATGGTCGGGGAAATACTGCTTGTGCAGTGGGAGCGCGAGTTCGAGCATCTGGGCGCGTGTCTTCTTCAACTCGGCTTCGGCATCCGCCAACACCTGCTCGGGGGTGATCGGCGTTTCCATCACCAGCCGGAATTTCTCCGCATACAATTCTTTGCCGAGGCGCCAGGTGCGTTCTGTCTTGCGCTTCGCAAGATCCTGCTGCAGCCAGTTCGAGAAGCCCTTCAATGCTGCGATCGCCTCGGGAGCCACGCGGTCATAGCGGGCCTTCAGCTTTGCGTTTCCAGCCACGTGGCCGGCAATGGTGTTCTCGATCAGGTCAACGTTCCCTTCGTTTTCTTCCACAGCCACCTTGATGAAGATGGGGTCCGCGTCCGCAAGCTGCCCGCGCGCCTGCTCAAGAAAACGTGGAATCGCCTCGACGCGCGAAAGAACATCGCCCATGCGCACCTCTGCCGGCGCATAGTCGTCGGTCAGCGGCTGGAATAGAGCTCCCCCCAGCAGCTCCACGTAAATTGTCGGGTTGTGCTTGTAACTCTGAATGCGATCGATCGCCAGCAGGTTGAGCGCAATCTGGTCGTCGATCAGGCGCCAGTCGGCGGCGTCCTCTGGGTTGAGCGATCCCTCTGGAGTTTCGCTGTGGAAGCGCTCGCGCCAGTGGGTGTAAATTCGGCGCTGCTCGGCGATGCCCGCGTCGCTCATGTCATCCAGCTGAGAATCGAGAGCGATCGTCTTGCCGGTCTTTTCGTCGTGGTGGTAGTGGTAGCCGGCCTGGGACGCGCTCGAAGGCGAAATCGCGAGAGTCTCGTGGATGAACTCCTCGCACATCCTTGAAAACGCGGGATTCGACCCCGCGGGCGCGCCGGGAGTCTGGGCGGCAAGCACACCGGCAACGATGGCAGAAGCAGCGATGGGCAGCAGATGCATCGTGCCTCGATTCTAGGACTTTTTGCTGAGATGGAAAAAGATCTTTGCGCCGGACACAAAGCAAGCGGGCCAGGACATGTCGTCCTGGCCCGAAAGCGATAAAGCTTCGCCCGTCTACGGCTGCGGCTGCGTGGCCGGCTGTTGCGATGGATTCGCAGGAGCTTGCTGTGGCGCAGGTGCACCCGCCACCGGCGGCATCGGCGTCGGTTGAACCGGCTGCGCGTTCTGATCCGCAGATTTCTTCCTGTCGCTCATGCGCGTCTTTTCGCCGGTCGCGGTGCCCTTCTTCTTCTTGTTCGAGGCGTCCCCTCCCAATCCCAGCGAACCCGATTGCGTCTGCCGGTCCGCCACTTCTGCCGCATCTGGAGCCTGCGGCGTCATCGCGGAGTTTTGCTTGGCGCGGGCTCCCTTGGGCTGTTTCGGCTGACGTGCCCGGTCGCTGAAGCGCGTCTTCTTCTGCGCAGGCTGGCTCTCAAGAGGATTTGCGGGCTCGTTGCCGTTGCTCGCGGTCTGCGTGCCCGCGCCGGCATCTTCGGTTTGCATCGCGGGCGTGGCAGGCAACGTCTTGGTCGGTGCCTTGCCGAAGCGAATCTTCTCCTTCTTGCCCGGCTTCTCCGTGGTTGGAGCGCCTGACGCTTTCTTGCCGGTTTCCGGCACGGGCGCCTCTTCGGTTGAAGCGACTTGCGACGGCTTGGACTTCTGGCGGAACCCGCGCGTGGTCTCCCGGAATCGCGTCCGCTCAATCTTCCTCTTCTTCTTCGACGACGGTGGCGCGTAAGCCGAATACGAGATCGGATAGATCTGCTTGTTCGGGCTCGCTCCCGTATCCACGTACCCCGGCTTGATGTCGATCGAGGCATCATCCCGCATCGTCGTCAGGTACTCGCGGATCTTCGGTTCCATGCGGCTCATGTAGTAGTTCTGCTCGACGTCCTGCTCCACGTCCTTGTACGGCGGCACGCCCCCCGGCGTATGTGCGTCGACTTTCAGAATGACAAAACCCTGCTTGGTCCGGATCGGCTGCGTGTACTCGCCGACTTTCAAGGGAAAGGTCGCGTCTTCAAACACCTGGCCTAGCTGCCCGCGCTTGTAGGTGCCCAGGTCGCCGCCGGAGGAAGCCGTCGTGCCATCGCTGAAGTTGCGCGCCAGCTGCGTGAAGTCGCCCCCGGCATGCAGCTTGGCCTCCAGATCGTTGGCCTTGGCCTGCGCTTCTGCCACTTTTTGAGGGTCCTCGCCCAGCCCGGTCGCTCCCGGAGTTCCCGTCGAAATCAGGATCTCGGAGAGCTTGATGCTCTCCGGCTGCGCGTATTCCTGCTTGTGCGCCTCAAAGTAGCGCTGCACCTCGCCGGGAGTGATGTTGATCCTGCTGCCCACCTCCTGGCGCATCACATCCTGTGTGATGATCTGGTTGCGCAGGTTGGCCTTGAAGTCCTCATAGGAGAAGCCCTGATCCTTGGCCGCCTTTTCCAGGTCCTCCAACGACGCAAGGTTGTACTGCTTGCGGATCTCGTTCAGCCGCGTCACCAGTTCCGTCTCTCCGGTGATGCCAAGCTCCTTGCCCTTTGAAAGCCAGAGTTGCTGGTCGATCAGGTTGCGCAGCAGATCCTTATGCGCTTCCGACATCTCCTGCATCGTCGCCCCGTGCTGGCGCTCTTCCTGGTCCAGCTCCTGCATGGCGCGCTCGTAGTCCGACGTGGTGATGATCTGATCATTGACGCGCGCAATGATCTCCTCCACCGTCGTTCCGCCATATGGGCTCGAGGGGGCTGTGGTCTTGATCTGGGCTGCGACGGGAAGCGCGGGCAGCGCCGTGGCGATCACGAGTGCCGCAGAGATGCGAAGGATACTCAAAGTCATAGGCTGGAACAGGACAGGCGGCAATCGTTAGTCCCCTGCACCATAGACGCCATTGTAAATGCACCGATAGCAGGGAAACGATCCCCGTGTCGGCCGGGGCAACAAATTGCTCGAAAATACGCACACCAACGCAGCGAATCTCCCCTTACCAATGGTGCCACGCTATCCGTCCGGTGCCCGGTTTCGTCAAATCACTGAGTGCTATACTTGAGCCCAAGACTGACTTGCGCGGCCCTCGTCAGGCGGCTGGCGCACCTGCTGTCCGGAGGTACCTTCCGCCTATGAGCCCACGTGCCCGCAGGGCCCTTTTCACCCTTGTTCTCTTCTTCACAGTTTGCGCCGTGGTCGGCAGTGTCATGCAGCGCAAAGTCGGTGCGCAATCCTCGCAAGATGAGAGCCAGATTCGGGACAGCCTGAAGACCTTCACCGACGTTTACGCCCTGGTTGAACAGAACTACGCCGAGCCCATCAACGGCGACAAGGCCGACACCGCCATCTACGACGGCGCCATCCCCGGCATGTTGCGCGTGCTCGACCCGCACTCCAATTTCTACGATCCCAAAGCTTACGCCAAGATGCGCGAAGACCAGCGCGGCCACTACTACGGCGTTGGCATGGTCATCCAGCAGCAGGGCAACAAAGTCTACGTCATCACGCCATACGAAAATACGCCCTCCTTCCGCGCCGGCATCCGGCCGGGGGATGTCGTTTCAGCCATCGACGGCAAGTCTGCCGACGGCATGAGCTCCGACCAGGTCGCCAAGGCTCTCAAAGGACCCAAAGGAACGCACGTCCAGGTCACCATGATCCGCGACGGCCAGTCCAAGCCCCTCGTATTCGACTTGGTGCGCGACGAGATTCCCCATCCCTCCGTTGACTTGGCCTACGAGATCAAGCCGGGCGTGGGTTACATCCACCTGACCCAGTTCCAGGAAACAACCGCCCAGGAAGTCATCGACGCCATCGACGGCTTCCAGAACCTCCACGGCCTTGTGCTCGACCTGCGCAATAATCCCGGCGGGTTGCTGAGCCAGGCGGTTGAGGTCTGCGATCATCTGCTGGCAAAGGGCCAGACCATCGTTTCGCAGCGCGGGCGCGCCTATCCCGACCAGGTCTATACGGCCACGCACGGCAACGACGGCAAGACCTTCCCCATCGTTGTGCTGGTCAATCGCAACACCGCATCCGCAGCCGAAATCGTCTCCGGCGCTCTGCAGGATCACGACCGTGCCTTGATCGTCGGCGAAACGACCTTCGGCAAAGGGCTGGTGCAAACCGTTTACAACCTGAGCGAAAACACCGGCCTCGCCCTCACCACCTATCACTACTACACGCCCTCCGGCCGCCTCATCCAGCGCAACTACACCGGCGTCTCCCTCTACGACTACTACTACAATCACGCCGGCGCTTCGGCTGCCGATTCCTCCAACCGCGAAGTCAAGATGACTGATTCCGGCCGCACCGTCTACGGCGGCGGCGGCATCACACCTGACGAGAAAATCGAGCCGCCCAAGAGCAACGATTTCCAGGACGAGCTCATGTACAAGTACGTCTTCTTCCACTTTGCGGCGCACTACCTCGCCAACCGCACCGTGGACCGCAACTTCCAGGTAGACGACGCGGTGATGACCGACTTCAAGCAATTCCTCACCTCGCAGGGCATTAACTGGACCGACAGTGATATCAACGCCGTCCAGGATTGGCTCAAGGTCAGCATCAAGCAATACGTCGTGACCAGCCAGTTCGGCCAACTCCAGGGTTTACGCGTCATGGCCGACTGGGATCCGATGATCCAGAAGGCTCTGACTTTCCTGCCCGAGGCACAGGCCCTCGAAGACAACGCCCACAAGGTGCTCGCTGAAAAAGCCCTGGCCCGCAATCCGGGCGCGGCGGTCGACCCGACCCAGCCATAGCTGATATTCGATTGCAACAACAAGGGGCATCCCTCGGGATGCCCCTTATTTTGATGCTCGTTGCTCGCCGGCCTCAGCGCTGGCTGGCTTCCCCCGCGATTACTTTGCGATTGAACTCCGCCGACTGGTTGCGGGGCACGCTCAGCGACTGCCAGCGCTCGCCGGCGTAGTGCTTGGCCAGCAGAACGATCTGCCCCACATGGTGCGGGTAGTGCGCAAGCTGTCGATTAATCGCCTGCATCACCGAGTGCGCCTCGCCACGGATTCTCACCGTGCGGCCGAGATCGGCCTCCGTCAGCAGCTCGATCGCGCGAAACAAACGCGCCCATCCATCTTCCCAATCCGCCATCAAGGCAGCCCGCGTGGCCGGAGGATCGACAAACTCGCCATCGCGGTTGCGGTTGGGCTTCTCCCCGTCCGTGGTCAGGAAATCCGTCCAGCGCGACCGCATGTTGCCGGTCATGTGCTTCACGATGATCGCAATCGAATTGGCTTCCCCG
This sequence comes from Occallatibacter sp., assembly GCA_035508975.1. Taxonomy (GTDB): domain Bacteria; phylum Acidobacteriota; class Terriglobia; order Terriglobales; family Acidobacteriaceae; genus Telmatobacter. The sequence goes on from DATJMC010000045.1 coordinate 21,479, forward strand.
TCAAGCACCGCAAAAAGCTCTTCATCGGCCACCTGCTCCATCGCCCGCTCGGCAAGTTTCTTGTAGTAGCGGAACAGCGCCGAAGCATCCTCGACATACGACGTGGTGAATTGAAGCGCCATGGGGAGAGTGTAGCGGATTCGACTCACCCGAACGTGGGATACTGCGCCCTGCCCGGTCGCTGCTAGGCTCATGCCGAGGATTCATCCGATCGCTTGCCGGCGTCTCCACGGGAACCGTCTGTTTACATCCGGCCAGGATCGTTCGGAACAGTTTGCGAGGACGTACGATGTTTCTCCGCAACCGGATCTATCTTTCATTGCTGGCCGCTCTCCTCCTTTGTGTCACCGGATTCGCTTCGGGATTCATCGCATGCGTCCACGCGAAGACTTTCTTTCCCACCGATTCGGGAAGCGCCGCGCTTGCGCAGCCCGGCAATGCCCCGCCCGAGATTCGTGGCCAGGTCCTTGAATCCATCCGCACCCTCCAGTCTGCCTATACACACCGCGATCCCGCATTCCTGTCCTCGCTGATGGCGAAGGTAATGCCCGCCGATGGCGAGATCCTCATCCTTGGAACCCAAGGCGGAGACGAAGAGTGGGCTCGCGGCACGACCGAAACGGCGCGCTTCCTCACGGCCGACTGGCAAAGCTGGGGCGACGTCCACTTCGATGTCGACCGCGCCGTCGTCTGGGCGTCGGGAGAGACAGCGTGGGTCGCAACCTTGGGCGACGTCCGCTGGAAGAACGAGACCGTGCGCCCACTTCGCTTCACAGCGGTCCTCACCCACGAAAATGGCCGGTGGGTCTTCCGCCAGATGCAATACCAATGGAACGATCGGGAGCCTGTAAAGGAAGATCTGTGGCGCGTGCACACCTACGAGCTACTGCTCCGCGACGCTCTGCTCGACGTGCTTCGCTAAACGCCGGCTCCCACCTACGGCTCGTCGGCATAGACATGCACTTCCACCTGCCCGCCTTCCACTTGCCGTGCGCGAAACATTCCCGGCGTATTGAAGCTCCAGGCGAGCTGCCCGTCGGGAGTCACCGCGATCACGCCTCCGTCGCCATGCAGCGCCTCGAGCTCCTTGTGAATCACCGTGTCCGCCGCCTGCTGCAAGCGCATGCCTCTGAACTGCACCAGGTTGCAGACCTCCCGCGCCACGCCCAGCCGAATGAAGTACTCGCCCGTCCCAGTCGCCGAAACCGCGCATGACTGGTTCGACGCGTACGTTCCCGCGCCAATGATCGGCGAGTCACCCACGCGTCCCGGCATCTTGCCCTGCAGCCCGCCCGTCGACGTCCCGGCCGCGATGTTGCCGTGCCGGTCCAGCGCGACCACTCCGGTTGTCCCATAGAGATGCGTATCCGGACCTTCGTCCAGTTGCGCCACCGGCACCGTCTTGCCCTCCGGTGGCACTCCTTCCGGCCGCGGCGGAATCGGCTTGCCCTCCTTCGTCAACTGCTTCACCAGCCCCTGCCACCGGCTCTCCGTGAAAAAGTAGCTCGGCGGCTCCTGCTCCAAACCGTTTCTCTCTCCAAACGCATCAGCCCCTGGCCCCACCATCATCACGTAAGGCGATTTGTCCATCACCGCTCGCGCCAGGCTGATGGGATGCCGCGCCCGCGTGACTCCTGCCACCGCCCCGGCCTTCAACGTCGCACCATCCATGATGGCCGAGTCCATCTCGTTCTTGCCCTCGGAGGTAAAAACTGCGCCCCGCCCCGCATTGAACAGGGGATTGTCTTCGAGAACATGCAGCGCGGCTTCCACCGCATCGAGCGACGTGCCGCCCCCGTCCAGCACCTTCGTGCCCGCACTCAGCGCCTCGCGCAGTCCGGCACGATACGCCTTGTCTCCCTCGGGGCCGAGCTTCGATCGCTCGATCACACCCGCGCCTCCGTGCACTACGATCACCCAATGGTGCGTCCCCGCGTCCTTCTCCTGTGCTCTTACGGTCGACGTCCCCGCCATCAGCGTCCCCACAATCATTGGTACTGCGGCAACAAACCCTGCGCGTCTCAGCATTGATCGGCTCCTCCCGTCCTGTATATCGCAACCGTGCGGCTACGCGCCCAAAATTTCCGCGCTCCGTTCTTTCCCATGCGGCCGTCCACCTGCCCATCGCTCCCACGTGACATCCCTGTGCTTCCATTCCGATACCATGACACTCAATGAACCTCCGCTCGCGCATTCTTGTCCTCGCTCTCCTGATGGCGTATGCCGCGATAGGTCACGCGAAATCCAAGCCCATTCCGGTAAAAGTCGTCGTGGTGACCATGTTTGAAGTTGGCGAAGACGCCGGCGACCAGCCCGGAGAACTGCAGTACTGGGTCGAGCGCGATCACCTCGACCGCGTCTATCCGCTCCCCGCCGGTTACCACGCCGCCCGCATGAACGCGGAAGGCGAGATGGCCGTGCTCACCGGCCAGGGCACTGCCCACGCAGCGTCCACCATCATGGCTCTCGGCCTCGATCCGCGCTTCGATCTCAGCCATGCCTACTGGCTCATCGCCGGCATCGCCGGCGGAAGCCCCGAGCGCATCTCGCTTGGCTCCGCCGCTTGGGCGCGGTGGGTCGTCGATGGCGACCTCGGCTACGAAATCGACGCGCGCGAAATTCCTTCCGACTGGCCAACAGGCTATATCCCCCTCCGCAAGACCCGCCCCTTTGAACCGCCCGCCGCCCCGCTCGACGGCCAGGTCTTCGCCCTGAACCCCGACCTCACCCAATGGGCTTTCAACCTGACCCGCAATATCCCGCTTGCCGACTCAGACAAGCTTCGCCAGATCCGCGCCGGCTTCGATGGCGCTTCAGCTCAACGGCCGCCCTTCGTCCTGCTCGGCGACGAAATCTCCTCCTCGACGTACTGGCATGGCAAGCTCTTCGACGCATGGGCTGCACAATGGGTTCCCTACTTCACCGGCGGTCAGGGCCGGTTTGCTACCACGGCGATGGAGGATACCGGCACGCTGCTTTCGCTCAAGAACCTCGCTGCCGCGGGCCGTATCGACTGGCAGCGCGTCCTGGTCCTGCGCACCGTGAGCAACTACGACCGGCAGCCGCGCGGCATGAGCGCAACTGAGAGTCTTGCCCAACAGCGCGTCGGCGCCTACAGCGCCTATCTGCCTTCCCTCGAAGCGGCTTATACCGTCGGCCACGCCGTGGTCAGCGAGTTGCTGGCGCACTGGGCCAGCTTCGACACCACCATCCCGGAGAGCGCCAAATGAACGGTCCCGCAATGTGTCCCGACCAGGTCGTCGAACTGCTCGATCGTGCCTTCAACGACGGCGATCTCGAATCCGTGCTCGCGTTCTACGAAGAGGACGCATGCGTGATCACCCCGCCAGCGACGACGCTGCGCGGACCAGCACAGTTGCGGCCATTCTTCGAACGCGCGTTGGCATCAGGAACTCACGCAACCCAACTCAGGACCCGCGTCTTCGAGGCCGATGGTATTGCTCTCTTTCTTTCGCACTGGACGCTCACCCGAAAAACCGCCGAACCCGACACTCAACCACAAGTCTTCGTCGCGACCACCGTCTTTCGCCGGCAGCCGGACCGCTCCTGGAAGATCCTCATCGACAACCCCTTCGGTCCGGCTGTCCTCGCAGCCGGATAGACGCCGTCCGCGCCAGTAGTTGCTCGAATCCGCCGTCCTTACCAAATGCCTAGCTCAGCCTTTGCCAATTCCACGATCTGCGCTCGGCATCCTTCCCACGCATCCCAGACCGGCACACACCACGCGTCATCTGTGCGCTCCTGCTTCGGTCACAGTTTCTTCCGGAAGTGAACGCAACGGTCGACAACCTCGAAGCCCAAAGCGCAATGCGCCCGCTCCGAATCAGAATTCTCTGCCAGCGCATCCGAGGCGACCTCCACGCATCCCTTCGCGCGCGACCAATCCTCGGCCGCCTCCATCAGCCGCTTGCCCACTCCCTGCCTCTGCGCCTCTGGATACACAAACCACCCCTCAATGAAGCCCACGGCCTGCATCACATCGCACCCATCCGCATGAGAACGCAGGCCCACCTGCAAAAACCCCAGGGCCCTGCCTTCGCCGTCCTCTGCCATCAAGAACGCTCCCGGAAGAGTTCCGCACATTCCTGTGGCAATCAGCGCTGCCGCTTCATCGCGATGTTCCTTGCAGCCTCCGTCCGGCCAGAGAAGCGTCATCATCTCCGCAAGTGCCTCTTCGTCGCCTCCTTCGGCCGCCCGGATCCTGATCCCATTCATGCTTCGATTCTAGGTGCGACACTTGGCGAACTTCGCCCCGGCAGGGCACAATGCTTGGGTTCCTCAAATCATGGCCCGATCGATTGCCGAAGAGAGACTCTGCTTCGGCGCCGACCGGCTGGCAAGGAATGCTGCATGCACTCTGTCTGGTTGGGCGAGTATCTCGGCACTCTGGTTCTCATTCTGCTCGGCAACGGCGTCAACGCCAACGTCACCCTGCGCAAATCCTACGCAGCCGACGCCGGCTGGATGGTCGTCGCGACCGGTTGGGCGATCGCGGTCCTCTGCGGCGTTCTCATCGCACAGGCCTTCGGCAGTCCCGGAGCCCATCTCAATCCCGCCATCTCGCTGGCCGCCGCCGTCACCAGTGGCGACTACTCGCACCTGCCGACATACTGGTCCGCGCAACTGCTGGGCGCCATGTCGGGCTCTGCGCTCATGGCCCTGCACTTTGCTCCCCACTGGGGCGCGACACCCGATCCGGCAGCCAAGCTCGGCGTCTTCTGCACCGGCCCGGCAATCAAGAGTCCCCTCGCCAACATCGTGAGTGAGGTGATCGGCACTATGGTGCTGGTCGTCGTCGCCGGCGCCATCTTTTCCCACGGCGTCTCGGCCACTGGACCGGCCGCGGGAATGGGCCCCTGGCTCGTTGCCAGCCTCGTCTGGGGCATCGGCCTTTCCCTCGGCGGAACAACCGGCTACGCCATTAATCCCGCGCGCGATCTGGGCCCGCGCATCGTGCACGCGCTGCTCCCCATTCCCGGCAAGGCCGGCTCCAACTGGGGTTACGCGCCCTTTCCCATCGTGGGTGATCTGCTCGGCGGAGCGCTTGCCGGTCTCCTGCTCCACTTCGCGCATCTATGAACAGCGGCGCCGTGCCCGTCTCAACCGACGTATCCTTGCAGACACGTGGAGGAGTGATGAAAAAAGTGGAAATCGTCTGTGCGGGAATCCTCGTCCTGGGCGCCATCGGACATTCGATCGGATCCTACTACTTCTACAAGACCGTCCCCCTCACCCTCTTGTGGGCCCTCGGCAGCAGCCTCGCCCTCCTGCTGCTCGCGTGCATCAATTTTTTGCGCATCTATCGTCCCGGCGACAGGGCGCTCGCCTGGATCTGCTTCTTCGGCAACGTTGCCTGGGTGGCTGCCTGCGTCGCATTCGCCAGGCTCATCGGCAACCCCTTCGACGTCCGCCCGGACCTGCAGGGCGTCGCTGCTCTCCTTCTGGCGGTCTTCAGCATTCGGTCGGGTTTCGCCAGCCGGCCCGTGCAGGCCTGAGATCCGGCTTCTGCGATCTGGTTCTGCGACAGACCCTCAGCTCACTTCCACCATGATCTTCGTGAATCGCGCCGGCTCGCGGTTCCATGCTTCCAGAATCGCCGGCGTCTCCGCCATCGGCACCACGTGCGTCACCGCTTCCTCTACGGGAAAGCGCCGCGCCTCCAGCATCCGGATCACTTCGTAGAAATCTTCGCGCTGTGCGTTGCGCGAACCCAGAATGTCGAGCTCCTTGTGCACGAAAGGACGCGTCTCATACTCGACGTGTTCCTTGGCCCAGCCGATATAAATCACCCGCCCCGCGTAGGCAACCTCTTCCACCGCGGCCCGGTACGTCTGCGGCGCCCCGATCGCCTCGATCACCACGTCGGGCCCGTGCCCATCGGTCAACTCGGCCAGCTCCGCGTGCAACTCCTGGCGCGCGGTGTTGATCGTGTGCGCCGCGCCCGCCTTCCGCGCGGTCGCGAGCTTGGCGTCCTCCACGTCGACCCCGATCACCTTGGCTCCCCGGAACGCTGCGCCGGCCACCGCGCCCAAACCCACTCCTCCGCATCCCAGCACCGCCACCGTGTCGCTCGCCGTAATGCGCGCGCGCGCTGCCGCATGAAAGCCCACCGTCAGCGGTTCCACCAGACAAAGCTCCTTGATCGTCAGGTCCGCCTTGAATAGCCGCTCTGCCGGCACGCGAATGAATTCAGTCAGCGCGCCATCCCGCTGCACGCCCAGCGTCTGGTTTGCCTGGCACGCGTTCGCCCGGTTGCGCAGGCACGCCGCGCATTTCCCGCAGTTGGAATAAGGCGACATGGTGACGTCCATTCCCGCAGTCCATTGCGGAAACATCGAATTCGTCTCCACTACGGTTGCCGCCACTTCATGCCCGGGAATCCGCGGGTAACTCACCAGCGGATTTCGTCCGCGATAGGAATTCAGATCGCTCCCGCACAACCCCACCATGCGCACCCGCAACAGCACGCCCGCGCTGCGTGACCCATCTTCGTCCCTAACCGTCTTCATCTGTACCTGGCCGGGAGATTCCAACACGATGGCGTTCATTTCCAGCTTTCCTCACATCCCTTGAACTTCCGATCATAGCCCAACTGCCGACAATACGATATGAACCACAGGTTGTATCCTTGCCTTGCAGGCGCGTGCTGCGCATCACATACGCGCATCCAAGGAATCCATGACGGAAGACGTTCTCCAGCTTGATCCCTGTGACAACGTGGTTGTGGCTTTGAAACCGCTCGCCGCCGGAACCCAGGTGCATTTTGGGCACGCCTCCTGCACCGTCGCCGAAAACATCCCTGCGAAACACAAGATGGCAATCGCCGATCTCGCCCCCGGCGATTTCATCTTTCTCTATGGCATGGTGGTCGGCGAAGCCGTTGTTTCCATCCCCCGCGGCGGCCTCATCTCTACTCACACCATTCGCCATCGCGCCGGCGACTACACGGCCGCGCGTATGCCGGTTTCCTTTCCTCTGCCCGATCCCGCACGGTGGCGCAACAGGACCTTCCAGGGCTTTCATCGCGCCGACGGCCAGGTGGGCACGCGCAACTACTGGCTCGTGCTTCCCCTCGTCTTCTGCGAGAACCGCAACGTCGAGCGCATGAAAGAAGCCCTCGAAGAAGAGCTGGGCTACGGCAGCCAGAACAAGTACCGCAGCCACGTGCGCGGGCTCATTGAAAAGAACGCCAGCGGCAACCGAACTTCCACACCCGAATTCGCAACCCCGCTCCCGGCGCGCGTCTTCCCGAATCTCGACGGCGTTCGCTTTCTCACCCATCAGGGCGGCTGCGGAGGTACGCGCCAGGATGCGCAGGCGCTCTGCGGTTTGCTCGCGGGCTATATCCATCACCCCAACGTGGCCGGCGCCACCGTGCTGAGCCTCGGCTGCCAGCACGCGCAAACCAGCATCCTGATGGACGAGTTGCGGGCGCGCGATCCGCAGATGACCAAGCCGGTCGTGGTCTTCGATCAACAGCGCTCCGGCCGCGAAACCGCGCTGATGACCGGCGCGCTCGATGCCACCTTCGCCGGCCTGGTCGAAGCCAACCGTGCCACGCGCGCTCCCGCTCCGCTCTCCGCGCTCACGATCGGTCTCAAATGCGGCGGCTCCGACGGCTTCAGCGGCATCTCCGCGAATCCAACCCTCGGCCATCTCTCCGACCTGCTCGGCCAGTTAGGCGGCATAACACTGCTTTCTGAATTCCCCGAGCTCCATGGGGTCGAACAGGAGATCATCAATCGCTGCGCCACCGACGCCCTCGCCCAGCGCTTCTACGACCTCATGCACGCTTACTCGGCGCGCGCCAGGGCCGTGCATTCGGGATTCGAGATGAATCCCTCGCCCGGCAACATCGAGGACGGCCTCACCACCGACGCCATCAAGTCCGCTGGCGCAGCGCGCAAGGGCGGCGTTGCCCCCGTGCGCGATGTCCTCGACTTCCCTCAGTATGCGACCACCCCCGGACTCAACCTGCTCTGCACGCCCGGCAGCGACGTGGAGTGCGTGACCGCCCAGGCCGGCGCGGGCGCCAACCTTGTCCTCTTCACCACCGGCCTCGGCACACCCACGGGCAATGCCGTCGCGCCGGTCGTGAAGATCTCCACGAACTCTAACCTGGCGAAGCGCATGGCCGACATCATCGACTTCAATGCCGGAAGCATCGTCACCGGCGAGACCACCATCCAGGCATGTGCCGAAGAGTTGCTCGAGCTCTGTATCGAGGTGGCCGGCGGCGAGCGCTTCACCAAGGCGGAATTATTCGGCCAGAACGACTTCATCCCCTGGAAGCGCGGCGTTTCGCTCTAAGCCCGACAACCAGGCCGCCGCGTCACTCCATCTCATCGCCGCGCGCCCCAGGCGCTCGCTTCTCAGTCCGGGCTTCGTTCGCCGGCTGCACGCTACTCCATCATCGACGCAGCCACGGCGAGAGCCGTGATCGCCGCCGTTTCCGCGCGCAGGATGCGAGGCCCCAGCGATGCAGCCTTCCATCCATTCGCGTCGAAGAGCGCCTCTTCGTCCGGCGCCCAGCCGCCTTCAGGTCCAATGGCAATCTCGAGTGAAGGCATCTCGGCTCCGGCCGCTGCAATCGCCTCTTCCAGCGCCGCGCGCAGCGTCGTCGAGCGCTCCTGCTCGGCCAGCACCACGCGACACGACTCCGATGCCGACTTGATCCGCGTGCTCAGCGCCACTGGATCCCCCAAAAGTGGTACGTCCGATCGACGCGACTGCTGCGCCGCTTCGTGCGCAACACGGCGCCATCGTTCCACACGCTTCTCGGCGGCCTGCGCGAGGTGCTTCTCGCTCCGTCGCGCGATCACGGGCACGATCGCAGCCACTCCCAGCTCCGTCGCTTTCTCGATCGCCCACTCCATGCGATCGAACTTGTAGACCGACATTACCAGCGTAATCGCCAATGCGGGCTCGGCCTCCACTTCGGCGATCAGATTGAACCGCACCTCGCTCACCTGCGATGCGCCGCCTTCCATCGCCGCCACCTCCGCTCGGAAGACGCGCCCGCCCGCAACCACGTCCGCCTGCATCCCCGCCTGCGCGCGCAAAACGCGAATCAAGTGCTCGGCGCTCGCTCCTGTGAGCGTCGCCGTCGCTTGGTCCCATCGATCCGCTATCCAGCGCCTATGCGTCATCGCCTGTATTCATGCACCTTTTCTTCTATGCGCAAAAAACTCTGAGGGGGACGCTTTGTGCGTCCCCCTCAGAGTTTGCCTTTGGTTGGTTGACCCGTTACTTCTTCTTGGACGCCTTCTTCGCGGCCTTCTTCGCGGGTGCCTTCTTGGCTGCTTTCTTAGTTGCCATTTGCCTATTCTCCCTTTTCGATGGGTTGCATCGAAACTGCAATTTGAAATGCAGTTGAGGAATGTATAGATTCATGCTTGCTCAGTGTCAAGCAAAAAACGACTTGCGAGTGGAAAAAGTGGCAACAACTCCTTCCGCCTCGACTCCCTCTCGCGACCGTTCAGAGAAGGTGCCGAGAGCGCAGGAAGGTCAGAACCAATCCCGCGATCAAGTCGTGCCAGCTATGCGCAAAAATTCCTGCGCGCAGGTTGCCGCGCAAAATCGCGAGCAGACTGAAGAGCACACCGAATACGCCAAGCAGAAACATGTTGCGCAGTCCCTGGTATCCATGCGCAGCGCCGAATAGAAGCGACGAAAACACCACGCCCCACACCATCCCGCCTCTGGTCCACGCGCTGAATTGACGCAGCAGGTAGCCGCGAAACACCGCTTCTTCGATGATTCCCGCAAGACAGCACAACAGCACCCAGCATGCGATCTCCGTCCCGTCTTCGGGCGCCAGCTCTGCCACCGCGCGCACGCTCTGCTCGGCGTTCGGATTCGAAACAACACCGTGGGAACCGGCCTTCAATGCGCTCCAGTGCGAGACCGCGAAGTCCACGCTGGTCCACACCAGCCCCAGTGTTCCCAGGATTGTCAGCGACACGATCCAGAAGACGAAGGCAATCCCGAGATCCGCAAGCACTCCCCGAACTCCCTTCCCCATGGCTCCAAAGAGCGATCGGAGCGGAACCCTCCTCAGGCGCAACCCGAAAGCGACCCACCCCAGCATCAGCACTTCCATCAGAGCCGTGGTGGCGTAAGTGAGAAGACGATGCGCCGCATGATGCCGGTCCGCCATCTGCGCCTTCCCCACGATCGAGACAGTGACAATGCCTGCAATGAGCACCACCGTGTGCCACACCGGAGCAAGCGTGGCCCGCGAGCCCTGCGGTGTTTCGGGGGATTCAATGGCGTGGCTCTCTAGCATTGCGTCCTCGTTGTCCAGGAAATGCGAAATGGCGCGTTCGGCCACCTAACACTCGATGATGTTGAGCGCGAGCCCGGCCAGGCTCGTCTCCTTGTAGCGCGATTGCATATCGAGCCCCGTCAGGTACATCGTGCGGATCACCTGGTCCAGCGAAACCTTGTGCTCTTCTGATTCACTCAGCGCGATCCGTGATGCATGCACGGCTTTGACCGCTCCCATCGCGTTGCGCTCGATGCAGGGAATCTGCACCAGCCCGCCGATGGGATCGCAGGTCATGCCCAGGTTGTGCTCCATCGCAATCTCCGCGGCATGCTCCACCTGGCCGTTGCTGCCCCCCATCGCCGCCGTCAGTCCTCCCGCGGCCATCGAACACGCAACCCCCACCTCGCCCTGGCACCCCACCTCGGCGCCGCTGATCGATGCATTCTCTTTGTAGAGAATGCCGATCGCCGCCGATACCAGAAAGAAGCGGAGCATCCCTTCGTGATCCGACTCCGGCACGAAGCGCTCATAGTAGTGCGCCACCGCCGGCACAACCCCCGCCGCTCCGTTGGTCGGCGCCGTCACCACGCGCCCCCCTGCCGCATTCTCTTCGTTCACCGCCATCGCATACACCGTCACCCAGTCCAGCGGCGCCAGCGGATCGCCGCTCCATCCATCCACTTCCTTCGCCCGCAGGCGCTCGGCCAGGCGATGCGCCCGTCTGCGCACCTTCAGGCCGCCCGGCAGCTCTCCCTCGGTCGCGATGCCGCGCGCAATGCAATTCCGCATCGTCTGCCAGATTCGGTCCACCCGCTCGCGCACCATCTCCACCGGCGACCGGTCCGCGTCATGAGGAACCAGCGAGCACTCGTTCTCCAGCATCAGCTGGCTGATCGAGAGCTCGTGCGCGTTCGCCGTCGTCAGCAGCTCCGCCGCCGTATGAAACTCCCACGGCAGCGTCGCAGGCGCCTTTCCCCCTTCCGCCTTCTCGCCATCTTCAACAATGAACCCGCCGCCGATTGAGAAGAACGTCCGCTGATTCACCACCGCGCCCGACTCGTCGAATGCCGTCAGCCGCAATCCATTCGGGTGATGCGTCTTCGCCTCGGGCGGAAACATGATGTCCCGGTGAAAAATCAGATCGCGGCTCTCCTCGAACGCGATCCGCCTCGCGCCTGCGACTTCGATCTGTCGCGACAAGCGAATCGCCGCAACGGTGGCGTCAATCGCCGCCGGATCGATCGTCGCGGGCTCGTTGCCCGCCAGACCCAGCAGCACCGCGCGATCCGTGGCGTGCCCCAGGCCCGTCAGGGCAAGCGAGCCGTACAACTCGGCCTGCACGCGCACCACTCGCTGCATCAACCCCCGCTCTTTGAGTCCGGAAGCAAATCGGCAGGCCGCGCGCATCGGCCCCATGGTGTGCGAGCTCGAGGGACCCACGCCGATTTTGTACAGGTCGAAGAGACTCGTCACGGATGTGATTGTAGCTTGCAGCCGGAACCGCGCGCACATCTGCAACCTTGTCATCCAATCGAAACGACGTTCTCCGCCGTCGGCCCGCGCGCGCTTCCCTCCGTCCCTCCTTCGCATCCTAATCCGCTCCGGGACACATCTCGGAATAGGAGGAAACGGATGTATCACCATGTCAAGAAGCTCATGTACACCGTGAAGGTTGGACAGCCAAATGTTGCATTCGGCAATATGCTGCTCGAGCAATTCGGCGGTGCCAACGGTGAACTCGCCGCCGCGATGCAGTACACCATCCAGGGTTGGAATTGCGTCGACGATCTCGCCCGGCGCGACCTTCTCCTCGACATCGGCACAGAAGAGTTGAGTCACCTCGAAATCGTCGGCGCTCTCATCCGCATGCATCTCAAGCCGATGAAAGAAAACCGCGAGGCCGCTGAAGCCGATCCGCTCATCTGCATCGCCGGAGGAGGCGGCGTCGCTCTCGTCAACTCCATGGGCGATGCCTGGACCGGCGACTATCTCAAGATCACCGGGGAACTCGACGTAGACCTTCGCAGCAATATCGCCGCCGAGGCCCGCGCCAAGATCGTGTACGAACGCCTGATCAATCACACCGACGACCCCGGCACCGTCGACGCCCTTCAATTCCTCATGACCCGCGAGATCACCCACATGAAGGCCTTCTCCGCTGCGCTCGAGAGCCTTGAGAAACCGCCCTTCTCGATCGGTCGCCTCGCCGTTACCCCCGGCGTTGTCGACGAATACTTCAACGCCTCTACTGGCAATGGCGACGAAGGCGAATCCGACATCGCCGGTCCATGGCAGAACTCCTTCGGCCTCCACCCTGTCCAATCCCAGTTGAACGGCGGCAAAGGCCTCTCCGTCGGAGCCATCGACGGTGTTGCCGGCTACGAAGCACGCGGCAAGCAGGATGATGGACTCAAGGCAACTACAGCTACCAAAGTCAAAACCGTGGACAAAAAGAACGTACCCCAGAACAACGCCCAGCAGACCGGACGCCAGGCAACCTTGGCTGACGAGCGCGTACATGCCGGGGAAAGCCATTCCACCCGATAAGACTCGCCTGCATCCAACGGCTCGCATCCCTCAAACAACACACCGCGTGCCCGGCAGATCCGACTCGTCGGGCACGCTCAAAGACTCCTGACCCGCCACTCGGCCAACACTGGCCTCGCGCGTTCCCGCGCGCCTTCGTTCTTGGCCGCGCAACCGCTCCTCGCATCCCACCCCAAATGCAAGCGACGGCCATCACAGCCCCGCCGCCCATTGCCCCGATACACTCGCTCCACTGGATCCATGCTCTTCAAGTCGCTTAGCGCAGCCGTTTATGGCATCGACGCCAATCTGATCGATGTGGAAGTCGACTACAGCGGCGTCGTCACCGACAAGGACAACTTCCACACCGTCGGACTTCCCGACGCCGCCGTGCGCGAAAGCCGCGATCGCGTTCGCGCTGCCATCAAGAACTCCGGCTATCTCATTCCGCCGACCCACATCACCATCAACCTCGCGCCCGCCGATCTCAAAAAAGAAGGCTCGGGCTTTGACCTTCCCATCGCCCTCGGCATCCTCGGCGCTTATGGCGCCCTGCAGGTCAGCGACGTCGGCAAGTTCCTCATGGTGGGCGAGCTCGGCCTCGATGGCGGCGTCCGCCCCGTGCCCGGAATTCTCCCCGTCGCCATTCTTGCCCGCGAAAAAAATATCCCCAACCTGGTTCTCCCCGCAGCCAACGCCGCTGAAGCAGCCGTCGTTGAAGGCGTCAACGTCTATCCCGTCTCCTCGCTGCTCGATCTCATCGAGCTTCTCAACTCGCAGCTCCTCGGCGTCATTCAGCGCGAGCCCTTTCGCGTCTCCACTGAAACCCTCCTCGGCGAGTTGCAGCATTTCAGCGTCGATTTCAAAGATGTGCGCGGACAGCAGACCGCCAAGCGCGCCCTCGAGGTCGCTGCCGCCGGGAGCCACAACATCCTCATGATCGGGCCGCCAGGCTCCGGCAAAACCATGCTCGCCAAGCGCCTGCCCTCGATCCTCGCGCCCCTCACCTTCGACGAAGCTCTCGAGACCACCAAGATTCACTCCGTCGCCGGGGTGCTCGATGCCGCCCAGGGCCTCGTCACCCAGCGCCCCTTCCGCTCCCCCCACCACACCATCTCCGACGCCGGCCTCATCGGTGGGGGCGTCGTGCCCCGCCCGGGCGAAGTCTCCCTTGCCCACAACGGCCTGCTCTTCCTCGACGAGCTGCCCGAGTTCCCGCGCAACGTCCTCGAAGTCATGCGCCAGCCGCTCGAAGACCACACCGTCACCATCGCTCGCGCTTCCATGTCGCTCAGTTTTCCGGCACGCTTCATGCTCGCCGCCGCCATGAACCCCTGCCCCTGCGGCTACTACAACGACAAATCGCGCGAATGCCTCTGTACCCCTCCCATGATCCAGCGCTATGTGGCCAAAATTTCCGGCCCCCTCTTTGACCGCATCGATATTCATATTGAGGTGCCGGCCGTTCAATATAAGGAGCTGCGTGGTTCAGCCGCCGCCGAAGGCTCTGCCGAAATTCGCGCCCGCGTGCTTGCGGCAAGGCATCTTCAACAGCAACGCTTCTCCCAGGCCCGGGAAAACATCTACTCCAACGCCCAGATGACCACCCGCCAGATCCGCGCCTATTGCGAACTCGGGCCCGATGCCGAGCGGCTTCTCGAGCGCGCGATGCAGCAACAGGGCCTCACTGCACGCGGCCACGACCGTATCTTGAAGGTAGCAAGGACAATAGCGGACCTTGAGGGCTCGCCTGGCCTCACCGTCGCCCACCTCGCTGAGGCCATCCAATACCGGACTCTGGACCGGAGTTATTGGGCCTCCTGACCCGTTTTCCACAGGAAGCAAAGGTCCCCCGGTTCCGATTCGAGATTGATTAGGTTGATTCTCGAAGCTTTGGCCTTCGATTCACTCGCTTTCTCGCTCGGCTTTGCATCCTCCGACTCAGGCTATGCATCACATATACAGAGCTTTAGTCGGCCTCCTAGATCGGGCCCCGCCATCGGTTTCGATCCACGGTCTGGACGAAAAAATCTGTTGACCGGCTAGCCCGTCAGGTATACATTCAGGAGTGCCATCCACAAGGATAGATTGCACAGCGCGATCGCGCGACTCTCTGTCAAATCCTGCATCGATGATTGAGCTCTGGCTCGTACCTTGATGCCTCCGAAATGAGTTGTGCTTCGGAATCGGATATGGAAAGAGTTCGGCTTTCTTGGGCGCCGCAATCTGCTTTCAGATACGGCACAAGCCTGTTTCCTAATCTGACGATTTGTGTCAAAGATTTAGAACTCCGCGCTTCATTGGTGCGTCTAAAGCAAGGAAACGAGGCTGCGGGGACAGTCTCGAAGACCTGCTCCCCACTGCACCGCCGGTGCCAGGTAGTACCGAAGGGCAGAGATTTGTAGAAGGAGATTACTTATCATGCGTTCTGATTTGGTTTTTGGGGCACTCTCTCACGTGTCCAACCGTTACCAGCTCTGTCAACTGGCGAGCAAGGCGACGCGGAAACTGCACAAGCCGAACACCCGGTTGCAGGACACGACGAACGAGGTCCTGGTTCGTTTTCACTCCACCGACCCAGCCCACGTGGCAAAGACCACTGAGAGCTCGGACCGGCCTGTCGAGGCACGCCGCGCTGCCTGATGGCCGCATCACACTTGCAGTATCTTAATGCGCCAGAGCAAGGGGGGCTGACCAGGGTCGCACCCCTTCGTTCGGCGCATGGATTGTAGGATTTTCCTTGGCATCTAAATCAACCCCCGCTGGCTTTGGCCGCTCCCTCGAATCCTGCCTGGTCCTCCTGGAGCAATTCCCTCCCACCCTCACTATCCCGCCCTCCCGCAGGTGAACATGACGATCGCCGAACTAAAAGAAAAGAACATCACTGAACTCAGCCGCATCGCGCGCACCCTCGAAATTCCCGGCGCCAGCGGCCTCCGCAAGCAAGACCTGATCTTCAAGATCCTTCAGGCCCAGAGCGAAAAAGAGGGCCATATTTTTGCCGAAGGTGTTCTCGAGATCCTGCCCGACGGATACGGATTCCTCCGCTCGCCCGACTACAACTACCTTCCCGGCCCCGACGACATCTACGTCTCTCCCTCGCAGATTCGCAAGTTCGACCTCAAGACCGGCGATTCCATCAGCGGCAACGTTCGCCCTCCGCATGAAGGCGAGAAGTATTTCGCGCTCGTCAAAATCGAGGCCATCAACTTCGAGTCACCCGAGGAAACCCGCAACAAGATCCTCTTCGACAACCTCACGCCGCTCTACCCCCAAGAACGCGTCAAGATGGAAACCGTGCGCGAAGCCACCAGCGGCCGCGTCATGGACCTGCTGACACCCGTGGGCAAAGGCCAGCGTGGCCTCATCGTCGCCCCCCCGCGCACCGGCAAGACGATGCTGCTCCAATCCATCGCCAACTCCATCACCTCGAATCATCCTGAAGTCGTTCTTATCGTCCTCCTCATCGACGAGCGCCCCGAAGAAGTCACTGACATGCAGCGCTCCGTGAAGGGCGAAGTCATCAGCTCCACCTTTGACGAGCCCGCCGCGCGCCACGTCCAGGTCGCCGAAATGGTGATCGAGAAAGCCAAGCGCCTCGTCGAGCACAAGCGCGACGTCGTCATCCTCCTCGACTCCATCACGCGTCTCGCTCGCGCTTACAACACCATCGTTCCGCCCTCGGGCAAAGTCCTCTCCGGCGGCGTCGACTCCAACGCCCTCCAGCGCCCCAAGCGCTTCTTCGGCGCAGCCCGCAACATCGAAGAAGGCGGCTCGCTCACCATCATTGCCACCGCCCTGGTCGATACCGGCTCGCGCATGGACGAAGTCATCTTCGAAGAGTTCAAGGGCACCGGCAACATGGAAATCATCCTCGACCGCAAGCTCGTCGACAAGCGCGTCTTCCCCGCCATCGATATCCAGCGCTCCGGAACCCGCAAGGAAGAGCTCCTCATCCCCAAAGAAGATCTCCCCCGCATCTGGGTGCTGCGCAAGGTTCTCAACCCGCTGTCCCCCGTCGAGGCCATGGAAGTGCTCATCAGCCGACTCGAGAAAGTCCGCAATAACGCCGAGTTCCTGCAGAACATGAACCAGCTCTAAGGCAGATGCGGTGCGGCCAGTCGCGCCATCGCGCCAAATCTTGCCTCGCCGCAATCAAGCTTCAGCTCTGGGGTCTAGGTGGCTAGTCTACCCAGCGAGCTGACAAAGGCCGGGACTCGCTCCCGGCCTTTGCTTTTGTGCCCGCGCTCGCGCCATCCGCATGCGATGCTATGCATATACGCGCCCCACCACCCTCAACATTTCGAAGATGACTCGATGGCACGCGACAAAGCTCTGGAAGAATTAGTGAACGACACCCTGGGTCCGCTCCCCAGGCTCGCGCAAAAATCCATGTTCGGCGGCTGGGCCTGGCTCGTCTGCGGCAATCTCCTTTGTGCCGCGCGCAAAGACAGCCTCCTCGTCCGGCTCGGCAAAGACAACGACGCCTGGGCCCTCGCGATTCCAGGCATCGTCCTCGCCATCATGGGCGGGCGCCGCATGCATGGCTGGGTCCGCGTCGCTCCGGAAGCCTACTGCAACGACGCGCTCCGCGAAAAACTTCTCAAGGCGGCGCTTGCCTTCAATCGCTCTCTTCCCGCGAAGTAACGCGCCGGTCGTTCCCATCCGGCGCATTCTCGCGCGCTCGTCACCGCCCCGGCGGAAGTTCTGTGAGACTCAAGACATTCCCATCGGGGTCCTTGAACCACGCCACCTTCGCTCCGCTCGGCGAGTTCCACACGCCATCCTGGTCCTGTTCCATCCCCTCGTAGCGTTCCATGCGCACGCCCAACGACGCCAGGTGCCTTGCCGCGGCTTCAATCGCAGGCACCTCCCAGCCAAGCACTGTCCACGGCGCGGCGGTAAATTCACCCACCATGGCCAGGCGGAGCGTTACGCCCTGCGCTTCAAATACCAGGGCAAAGGGTCGCTCGTCCTGCTGCAGGGCAAGACCCAGCAGATCGCGATAGAAACTCTTCGCTCGATCGGCATTGCGAATCGGAACAAACGCCACCACGTTGCGACCGCCCAGGCTCATCTCGTTCGTCATGCCTCATGATGGCGGCAAAATCGGATTGTCGCAAGATGCTTAAAACGTCATAATCTATCGGATATGCGACACACGCCTCTTCTCCGCGAATTCGATCCGCCGCGCGGCGCCTCGGTGGCCGCCCTGGCTTATGAGTACCCTTCCGGAGCGCGCGTGCCCGAGCATGCCCACGGCTCCGACCAGCTGATCTACGCCATCAAGGGCGTCATGGAAGTCGCCTCCGGCCGCGGTGTTTGGACCATCCCCCCTCAGTTCGCGCTCTGGATTCCCGCCCGAAGCTTGCACGGGATCCGCATGCTTGCCCAGGTCGCCATGCGCACCCTCTACTTCCGCTCCGCCGTCGTCTCTCGCCGGCCGCCTCAATGTTCGGTCCTCTACGTCGCCCCCCTCCTCCGCGAGTTGATCCTTGAGGCTGTCCGCTTGAGGCGCCTGCGCGTCAGCAATCGCGCCGAGTCGGCTCTGTGCGAGCTTCTCAGCGTCCACCTGGGCAAAGCCACCGCCATGCCCATCGGCTTGACCATGCCCTCTGAGCCGCGCGCCTTGGCCGTCGCTCACCAAATCGCCCGCGACCCCGCCCGCGCAAAATCCCTGGCCCGCCTCTCGGCTGACTCCGGCGTGAGCCTCAGAACCGTCCAGAGGATCTTCCGTCGCGAACTGGGCATCGATATCGAAACCTGGCGCCGCCAGGTTCGGATCACCCGCGCGATCCAGCTCCTGGTCGCCGGCCGCTCTGTGAAAGAAACCGCCTACGCCGTCGGCTATCAGCAGCCCAGCGCCTTTGTCGAGGCCTTCCGCAAGTTGTTGGGAGCCACTCCCAAAGCGTGGGCTTTGGTTTTGCGCAACGCGCCGGGCGATCTGAGCCGGCGGTAACCGCCCGGCGGGCAAATCCAGCCCCTCGCGGTTTGCCGGGTCCTGCTCCGCGATGTCATGCTCAAAGCATGATCCCCCGCTTCCCCCTCCTCGCCGCGTCTCTCGCTGTCGCCTGCACCGTCGCCTGCCCTGCCCAGGACAAAGGCTACTGGCGCGCTGCCAGCTCCACGGCAAGCTCCATCACCGGCGACATCTCGCTCTCCGACTCAAAAATCAGCATCGACTTCTACATCTTCCCGCTCGTTCAGGCCCGCACGCTTCAACCCGCTGAAGTCAGCGCCGCTTTTGATGCCGACGTCAACGCCGGCCGCACCGGCTTGCTCTACCGCGTCACCGTGCCGGCAAACAAGCGCTTCCTTCACAAAAACACCCTTTGCGGCACCGAGGACACGCAGTGGATGGCAACGTACGTCGACGGCCGCACCCTCCAGGTCGCGTTCTTCTCCGGATCGCAGGTCCCCGTCTTCACCGTGGATGCTCTCGCCGGGTCCACCGACCTCTGCGGCACATTCACCTACGGGCGCTGACCCGCGTCCCGCCGTACCCTTTTCCGGAATCGCCGCCGCTGGTAAGATAAGGAAGTCATTCGTGGGGCTGTAGCTCAGCTGGGAGAGCGCCTCGTTCGCAACGAGGAGGCCAGCGGTTCGATCCCGCTCAGCTCCACCAATCCCTTCACAAGATCAGAAACGCCCGCTCCCGCGTCGTCTGGCTGCACTGGCCGCCCGTGGGTGCTTCGCCGCTCGCGAACACCAGCCATCACCGCCCGATATGATGGATGTGTGGCCCATTCGCGTTTCTCCTCAGCGATGAACCTCACGCGTCGCCGTTTTCTCACCGCAGGCCTTGCCGGTGCTGCGGGTCTGGCCATTTACTCCGGCGAATTCGCCCGCCACGCCATTGAGATCACCCATCCGGAAATACGCCTCCGCGACCTGCCCCCCGCCTTCGACGGCTTTCGCATCGCCCAGATCAGCGACATCCACATCGACCAGTTCACTGAGCCCTATTTCCTTCGCGAAGCAGTCGCCAGCATCAATCGATTGCGTCCCGATGCCGTCTTCCTCACCGGCGACTTCGTCACCTTCGAGTTATTGCCTCGCAAGTTCTGCATCCGCTCCGCCTGGGCATGCGCAAATATCCTCAACGCACTCGAGTGCCGGCAGCGCTACGCCGTTCTCGGCAATCACGATGTCCTCGTCAGTTCCAGGGCAATCACGGCGGCTCTCGCGGCCAACGGAATCAGCGTCCTCAAAAATTCATTCACCGCGCTCCAGCGGAACTCCGCGCGCATCTGGCTGGCGGGGCTCGACGATGCCGTGGAAGGCAAGCCGGACATGGATCGCGCCATTCCCGCGGAGATTCGCGATCGTGCCGGGGAGCCGATTGTCCTCATGTGCCATGAACCGGATTTCGCCGACTCCTTGATTGCCCATCCCGCGGGACAGTCCGTTGCCTTCATGCTGAGCGGGCATACGCACGGCGGCCAGATCCGCCTGCCTTTCCTTGGCCCCATGGGCTTGCCGGCCATGGGCAGAAAATACGTCGAGGGAGCGTTTCAGCTCCAGAAGCTCCAACTCTACGTCAACCGCGGCATCGGAAGCGTCGGCGTCCCATTCCGTCTCAACTGCCCGCCCGAGATCGCCTCCATCACGCTGCGCCGCGCCTGAACGCGCAGACCGGCACGGCGTCCGCTTCTCGGGTTCCCTTGTCCCCTGTTCCTAGCTGAACAGATCCTTCATCTTGTCCAGCAGCCCGTGCGCGGCAGGCTTGTTCTCCACCGTCATCGATTCAGAGAGCTGCGCAATCAAGTCTCGCTGCGCGCGGCTCAGCTTTTTCGGAATCTGCACAACCACACGCACCACCAAATCGCCGCGGCCCTTCTCATTCAGATAGGGCACCCCGCGGCCGCGAATGCGCAGCTCGCGCCCGCTCTGCGTGCCCTCCGGGATCTTCAACATCACCGCGCCGTCCAGCGCCGGCACGCTGATCTCCGCCCCCAACGCCGCCTGCGGAAAGCTGATCGGAATCACGCAGAGCAGGTCATGGCCGTCGCGCTGGAAGAAATCGTGGGAACGAATCGACAGCACCACGTACAAATCCCCGTTCGGGCCCCCCGACCTGCCGGTGTCGCCCTCGCCGCTATAGCGAATGCGCGTTCCCTCTTCTACTCCTGGAGGAACCTTCACGCTGAGCTTTACTTCCCGCGCCACGCGGGTTTCGCCATGGCACGTTCCGCAGGGATCGCTCACGATCACGCCCGCGCCCCCGCACGCGCTGCACGTGCGCGCCACTGAGAAGAACCCCTGCTGGTACCGCATCTGGCCCCGACCCTGGCACTGCGGACAGGTGCTCGGCCCCCGCCCTGATGCGCTCCCGCTCCCGTGGCAGGTTCCGCAGGTTTCAAAGCGCCGGATCTTGATCTCCGTCTCCTTGCCGAAAACCGCGTCCTCAAAATCGATCGCCAGGTCGAAGCGCAGATCTTCGCCACGGCGCTGCCGCGTCTGGCGCGGGCCGCCGCCCATGTTGAACATCTCCCCGAACAAGTCGCCGAAGATGTCGCCCAGGTCCACGCTGCCGCTGAATCCCCCAAAACCGCTCGGCCCTCCGCCGCTCACGCCGGCATGGCCGTAGCGGTCGTAAGCCGCCCGTTTATCCGCGTCGCTTAGCACCTGGTAGGCCTCGCTCGCTTCTTTGAACTTCTCTTCCGCGGCCTGGTCCCCGGGGTTCCGGTCAGGATGATATTTCAGCGCCTGCTTACGGTAGGCGCTCTTCAATTCCTGGTCGCTCGCATCGCGCGTAACCCCCAGGACCTCGTAATAATCAGCTTTGCTCACTTTTGATTCGGTACCCATCGACTGAAATCAGCGCTCATTCGCTCTTCTGCTTCGGATTCGAAACCACGCGCACCAGCGCAGGACGCAGCAGCCGCTCCCGCAGCTTGTATCCCCGCCGCACTTCCTCGGCCACATGCTGATCGGGCAGATCCTCTCGCTCCACCTTGCCCAGGGCCTCGTGATGTCGCGGATCAAACTCTTCGCCCACCGTCGCAATGGGCTGCACCTGCAGCTGGCGCAGTATCTCTTCCATCTGCTTCACAATCAGCTCAACGCCCGAACGCAGCTGCTCGGTCGAACCCGTCGCCTTCAGCGCCAGCTCAAAATTATCGAGCACCGGCAAAAACTGCTCCACGACGTTGCCCACTGCGTAATCGCGATACTCCTGGCGCTCGCGTTCTGTGCGCTTGCGCGCATTCTCAAACTCGGCCTGCATGCGCGCCAGCCGGTCCACAAGCTGGTCGCGTTCCGTCTTCAGTTGCTCCGCATCGGCCTTCAGCTTGTCGAGTTCCGTCCGGCTGATCAGCGCAGTCTCCGCCTCGGACCCCTTTTCTCGTCCCTCGGGCGAACCGCCTTCCGGCGCCACACCTTCCGCAGCCTCAAGTCCGCTCAACTCTGTCTCTTGTTCCGGCATACTTCTTCCAAATCTCCCCAATGCTTTTCTTATCTTCTTCAATGATAAATTCCGTGGCGCAGTTGCGCCCTCTCCCGCTTTCGCAGCCATCGATCTGACTCGTCCTTAACCGGTTGGCCCGCCGTGGCGGAGGACCCGCCCAGGGCCGCTTGCATTAGCCTGCAGGAACCTCGAGAATACGCTCCGAAAGCCGCGCTACGTAACGAACCGCCTGAATCATCTCCTGGTACTGAATCCGTGTCGGCGCTATCACCGCCACCGTGCCCAGGTTGCCTCCGCCAAGCCGCGCCGAAGCGCCGATCAGCACCAGGTCCTGCATCGCCGGCGGTGCTTGATCGAGCCCAACCACCACGCGCACTTCCTGTTGCCGTCCATCCACGTACGCATTTAACAGCTCAATCAGCCTCTGCTTGGCTTCCAAAGCAAGCAGCATCTGCCGCAACCGCTCACGATCGACCTCGGCCGCGATCAGGTTGGCCATGCCCTCAACAAAAATCGCGGGACCGCTTTCGCCGCCGGCAAGCGCTCCCTTGCGGCACAGCTCTTCCACCCATGCCAGCATCTTGTGATACGCGGCTCGCTCCGCCTCCATCCGCCGCGTCACTTCGACCCGAATCCGCTCGATCTGCCATCCGTGAAAATTCTCATTCAGGTAGCGCGCCGCGGTTTCCAGCTCCAGCGGCGTCAGCTCTCGATCCAGTGCCAGCACCCGGTCCAGCACCGTTCCCGCCTTGGTCACCAGCACGGCGAGCACCCGCCCCGTGGAGAGCCGCGAAAAATGAATGTGCTCGAGTACCTGCGCCGTCGCCGAGTTCGCCACCGCAACTCCCAGTCCGCTCGAAATCAGCGCCAGCACATGCGACGTGCGCTCCAGGTATTCGGTGCTGCTGGTCACGCCCGCAAAGCCGCCTTCGATTTGCTCGCGCCTCTGTTCGCTCAGCGGATCCTGCGTTCCACTTTCCAGGCCCGTCCACCCAACCCGAGCCAGCGGATTGTCGATCCGCGTGATCTGGTCCACGTAATAACGAAAAGCCGCGGGGGTGGGAACGCGCCCGGCAGAAGTATGAGGTTGCTCCAGCAGTCCCGCGTCCGCCAGCGATGCCATCACATTGCGGATCGTCGCCGAACTCAGTCCCTCCCGGTCGGCAAACTCGCGCGCTACCGCCTGCGATGCCACAGGTTCGCCGGTGGCAATGTAAAGCTCGATGATGGCTGTCAGCACCAGCCGCTCTCGCGGACTGACGCGCATCTCTGGCATCTTTGCGGCTCCCCCCGAGCCGTTCTTCCCGTCGCTGCTCCCGATTCGTCGAACGATACCGGCTCCGATAAACCCCATTTCATCAGATGCATACAACAGAAAAAAGATGGAGTAATCCTGTGTAATTGTAGGGAGAGCTGCAGGTCGATGTCAAGCCGCGCCCGCCGTCCACAAATTACTGAAATCAAGCCGGTTAAGGTTTCCTGACCACGGTGAAAAAATCTACCAGGTTGCCGTCCGGGTCGCGGAAGTAGAAAGACCGCGTGCCCCACGGCTGCGTGCTCGGCGGCTTCACCCAGACCTTCACAATGCCGCGCAACCGAGCATATTCCCCATCCGCATCCCCTACCCGAAATTCGAGAATGGCGCTCCGGTTCTTGCCTGCCTCGGCGGAATCAGGAATGTATTCCTGTTGCGCTCTGAATGAGAAGATCGCCAGCGTATTCGATCCTTGCGTGAACTCCACGTAGTCCGCGCCGGACCATTTTCCCCTCGATTGCAACACCACTTCGTAGAAGTTTGCGAGACGCTTTACGTCATCTGTAATCAGGCACGTGTGGGCCAGGGTGGGACCGGCATCCTTTGCCTCATCCATCGCGACCACGCTCGCCGCGAAGCAGTTGAGACTCACCAGAACCATCGGCAAAACCAGAAGAAATCGCCGGCTCAGAAACATCGCTCTCGCTCCTGCCTCGCATTCTAGCCGTCGCCTACCGCCCTTCCGACGATGGCTGGTTGTAGTACGCGCTGGTCGTCCGAACCGTCAACCCAGGCTTGTCCACCGCGATCTTCAATTCGTGATATTCGTCGCGATGCGCGGCCGGCGGCGGATTGAACGAAACTCGATAGAACCCATTCGCATCCCCCACACACCGATCGATCTGTCCGGCCAGATCGTTATCGGGCCCGAGAATCAAGCCTCCCGATTGCGTCACCAGGACCTTCAGCGCCAGGTCCCCGCTGTCGGCCTGCTCCGGCGTCTTTACGCCCTTCAGGAACGCGCGATAAACCTGGCTGCGCAACCCGCTGTCGATCGAAGAATCCTGCGGCGACACGCTGTAGAGCGCCATTCGCGCCTCGCGCAGCTTCGTCGACAGCTCGACAATTCCATCGAAGTAGCGTAGCTGATCCTTTTCCGAGTAGCCATCAGCCCGCACGTCCAGCATCGGCCATCCCGGCCCGACCCAGATCAGCAGTTTCCTCCCTGGCGCGTTGGCCGCATTCTCAGCGATGGCCTCAAGCTGGCGCACCGATAACTGAAAGCGCTCAACAAATCCCTGTCCGCCCATCGCCGGGCTGATCGAGCTAACGCCGGCGCCGATCTGCTTCACGATCCCAACCAGCGCATTTCCATCGGTCGAAGGCCGCGGCTGCACGCGCAACCCCGCATCCGTCAGCACCATCAGCGCAACCGGCTGTTTGAGGCGTCCGTCGTTTTCCTTCAGGAATTGCTCCACCTGCTGGCGCACAAACGCCACCTGCTGAAAAGGGAGATTCAACATGTCGAGAACCAGGATCACTTCAACCGGAGGCTCCGGCTTCACCGTCGTCCCGTTGAATGCGCGAAACGTCAGGATCTTCCGCGCCTCGCCGTTGTCCGTCACGGCCAGGTCCCAGGGCTGCAGACCCGTCACCGCCCTCCCCGCCGCGTCGGTCACCACCAAATCAAGCTGGATCTGCCCTGCACGCTCGATCGCTCCTGAAGAAGAAGCTGCGCGCCCTGCGGGTGGCCGATCCTTGAGCACCGGGTTCGGCGGTTCGCCCTGCTGCCGCGCTGCCAAAACTGGGCCGGCAGACTCTTGCATCAGCCTTTGCTGGCTCTCCGCCGGGGAAAAAAGACTCAACCAAAGCACAACCAACCCAGGTCCCAGGTTTCTCATGCCGCCAGCGGAACGACCTCCCTTTTGCTCTCAGCGCCCAACCTTCATGCCAGGCGCCTGGACGCCCCTTTGGAAACCTGGGAACCAGCGCCGCCGAAAGTCTACTCCCTTGACCGTGTCTTCGCGCGGCAAGGGACGCAGTCTCGCTGAAGTCGGATCGCCAAGCCGCGCCTCACCCGTCCGGCCCGCGCATCCACTCACTGCAAAGCTGGCCGCGGCGGCAACGGCTCGTTGATGCTCCTCGGAGCATTGGGCGGCGTCAGGTGGATACCGTTGCTTACCGCCTGCTGCGCCGGCCTGTGGTATTGCGGCTCCTCGGCAGGCGCTGTGAATTCCATGGTCCGTCCCATCTCGATCATCAGCCGCCGCTCCACTTCTCTGCCGTATGCGGTGTCCTCCAGTTCCGCGCGCGGCACATTCCGCTGCGTCAATGCATCGCGCGGGCCGGCGTAAAACATCGCATCGGCAACATCCGCCATCTTCACGGCATTGGGCGCAACCATCCCTCCGGTCAGCACCGGCATCGCCGGCAGATCGCCCACCCACGTCCCTTTGAGCGGCACAATCACCGGCGGATGAAACGCATCGAAGCGCGGATCCACATCGTCGTAGCCACCCACAACGTTCGTCCCGAAGACCACCAGATACGGAGTCACGCCGTCCGCGCGAATCCCGCGCTCCACCAATCCCGGACCGCCCCTGCGCTCGAAGTGCCCCGCTCCCATGATCAGCAGCGCACGATGATTCTTCGCCAGGACCTCCTCCTTCACCACCTGCGCATACCACTCATCGCGATGGGCGAGAAACGGCCCAAGGTCTTCGGCGGTCTTGATCTTGTCCCAGTCGCCATAGGGATCGCCGAGAAGCAGGCGAATCCGATGCCCGTCATGTCTTGCGAGGTTCGAATCGCGCACCGCCTTATAAAACTCCCCATAAACCGGCGACACCGGTCCCACAGCACCGATCATGTTCCGCCACGCCTTCTCGATCTGCGCCTCGGGTACCTCGCCGCCCGCGACGTAGCGATCCACCGTTTTCTGATAGAGCGAGTTGCCGAACTCGACCACAATGTCATCCACGCGATCCGCGAATCCCGGTGTCTTCACCAGCTTGCACAGCCACTCGTATTCCTGCTCGTTCGCGTGCGTCTCGCCGAACATCACCACTGGATGCGCCGTGATGGCCGCGATCATCGCCCGCGTTGCGTCCTGCGCCGCCGGGGGCTCAACCTGCTCCTGGCCTGCGACGGCATTCGCCGCCCGAAGGCCTTCGGACATCCTTTGACCGGAGATCGCAACCGAGGCCGCGCCAGTGCCCGCCGCGCGGTCTTTCGGCATCGAGGATGATTCCCCCTCTGCAATGTTGAGTCGAGAACTTGCCCTCTGGCCGCCCGGCGCTCCGGCGTGCGTCGGAACAAACTGCGGCGTTGCTCCACCCGCGGCGGCCCACACAGCGTTAGCTCCTCCGCGCGCGTGGATTGCGCCCGCAGCAGTGGCGTTCGCTGCGACTCCTCCTTCAAAAGGATGAGATGGGCCTGCTGCGGTAACTCCATTCGGCGTTTCCTGCGCCACGGGGGTAGGCTTCGGGCTTCCCTTGATCTCTGCCAGCGCATTTCCGCCATCGCTTCCCTGCGCCTGCGGCGTCATCGGCTCATTCACGCGTTGCAGCACGGCATCAATCGGCGAGCGTGCCTGGAATCCATGCGGATGGAGAGCCGCGTTCCTTAGCACCAGCACCGAAGCGCCGAGAATCGTGACCGAGAGCATGCTGCCCAGCACGATCGATGCGGGGCGCAGCGGCTCTCGATAGAGCAATCGAAACGAGGGCACGAGCATAGCGCCTGGTGTTCCTGACGAAGCCGCCGCAACCGCGTACGACATTCGCCACGCCCGCGGCAGACCGGCGATGAGATCCCGCAACAAATCGAGGCCAAGGCGCACTCTGCGCGCAAAGCCCGTCTCGTCGCTGCAGCGGTCGCGATACAACTGCATCGCTTCCTCGCCGTACCGCGCCCGGAACTCGGGCGGGAAAAGACGAAGCAACAGAGCAAAGATCTTTTTAGACATAATCGCCTCGCAGAATCTTCTTGGCGCGCGCCACGCGCAGCAATCCCGCCAGCCGCTCGGCCTCGTTTCGCGCCATCTTCCGCCCAGTTCCCGTCAGGCGGTAGTAGCGGCGGCGTTCCTGGTTCGCCTCTCCGTCCTCGCGCTTGCTCGTCTCTTCAATCAGCTTCTCTTCGAGCAGCGCCTGGATCGAGCTGTACAGCGTTCCCGGCCCCAGGCGCATGCGTCCTTCGGTCTGCTCTTCCACGTGCCGCATGATGCCATAGCCGTGCAGGTCTTCGCCGGCCAGCGCCAGCAGGATCTGAAACGCCGCGGCGGGTAATGGATCAAGTCTTCGTTTTGGCATATTCGCTCGATGATCGATATATCGATAAACGACTACATACGCCCGATTACTCGCGCTTGTCAACTTGCCGCCCGCATCTTTGCCGCGTTTCAGCGCGCAACTGCGAGAACATCGGCGGAGCCCCTCCACGCCGCCAGGAAATCGGCATCCGCCTCGCGCTGGGCGCCGAACGCGCCGACATTCTCCGGCTGGTGCTGCGTCAGGGATTGCTGCTCTCTGTCGCCGGCATCGCTGCCGGTCTCCTCCTGGCTCTGGCCTTTACC
>DATJMC010000046.1:0-65695 GCA_035508975.1 Occallatibacter sp.
GAGATCCGCGCCATGGGTGTAGACATACGACGCAGTCGCTGCCAGGCTGGGGGTCAGAGAGTACTGGAGGGACAGGTTCGCGCTATAGGTACGCGGTGTTGCAAAGTCGAACTGCAGACCCTGCAGGCCCAAGCCGAGAGCGTTGACGGCTGTCGGTGTAAACGGGATGCAGGAGAAGCCGGATTCGAGTGAGGCCGTTCCACCCGGACCCGCGGTCGCGCAACCCGCAAACGGAGTGTTGTAGCTCGTCGGCGAAACCTGCGAGGCGACGCTCGGCCCCGAAGGATTGGCCTTCGGACCGTAACTGAGGTTGTAGACAAAGGGATAGTTTTCGCCGATGTTCGGTCCGTATCCCTGGTTCTCAAACGAGTTGAAGAACAGCCCGAAACCGCCGCGAGCCACGAGCTTGGGAGTAATCTCGTAAGCCGCACCGAGACGTGGAGCGAAATTGGTCTTTTGGGTTTGAAGCAGCCCCTGCCCGTATTGATTGGTCTCGTCGAGGGCGATGCCATCCTGAGCCAGCAGGTTGACAAATCCCACGCAACCGACACCCTGGCATGTAGCGGATGTCGATAGCGATCGATTGTCTTTTCCGCTTGCCGGAACGATGAAAGTTGGTGCTCCCAAGCCTCTCTCCGGCTCGGCAATCGGAACAAAGTTGGCTTGTCCGCCGTTCTGTTCGTTGATCGGGCCGAAGTAGTCCCAACGAATGCCGAGGTTGATGGTTAGCTTGGCATTGACCTTCCAATCGTCTTGCAGGTAAGAGGCGAAGTACATCTTCTCGTCGTAGGTCTTGTTGATGTTCGACGCGTATACTTCATCGGGACCGCCGGAATAGCTGAAGCCGTTTGGATTCGCGGCGCCGTCGATCGTGGCCGGGGCGGCGATGGGCGGCAACAGCATCTGCGCCATGCCGCCGTTGGTCTGACCCTGGTTGGGAATATCGGTGAAGTTGCTCTCGTATTGCCACGCACCGCGCGACCACGCCGGTTGTAGGGTCGAAAACTTCACGTGCTGGTACTCGACGCCCATCTTGAAGCTGTGCTTGCCGTAGATCCGGGTGAAGTCGTCGGTCAGTTGCAATGTCTGACTGACTTCGTCCGAGGGCAGAAAGTTGTTGCTGCCCAGGTTGGTGAGATCGTTGATGTAGAAGTTTGGTAAACCGCCGTTCTCCGCCACCTGCGGAATGTCGGCAATTCCGTACTGTGAGGGTATCCCCATTTGAGAACCCACCGGTCCGTAGCGCGTGGTGTGCAAATGCGCGAAACCGGCGCGCGCCTGGTTGATCGTGTTCGGGTTGAAGACAAAGGTATATGCGGCCACCATTTGTGCCGACTTGGCTGTCTGAATGCCTTGTTCGAACGCTCCGCCATCGGCCACGCCGGCAAACGGCCCCGGAATAAACTGAGGGTCGTCCGCATAACTGAAGCGCGCGAATACCTGGTTCTTCTCGTTGGGATTGAAGTCCCCGCGAACGTCAAACGTGTTGGAATGCTCGTAAAGTCCCGGGCTGTCCTGGTAGGTGCCGACACCGGCGTTCGGCGCCGGGTAGAGATTGAGAAGTTTGATGGCATCCGGATCGATGCGGCTCGCAGGGAGCATATTGAGGTCAGGGCAGTTGGAAGTGCTAAAACTCGTCGTGCCCGGTCCGCAGGCCGAACTGAACGGGTCGCGCACGTAACCATCTGCGCCTGACGTGTTGGTCAATCCTGAAACCGGGTCGACCGCCCCATTCGCAACAAAACGCGTCGTCCCCGGATCCAGAATCGTTGCTCTCTGAATAGAACGGCCCAGGATGTCGGTCCTGGCCGCGCCGGATTGCTGCGACAAAATGTCAGTCAGGTTGGTGAAACCGCTGCTGCGTTCAAGAGAGGTCGGCACTTGGCTCGTGAAAGACGTACCCTGGACGCGGCGTTTCCCTTCGTAGTCACCGAAGTAGAAAAGCTTGTTCTTGATGACTGGGCCGCCGATGGTTCCACCAAACTGGTTCAACCGCAATTCGCCCTTGGTCGGCGTGGTCGAGTTATCTTCAAACCAATCCGCGGCATCGAGCTTGTCGTTGCGGAAAAACTCCCATGCCGCTCCGTGAATGCTGTTTGTGCCTGACTTGATGGTCGCGTTCATCACGGCGCCCGCCGCGCGACCAAGCTCCGCACTGAAATCGGCCGTCTGGACTTTGAATTCCTGAATGGCGTCAACCGGAGGAAGAATCACGTAGTTGGTCCCGTTCAGGAAGTCGACGGCGTTGGAGTTATTGTCGATGCCGTCAAGAAGGTAGTTGTTCTGCGCTGGACGAAGCCCGTTGGCAGAGAATGCACCCGACGCCGCGTTCCCGCGCGTATCCGCCTGCGGTGTTTGCATGCCGGCGCCCAACTGGGCCAGGAAGGTAAAGTTGCGCCCGTTCAATGGCAGGGCATTCACTTCCTGCTGGCCGATGACCTGACCCACCGAGGCTTCTTCCGTCTGCAGCACCGGCGGAGCGGTATTCACTTCTACCGTCTCTGTCGCAGTGCCAAGCTTGAGCTGAATGTTCACGAGGAGAACCTGCGCAACGTTTACTTTCAGGTTCGTCTGCGTGGTTTTGGAGAAACCCTGTGCGGTGACAGTTAGGGTGTAATTGCCGATCCTGACCGGGTTGAACGCATAAAAACCGCTGGCGTTCGTCTTCGTCTGCAGCGTGATGCCCTGGTCGGTGTTGAGCAGCGTCACCTGCGCGTTCGGCACCACTGCACCGGTGGTGTCCTGAACCGTTCCATTGATCGCGCCCTCGTCCACCTGCGCAAATGCGCTTCGCCCCTGCAATGCGAGAAGGCCCATGCAGGTGAAGGTGACAAAGGCAGACACACGTAACCACTTGGCGGTTTTGCGCTCACGGCCCATCCCAAATACCTCCGCTCTTTCCTCGGTCAGTTCAGTTTCTCTGCTTCAGTTTTTTCTCACAGATTTGCACCGAGTAACCGCTTTCTGTAAACGGTTTCATCAGCGTGCGAGGAAGCGTAGTCCATTCGTACTATTTTTGTCAATCGAAAGTTGGAGCCGAGAATTAACCCAAAGGATGACCCCAGGCCGAGAGCATTTCGAGGCTTGTGCGAGTCAACTCAAAGAGCGAGGTTAACTTATTTTTATTGATACGGTTACAGCGCATATCCCAAAGAGAATCCCCTCCTCTGGGCCTCTGTACCAATGGCCTGCTGGCTCCTCGGCAAAGTGGAAAAAGATGAGAAAATCCACACCGGAAATGGCTTCGCCACGCCTCATCCATTGACCTTCGGATCATCTGGGAATCGGTTCCACTTCTGCTTCCCTCCGGCCAAGCGATTGACCCGAATGCGGTGCTATGATGCGGACATCTTGCGACTCCAGAATTCCCGGAAATGACGCGAAGCGATTTCAACAGGTGGCCCTTTTTCACTCGCAGAGCGTTCCTGAAGGGCATGAGTTGGGCGCCGATCCTGCTCAGACCCGCGCCATTCCTCGGCCAGCTCGGACCACGGGCTCTCTTGAGCGAAAGGCAGCCGGTCCTCCCTTTTTCCGACGTTCGCTATGTGCCGCATTACCCGGGACAGCCCCCCTTCGCGGACGTACTGTCCAAGGTCTCGCCGGGCACGGACGAATTCGTCACCGAAAAGTATGCCTTTGAAGTCGAAGCGATCCTCGAACGCTGGGGACGCGACCTGGTCAATTCGCCAGCCGACCACCGGGCCTTGGCCGGTGCCCTCGACGATTCACTTCAGGCCGCGTCGCTTGGCGTCGACCATCAAAGTCTGATCCGATCTTCATTCGGAGTTGAAGTCACGCAGAGACAGCTCAGCAACACACTGATATCAGGACGTGACCGATTCATTGAAAACATCAAGGCTTGGCTGGCCCAAATCCGCCGCGTGCGAACCGCAGAATTCGAGATGTATGCCATCGAAGTGATCGGCACATCCCCTCTGAAGATCCGTTCGCAAATTCGTTATGACATCGTGGCAGAGATGGACAGCAGCTCAGTTGGAGAGCGCGTTGGATCGTGGACCGTCGAATGGGTCTCGAAGGAATCTCAGTCCTGGAAAGCCTGTCGGTGGGAAGCAGGTGAAGAGACTCTGGCCTCGGTAAGCGCCCCGTCGTTTGTCGACATCACCGCCCAGGCATTTGGCGCCGAAGATTCGTATCGCAGTCAATTGCTTCACGGCGCGGACTACTGGCGCACGGTCCTCGACGGCGCCATCGGGGTTGACGTCTACGGAAACAATGGCGTAGCCGCCGGAGACTTCGACAACGACGGCTTTGACGACTTATACGTCTGCCAGCAAGCTGGGTTGCCCAACCGTCTTTATCACAACCGCGGGGATGGCACATTTGTTGATGTGACCGAAAAAGCCGGCGTTGGAATTTTGGACAACACCGCGTGCGCCCTTTTTGCGGATTTCGAGAATCGCGGGCTTCAGGACCTTCTCGTGGTTTGCGGTACCGGCCCCGTGCTGTTTAAGAACAAAGGCGACGGGACTTTTGAGATGAAACGCGACGCGTTCAAGTTTGCGCGACCGCCGCAGGGTAGCTTTACTCACGCTGCGCTTGCCGACTACGACCAGGACGGCAAGCTGGATATTTTTCTTTGTACGTACATGTATTACCTGGGTCTGGATCAGTACCATTATCCGATTCCCTACTATGACGCGCGCAACGGGCCTCCCAACTGTCTTTTTCACAACGAGGGAAACTGGTCGTTCGTCGAAACAACCGACAAGGCCGGGATGAATGCCGACAACGATCGCTACAGCTTTGCCTGCGCATGGGGCGATTCCCGGTCGAATGGATTGCCCGATCTTTTCGTTGCCAACGACTTTGGCAGCTCACAGCTGTATCGCAACAACGGCAATGGAACTTTTTCAGTCGTATCCAGCGAGGCGCACGTTGAGGACGTTGGCGCGGGAATGAGTTGTTGCTGGTGCGACTTTGATAATGACGGCTACCAGGATGTCTATGTCCCCAGTATGTGGGAAGCTGCCGGCCAGCGGGTTTCAGAGCAAGCACAATTCCACGCGAACGCGCCGCCTCGCATTCGCGAACTCTATCAACGCCACGCACGCGGCAATGCGCTTTATCAGAATCGGGGCAACGGCACGTTTCAGAACGTTGGCCATCATGCCAACGTAGAGATGGGCCGCTGGTCCTGGTCATGCGATTTTCTCGACTTCGACCACGACGGCTTCGCTGACCTCTATGTGGCCAACGGCTACATTTCAGGACCGGACCGAAGCGACCTTGCCAGTTTCTTCTGGCGCCAAGTCGTTGCAAAGTCTCCTGAAGAAGGAACGCCCGCTCCGCCCTATGAACGCGGGTGGAATGCCATTAATGAATTGGTTCGCTCCGATTCCACCTGGCATGGGTACGCAAGAAATGTGATGTTTGCAAACAACCACGACGGCACTTTCTCCGAGGTTTCGGGGCCTTCTGGCTTGGATTTTAGCGAAGACAGCCGCTCGTTCTCACTTGCTGATATCGATCATGACGGACGGCTTGAGATCATCCTGAAAAACCGAAATGGCCCACAACTGCGCGTTTTACGAAATTCGATGCAGGGCATAGGACGGTCCATCAGCTTTCGGCTTAAAGGACAAAAAAGCAACCGAGACGCGATTGGGGCTTCCATCACCGTTGAAGCCGGCGAACTTAAGCAGACAAGGTATCTTCAAGCCGGAACCGGTTTCCTCGCGCAGCACTCCAAGGAACTTTTCTTCGGGGTTGGCAATGCGAGAGACTCTATCCGCGCGACGATTCGCTGGCCAAGTGGAATTACGCAAGTCTTCGCGAATCTCACCGCAGATCATCGATTCGACATCACAGAGGACGTTGCTGCTTTTCAGAGTTCGCCGTTCCGAGTGATCTCTCCGAACCGGTCGGTGCCGCAGCCAGTTCCTGAGCCTTCTCTTTCGCGGGTTGCGACGTGGCTTATCGAACCGCTTCTCGCTCCCGACTTCTCCGTGCCCGATGAAACCGGCGCCCTCCAAACCCTCAAGGCCTATCGCGGTTCTCCAGTGGTGCTGACGTTCTGGTCGAGTACGTCCTCATCGAGCCTCGAGCAACTCGAACATTTAAAGAAACAACCAACGGTAAGCAAAATCCCCGTGCTTGCGGTGAACGTTGATCGGGGCAAAGATCAGGAGGCCGCGCGTTCTTACGCTACCCCAAAGAGGTTCCCGTTTCCGCTGCTCTTCGCAACCGACGCCGTGGCAGGAGTCTACAACCTGCTTTATCGGCACTTGTTTGATCGACGCAGGAATCTTCCTTTACCGGTGACGTTCCTTCTTGACAAGGACGGGAGGATCGCCAGAGTCTACCAGGGACTCGCCGAGGGAGCGCAGATTGTGCAGGACGCCGAGTCAATCCCTTCGTCGACAGCTGAGCGCATGTCGAAGGCCCTGCCATTTCGCGGCCCTCTCGTCCAAGACTCCTTCCAGCGCAACAATTTCACTTACGGCGTGGCGTTTTACCAGCATGGTTATATCGAAGAGGCGGTTGCAGCGTTCGAACAAGTTGTGGCCGCCAAAGCTGACGATCCCGACGCCTATTACAACCTGGGTACGTTGAATTTGCGAAAGAAGGACTTCGAAGCAGCACGTAAGTATCTTGAAATGGCTTTGAAGCTGCGGCCCGACTATCCCGAAGCTTGGAATAATCTGGGAATGATCGCCGCGCACTCGGGTCGCGCGAATGAAGCCGTTACAGACTTCCAGAAATCTTTGGAGTTACGTCCGCGATACACGATTGCTCTACTGAACCTTGGCAATCTTTACCGAAGTCAGAGAATGTTTAACAAAGCGGAAGAGTGCCTGAAACAGGCGCTTCAACTGGACCCCGAGGATGCCGATGTGAACTATGGTCTCGGCATGCTCTATGCACAGCAAGGGCAGATCGACAGCGCCGCAGAATACCTTCAGAGAACCATCGAGCTTCGACCGGATTCTCCTGAGGCGGCAAACAATTTGGGCGTCCTCTTGGTAAGAAGCGAGCAGTATGAAAAAGCGGAAAACCAGTTCAAGGCTGCGATCCGTGTCTCTCCTGACTTTGACCAATCCTACTTGAACCTTGCGCGATTGTATGTCATGCGCAATGAGAACGAGCAGGCGCGAAAAACGCTCTTGGATCTATTACAACTTCAGCCTGAGAACGCTGCAGCAAAGCAGGCGCTGGAAACAATGAAATGAGGATATTGAGTAATCGGCCCCGTGAAAGACGCCCTCGACAGATTGCCTCACTGTTGCCGGGACTGAACCCTCTATTCGTCTCCGGCAGTCAAATGCATCGGATAGCTCTCGCGATGCTGCTCCTGGTGTCGGGAGTAGCGGTACGAGGCGAGCAAAATACAACGGAAGCCGGAGACCTTCGAGACGCGCAATCACTTCTCGAACAGCACAGGCCACATGAGGCGAAGACATCGGTTCTCAACGCCCTCAGCCATCATCCTGCAAGTGTCGACGGTTATAACCTTCTCGGCATCATCGACAGCAATCTGAGAGATTTTCCCGGCGCCCTGCAGGCGTTCAGCAAGGCACTTCAAATCGCACCAAACTCCATTAAAACGCATAACAATCTCGGCGATCTTTATCTATCGTTAGGTCGACTTGACGATGGAGAGAAAGAGTTTCGGACGGTTTTGCGTCTCGAACCGGCAGATCGCGACGCGAATTATAACCTCGGCGTCTTGCTGATGACGAAGAAGATGCCCGCGGAAGCCATTCGCTATTTTGAGCGGGTCCATCCACAAAACGTGCCCACGCAATTCAATCTGATTCGTGCATATTTCGCCACCAACCATCCTTCACAAGCGCTACAGCTAGGCGCCCGACTCTCGGCACAAAATGCCGGAGATGTGCAAGTGCACTTTTCGCTGGGGACTCTGCTGGCCTCAGAAAAACAATACAAGGCTGCGCGCGAGGAGCTTGCAAAAGCGGATGCGCTGCAGCCAAACACCTTTGAGATTGTGTATGACCTTGGTCAAACTCTACTCCGCGACGGCCAATTGCCCGAAGCGGAACTAACCTTGACCCGGGCTCTCAACTTGAATCCCGAATC
The DNA here is from genome assembly GCA_035508975.1 of Occallatibacter sp. Lineage (GTDB taxonomy): Bacteria > Acidobacteriota > Terriglobia > Terriglobales > Acidobacteriaceae > Telmatobacter. The sequence goes on from DATJMC010000046.1 coordinate 8,059, forward strand.
CGTCGACGCCATGCTTTTGCTCGCGCAGACCTACACCAATGAGTCGCGGCCGCTCGACGGCCTTGATCTTCTTGTCCGAGCTCACAAGGCTGCACCCACGAATCCCGATGTAATCTTCCTGATGGCGCGGATCAGCATGTCGCAAAACTACTTCGAGGATGCCATCCCGCTACTGGAATCAGGACTTCAGGTTGCGCCTCAACGAACTGACCTTCTAGCAGCCCTTGGAGAGAGCTATTTCATGGCCGGCAAGGTGGATAAGGCCATCGAGCAATTCAAGAAACTGCTTGCTCTTGATGATTCTGCACGCTCATATTCTTTTCTTGGCCTTTCGTATCGCAACCTCGGCCGCTTCGACGAAGCAAAGGAGTACTTTAAGCAGGGCTTGAAGTTAGATCCCAAGAATGACTCCTGCCTTTTCAATTTGGGGTTCATTGCAGAGCGGCAAGGAGACGCCGCAGCCGCGGAATCCTACTTCCAAAAGGTACTGGCGTTGAACCCCAGCTATCCCGACGCCCTTCTCGAACTAGCGAACATGCGCATGGCCGCAAAGAGGCTACCGGAAGCTGAAGTCTTTTTGAAAAAGTACGTGCAAGTCAGCCGGGACCCCTCTACTGGTTACTACAGGCTTGCGATGATCGAAAGAAGCCTGCACGAGACAACTGCGGCCAACCAAGATTTGAATGCGTTCAAGACACTTTCGAAGAACGCTCCCGCCGGACCCTATCCGTACGAGCACTTATTCGACTACCTCGACACAAGATCGAACCTGAATTCGGGGGCACGACAGCAGCTTGATCTAAATGAGCTCGTCGAGGAAGTCAAGAAGCACCCCGATCAGCCGCAGAATCTCTACCTCCTGGCCGAGGGATACCTCAAGTCCGGAAACCTTGAAGGCGCGCGCAGCACGATTAAGGATCTCGACCAGCTCACTTCAGGCGACTATCGCGCGTTGACTGGAACTGGCGTTTTGCTTGCTCGCTATCATCTTTTCGACGACGCGATAGCCCACTTCGAGAAAGCGCTCGCCGCCAATCCAAACTCCGACGATGTGAAGTTCAACCTTGCAAATGCGTATTTCCGAAAGCACCTCTACTCGCAGTCGCTTGAAATCGCCGAGCAGGTATCCTCGGAAGGAAAGAAGGATGAGGCCTATCAGGCATTGATCGGTGATATCTATGCTCACACCGGCAGCCTTTCTTCCGCAGAGCAGGTATTCAAGGCCTCAATCGATCGCAACCCAGACAGCGACCAGCCATATCTATCGCTCGCCCTGCTCGATTTGCGCGAAGGAAACCTCGACGACGCAAGAAAGACCCTTACCAAAGGACGGATCCGGATTCCGGACTCCGGCAAGGTTTTCTGGGGGCTTGGGATTACTTCCGCCCTCGAAGGAGACTCAGCAAAAGCCGAAGATGAGTTCGAACGCGCAGTAGACTTGCTTCCCGAGTGGCCCGCGGCATATTCCACCCTCGGTGTCTATTACTTCGAAACCGGTCAAATCGAAAAGGCCAAAGAGGTTCTGGCTCGATTCAGAAACAGCAGTTCCCATGCCAGTCTCGATATTGACCGCATTGAACAGGTGCTGGAACAAGCGTCCGCTTCAGAGCAGCCGGGCGTACGCGCGTTAACCACAGAAGACAAAGCACAGTTTCTTCAACTGGCGCTCTCACTGGCCGACAGGACGCTGTGATGCGGTCGGAACGATTTCGCGGGATGGCGGAGAAATTGCAGTACCAGGGCCAGCGGTATTCAATGTATCGAGCCGTCCTTTTCTGCTTTGTGTCCTGCTTGCTCACCGTACCGATCCTTCGCGGATCTGGGAGCCAGCAGTCCACGCCTTCCGACAACCATCCCTGGTTCACCAACATTCGTAAATCGGCGGGCATCACCTTCGTTCAGGACTCGACCGAAAGCGAGGAGAAGTACTACCTCGAAACCATGGGAACCGGGGCCGGTTGGATCGACTACAACCAGGACGGGCTCATGGATCTCTACTTCGTTCAGTCTGGGCCCACAGATGCGTACAAGCCTGCAAAGCCGCTGCGGTCGGCACTCTATCGCAACAATGGCGACGGCACGTTTACCGACGTCACCGAAAAAGCTGGAGTCGGCGGAGAAGGGCACTACGGCCAAGGGGTTGCTGTCGGCGATTTCGACAATGACGGCTATCCTGACATGTATGTGACCGGCTATGGACGCGCCATTCTTTACCACAATAATGGCAATGGAACCTTCACCGATGTCACCGCCAAGGCCGGGGTCGCCGATGAAGGCGCATGGTCGACAAGCGCGGGTTGGTTCGATTTTGACAAAGATGGTTGGCTCGATCTGATCGTCACGAATTACATTGACTGGTCTCCCAAGACCAACCTCTGGTGTGGCGAACGCGCCCCTGGTTATCGTTCCTATTGCAATCCGAACAACTATCGCGGCCAAAAAACGAAACTATACCGCAACAATCACGATGGAACATTCACCGATGTCAGCGACAAGTCGGGAGTCGGCATACCAGAATCCAAGGGTATGGGCGTTGTTCTCGCTGACTTTTTTCGTGACGGATGGACAGATATCGCCATCGCGAACGATACGTGGCCTAATTTTCTCTTTCAAAACAACCATGACGGGACCTTTACAGATGTCTCGCTGATCTCGGGTCTGGCCGCCAGCGAGGATGGTCGCTACGAAGCGGGCATGGGCATAGATGCCGCGGACGTGGACGGCGATGGGTTGCTCGATGTCTACGTAACCCACCTCGACTTTGAACTGAATCGTCTCTACCACAACAATGGGGATGGATCGTTTACGGATGTCACGTTCAGCTCCGGGATCGGCAACAAGGCCATCACCATGAGTGGCGTCGCGGCCAAATTCATTGACTACGATAACGACGGATGGCCCGACATCGTGCAGGCCAACGGTGCGATGGTCGACAACGTTCGCCTCTACCACAGCGAAGTTTCTTACAAAGAACCTCTGCTCATGTTTCACAATCGAGGCAATGGTCATTTCGAAAAAGCATCGGAAATGCTTGGCCCCGATTTCCTCAATCCCATAGCCGGTCGCGGCTTGGCAACCTCCGATTTCTTCAACGACGGCGCGGTTGGCATTGCGGTTATGGCCCGGGGAGACTACCCGGAACTTCTCCGCAATAACGTACAAAACGGCAATCACTGGCTTGAGGTCCTTCTCATCGGAACAAAGTCGAATCGCGATGGCATTGGTGCGGAGTTGAAGCTTTCCGCACAAGGCTTTGTGCGCGTTGAGCAAGCGAAGGGCGGCTCAAGCTACATGTCGGCAAGCGACCCTCGCATTCATTTCGGCCTCGGCAAGCACACTAGAGCCGATTCTCTCGTCATCACTTGGCCGAGCGGTCAGATTGACAAGGTGCTGAATCTGCCCGCCGACCAGATCATCGCGGTCAAGGAAGGAACGGGCATCGTACCACATCCTTTCCCCAAGGTATCCGCCAAGTGAAGAGGCAGCCTCCGCCAAAGAGCTTTCTTGTCCGCGTATAGCACTCTATAATCTTTTTGTCCCATGTTCCTTCCGCGCAGGCGATTCATCGGCTCTTCCTTATTTGTGCTCGGCTCGACACTTCTCGACGTCCTCACAACGCCGCTTTGGAAATCAGAAAAGCAGCGCTTCGTGCTCGCTGAGACGGCTGCCGCGTCGTCACCAGTCCAATTCATCGATGTGGCCGAGAAGGCCGGGTTGACCGCTCCAAATGTCTGGGGAGGAACCACACACAAGCGAGTCATCGTCGAAACCAAAGGAAGCGGCATCGCATTTTTCGACTACGACAACGACGGATGGCTCGATATCTACCTCACGAATGGGAGTCGCCTTGATGCACATTGGCCTGAGGGCAAAGCCCCGACGACCCATCTCTACAAGAACAATCGCGATGGCACATTTACCGATGTGACAGAAAGATCCGGCATCGGGCGCTCCGGTTGGCAGACCGGTGTCTGCGTTGGAGACTATGACAATGATGGGTGGGACGATCTCTTCTGCACATTCTGGGGCCGAAACATCCTGTTTCACAACAATGGAAATGGAACCTTCACCGATGTAACTCACGCCGTGGGTCTGTATCAGGAGAAGGGGCGATGGGGAACCGGTTGCACCTTCCTCGACTACGATCGAGACGGTCACCTCGATCTATTCGTGTGTAACTTTGTGAAGCTCGATCCTGATGTGCCAATTCCAGACTTGGGTATGTGCCAGTGGAAAGGAGTCCCGACAATGTGCGGACCCCGTGGCCTTCCCGGCGATACAAATATTCTCTACCACAACAACGGGGACGGAACGTTCACCGATGTCTCAGAGAAAGCGGGCATTTTGAAACCGGGGCCACGCTACTCGATAACCTCGGTGTCTTATGACTTCGACAACGACGGGTGGCCGGACATTTACGTCGCCGTCGACTCGGAACCGAGCATCCTGTTTCAGAATAATCACGATGGCACCTTCACCGATATTGCTGTGATCGCAGGATGCGCCTATAACAACGATGGACATGAACAGGCCGGCATGGGAATCGGAGTCGCAGACTACGACTGCGATGGCTGGCTCGATATCTTTAAGACCAACTTCGCCGATGACACCTGCGATCTGTACCACAACAACGGGGATGGCACCTTCAGCGACTTATCCTTTAACTCCGGCGTCGGCATCAATAGCAACTATGTGGCTTGGGGTTGCGGGTTCATCGATTACGACAACGATGGGTGGGCCGACATCATTCAGGTGAACGGCCACGTCTACCCCGAAATCGACAATTACAACTTCGGCGAAACATTCAAGAACCCGCGCCTTGTCTATAAAAACCTCGGCAACGGACGTTTCAAAGATGTCTCCGCAGACATGGGTCCGGGAATCACTGCCCGCTATTCAAGCCGAGGAGCTGCTTTTGGCGACTACGACAACGATGGCGGAATGGACATCCTGATTCTGAATATGAATGATCGTCCCTCACTTCTGCATAACGTTGGAGGAAACAAGCAGAACTGGATCAAGATCAAACTGCTGGGGACAAAATGCAACCGCACCGCGATTGGCGCGCGCGTGCGAGTCATTACTGGCAAACACTCGCAGATCGATGAAGTACATAGCGGAACAAGCGTCATGTCGCAGAACGACCTGCGCCTCCACTTTGGACTGGGCTCCGCAGACACTGTGGACGTAATCGAAGTGAAATGGCCAACAACTCAGAAGATTGAGCGATTCAATCAGGTGAAAGGAAACCAGATCATTACAATTCGCGAGGGCGAAGGAATTGTGCAGACGAAGAAGCCTGGAGCCGCCTGACCTTCGCTTTCTTTACGATCCGGCGGAGCAAATGGTTCTTCCTTATTGCTGCTTTTTCTGGGTTCCGGTCCTTGACACATCCACGACAAACTGTTTGATCGCCTTGCGTTCGCTTTCCACTCTCGCAGCTTCCTGTTTTGCGATCTCGTCGTGGAGCGCAAATTCTTGATTTGCTTTTGTGCGTTCGCCGGTGCGATCGTAGGCTACGGCAAGGCGATAGTGGGCTTCACTCGATCGGGGATTCGTCTCGATAGCTTTCCTGTAGTCCTCGATCGCTTGGGCATAATCACTTTGCAGCGAACTGAGATTGCCCAATTGCAAATAGGCGTCGCTGCACTTGGGGTCGACTGTAACCGCCTTGGTTAGAAACGTCGCGATCTCTCGTCTCGTTTCTCCGTCCATCGAGTCTCCATGCTGTTTCCAGATAGCCATTGCGTAGAAGTACGACGAAAGCGCATTTTCAGGGTGCCGCTGAGCGAATCGAGCCAGATGAGTAGCCACACATCCTGCAGGATGCTGCGAAGCAAGCTCGACCTTTCCCATGAACAAGTAGGGATCCGGATCATCTGGATCCAGATCCGCCGCGGCGCATAACTTGACTTCCGCGTCATCATAGAGAGCACCGGCAAAGAGCGCCGCTCCCAGTGAGGTCAGGAGCCGCGCTGATGTCGGATGCACACGTACGCCCTCTTCAAAGACCTGCTTGGCTTGCCAAACTGCCCGATGATAGAGAAGTTCGGTGCCCCATTCGAAATAGTCCGTCTCGCTTGGATCTAATTGTGCGGCCCGGGCAAACTCATGCACGGCGAGCAGCGGTTCAGCGTTCTTCTCATAGATCTCCCCGGCCAAGCGATGCACGTCCGCGCTCATGCTGGCGGAGAGAAGGGGCTCAATATGCTGCCGAGCTTGCACTGGATCGTCAACGCCCTCGTATGCGCCAGCCAGAGCGAACTCGATCGTTGCGTCACCGGGCTTGATCGCGAGGGCCTTCTGTAAAAAAGGAAGCGATTCGGCATACCTGCCTCCGCGAAGGTAAAGCTCTCCCATCTGACGATTTAAATCGAAGCTCTCTGGCGAAGCGGCTAAAGCAGATCGGAGCTTGGCCTCTGCATCTGGCGAAGAGTTCCGAGCTGAATTTTCGTTGCTCGCTGCCCTGCCGTCTGGTTTTAACGTGAGTGTTTCTCGATTCAGAGCTTCGCTGGTGCGCAGAGTAGCATCTGAGCCGTGGCCTCCGGCTGCCGTCCAATCGGTCACCCCCGCAATGGTGAACGAGGGATTGTCGGTATACTCCATAGGTTGCCCCGAGTTGACGCCCCTCTGAGCCCCTGCCGATTTCGAACTGCCGAGAATCACCTCGATCGGATCAAGCGGCATGGAACTCGCCACGACCAACGCCGTCTCCGCGCTCTGCCTTTCGCCCTTAGCTGCGGTAAGCGAGTACCTCCCGGCTTTCAAACCCGAGAGCGAGAACTCCCCGTCATGATCGGAGATCGTTCGGACAGCAACACCTTCGCCCCTGCACAGGACCTCGGCACCCGCAACGGGGAGCCGACCTTCATCCACGACACGGCCCCGGATCGAGATCCCTTGCCCTTGGCTGACGCTCTGCGTAAAAACAAGAACCACAGAAAGCATGATGAAGGCCAGGAGCGGTTCATAAATGCGGTGCTTCGAACTGATTCTCACCGACGGAGCTTCCCCTGATTCTGTCGTTTCGATCGCCGCCCTCGGAGTCAAAAAGAAAGCATTAAGAGTGCCTGCCGATGATTCGACTGCGACCAATCGAAAGTCTCTAGAACTGTCTATATTGTACGGCGAGTTCCGCCCACGCCATTGAAGTCAGTGAAAACGAAAGGGTCTCTCAACCGGCGCTTGAACTGGCGAACAGGAATTTCCACGACGTATCAAGGTAGAGCCAGCGTTGCGTCTCGAACCAGCTTGTCGGCAGGGCCGGAACATGGAGCAAGGTATGGCCGCCTGCGCACATCAATTCCGTGCCATTCCAAGCCAGAAATGTTCGGCCTGCCAGCCCCACTTGAGCCGGATGGGTGACCCTCCGCAAGCACACCGGGCATCGATTTCGCTGGTCGAGCAAGACCCAGCGCAGCCCGAACAATCCCATCACGAACGACACGATCAACTGAACGTATTGCGCGCGAATGGAATAGGTCATGGTGTGCCAGTAGGCGACGTCAAGCGACAAGTAGTAGACGCTCGGCAATAGCAGCCCGACTTTGGCAATCAGAAATATCCAGCGGCAGAGTCGATTCGACCAGGAGGGCATGTAGGAACAGAAGTTATTCTCTCCCAACGAAACCGAGGTAATTGCGGGGAGCGCGAGCAATGCCAGTAGCATTGTGAACTTATAGAAACCCCATGGTCCTTTAGTGCGCGCTGCAAACGACACGCCACACAATTCTTCCTGCGCATCGTCAGAAGTCGAGTCTGTGATTTCGACCCGAGTCGATGACATCAACGTTTCTCCGAGCGAGGTCAGGTGCGCAATCACAAAGCCAACTCCGCGATTTTCCGCGTCTGGCTCAAGAAGCCAAACATCCACGTCGCCCGGTAACCTCCATGTGCCTGCGGGGGCCACGCCGATCACCCGTGAGGAACGATTGCCGACGCGCACCATCCGGCCAACAATGTGCGGGTCACCACCGAAATCCTTCCGCCAGACGCCTTCGCCTAAAATGACTCCCGGTGTCCTTCCTGTATCGTCTCCTGTCATTGTTGAGAACCGAATCGGCAAGCCGAGGATCCAGAAGAGGTTCAAGCTGGCGTGCGCGACCTTCCATCGGCGGGTTCCCGTGACACCGGTAGCCGCCGTCTCCTTGGCAATTCGATAAAAAGCAAAACCATCGAAATAGCGCTGCCGCCACGACTTCCATGATCTGTACTTGTCGAGCGGGATCGTCGCGAGTGAGTCGTCGCTCGCGAACGCATTTTGAATCATGATCAGGTTTGGATTCACTTTATAAAGGGTCGGGTGACTCTCCGCGCGTACGCCGGGCAAGACCCGCGAGAGCGAGTAGCTTACTCCAAACAGGAGGGACAAAACCAGCAGGCACTCCGCCGCTGATCCGTGGAATCCCGGGTGGGCGTCTGCCGCCTCCCAGGCGAGCCGTCTCAAAGTGAAAGCGTCGTTCGCGGCCCCTCCACAAAAGTTGAAGATGCCTGCTTCCGTTCTCCAGGTGCGCTCCGGGCCAATCTGCATCGCCTCACGCGCGTGCCACATCTCCGCCCGCCATTCCCGAAGCCATTCTCCGCGCTGTTCACGCGGGACCAGGAGCGATGCGCACCGCAAAATGGCATATTCCAGTTTCGAACAGATCCAGCCGGTCAGAGGCTTCATACCTGCTTTACCTCCTCGGACGGAATCAGACGCTCAAGCAATGGATACCGCTTCCGCGAAGTCTCAAGGGTCGCCTTTCCATTCGCTGTGAGGCGGTAGTATTTGCGGGCTGGTCGCTGCTCTGCATCGGCAATGGATTGACGCTCCCATTGTGAGCGAATCAAATCATCCCGCTCCAGGCGCCGCATCGCGGGATACACGGTCCCGCTTGGGAGCCCGGTCATTTCCATGATGCTGAAGCCATAAACAAATCCAGCGTTGATTGCCTGAAGGATGAGCGCCGCGGTGTGCGAGAGTTTCGCGCCTTGGACCATGGCGCATTTTAACTATGTAGCAATCTACTTGACAAGTCTATATGACGAATGCTACATAGGGTGATCGGAGGTCGAGCCGTGACCAGGATCCGGATTTGTTTCGGGACAACCCTTCTCCTCGCCCATTTGCCGCTGTTCGCTCAACCCGCTCCGGCCGCGCAGCCTCAAGACACTTCGCCGCACACTGTCCAATTCATCCCTGTCGCACAAAATGTGAAGCTCGAAGTCCTCGATTGGGGCGGCCACGGAAGAGCTCTGATCTTCCTCGCCGGTCTCGGCTTCGACGCGCACGTTTATGACACCTTTGCCCCAAAATTCGTCGCGAAATACCACGTGTACGGCATCACCCGGCGGGGGTTCGGAGCGTCGAGCGCGCCTAAGCCCGATTGCCAGAACTACTCAGCTGACCGGCTCGGAGACGATGTACTCGCGGTCATGGACGCGCTCAAGGTTGAACGTCCTGTGTTAGTCGGTCATTCCCTCGCCGGCGAAGAACTTAGCTCGATTGGTACCCGCGATCCAGATCGAGTTGCTGGCCTCATCTACCTGGACGCCGGTTATGGCTACGCCTACTACGACGCCGATGCGGCCGAGGGTGATCCCGCAGTGGACGCACCGGTCTTGCGCCACGAGTTAGAGAATCTTGTCAACCCGCTCTCCCTATATGAACGTAAGGCACAAATCGGGCACGTGCTCGACGTGACCCTTCCCCGCGTTCAACGAGAACTTGAGCATGTGCAAAAGCAATTGGCAGGGATGCCCGATGATAAGCCCATGCCGCCTTTACCTCCATTCATCCAATATGCAGCAGCAATCCAGCGGGGGGTTCAGGCTTACAGTGGCGTCAAGGCGCCGACCCTCGCGATCTTCGCGCTCCCGCACAAGATCCCCGAAGACGGCATGACCGCGGAAGCACACGCTGCGCGAGTTGCAGACGACGTGGCCCTCACAGGTGCGCAGGTCAATGCTTTCCAAAAAGGAAACCCGAACGCGCGTGTGGTGCGCCTGCCCAATGCCGATCATTTCGTCTTCCGGTCCAACGAGGGAGACGTTTTGAGGGAGATGAACGCGTTCCTCGCGACACTGCCCTAATCCCCCCTATCGAGGTCACCACGTGCTTGAATTGCAGAATCTGTTTCGCAGCTACCGCGGCATTCCCGCCGTGCAAGATGTCAGTTTTAAGGTATCCGCCGGGGAGATCGTAGGCTTCCTCGGCCCCAACGGCGCCGGCAAATCGACAACGGTCAAGATGATCACGGGAATCCTCCGCCCCAACGACGGCCGCGTCCTCTTTGAAGGCCGAGACATTCGCGCAGACATGGTTGCTTTCCGAGGCGCCATTGGTTACGTTCCCGAAGAGGCGCATCTTTATACTTACCTTTCCGGCCTCGAGTACCTGCAGCTAGTGGGGCGACTCCGCGGCTACGACGAGGACATTCTTGAATTAAAGGCTACAAGCCTGCTCAAACTCCTCGATCTGGAGTCGTGGCAGCATTCGCCGATTTCTTCCTACTCGAAAGGCATGCGTCAACGCATCCTGATCGCTGCGGCGCTGCTCCATGACCCCAAGCTTCTCATCTTTGACGAACCGCTCTCCGGACTTGATGTGGTTTCAGCACGGCTCTTCAAAGACCTGCTCGAGCTGCTTGCCGCTCAGGGTAAAGCCATCCTGTATATCTCGCATGTACTCGAAGTCGTTGAGCAGATCTGCAGCCGCGTCATCGTAATTGCTCATGGCAAGATCCTGGCCGATGCACCTCCTGCGGAATTGGCAAAGCTCATGCGTCTCCCAAATCTCGAAAGCGCTTTCGCGCAACTCGTCCAGCAGCAAGACACACGCTCACTTGCGCAAGGCATTGTGGAGGTCATGCAGACCGCCCATGGCTGAAGCATTCCAACGACTCTTCGCGCGAAGCGAACCTGCCGTTCTGTCGATGAATGTGCAGGCAGCCCTCGGGCCTGCGCGCCCTCCGAAGCGCAGCCAGTATTCTCTGCTCCTTCGCCACTATTTGGAGCGCTTCTTCAACCATGAAACCGCCTCTCCGGACGGAGACGCAAAAACGCGTTTAGTGCAAATTGCCTGTGCCACCGGTTTACCGACCCTTCTTGTCGCCGTTTATCTCTGGCCTGTCTATCATCCTGTGCTTGAAGATACGATGCGTCGCCAAACGCTGCCCGGGCCGTCCTATTGGCTCCAAGTCAATCACCACTTTTTCTTTATCCTCTACTCCTTTGTGGCAATGGGCATCGCCACGGTCTTTGAATGGGACATGTTCTTTCCCGACTTGCTTGACCTTTTTGCGCTTGGCTCGCTGCCTATCCCTCCACGCAGAGCATTCTTTGCCCGCGTGTCATCGATCGCCATCCTTCTTGGCGGTTTCCTCCTCGACATCAATGCTCTGTCGACCTTTGTTTTACCCATGGCTGTGGACCCGCCCGATATCCTGCGATTCCTCATGGGGCATCTTCTTGCGGTCACCATGGCGGGATTGTTTTCTGCGGCATTCATCCTTTCTTTGCAGGGCCTCCTCATCGCTAGTCTCGGCGAACTCGTCTTCCGCAGAATTGCCTTGCTTTTGCAGACCTTTGCAATCACGGCCCTCGTCATGCTCATGCTGCTCTTCCCCGTGATTTCGGGAGTCGTTCCGGAGATCCTGCGTTCAAACAGTGGGTTAGCACGTTATTTTCCGCCTTTCTGGTTTCTTGCAATTGATCAACGGGTTCTCGACGGCCCGGGGGCTCTCGGCATTTACCGAACTCTGGCGCAAATTGGCGTCTTCGCGACGCTCGTCGTCCTCGCCCTGGCGCTGGTGACTTATCCGCTCGCCTATGTGCGAAAGATGCGGTCCCTGGTGGAGAGTTCTGCGGCGCGAAGCGTGTTTCGGCCATTGCTTCAGCCAGGCGAAAAAATCCTTCAGGCAACCCTTGTCCGCCGCCCCCAGCGGCGCGCGATTTTTCATTTCATCAGCCAGACCCTTGTGCGAATCCCGCGCTATCGCATCTACCTGGTGCTTTATGGCGGTGTTGGCTTCTCGGTCGTTGCTGCAGCCATCCTTCGCTTCGCAGCAAGCCAGGGCCGGATTCGCATGGAAGTCTCTCCGGACGGCATCCGCGCCGCAGTCGGGATCATCGTCTTCTGGATGATCGCCGGAGTTCGCATGGCATTCTTCTCGTCCGGCAATCAGCGTGGGCGCTGGATTTTTCGTGTTCTCCATGGCAGTCCACCGAGCTTAGTAACTGCGATGGAGCAATCTGCCGCGACAAGAACATGGGTGTTGCTTTGGACAGCAGCGACCGCGCTCGCGGCATGCTTTATTCTGCGCATCATCGCTCCCGGAGAACTGGCGTCGGCCCGCGCGACAGGGGCACAGGCTTTGCTCGCTCTCGCCCTTTGCCTCATTCTCACTGACGCCTTTTTTCTCAATGTCAGGTCCGTGCCTTTCACCAGCGAGCAATCCGGCGAGGATCCGAATCTCGCCTTGACAGTGCTCAAGTACTTTACATTCTTCCCGATCGTTGCCGCGCTGCCTATTCGCCTCGAACCCTGGATCCAGAGACGGGGATTGCACGCAGTCATGCTTGGGCTGATCGTGCTCGCTTTGCACGTGTTTCTTGATTGGCGCCACAAGGCAGTTCTGCGCGAACACTGCAATCAATTGCCGCTTGAAGAAGATGAAGAAGACTTCCCAATGAAACTGGGCTTGCGTTACTAACAACAAGCTCGTCCCGCACCGTTAAAACAAGTTCGGAGCAGCTTGGTCTGCAGTTTCTTCGAGCGCAGGGGTGTTGCTTACCGGATATCCATCGTGACCTGTTTTCTCATGACAGTCACACACCGGCGTGAATCCCAGATCGATTAATCTGTGTCCACAATCCGCCGACGCTTGTTGTCCGACATCTCTTGAGAATTCGCCTATTGGCCGGGCCCTGTCTCGCCCTTGTGTTTCAGCTCCTTGCCCAGCACATCGAGAAACTTGTTGATCAGCGCCATGCTGCGGCGGAGCTCGGTTTGCCGGAACTGGCTCAGCAAAGAAAGCAACCCGGGAGGTTCCACGAGCGGCGCCTTCCTTTCGCTTCCCAACGTTTCCTTCACTGCTACGGCGAAGCATTGCAGGAGCTCGGGGTTCATCGAACCCAGCATCTTCCCCAGGATGATCGCGTTGCGGATCGCCCGAACCGAACCCGGCGAATCGGCCGCAGCCGCTGCGCTCTCCACAAACTTGCCGCTCGCGCTGATCGCCCCCCGCAACACCTCGAATACATGCTGGTCGTGCAACTGCTGCAACAGCTCATAGGCATCGAGCAAAGCCTCGGCGTGTTCGACCGGCGCGTTCTCGAGCCGCGCACTCAGTTCTTTGCGCGCGTCTCGAGGCGGAACTCCCAGTGAAATCGGCTGTGCCACTTGTCATTTACTCCTTCGTGCGGTTGCCTGCACGCGTTCTCCTGGTTCTACAACCGAGGCCTTGCGTCGATCTGATCTTCCCAGCTCAGTCCCTTGGTTTCGGCATGCATCGGGATTGGCCCGCATAGACGACGAAGCGTCGCTCCCGCAAAAACCCGATGAGGGTCTGATTGAACTCGCGGGCCAACTTCACCGCCAGGCTTGAGGGCGCCGACACCGAAGCGACGACCGGAATGCCCGCCGCCAGTGTCTTCTGCACGATCTCGAAGCCTCCACGGCCGCTCACCATGCATACATGATGAGACAAGGGCAGCATTCCGGCCAGCAGCGCCCAGCCAACGATCTTGTCCACGGCGTTGTGACGGCCGATGTCTTCGCGCACCGCTATCATCTTCCCGGTCGATTCAAAAAGCGCAGCCGCATGCAGCCCCCCCGTGCGGCCAAAGACCTGCTGTTCTCCGCGCAATAGTCCGGGTAGCCCGCAAAGCACCTCGGGATCGACTTTCAAATCAGGATCGGGAGGCCGCAATCCCCTCACGCGAATCGATTCGATTGAAGCTTTGCCGCAGATGCCGCAACTCGAGGCCGCATAAAAGTTTCGTTGCAGTCGCCCGAACTCAAACCCATCCCCACTCAGACCAATTTCGACGAGATTTGACTTCGCCCCGGGTCCCTTCTCTTGGTGAAGCGCAGCAAGCTGGTCTGGCGACTCAATCAGCCCCTCGCTCCACAGAAAACCAGCCGCAAGCTCCTTGTCGTGGCCCGGAGTTCGCATCGTCACGGTAATCGGCTTGTCGCCAATCCGAATCTCCAGCGGCTCTTCGACCGCAATTGAATCGGTAACAGAACGAACAGCTCCGTCCTGCCATTCCGTCACTTGCGTCAGTTCAATGCTGTGCTGCGGCGGTCGCAAGATCTTTGCCCCCGTTCAGGCTATACCTTGCGACAGCCGGCTCTCAAAAGAGAGCCCTCAGTGCGCGCTGACGCGCAACATCAGCACACCATGCGACGGCACCGACGCTGAGTATCCGTCGTGGGAGAACTTGACGTCTTGATGCGACCAGAGGTCACGCGCGCTCCTCACTTTGCCGCTCAAATGCAGATCGCTTATCTTCACGGTCGCCGTTTCTGTTGCGGCTCCGAGATTCACCACTCCCACCGCTGCACTGCCATCCGCGAGGGGTTTCACCCAGGTCTCCATGTCTCCGTTCTTCACAGGCGAAGCCTGCTTTCCCAATGGATCCTGGTCGACTGCGATCACTTCCTTGTTCATCAGAATCGCCTTAGTCGCGTCACTCATGCTGCGGATGTCGTTGCCGGCAAGCAGCGGCGCCGCGGTCAGCGCCCACAGGCTCATATGAGTGCGGTACTCATCGTCAGTCATGTGCCCGTTGCCGATCTCCAGCATGTCGGGATCGTTCCAGTGCCCGGGTCCAGCATAGGGAGCCGTGGGCACCTGCTCCTCGATATTGCCGATCATGCTCGACCACTGGTCGCGAATATCGCCGGTCGTGCGCCACAGATTTCCGCCCACCTGTGTGCCCCACGTCTCCACCTTGCCGCGTCCATACTCGCACAGGCTGTAGACTATCGGCCGCCCCGTTGCTTCCAGGGCCTCGCCCATCTTCTGGTAGACGGGCTGCAGCGCATCGTCCTTGTAAATCATCCCCGCGCTGCACCAGTCGTATTTCAAGTAGTCGATGCCCCAGGCGGCGTAGGTCTTCGCATCCTGTGCCTCATGCCCGTAGCTCGCCGGATAGTCAGCGCATGTCCTCGTTCCTGGCCCCGAGTAGATCCCCAGTTTCAGCCCCTTCGAGTGCACATAATCGGCAAGTGCTTTCATGTCGGGAAATTTGTGGTTAGGCTGCAGGTTCCCGTCCGCGTCGCGCACTCCTTGCCATGTGTCGTCGATATTCACGTAGATGTATCCCGCGTCGCGCATCCCGCTCGAAACCATCGCATCGGCTATTGTGCGCACCGTCTGGTCATCCACACGCCCCGCAAAGAGATTCCAGCTGTTCCATCCCATCGGCGGAGTTTTGGCCAAGCCGTTGGCAGGGACCGGGTGCAGTGCAGGCGGTTCGATGTAGGGAACCTTCGGAATCTCATCGGCGGCCGTTGCCGGCTTGCCCACCCATGGCCGCCTTCCCTGCATGCCATGCAATTCACCGTTGACGAGATCTCCGGCAAGAAATGGCCGCTTCTCGTTCCATGAGCCATATAGCTCGAAATGAGCGCCCGTCGCAGTGCCCTTCACCTCTCCACTGAAACCCAGGGTCGTGACCGTTCCTACCAGTTGATCGCCCTCCTGCTTCAATTCAAGAATCGCCTTTTCCTGCTCGCCGTTCTCCAGCGTCCTGCCCGTCGCGGCCCACCGCCCGGCGAAACTCTGGGCACTCAAGAACCCGCCTGCAGCAAACAGGCAAAACGCGATCCCAGCGACAACTCGAGCCTTCCGTATCAACTTCGAGAATCCCCACATGTCGAACCTCCGATCGCTCCGGCGTAACAACGTTGCCGCAAGGTTCGCGGCAACTTTGCATTTGTTCTCTCCGCGACCGCATTGTATCCGATTACATTTCGGGGCGTAGCTTTGCACTGTTCCCGCGACGCCGGCCATTCAATTTCAAAGCGGAGGCGCGCCTGGCTAGCTACCGCGCATGCGCCAGGATGGCGCCGGCGATATTTGACAGCGGCATCACCTTGTCTACGCCTCCCAGCCGGATCGCTTCCTTCGGCATGCCAAAAACAACGCTGGTGGCTTCATCCTGCGCGATGGTCGAGGCTCCCGCTCGTTTCATTTCCAGCATTCCGCGAGCTCCGTCGTCGCCCATCCCTGTCAGAATCACGCCCACGACATTTGGCCCGGCATAGCGTGCTGCCGAGCGAAAGAGGACATCCACCGAGGGGCGATGCCGGCACACAAGCGGCCCATCTTTGACTTCCACATAGTAGCGGGCACCGCTCCGCTTCAAGAGCAAATGATGATTGCCGGGAGCAATCAGCGCTCTTCCGCGAATGACGGAATCATTCATTTCGGCCTCTTTGACCGTGATCGCGCAGAGTCCGTCCAGGCGGTTCGCAAATGCCCGCGTAAAAAGCTCTGGCATATGCTGCACGATGACCACGCCCGGTATGTCCGCTGGAAATGCCTCGAGAAGAGAACGCAAAGCCTCGGTGCCTCCGGTTGAAGCCCCGATCACGACAACTTTTTCCGTTGTTTCCACCATGGCGTGCGTCGCCGGGGAAAGAATCGCGTCCGCGGTCAGCTTGGGTTCGACGCGATGGCTCGTGCGTAAGGGCATCAGCTTTGCGCCCGCCGCAGCCTTCACCGCCTGGCAGATCATGAGACGGGATTCCTCGAGATATTGCTTGCTGCCAAGACGCGGCTTGGTGATGATATCAATCGCGCCATATTCAAGGGCGCGCAATGTGCTTCGTGCGCCTTCCTCGGCCAGGCTCGAACAGATAATCACAGGAATCGGATGCTGGCTCATCACCTTCTTCAAGAACGTGAGCCCGTCCATGCGCGGCATTTCGATGTCGAGCGTGATCACGTCGGGAACCTGCTCCTCGATCCGCTCAGCTGCCACAAAAGGATCGCTTGCAGTACCTGCTATCTCGATCTCCGGGTCACTCGAGAGAACACTTGCAAGCGTCTGACGCACGACCGCAGAATCGTCGACAATTAGGACGCGGATGGTTCTGCGGTCACGAAGGTCCGCAGACCCGGGTTCCTCGCTATCGTCTTCCTTTCGGTGCATCATGCCTTGCCTCGCCGCAGCCGCTTCACCAGCACCTCGCCGGTTGAAGTATCGAACCAGAGGGTGAGCCCCGAGTCTCCGCCAAGGCTCGAAGCCGCAACCGTGAATCCTTCTTCACGCAATACGCGCAGCGCGGTTTCGCTGTTCAGCCGTCCCACACTCGATCGCGATGCGCTTGCTGACACATTCAAAACATCCGCCCCTCCAAATAGCTTTACGGTTACATCCTCCCGCTGAATTCCGAGTTCGTTAAACCGTTTGCCCAGACTGCGAATCGCGAAATCAACATAGCGCTGTCCTGCCTTCGAATTGATTTCCTTGCGGAGCTTCTCCGGGCAAACCGGCAGCATGGGATGACACAACGCCCCGACACCTCGGCGGGACGCGAGAAATGCCACCGCCACGCAGGAACCCAGCAGTGTGCGCAGAACTGCCGGCTCGGTCGTCAAGTGTGACTCCCCCGGCTGCACGTAGATCTCGGCCAATCCGCTGTCACGCTGCATAACCCAACCTTTGATACAACGATGGCGCCACAGGAACGAGGGGCAGGTTCATGTCATGCAGGGTCTCTGCGTGGCCGACAAACAGATAGCCTCCGGGGACTAGATAATCCGTCAGCTTTTTCAGGATGGCCTGTTGCGTAAATCGTTCGAAATAGATGATCACGTTGCGGCAGAAGATCGCGCTTGCCTTCTCGGTAACCCCGTAGTCCCGATCCATGAAATTCAACCGGCGAAATTCCACAAGCCTGCGAAGCTCCGGCACAACGCGCAGGCGCGGCGATTCCCTGTCCCTGCTATGCATGAAATATTTCCGCTGCATGACGCCCGGCACGGGACGAACCGCCTCTTCCGTGTAGATTCCTAATTGCGCTCGCTCAAGAACCGCCGTGGAAATATCCGTCGCCAGCACCCGAAAGCGGAAGCCGGGATGCATCTGCGCGTACTCGCTCAGCAGCATTGCCAGCGTGTAAGGCTCTTCCCCGGTCGAACAGCCCGCGCTCCATACCAGGAATGACCGTCCCATGGCCCCCTGCTCAAACTCCGGCAAGGATCTTTCCAAAAGAAAATCGAAGTGCTTGGGCTCCCGGAAGAAGTCCGTCTTGTTGGTCGTGACCACATCGATCAGCTGGACGATCTCCTCCCGCAGTCCCCTGTCCGCAAAAAGGTATTCGCAATACCTCCGGTAGGAATGCATACCCAGAGCCTTCAGGCGACGCTTGATGCGTACTTCAAGCATGGTTCTCTTTTCCTGGCTGAGATGAATGCCCGCACGGTCGTGAATGAGCTGGCAAAGCCGGGCGAAATCCCGGGTTGAAATCTTGTCGTCGCTATCGCTCATCTCGTCGGACGGGCGCCCCTCTCCCTATGCAGCAACTTCGGTCAGATCCAGCTTGCTTTCCGCTTCGCGCACGGCTTCCAGTTCCTCCGCAGCAAACACCCGGTCAATGTCGAGGATCATGATGAACTGCGCATCCCGCTTCCCCATGCCCTTGATAAAGTCGGTTCGGATATGCGTTCCGATTCGCGGCGCCGGTTGAATCTGTTCCGGCTCGAGATCAATCACCTCTTCAACGGAATCGGCCAAGGCGCCGATTACCGTCGGCTCGTTTTCAAGTAACACTTCGACCACGACAATGCAGGTGTTGCGCGTGCTCTCGGTCTTCGACATCTCGAAACAGAGGCGCAGATCGACAACGGGCACGACGCTGCCGCGCAAATTAATCACCCCAGCCATGAAATCGGGCGTGCGGGGAATCTCCGTGATGGTTGTCAGGTCAAGCACCTCGCGTACCTTGGCCACGTCGGTGGCAAACGTTTCGTTGCCAAGCTTGAATGTGAGGTACTGCCGTGTCTCCGTGATTTCCTTCGTGCTCATCATCAACTCCTGTCAAAAGCCTGGCGCTTCAGCTCTTCGCGCGCTGGTCAGTACCTTTCAAACTCCCCATCCAGATCGTCCTGCTTGTCGCTGAGCCTGAGGCTCACCCCGGGTTTCGCCGCGGCTTTTCCTGCAGTCGAAGTCAAGTGTCCGTTGGGTTTTCCCCGCTTCGCGGCCTCATGCGGGGTTCGCCTCGACGCATGATTTCTGTCGGCAATCGGCCCAGCTTCTTCTCCCGTCTTGAAGAACGCCAGCGCGCTGACAAGTTGTTCCGACTGCCCCGTCAGCTCCTCGGTGGTCGAAGCCATCTCTTCGGATGCCGACGCATTCTGCTGGATCACCTGCTCCAGCTGCTGCAGAGCCTTGTTGATCTGCTCGGCTCCGGTGTCCTGTTCCTTGCTGGCCGCCGAAATCTCCTGAACCAGCTCGGCCGTCCGCTGGATATCGGGAACGAGCTTGTCGAGCATTTCGCCGGACTTTTCCGAAACCTTCAGCGTTGTTGCCGAAAGCTGGTTGATCTCGCCCGCTGCCTTCTGGCTGCGTTCCGCAAGCTTGCGAACTTCGGCCGCTACCACCGCAAATCCCTTTCCATGTTCGCCGGCGCGAGCCGCTTCAATTGCCGCGTTCAGCGCCAGGAGATTCGTCTGGCGCGCAATCTCCTCAATGATGGAAATCTTGTTGGCAATCTCCTTCATTGCGGCTACGGCTTCGAGGACGCTCTTCCCGCTCTCCTGTGCGTCGTGGGCAGACTTGTTGGCGATCCGGTCCGTTTGCTGTGCATTGTCTGCATTCTGCTTGATGTTGGAGACCATCTCCTCCATCGACGACGACGCTTCCTCTGCTGCCGCGGCTTGTGAAGTGGCGCCCTTCGATACCTGAATCGACGCGGTCGAGATCGACTGGCTTGCGGCCGCGACTTCAGCGGCGACCGAACGGATCTCGGAGACGGTCTGCGTCAAGCCGGCGACCATCGCTGCCAGCGCATGCATCAGCTTGTCCTGCGGCGAGCGCTCCTTGAGCGTGACCGTCAGATCACCATTGGCGATCCGTTCGGCTCCTGCCGTGATCTCATTCATGGCCGCAATCAGGGCGTTGAGATTGTCCTTGATCAGGTTGAAATCGCCCTTGTACTCGTCAGTGATCCGCGAAGGGATGTCGCCTTTGCTGATCAAGTCCACATAGCGCGCCGAGACATTCAGCGGCCCGATCACCGCATCGAGCAGTGCGTTCACGCCGCGAACAATGTCGGCGTAAGCTCCCTGCAACTGATCCGGCTGTCCGCGCTCGTCAAGCTTGCCGTCGCGTGCGGCCTGGGTAAGGCGGCCCAGCATTTTTTCCAGGACCTGCAGGACCTCGGCAACCCTGTTGACCGCGATCTTCATCTGTTCGTGGTCGCCTTTGTAGGTCTTGGTAATGACTTCGTCGATCTTGCCCCCCGAAATCTGCGCCAGCACCCGATTCCCCTCGCCGATCGGCAGAAGAATGGCGTCGAGCATCTCGTTCACTCCGCGCACGATTCCGGCATACGCACCTTCGAATTGCTCAGGTTTGCCGCGCTCCGACAATTGCCCCTCGTGCGACGCTATGGTCAGGCGAGCCATCTCCTTTTGCAGACCCTGCAAGACCAGCGCCACATTGTTCACGGCCGCCTTCATCTTCTCGTGATCGCCCTTGTAGGTCTGCGCGATGAGTTCGTCGATCTTGCCCTCCGAAATCTGCGCCAGGACCCGATTTCCCTCATCAATGGGCAAAAGAATAGCGTCGAGCATCTCGTTGATGCCCTCCATCATTTCGCGATAGGCTCCAGTGAACAGGCTTGCCTTGCCGCGCTCCGACAGACGGCCCTCCTTCGATGCGTCCACCAGACGCATGATTTCTTGAGAGACCTGCAGCAGTTCTTCCCGCTCCTTCTGCTCTGCCTCTCTGATTTCGCTGGACCGGCCCCGTCTATTGGCTCGATCCGCTCTGGCTGCTTTGTGGATTCGCGTCTCTGTCAACACTGCACCTGGCATGCGATACGCCCTTTCTCCAACGGCTGGCTCAACGACGGGCCGCGATCAGGCCGCTTGAATCGTCGATGATGCGGAGCCGACCAGGCAGCGCCGCGATCGCAGTCTGCCTGTCCGATCAATGAATCTCTCCTCCCTCATCGGCAACCGCGGTCAATTCTTCAATTTCTTGCGGCGTGAAGCGACTGTGAGTTCACAACCAGAACGTGCGCGAGCATCTTGTTCCATTTCGGCGATTTCGGCAGCCAGAGGGCCTCCACGCGACTTTAGAAAAGTTCAATCTGGGGGCCCGCGTGGTCTGCAACGGCAGCGCCCCCGGCGACGGCGACATGCGTGCGCGTCTGACTGGCCATTCGATATCGCCCAAGGTGCGACTGCAGCAGTGTCTCAAAGGTTTGATCGAGCCTGCCATCCCAGCTTGGATCGTCCGGCTTTTCCGAGAGACCCTCGACATGCGTATACAAGTCGACGAGAGCCTCCTGTACGTGCTCCATTCTCTGCCGCATCACATCTTGAAATTGAATATGGCCTAATGCCGTTGAGAGTCGATGGATGCAATCCTGGTAATTCGCGTCGACACCCGCAATGACATCCAGAAGCAACTCGCTGTTTCGGGAAAACTCTGTCTGCATCTCGCCAAGCCCCACAACCAGGACCTGCATTCCGTTGTCGGCCTGCCGCTGTTCGAGCGTGCGGCGGGCGTCTGCCAGTTCGTCGCCCACTTTCTTCCAGGTGGCGTTGATCTTCCGGGCAATCTCCGCGGCTGCGGCTGTCGCGCTCACCGAAAGCTTCCTGACTTCATTAGCGACCACGCTGAAACCCCGGCCCGCATTCCCCGCTCGCGACGCTTCAATTTCAGCATTCAGCGCCAGGAGGCTGGTCTGTTGAGCAATCGAAGTCATGACCTTGATCAAGGGGGTGAGTGAATGCACTTCGCTGGCGAGCCCTTCAATGCGCACGAAGTTCGATCGCATCTCCTCGGTCCGCTCCGCAAGCTGCATTTCAAGAGCGGCAACTACTTCCTTGTTTCGTGCAACCCGCTCCTTTGTGCTCTCGGTGAGCGCTCTTCCGCTTTGAACAGATCTGGCAATATGCGCGCGCTTTTCATCGACGTTGGCCGTCAAGGCGCCAATCTCTTCTATTACCTGGATGACTTCGCGCTCCGATTCAGCGAGCGCGTCGCCGATTTGCCCATGCAGGACATCGACATACTTCCGGCCTTTGCGAATTTCGGCCTGGATGGTCTTTCGCGCGGTAAGCAGGGTCGAGATTTGCTCGAAATTCAACTCCCCGAAAGCCCACATGTCGGACACCGCGCGCCTTGCTTCAGTCCAATTCCACCACTTCATCGCGATACCAGGCAAAACTGCGAACAGCAGCAGCAGGACGGCCGTCCGAGCGCGGTAGCTTGCTATTCCCGGCCCCATCCATTCTGCCGTCGTGAGCCAGAAAAACCCGAGCAACGCCGAACGCAGAGCGCCTTCTAAAACGAGACGCCGGCGAATCCGTCGCAAGCGCGGTTCCGGGCCATCCGCTGGACTGATCGCTTGCGAGCGAGGGAGGGCTGCCTCCGGTAAACATCCGCGTTGCACCGCTTGCGTGTTCGACGCCATCTCTATACCCCCGGCAGGACTTTCCGGATGACGGCAATCAAATCATTTCCAGACAGCGGTTTCACGAGCCAGCCTGTGGCTCCCGCACGCTTGCCTTCCTCCCGTTTTCCTGCTTCGCTCTCCGTGGTTAGGGTCAGAATCGGAACGAACCGCAAATCCTTCTGAGAACGTATCGTGCGGATCAGCTCAAAACCGCCCATCACCGGCATGTTGATGTCGGTGAGGATCAGGTCCGGTTTCAGGCCCGAGCGGACTTTCTCCAGCGCCGCCTCTCCATGGCACGCGGTCTCCACCTGGAATCCATAAAAGGCGAGGGTTGTCTTCAGGCTCAATACCATGGTGGTCGAGTCATCCACGACGAGAATCGTCTTTGCCATGCGCGCTCCCCACGGCGTCAGTGGATTCAAAACCGCGTGAATTCCGGATTCAGCTCTGCCGGCATGGGGCTTCCATTGCCCGAATCGTCGGAACTCACATTCCCTTCATCGGCGATTATTGCTCGAGAGTTAATCTGACTCATGGTCCGCAAATTCGCTCCAGGGGCACTCAACGCATCTCAAAAGGCGAACCACCTCCGTTCCCCTGGGCGGCACGAAGTGTTAATCTCACCACGTGCGGTTCGGCTGCCGGCATTCCCCTGTATCCACCGAAGATGATTGGGTCCTCCGGACGCAACTTCGTCCCGGCCCTCATCATCGATGTACGATGTAGTTCCTTCCCGGTATCCAAACTCGTTTTCTCACCGGCCGTATGGATTTTCCGCACGCGGCAAGCCTTTTTCGAGACGTTCGGGCGGTCGTGCCCGGTTTCGATCACGTCAACGACGCTTCTGAGGACGAGCGATGTTTCTTTCCGTCACGCTGCCTGCCACCGACTCGCCCCTCGCGACTTACGCGCATTTTGCCGCGCATCGCCTGTTTCCCGCTTTCCATCCACGCGCAGGATGGCATCTTCTCGCCCTGCTGGTTGACCAATCCAGCACCAGCATCTTCGCGCCGCAGGCTACGCCGGCGCGTTTGATCTTCGGGCTCTCGGTCCTCGTCCTCTCGATCTGCGGCACCATCTTTGCCGTCGTTGCAGGCCTCCTTCTGTTCATCTTGTTCCGCTACCGCCATCGTCGCGGCTATACGCAGCGCGAGCCGGCGCAAATTTACGGCAGCGCGCAGGTCGAGCTTTCCTGGACTGTTATCCCTATCCTGATCGTGGTGGTCCTTTTCCTCGCCACGGCGCGGGTCATCTTCATCACCCAAAGCGTGCCAAGGCCTCCCGACGCGCTCGATGTCGTTGTCATCGGCCATCAATATTGGTGGGAGTTCCGCTACCCGAAAATGGGAATCGTGACGGCAAATGAATTGCACGTACCGGTGAGTTCCACCGATCATCCCTCGCCTACCTACCTGACCATGTCGTCAGCCGACACCGACCACAGCTTCTGGGTCCCGCGCCTCGCCGGAAAGCTCGATGTGATTCCGAACAAGATCAATACCATGTGGATCGATCCCGAGAAGGCCGGCCTCTACCTCGGCCAGTGTGCGCAATACTGCGGCGTGCAGCACGCAAAGATGCTCCTGCGCGTCTATGCCGACTCGCCCTCGGAATTCTCAGCATGGGTTGCGCAGCAGCAGCGGCCGGCCGTCGATGACCCTCAAGTTTCCGCGGGGCGCGCCGTCTTTGAAGCCAACGCCTGCGTCAACTGCCACACCATTTCAGGCACCGCGGGTCACGGCACCTTCGGGCCCAATCTCTCCCATCTTGCCAGCCGGGCGACAATTGCTTCCGGCTCCTTGCCACTGACTGCCGAAAACCTTCACGCGTTCATCGACGACCCATCGCGGTTCAAGCCGGGCGTGCTGATGCCCGCAATGCATCTGGATGACCACGATCTTGACGCCGTCACGAAGTACCTGATGACACTCCACTGAGAGAAGCGACGGAGAGGAAAACATGGCGACGCAAACCCAGATAACCCCAAGCATCGAGCGGCCCTCCGCGTTTCGCGCGTTCTTCGATGCTGTTCAGGATTGGGTCACGACCGTCGATCACAAAAAGATTGGCCTGCTGTACATCGGCTATGCCCTCATCTTTCTCATCGTTGGAGGAGTTGAGGCCATCCTGATGCGCATCCAGCTCTGGGCGCCCAATAACCACTTCGTCTCTCCGCAGACCTTCAATCGCCTTTTCACGATGCACGGCGCGACCATGGTGTTTTTCGTGGGTATGCCGATTCTGTTCGGCTTCGGGAATTATCTTGTCCCACTGATGATCGGGGCGCGCGATATGGCCTTCCCGCGCCTCAACGCCTTCAGCTTCTGGATCTCCGCTTTCGGCGGGCTTCTGCTCTACTTCAGCTACTTTGCCGGCAGCGGCCTCTATGGCGCCGGTACCGCGCCCGACGTCGGCTGGTGGGCCTATTCGCCGCTGACTTCGCGGGTTTTTTCACCCGGCCACTCCACGGACTACTGGACGCTGAGCATCTTCATCAGCGGCATCGGCTCCATCGGCACAGCTCTTAACATCGTGGCCACAACACTCTGCATGCGCTGCCCGGGCATGAAGCTCAGCCGCATGCCTCTTCTCGTCTGGCTTTACCTGGTCACGAGCGGCCTGGTTTTCGTCACCATCAGCCCGCTCACCGCCGCGCAGATCATGCTCTGCATCGACCGCTACCTTGGGGGCCACTTCTTCGATACCCAGGCAGGCGGATCCGCGGTCCTCTGGATGCACTTCTTCTGGATCTTCGGGCACCCCGAGGTCTACATCCTCGTCCTGCCGGCCTTCGCCTTCGCCAACGAGATCATCCCCGTCTTCTCGCGCAAGGCCATCTTCGGCTACCCGGCAATGGTTTCAGCCTCGGTCGGGATCGGTTTCATCAGCCTCACGGTCTGGGCGCACCACATGTTTACGGTCGGCATGGGGCCGGGCCCGAACGCCTTTTTCACTTTCTCCACGATGGTGATCTCGGTTCCCACCGGCATCAAGATCTTCAACTGGGTGGCCACGCTCTGGGGCGGCAACATTCACTTCACCACCCCGATGAAATTTGCGATTGCCTTCCTGTTCCAGTTTCTCGTCGCCGGCCTCACCGGCATCATGCTCTCCGCCTCGCCTTTCGACTGGCAACTGAGCCACTCCTACTTCGTAGTCGCGCATTTTCATTACGTCCTTGTCGGCGCGATCCTGTTCATGATCTTCGCAGCGTTCTATTACTGGTATCCGAAGATGACTGGCCGCATGCTCTCCGACAAGCTTGGCACCTGGCATTTCTGGCTTTTCGTGATCGGCTTCCACCTCACGTTCGACTTCATGCACGTTCCCGGCCTGCTCGGCATGCCGCGCCGCATCTACACCTACGAGGCCGACCGTGGCTGGCAGATCTGGAACATGATCGTTTCCTCGGGCGCGATCTTCCAGGCCGTCGCCGTCCTGATTTTCGCCTACAACCTCGTCGTGTCCTGGTTTAAAGGCGAGAAGGCCGGGCCCGATCCATGGGATGCGTGGACTCTGGAATGGTCCACAACCTCGCCGCCGCCCACCTATAACTTCTCTGTCATCCCCACCGTCGAGAGCCGTCGTCCCTTGTGGGACGCCAAACATCCTGAGGAGCCCGATGCGCATTTTGAATAATTCCCGCATGCCTGGAGGCGAGCGATGAGCACCGCGATCGCAGTCGCGCACCATCCTCAAGAATGGACGCTGCCCTCGCGAGGCATCGTCGGCATGGCTTGCCTTGTGATCGCCGAGTCAGCCATCTTCGTCATCTTTGTCGTCGCCTACCTCTACTACATCGGCAAGAGCCTCAACGGCCCCACGCCGCGCGATGTTCTCGACATCCCATGGTTCGCCTCGATCTGCCTGCTCTCGAGCAGCATTACCATTCATTTCGGGGTTCACGATCTTCGCGCGAGCCGCTTGGCTCGCTTCACGGGATGGCTGGCCGCAACCGTTCTGCTGGGCGGCATCTTCCTTGGAGCCACCGCGATCGAATGGTACGACCTGATCTACCGCCGCGGTCTCACCATCAGCACCAATCTCTTCGGCACCACGTTTTACTCGCTGGTGGGTCTACACGCATCGCACGTGATTGTCGGCCTGTTCATGCTCAGCTTGACCCTGGTCCTTGCGCTCATTGGCAAGGTCAATCAGCATCACGCCGAGCGACTCGAAGTGGTTTCCGTCTACTGGCATTTCGTCGACGCAGTCTGGGTCGTTGTTTTCACGGTGGTCTACATTCTTGGCCGTTGAGGCTGAGAACGAGGGTCCTGATGCAAACGGAACATGGATCGGATCAACCCGGGGTCCACATGCCGACGCCCACGGCCTGGCCGATGGCGCTGGCGCTGGGAGTGACCCTGATCGTCACTGGCATGGTCACGAGCGCGGCGGTCAGCGTGCTGGGCGCGCTCCTCGCTCTCATTTCTTCCATCGGCTGGTTCCGCGCAGTCTTGCCGCATGAAGCGCACGAAATCATTCCCGTCCGCGATGAAGCGATCCCGTTTATAAGCGCTCGCACGTCGATCGAGCGCATTCCCATCGGCCCAATGCACCGGAAGGTGATTCCGGTGGAACGCTTCCAGTTCACCACCGGGTTGAAGGGCGGCGTGGCCGGCGGCCTCGCGATGATTGTCCCTGCAACCGTGTTCAGTCTTCTGAAGTACCACAGTATCTGGTACGCGATGAATCTCATGGCCGCTGGAGGGTTCGTAAGCTGGGCCAATGAAAGCGATGCCTTCCTTGCGCAATTTCACATGCAGGGGTTTCTGGCCGCGCTCGCGATTCACACCATTACTTCTCTGCTCGTCGGGCTTCTCTACGGCGCCATGCTGCCCATGTTCCCGCGCTGGCCCATTCTCACTGCGGGTTTTGTCGCTCCGCTTCTCTGGACCGGGTTGCTGGCCTCGTTCCTTAACATCGTCAGCCCCATTCTCAACGAGCGCATCGACTGGTACTGGTTCGTCCCCTCGCAGATCGCTTTCGGCCTCGTCACCGGCTTTGTTGTGAACCTGCACGCCAAGGTGCGCACTCCGCAGTTTCAGGCATTGCCTTTCGCCGTGCGTGCCGGCATCGAAGGAGGATTCGACGACCAAACCACGGACGGTCAGAAATGATTCGCAAAGGATCCATCGTGAAGGTTCTGTTGGCCGGGGTCCTATCTTTCTGCGCCGGATGTGCGCGCATGCCTGGAATGCCGAGCGAACGATCGGACGTGCCGCGTCCGGATAAAGAACTCGACTTCCACGTCCTCTACAAGCAGAACTGCTCTGGATGCCACGGAGACAACGGCCGCGGTGGCGCGGCGATCCCCCTCAACAACCCGGCGCTCCTCGCCGTCGCCGGCCCCGACAATCTTCGCAACATCATCTCGCGCGGCCTGAGCCCAACGCTCATGCCCGCCTTCGCGGCTAGTGCAGGCGGCATGCTGACCGAGCAACAAGTGAACGCTCTTGTCCGGGGCATGAATAGCGAATGGGCACATGGCGCGGAGTTCTCCAGTGTCGCATTGCCTCCTTTCTCTGCAACCACGCCCGGCAATGCTGCAGACGGGCAGAAAGCCTATACCGCGGCATGCGCTCGTTGCCATGGAGCCGACGGCACGGGCATCAAGACGACGAGCCCAACCGCGTCAGACCAACCAGTTGCAACACCGCACTCCATCGTCGACCCCTCGTATCTCGCGCTGGTCGACGATGTGAGCCTGCGCAGCTACGTGATCGCCGGCCATTTGGACGCCAACGCGCCTGACTGGAGATCGTACGTTTCGGGCCACCCGCTCACAAGCCAGGAGATCACCGATATAGTCGCCTGGATCGCGACGCATCGCGCACCTGTCGCCGAGCAGTCCCTCAACACACCGCGCACCACTCCGGGAGTCGCTAAGGAAAAGCCATGACCGCATCTAACGAGCCCTCCAATCAACCCGCGCCCGCGCAGCCGGCGTCGACGGCCGTTGCGGCCCTCAAGTCCGGCTCTCCCGCCGAGACCGCAATGAATAGCCGGACGACGGGCCGCGACTCGCGCCGCGCCTTTCTCTTCAAGGTCTCGCTGGTGCTCAACGGCGCGGTCGGTGCGGTGCTGGCGGTGCCCATTATCGGCTACATCCTTGGGCCGGCTCTCAAGCGCGACAAGGATTACAAATCATGGATCGCGCTAGGCCCGGTTGACAGCTTTCCCGCGGGCGAGACCCGACTCGTCGATTTCCGCAACCCGGTCACCACGGATTCCGATGGCGCGACCGGCAACGTCCCTTGCTGGGTTCGCCGCGTTCAGGGCAACAAGTTCCAGGTATTTGCCATCAACTGCGCCCACCTCGGATGCCCCGTGCGTTGGTTTCCGCAGTCGCACCTCTTCATGTGCCCGTGCCATGGAGGCGTCTACTACGCCGATGGATCGCGCGCTTCCGGTCCGCCGGAGCGCGGCCTCTTTGAATACGCTTATTCCATCGTAAACAACAATCTCATGATCGACGCCGGCCAGATGCCGACGCTCTCGAACCAAGCGTGCAACCAGGAGCCGCTGATCCAGATTGCGCCCAATGCTTCTGCGCGAGACAAAGAAGGACGCTTATGGCCAGCTTGAAGGAGCGTGCATTCTCAATCTACGCGTGGTTCGAGCGCCGGCTCGGTCTCGAAGCGCCCATCAGCGAGGCGGCCGCGCATCCCACGCCGCCGTCGAGCGCCAGCTGGTGGTATGTCTTCGGCTCGGCCGCGACGGTCTTGTTCATGCTGCAGATCGCGACCGGCATCCTGCTGGCGCTGGTCTATACGCCGTCGGCCGGCGAAGCCTGGTCAAGCCTCCAGTTTCTGAATCACCAGGTCACGCTGGGCTGGTTTCTGCGCGCCCTTCATGGGTGGGGATCCGATTTTATGGTCGCGATCGTACTCATCCACATGGTGCAGGTGTTTCTGTTTGGCGCGTACAAGTATCCGCGCGAGCTGACTTGGGTGGTCGGCGTGTTCCTGCTGCTCTTCACGCTGGGCATGGCGTTCACCGGCCAGGTGCTGCGCTTCGATCAGGATGCTTACTGGGGCCTCGGCATCGGCGCATCGATCATGAGCCGGGTTCCGTGGATCGGCGGAGAGCTCGTTCACCTGATGCTTGGCGGCCCGATCATCGCAGGGCAAACTCTCTCGCGATTCTTCGCGCTGCATGTCTTCATCATTCCCGGCATTCTCCTTCTTTGCGTCGCGGTCCATGTGTGGATGGTTCTGCACCTCGGTGTGAACGAGTGGCCGATGCCCGGACGCATCGTGAGCAAAGCCACCTACGATCGCGAGTACCACGAGCTCACTTCGAAGGAAGGCGTTCCTTTCGTTCCCGATGCCGCGTGGAAGGATGCGGTGTTCGCGTTTGCCATCGTGCTCGCGGTCATTGCCTGTGCACTGCTCTTCGGTCCCTTCGGCCCGAGCGGCCAGCCCGATCCCACCATCATCCAAACCGTGCCTAAGCCGGACTTCGCGTTTCTCTGGATCTACGCGGTGCTGGCCTATCTGCCGCCCGAGCTCGAAACGCCTTTCATCTTCATCGCGCCCATCGTCGTGATCGGCGCGATGCTGCTGCTACCCTTTGTCGCGGGGGAAGGCGAGAAACATTGGTCGCGCCGTCCCGTCGCGGTGCTGATGGTCACGGTGATTGCATTAGCGCTGGGCGTCTTTACCCAGCTTGGCACCTATACGCCGTGGAGCCCGATCATGGATGCGTGGTCGGGCGATCCTACGCCCCCCGCCTATTTGCGGAACCGCTCGCCGCTGGAGCGCCAGGGCGCGCTGGTTCTGCAAAACAAGCAATGCCGCAATTGCCATGCGCTGGGCGGGCGGGGAGGCTTGCGCGGACCGGAGCTCGATTCCATTGCCACGCGCATGACCGAGGACCAGATGATCCGCCAGGTGCTGCAGGGCGGCGGCAATATGCCGGCCTACGGCAATTCTCTGTCGCCCGCAGAGACGCGCGCGCTCGTCGCGTTCCTGATGACGCTGCGCGGCAAGGACAACCAATCGCCCGCTGTGAATGCATCGCGCACGCTTACGCAGGCCAATCCTAATGCCCTCCCGATTAGCCCAGATAGGCGATGAGCGGCGATGCCTTCCAATCCGTGCTCGGCGCCTGGTCGCTGCCGATCTGGTTGACGAGCACAATTGTGCTGACCGCCGTGGTGTATCTGCGCGGCTGGTTTGCGCTGCGCAGAACGCGGCCAAGGCAGTTCACTGCGGCGCGCCTGCTCTCGTTTTTTGCCGGGCTCGGCTGCCTGTGGCTTGCCATCGGTTCCCCATTGGACGCCTTCGCCGATGTGCTGTTGAGCGCCCACATGGTGGAGCACCTGATCCTCATGTCTCTGGTCCCCCCGCTCGTGCTGCTTGGGCTGCCTGTGGTGCCCCTGCTGCGAGGACTGCCGCGCGTCGCTCGAATTTCTCTGGCAGGGCCATTACTTCGCATGAAGCCACTGCGACGGCTCGGTCATGCTCTGGTGAGGCCGCGGATAGCATGGGTGCTGATGAATGCCGCTTTTCTGGGCTGGCACATTCCCGCTGCCTACGACTTCGCCCTCGAGCACGAGAGCTGGCACGACTTCGAGCATATTTGTTTTCTGGGCACATCGTTGCTGTTCTGGTGGTGCATTGTCCGCCCGTGGCCGGCACCGCAACGCGCGCCGAACTGGACCTTGCTGCTTTATCTGCTTGGCGCCGATGTGGTGAATACCGGGCTCTCAGCCTTCCTCTCGTTCTGCAATCGGACGGTGTACCCGTTTTACGTGACCCACGCGAACCCGTTCGGGATTGACCCGCTCTCTGACCAGATCCTTGGAGCGGTGATCATGTGGGTCTTCGGATCGCTGGCTTTCCTCATTCCTGCGATGGCGATCGCGTTTATGCTTTTGCAGCCCGGCGGGCGCGGGAAGGGACTGACGGCGGTCCCGATGATGTGAATGCGGCAAAAGCCCGCCGTCCCCCTCCCCTGGGCGGGGTTCAAATATTCTTTATTTTCAATTACATATACCGATTTAGTTGCTGAAATGCGACCTCATGCGCGTGCGCACAAAAGAGTTTGGGCGAGATGACAATCAGCACCGAGATTTCGAGCAACTAATCCATTAGTTTTTCGTCTAAACTGGTGTACGGGCGGTTTCGAAGACGGGAAACCGCGGGGTTTGCCGGAATCAACCGCGGATTCGTCTGCTGCGGATGTCGCGGCAAAATGAACAGCAGGTTCGCTCTGATGAAGAGCGGATGTGAGGGTAAGAACCACGGGACAAACTTTAGAATGCCACCGAAAAAGTCCAATACGCTGACGGAAGCCGAGCTTCGGCTGATGAAAATTCTCTGGCGCCGCGGGGAGTCCGCCGTGACCGACCTCGTAGCTGATTTGCCGGACGGAGAAGCGCTAGCCTACAACTCCGTGCTGACCACGATCCGGATCCTCGAGCAGAAGGGGTATGTTGCCCATCGCCAGGAGGGCCGGGCGTTCGTGTATTGGCCGATGATTGCCGAGAGGGACGCGAGCCGCTCGGAAGTTCGGCACGTGCTGAGCCGGTTTTTCGGCAACTCGCGCGAGCAGCTTCTGCTCTCGCTGCTGGGCGATGACGATATTTCGGCTGAGGAGTTGGAGAGGCTGAAGAGCGCGATCGTCGACGCCAACCCTAGCAACGGCAGGGAGGTCTAGCCGATGGACTTGTCTCTTGTCGATTCTCTGGCGCGGCAGGCTGCGGAAGTCGCTGTCGCGGGTTTGTGGCAAGGCCTTGCGATTGCCTTGGGACTGGCGCTGTGCCTGAAGTGTGTGCCGCGCATTTCGGCTGCGCATCGGTTTGCTCTTTGGTTCGTGAGCTTTGCGGCTGCGGCTGGGCTGCCGCTGGTGCCGGAAGCGCTCCGCGGCTTCGGTTCTTCCGTCGCGGCAGGTTTCGGAGCCCCCGTCGCAGTTCAGCATGCCTGGCTGCGCGTTGATGAACGGTGGACGCTGGTCCTTGCGGCCATCTGGATTGCGGCCTCGGTAGCGCGAGCCGTCGACCTTGCCCTTCATATCGCGCGACTGCGCCGGCTGTGGGTTTCGGCGATGCCGGTCGAAGTGTCCGGATTTTTGAAGTCCCAACGCGCTTTTGAGATCTGTTCCACGCAGTGGATCGATCGGCCGAGCGTGATTGGGTTTCTTGCACCGCGGGTGCTGATTCCCGACTGGCTCTTGCCGCGGCTGACGCCGGGAGAGCTGGAGCAGATCGTGCTTCACGAGTCGGCACACCTTGCGCGTCGCGATGACTGGAGCAACCTCTTCCAGAAGATTTGCCTGGTTCTCTTCCCATTGAACGCTGGGCTGTGGGTGATCGATCGGCAGCTGGCGAAGGAACGCGAGATGGCCTGCGATGAAGCCGTCATCCGCAGAACGCAGGCGCCTCGCGCCTATGCGGCCTGCCTGGCGAGCGTAG
Source organism: Occallatibacter sp. (assembly GCA_035508975.1). Taxonomy (GTDB): domain Bacteria; phylum Acidobacteriota; class Terriglobia; order Terriglobales; family Acidobacteriaceae; genus Telmatobacter. Next base: position 41,112 of record DATJMC010000046.1, read on the forward strand.
CTGAGCGTGGACTCGCGCACAGAGCCGAGGCGCTTTCGCTGGGCGCTTGGCAGCGCCGGCCGGAATTGGCCCGGCGAGTACAAAGCATCCTCCATCGAAAGAAGATTCTGCCGCCGGCTGCGGCGCGGGTTGTGCTTGCGACACTCGGCTGCGGGCTCGTGGCTGCCTCCGTCGGACTCGCGCGCTGCCCGGAACTGGTAGCGTTCAGCACAGCGAAGCAGGCCAATGAGACAGCAAACTCGGGCGCAGCCGCGGAACTCGGCGATGCAGTTTATCCCATCAATCTGCGCAATGCCGGGCTCGTGCCCCAAGCTCGAGTGGAGCAGGCGAAAGCGGTCTTGCCGGCGCGTCCGATGTTGAGGCCAGTCGCGGCCCGGGCTCAGCGGAGGAAGGCCGGCGCAGGTGGAGAGCTGCGCGCCGCGTCTTCCCAGCCCGGCGCGCCTTCGTCCGGCGGCTTGCTCTCGGTCAACACGACGGCGAAACACGCGCAATCGCCCGAAGATGAAGGGCAGCAATTCGTCGTGCTGACCACTTGGGAGCAGGTGGAAGCCCCGGCGCGCAACACACAGGCAGTCGCCGATTACGACACGCGGGATGAGACCAATCATCAGGCGTCGGCGAACGCCTGTAACCATGCTTCGGCGGATGCGCCTCAGAATGCGTCGTCGCCGATCTCCGCCGGTGCTCCGGCGCAGAACCACGTGCAGGGCAACGCGGCCGAAGGCGTTCCGGAGACGGGCCGCATCACGGTCACGCGGCTGGTCTTCAGGGTGGTGTCGCCGAGCGCGGAAGCGCAGGCGAAGACATCTGACTCGAAAACTAAATCTTCTCGGCCGGCTCTGATTCCCTTCGGAGATGGCTGGCTCGTGATCCAACTTTAACCATGCACTTCAAACACGGAGAATGAACATGTCTCGATCAACTAATTCTTTAGTAGCAAGCGTCCGGAAGTTCGCGAGCCCGGGAGGAGCAGCCGTCGGCGCTGCTGTTGCGGCGCTCCTCGTGGGTGGCGCGCTCTTTTTCGGTCACAATGCAGTTCACGCGGCAAGCGCGCTGGGAACCGCTTCTCCCCTCGATGACTCGAGTGTTTCGTCGCTGGTGTCTCTCGATCACGCGGTGGAAGCAGTAGCTGCGCGAGTGACGCCTGCCGTAGTCAACGTACAAGTCACGGAGCGGGCGTCGCAGGATAACGCGGAGGATGGCGATAACAGCGATCAGGGCCCCGCGAACAGTCAGGGATCTGGCAACGGATTCCAGAATCTTCCTCCGGAGTTCCGGCGCTTCTTTGGCTTTGGTGGGCAGGGAATGCAGGGCATGCCGCAGCAGCCGCAGATTGAGCACGGCATCGGCAGCGGAGTGATTCTCACGTCGGACGGATACATCCTCACCAACTATCACGTCGTAGACCATGCAACGAAGATCACGGTGACGCTCGATGACCGGCGGATCTTCCCGGCAAAGCGGGTTGGTGTGGACACGCTCAACGATCTCGCGGTGATCAAGATCGATGCCCATAATCTGCCGACGATCGCATGGGGCGACTCGACGGCGCTGCATCCGGGTCAGACGGTTCTCGCCTTCGGCAACCCCTTCGGCAACTTCCCCTTCACGGTCACGCGCGGGATTGTGAGCGCGCTGGACCGGCCCAATCCCTATCGCGACGATCCGCGGAAGCCCGGGGACTATATCCAGACGGATGCCGCAATCAACCCCGGCAACTCGGGCGGACCGCTGGTGAACGCGCATGGCGAACTGGTTGGCATCAACACATTCATCATCTCGGGCAGCGGGCAGTTTGAAGGCGCGGGATTCGCGATTCCCTCGCAGATAGCGCGCGCGTCGGCCGAAGAGATCATGAAAGACGGTACGGTGCACCACGGTTACCTGGGAATCAGCATGAACGATGTATCGCCGGAGAACGCGAGCTTCTTCAACCTGCCGGATGCGACGGGTGCGATCATCAGCCAGGTTACGCCGGACTCGCCCGCAAGCCGCGCAGGGTTGAAGGGCGGAGACGTGCTTCGCAACCTGAACGGGAAAAAGATCGAGAACAGCAGCGCGCTGCAGGTGGCCGTAAGCGAGATGACACCCGGAACTTCGATCGAACTTGGCGTTCTGCGCAACGGCAAGCCCGAAACAATGAAGGTGACGGTGGGTGAGTTCCACAAAAACACCGAGGAAGCGGCAAACAACGGCGAGGGCGGCGAAAAGCGCGGCAAGCTTGGGCTTTCCGTTGCCAACCTGACTCCCGATGTGCGCCAGCAGTTCAACATCCCTTCGCAGGTGAACGGCGCGGCTGTGGAGAACGTGATTCCCGCGAGCCCCGCGGATGATGCGGGTCTGACGCCCGGGGACGTGATTCTCGAAGTGAACCGGCATGCCGTGGATAACGCGGCGAGCTTCGTCAGCCAGGTACACTCGGCGCCCAACGGCAAGGACATCCTGCTGCTGGTGTGGTCGCAAGGCGGCGCCACGTATCGCGTGGTTCACCCAGACCAGTCGACGCAGAACGGGATGTAAGGCAGCGCATCTGCGGGGGGGAAAAGAACCTCGCCCGCAGATGCGACTCTTGGGGGTTTCAGCGTCAGCGCGAGACCCGACTTTGACACGTCCTGCGCCGCCTTCCCGAAAACAGCGACCCTTCAGGCTGCTGAATTCCTTGCGAATAGCTCGATGTGGCTTTGGCGGCGGCCTCGGGGTCACCATTCTGGAAGCAAGCCCGAAATTGTTCAGACGCTATGGATTGCGTCCCCTTCGGGCGCCCCTGCTTCGAGACTGGTGGCGGAATCTGCGGGCGGCAGGTTTCGGCGGTATTCCGGCTTAGCTGCGCATGCGCTGGAGGAAGTATTCGATCTGTTCACGATCGACGCCCTGAACTTGGTTATCTACCGGTCCGGATGAGCCGTCGTTGAGGACGAATTGCAAGCCGACGCCGTCGTTGGCCGGGCGCACCACTTTGGCGTTGATGGTGAAGGAACGTTCGCGCGTGGGCTGGCGGCGGTCAGTGAGGGTGACTCGGAGGACAGTTCCCGGATACCAGCGCTCTTCCGTGATCACGTACATTCCCGTGGCGCTGACGTCGCGGATGGTGTAGGCCATCGGCTTGCCGCCGGTGAAGAAGTAGGCAACCAGCCAGGGAATGGATTCCCGGGTTGCGCGGCGCGGATCAGTGGGCGCCGCGGAAATCAGCTTCTGGAGCCAGCCCTTCGGCTTCTGATAACGCTTGACCCAGGGTTGCTCGGCCGGCGCGTTCTCTTTGCCGGGCTCCGGAGGCGGAGGGCCGACCTCAGGCAGAACAGGTGGAACTGCAGCGGCGAGAACTGGAGCAGGCTCGAGGGGAGGCTCGACGCGGGGAGCCGTTTCCACGCGCGGCGCAGGCTCCACAACGGGGGATGCGTTTTCGACGACTGCTGGTTTCTCCGCAGCGGAAGCAGGCTTGGAGCGATCGACCCATTGCAGCACGTTGCCCGCGGGTTTTGGCGCCGGGCGGGCATCTCCGGCAGCGGTTCGCTCGGCTTCGGCCTTTGCTTCGGCAACCTGCTGGAGGCGGGATTTCATCTCCTCGGACGGGCAAAGAAGCAATTGATCGCCGCGACAGGTTCCAGTGGTCGTGATGCTCTGAGACGGGAGCGCGAGCAGACTGGTGGCCTGGGCACTGGCGGCAGGAACATCGGAAAACGGGAATGAATCGACGACGCAGAGGACTTGGCCGTTAGCGTTGAGGTAGACGAGGTCGATGGGAAAACGGACGCTGGTGGGCGAGATGCCGCGGAAGGGGACGATCCAGAGTGCGCGACCGCAGCCGGAAGTGAGAGATGGCAGGCGGGAATTCAGAACTGCAGGAGTGAAATCCGCGGCTTCAACGTCAACGCTGAGAAAGCGCTCCCGGGTCTGATTGTAGGCACAGACCCTGGCCGGCTCGGCACCCGGAATAAACGTCGACGGTCCCTCGTTCCCGCTCTTTCCTTCGAGCTTGAGGACCGTTGCGTTCCGGAGATACGGAAGTTCTGACATCGCTCTCTCTCAACTATCGGCAGATTGAGAGTTTGATTTCAGTGAGCTCCTACTGGCAGCCCATTGCAATGCCCCACGATCGACCTTTAGGAGCGTTCCTTCGCTCGAGGCCTCGTGCGTCTTTCTGGCCCTGTTCTACCAGAAACAATTCTAGGCTTGAACAATTCCACTGGGATATTCCACAAAGGTGTGAATCGGGAATCTAGTTGATGTGACTGCACTTGCCGACATCGCGACACTGCGCGGCTAGGCCGCGGTTCGCGGCGTTCTTGCAAACTCCAGGTGACCCGGCGCGAATCGAGATAGACCACGCCAAGCAGCGGCGAATCCTTGCTTTTTCTTCCACGGCCTGCCATCATTTCTATGTGAACGCTCGGCTCTGTTGTCGGCTCTGTTGCACGCATCGCGCGCACAGGTGACCTGAGCCAGAACGATCTCGCAATTTCAAGGTTTCCGAAGCCCGCGATTCAGCATCTCGCTGTCGCGGGCTTTCTTTATCCCCAAAGAGGTCTTCACAATGGAAACAGCTGTTCCAACGAAAGAAACCAAGGCGCAACGAACCGAGCGCCTGAAGCTCGCCAAGAACCCGTGGGAAGCTTTCGACGAGGTGCGCCGCTTTGCCCGGGAGGGCCGGAGCAGCGTAGTTCCCGAGTGGGCTTCGCTCTATTTCAAGTGGTGGGGCGTGTACACCCAGGGCGACGGGGTGGGTGCGACCGGCGGCAAGGGCGGCGAAGGGTTGGCGTCGGACTACTTCATGATGCGGATCGGCATTCCCAATGGGATCCTGAACGCGCATCAGGTGCGGACAATTGCCGGCATCACGCGGAAACAGGCGCGCAATCTCGCTGACATCACAGTACGGCAGAACATCCAGCTTCACTGGCTGACTATTGAGTCGCTGCCCGAGGTGGTGGAGGTGCTGGATGCGATTGGGCTATCGCCCAAGGGCGCGTGCGGTGACGTGGTGCGTAACGTGACGGGCTGCCCGCTGGCGGGGATCGCTGCAGACGAGCTGATCGACGCCTCGCCCATCGCCGTGGAAGCGGCGCGAATGCTGACGGCGAATCCGGAGTTCTATAACCTGCCGCGCAAGTTTAAGATTTCCGCGGCGGGCTGCCGCTCTTGGTGCTCCTATCCGGAAATCAATGACATCGGCCTCACTCCGGCGACGCTGAAGGGACAGGTGGGTTATTCGCTGCGGGTCGGCGGCGGGCTGTCGAACGAGCCCCACCTCGCCGTGCGCCTCAATGCGTTCCTGCTGCCGCACCAGGCAGTTGCTGCAATTCGTGGAGTGGCGGAGATCTTTCGCGAACAGCAAGGTCTGCGCGAGAGCCGCGACCGCGCACGTATGAAGTACCTCTTCATGAAGGAAGGTTGGACAGCGGAAAGGTTCTTGGCGGAGTTGCAGGCGCGTCTCGATTTTGAGATTCAGCCGGCCGGCGAAGAGGAAGTTCCCAGAGACGTTTTTCGCGATCATGCCGGTGTCCATCGCCAGCGACAGGATGGGCTGAGCTACGTGGGAGCTACTGTGCTGCGGGGGCGCGTCACAGGTGAGCAGTTGGAAGCCGCCGCGGAGCTATCGGAGCGATTTGGGACGGGCGAGTTGCGGGCAACGGTGTCGCAGAACCTGGTCTTTATCAATGTGCCGAACCAGAAGACAGCAGAATTGGTGCGTGAATTGGGCCAGATCGGGCTTCACGTGGAAGCGACCAATTTCTGGCGGGGCACCGTGGCCTGCACAGGCACTGAATTCTGCAAGCTGGCGATCACAGAGACCAAGGGATTTGCCCGCTGGCTGGTGGATGAGCTCGAGGAACGCGTGCCTGAGTTTGACCAGCAGCTGCGCCTGCACGTGACCGGCTGCCCGAATGGGTGCGGCCAGCACTGGATCGCGGATATCGGCGTCGAGGGAAAGAAGATCAAACACGAGGGTAAGCTCGTGGATGCCTACTACTTCTGCCTTGGCGGTGCGGTGGGGCAGCATGCTGGAGTGGCGCGGCCGGTTGGCTATCGCTGCCTGGCGACGCAAGTTCCCGATGCCGTCGAGCGGCTGCTGCGGCACTACCTGGCGGGGCGCGAGCCGGACGAAAACCTGCGCCGGTGGTTCGGACGCCACAGCAATGACGAGCTGCGCGCGCAGCTTGCGGGCGAAGTCCTGGCGCCGGTGGAGCGCGATCTGCCGACGGGGCGTGTGCCGCACGCGGTGGCTGAGTAAGAGAAGCGGCGAACGAGGAATGCAGGAAATGAAGGAGCCGGACACTGAACCAATGAGCCTGTTGCCGATTTTTCTAAAACTCGAAGGACGTCCCGGTTTGCTCGTGGGTGCTGGAGCTGTTGCGCTCGACAAGATCGGTAGCCTGCTGAGCACAGGGCTGCGGCTGTGCGTGGTTGCGCCGAAGGCGCGCGCGGAGATCCGGCAACTCGCGATGGAGGGCAAGCTGGAATGGATCGAGCGAGAGTTTGCGCCTACGGACCTCGACGGCTATTTTGTCGTCATTGCGGCGACTGATGATCCGGCGGTGAATGCGATGGTCCATCGCGAGGCGGTTGCGCGCAACATCCTGTGCAACTCGGTCGATGACATCCCCAACTGCGATTTCTTCTTTGGTTCGGTGGTGACCCGCGGCAAGCTGCAGGTGGCGATCTCGACAGCCGGGGAAAGCCCTGCACTTGCACAGCGCTTGCGGCGCGAAATTGACGAACAACTGCCCGCCGACCTGGGGCCGTGGCTGGCTGAAGTTGGCTCGCTGCGGCGCGAAGTTCTGGCGACGCATGCGCGCAGCGAAAACCGCAAGCTATTGCTGCATGAGCTGGCGCAGCGGCAGATCTGCGATTCGCCTGGCTGCGCGACGCGGCAGCTCGCGCGCACACCCATGGAGCGCGGGAAGGTGTTTCTTGTGGGAGCCGGGCCGGGCGATCCTGATTTGCTGACCGTAAAGGCCCTGCGGCTGATCCAGTCGGCCGAGGTGATCCTGCATGACGATCTTGTTGCCGAGGCGATCCTGAAGTCGGCGCCCCCCGGTGCGGAGCAAGTGAACGTGGGCAAGCGCTGCGGAACCAAGAGCATCACGCAGGAAGAGATCAACGCGCTGATGATCGCGCATGCACAAGCGGACCGACGCGTCGTGCGATTGAAGAGCGGGGATCCGCTGGTGTTTGGCCGCGCCGCCGAAGAGATGGCCGCACTGACGACCGCCCAAGTGCCCTTCGAAGTCGTCCCCGGCATCACCGCGGCTTTTGCAGCTGCGGCCGCAATTCCCTGCTCGCTGACCGACCGGAACGCTGCCTCGAATGTGACGTTCTCCACCGGCCATCATGCGGCGTCGCACAACCAGGCTGCTATTCCCGAGATTGAAGATGCAACCCGTGTGGTCTATATGCCGGGGCGCGATCTGCGCCTGCTGGCGCTCGAATGGCTTGATGAAGGCTTGCCCGAGGATTTTCCCTGCGCGATCGTTTCCCGGGCCGGCCAGCCGGATCAGGAAGTTCGGTGCACGACGCTGGCTCAACTTGGCGATGCGGAAGCCGTGGCCGCTCCGAGTCTTCTGCTTGCGGGATGGGCTGTGCGCGATGCTCGCGCGTCAGCCCGAAGTTCGAGTGCCCGTAATGTGTTGCTGGCCTGAGTCGTTTGCGCCACTAAATGCGCCAGGACATTACCCCGCCCGATGGCTCGTTTGCGCCCAGCCTTTATACTGAGGTGTTTGCGGCATCATGGGTACGCTGCCCCCTCCCGGGCTGCGCATCACGAGCGAGGAGCACCATTTGGACCAGGCGGAGATCGGGATCATCGGTGGGAGCGGGCTATATTCGATGCCCGGATTCACCAACCAGCACGAAGTACGCGTTGAAACTCCATTCGGCGATCCCTCGGATCCGTTCATGCTGGGTGAGCTTGAAGGCCGGAAGGTCGCTTTCCTGGCTCGTCACGGACGCGGGCATCGCATTCTACCGTCTGAGTTGAATTTCCGCGCCAATATCTACGCAATGAAGAAGCTTGGCGTAGAACGGATTGTGTCCGTGTCGGCGGTGGGTTCGCTGAAGGAGGAACACAAGCCCACAGATTTCCTGATTCCCGACCAGTTCATCGACCGCACCTTTCATCGGGTGTCGACTTTTTTCGGCGACGGCATCGTCGGCCACGTGGCGTTTGGGGACCCGGTGTGCGCGACGGTGGCGAAAGCTGCGGCGCATGCCTGCAAGGCCGTTGGCGTGGTCGGCAAGATGGGCGGTACTTATGTCTGCATGGAGGGGCCGCAGTTTTCAACGAAGGCGGAGTCGAATCTCTATCGCAGCTGGGGCGCGGACGTCATCGGCATGACCAACCTGCAGGAAGCGAAGCTCGCGCGCGAAGCCGAGATCTGCTATGCCACGATCGCGATGGTGACCGATTACGACTGCTGGCGCGAAGGGCACGATGCGGTGACGATCGAGGAGATCGTCGGAGTGCTGCACAAGAATGCGCACAACGCCTGCAAGGTGGTGAAGGCCGCGGTTACTGCGCTGCCCAACGAGCGAAGCTGCTCCTGTGCTTCGGCGGCAAAGTTTGCGGTGCTCACGCAACCGGACGCGATCCCGCAGGCCGCCAGGGACCGACTCAAACTTTTGTTCGGCAAATACCACAACTGGTAACCACCTGCGGTGGGGCCAACATCCTCAAGTCCATCCGAAAGGAAAGAAAACTTCAATGGCAATTACCGTAGTGGGCAGCGTCGCATTCGACACAGTGGAAACACCGGCTGGACGCCGGGAGCGCTGCCTTGCCGGCGCCGCGACTTACTTTTCGCTGGCCGCAAGCTACTTCACCCAGGTCCGCGTGATTGCCGTGGTGGGCGAAGACTTTGGCCCTGCGGAACAGGCTGTTTTTGATGCGCACAAAGTTGATACGCGTGGCATCGAGCGCGCGCCGGGCAAAAGCTTTTTCTGGCAGGGCTCGTATCTCGACAATCTGAACGAAGCCAAGACGCTGAAGACCGACCTGAATGTTTTCGCCGGCTTTGAGCCGAAAATTCCCGACGCTTACCGAGACTCGGAATATCTATTTCTCGCGAATATCGATCCCGTGCTGCAGCGTCGCGTGCGCGAAGCGACGCCGAAGGCAAAGCTGGTCGCAGGCGACACCATGAATTACTGGATCAAGGACCATAAGCCCGCGCTGCTCGAAGTTCTGAAAGGGCTGGACATTCTGCTGATCAACGACACCGAAACGCGCATGCTCGCGGACAAATCGAACCTTGTGCAGGCAGCGCGCGGGGTTCTCGGCATGGGTCCACGAATGCTGGTGGTCAAACACGGGGAATATGGCGCAACGGCATTCTTCGGCAAGTCGCCCAAAAACGTAGGCGCGACGACCTTTCGAGCGCCCGCGTTCCCGCTGGAGGAAGTCGTTGACCCGACAGGCGCGGGCGACAGCTTTGCGGGCGGATTCTTCGGCTATCTTGCCTCGCAGCCCGAACTGACACCGGGAGCATTTCGCCGGGCCATGTTTTACGGGTCGGTCATGGGCTCTTTCACCGTGGAGCGCTTCGGAACGGAACGCCTGCAGCAGCTGACCCGCGCCGAAATCGACCAGCGCTTCCAGCTGTTCCGCGAGCTGACCCATCTTGACTGACAAGCCGTATCGCCGCGCAGAAAGTCTTGTTGTTCTGACCTCCTGCGCAGTGCTCTCTATTGCGGCGGTGGCGTGGAGCTGGCAAAACAACGCGATGCTCAACTACGGCGACGCCGTGGCGCACATGGCCATTGCGCGCCGTGTGATCGACGCGCACCACCCCGGGATGAAGCAGTTGGGTTCAGTTTGGCTGCCCCTGCCGCACCTGCTCATGTTGCCCTTCGTCGCAGTCTATCGCTGGTGGGCCGACGGCATCGCGGGCATGATCCCGTCGGCATTTGCATATATCGCGAGCTGCATTGGCGTCTATCGGCTGGCGCGGCGCTGGCTTTCGACGTATGCCGCGGCAGCGGGGCTGGCGTTTTTCGCGCTCAATCCCAACCTGCTCTACCTGCAAACGACGGCGATGACCGAGCCGCTGTTTTTGTGCGAGCTGATCTGGACGGTGGTTTGGCTCGTGGAGTGGCGCGGCTTTGTCGATGCGGATCCTCGACGGGCAGAGGTCCGTCTTTGGCTGATCGCGCTGGTGCTGGTTGCCGGCGTTTACACGCGCTACGACGGCTGGGTGTTGGCATTTCTGGCGTGGACATCGATGGGCATCTTGCTGCTTCACCATGGGAAGCTTGCCTCGCTCTCGTTCTGGCTTGCCAGCGTGCTGGTGATCGCCGCGCCCCTGGTGTGGTTCGGCTATAACGCGGCGGTCTTTGGCGACTGGCTCGACTTTGCGCGCGGGCCCTATTCAGCCAAAGCCATCGAGATCCGCACAACCACGGGATCAGGTCCGCCGCATCCAGGATGGCATGATCCCTGGGTTTCGCTTCTCTTCTTTGTCCGCACCGCGGAACTCGATGCATCGGCCGAACTGTGGGGCAACCGGATGCTCGCCCTCAGCGTGCTGGGAACGGCGTTCGGATGCGTGATCGCGCGGCGACGGGGGTTTTGGTGGACGCTCCTGTTGTGGCTGCCTGTCCCCTTTTACGCCTTCTCGGTGGCTTTCAACTCGGTGCCGATCTTTATTCCGAAGTGGTGGCCGCACTCGTGGTACAACACACGCTACGGGATGGAGATGTTGCCCGCGTTCGCATTGAGCCTTGCGTTCGCAGCGGAGATCGCTCTCGGCATCACGCGCCAGTGGAAGCGGGAGTGGATTCGGCCTGTCGCCGCGCTGGTGATCGCGCTGGCCGTTTGGAACGCGTGGAAGGTAACGGCGGAAAAACCGCTCACCTACATCGAAGGCACGAAGAACATTGCCGCGCGACGCCCTCTTGAGGAAGCGATTCCCCCGCTACTTCGCGCGCTGCTGGCCCGCCGGCCCGGAGGCTTGGTCCTCATGGAGACATCGGTTTATCCGAACCTCGTTGCCTTCACGGGCATTCCCCTGCGGCAAACCATCAATGAAGGCGACGCGGAGTTCTACGCGGCTGCTTTGGCCGATCCCGCCAAGCATGCGGCGATCGTTGTGGCGTTTGATGGCGACGAAATCGACCGCGCGGTGAAAGCGCATCCCGAGGGACTCACGGCTGTTGGCCGATTCGCTGCGCCGGGACAGCCTACGGCTACGGTTTACGTCTCCGGTACCCCGCCGCAGGCTCCGGCACAGAGCCGGTGATAGCATCGTCGAAGGAACTCCCTTGAACGTCGCGCTGGCCCAGTTCGCGCTCCCTTTCAGCTTCAGTTGGCTGCAGCAAATGGACGTGGTCAACGGCGCCATTGGACGCCTCTTGGTGGCCTGTGCGCTAGGGGCCTTTGTGGGAGTGGTGCGCGAGGCCAGCCGGAAGGCTGCGGGTGTCCGCACGAACCTGCTGATCGCGATGGGCGCGGCATTTTTCACACTGCTTTCGCCCGTATTGGCGGGCGAGACCGGATCCAATCGCGGACAGGTTGCGTCGAACATTGTGCAGGGCATTGGGTTTCTCGGCGCGGGGCTCATCATTCACAACCGCAGCCGCATCAGCGGACTGACAAGCGCCGCCTGCGTGTGGGTGGTTGCTTCGATCGGCATGGCCTGCGGCGCCGGCCTCTATGCGGCCGCGGTGGTGGCTGCTGTCACGGTGGTGATCGCCCTCGAACTCGTCGGTTTTCTCGAGCGCCGCGCCAATCTAAAGATTTATCCGCTCACCTATGAGGCACGGGGGCGCGACCAGACTCTGATGATCCAGTCGATCCTGGATGCGATGGACAAGGCGGGCGAGCAACTCTCGGCTGTTGAGCGTGATTCTATTGGCGAACTGCAGCGGGTGAGCTGGTCGATCACGGCGACCAAGCGCAAGCACGAGGCGATTCACTCCAAGCTGCTGGCAGAGCCTTGCATCGATGCAATTCTGACTTTCCGTGATCCGGAGGAGGATTGATTCCCTTTACCAAGGCGCACGCGTGCGGCAACGACTTTCTCATCGTCAATCGCGCCGATGTGGGCAATTGCGATCTTGCGGACCTGACGCGGCGGCTCTGTGAGCGCTACACCGGGATCGGCGCGGATGGGGTGGAGTACTTCCAGCGCCTGAGCGACACGTCCGCGAAAATCCACTTGCGGAACGCCGATGGCTCGGTTGCCGAAATCAGTGGCAACGGCACGCGCTGCGTGGCGGCGTGGATGGCCGAAGAAATCAACGCCGAACCCGGCGAAAGCTTTTCGCTGGAAACGGATGCCGGTCCGCGAACCTGTACGATCAAGGAGTTTCGGGATTCAGACGATGGGCCGACGATCCTGATCGCCACCGACATGGGCGAGCCGGAGTTCGAAGACCGCACGGTTGAGCTCTCCGATGGAACGCGGGTTGAAGGCGTTTATGTTTCGATGGGGAACCCGCATTTCGTGATCCTGCTCCCGAGGGCAGACCTTGCGGCAGTCGGTGGTGAATCGTCGCTCGACGCCGGCGAGCGTGCCCTTGCATCGCTCGATTTTTCGATGGATGGCCGATCTTGGGACGATGTCGGTGAGGAGATCTGCCAGCATCCGGATTTTCCCGATCAAACGAACGTCGAGTTCGTCCATGTCCTGGCTGGTGAGTCAGAGCCAATTGAACGCATCGCGATTCGCATCTACGAGCGCGGGGTGGGGCCCACATCCTCGTCGGGAACGGGCACATCCGCGGCCGCTACCGCAATGATCGGCATCTACGAAGCGCGGCATGAGATTGAAGTTTTTGCACCGGGCGGCGCGCAATCGGTAACATGGGCGGGCCCCGGAACGGCCTTGCTGCTCACGGGTCCTGCGACACTGGTCGCGCGCGGCGAGGTCTGGTGACGATGGCACCAATGCGCGCGACTGCACCACTGCGCAAAATCGCACCTGTCGATGTAGGTGCGACTCTGCGCGTGGTCTCGCCGGCGTCCTATGCGAGTCCGGACCGCGCTGATCAGGGAATTCAGCGGCTGCGCAAGCTTGGCTTCAATCCGCAACTCGCCGCGAACACGCAGACGCGCGGGCCGCTCTTCTTTGCGGGGACGCCGGAACAACGCCTTGCCGATCTGCACGCAGCCTTCGCCGATCCGGCAGCCTCCTTCGTCGCGAGCGTTCGCGGCGGTTACGGGTCAAATTACCTGCTGGAATCTCTCGATCTCCCCCTGATCGGGAAGCACGCAAAGCCGTTCTTCGCCTATAGCGATCTGACGGGCTTGCAGCTGCACTTGCTCGACCGGCTCGGAATTCCTGCCTTCCACGGGCCGATGGTTGCGGCAGACTTTGGGGTCGAGGATGGCGTGCATCTCGCGAGCTTTCGATCCGCGCTTGCCGGCGAGGCGTATTCGCTGGGCCCTGCCGAGGGTCTGCGAACACTTAAGCCTGGTACGGTGCGAGGAACGCTCTACGGTGGATGCCTCAGCATCCTGGTGGCCATGATCGGGACTCCGTGGGAGCCGTCCATGGAGGACAAACTGCTCTTCCTCGAGGATACCGGCGCGAGACCGTACCAGATCGATCGCATGCTCTGGCAACTGCGGCATGCAGGCAAATTCGAAGGGGTTCGCGGGATCATTTTCGGAGAGATGCTCGATTGCGCTTCACCGGGCGCGGATCCTGGCCTGCTGGATGACGTGATTGTTCATTTCTTCCGCGAGCTCGATATTCCAATCGCGATCGGATTGCGGAGCGGCCATGTCTCGCGCCAGAATGTCACGCTGAAGTTCGGCGGAGTTGCAGAACTGCGCGCGTCTTCTGAACCTGAGCTTCATCTGTTCGAACCCGTGGTGACTTCATGACAACTTCCCGGCATATTCATCTCAGCGGCATCTGCGGCACGGCGATGGCTTCGCTCGCCGGGCTGCTGCAACTGCAGGGCCACCGCATCACCGGCTCCGACAAGGCAGCGTATCCGCCCATGAGCGACCTCTTGCGCTCGCTGGGCATTCCCATACTCGAGCCTTACGCGGAGACGAATCTCGATCCCACGCCGGATCTCGTGGTAATTGGCAACGCGCTTTCGCGCGGCAATCCGGAGATCGAGCGCATCCTCGATCAGCGGATTCCCTTCGCCTCGATGGCAGCGCTGCTGCGCGAAGAGTTTCTCACCGGCCGCGAATCGCTGGTTGTGGCGGGAACGCACGGGAAGACTACAACAACGAGCATGCTGGCTTGGATTTACCAGGTTGCGTCACAGAAGGACCGCGCAATCGAGCCGTCTTTTCTGATTGGCGGGGTTGCGGAGAACTTTGGAACGAGCTTTCAGCTCCGGCCCACCCGCACCTTCATTCTCGAAGGCGACGAATACGACACCGCGTTTTTCGACAAGGGCCCGAAGTTTCTTCACTACTTTCCGGATGGGTTGATTTTGACGCACGTTGAATTTGACCACGCCGATATCTATGCCGATCTCGAAGCCGTAAAAACGGCATTCAAGCGGCTGGTGAATCTTGTTCCCCGGCGCGGGCTGATCGTTGCCTACGATGGCAATGCCAACGTCAGCGAGTGCGTGGCGAGAGCCTTCTGCACAGTACAGCGCTACGGCTTCAGCGAGCAGGCTGATTGGCGGATTCGCAATCTGCGGCACACAGACGGCTTGACGCGCTGGGAAATATGGCACGCAGGGTCGCTGTGGGCGGAGTTGGCAATGCATCTTGCAGGCGAGCACAATGCCCTGAACGCGACCGCCGCGGCTGCATTGGCCATGGGGCAGGGCCTGACAAAGAATGCCATCGTTGACGCGATCCGCACCTTCAAGAGCGTGAAGCGGCGACTGGAAGTGCGGGCTGAAATCGGGGGCGTGACGATCATCGATGACTTCGCGCACCATCCCACGGCGATCCGCGAGACCCTGAAAGCGCTACGTTCCGTTTATCCAAGCGCCCGCCTATGGGCGGTGCTGGAGCCGCGGTCAAACACGCTCCGACGCAAGGTTCTCGAGAATGACCTTGTGGAGAGTCTGCGGCTGGCGGATCGGGTGATGCTGGCAGGCGTTTACCAGCAGGAACGTATACCCGATGCGGAGCGGCTGCACCCCGACGATGTCATACGCGCGCTGAATGCGGCAGGCACAGCAGCGGAGTTGCATCCGTCGGTGAACGAGATTGTGGCGTCGATCGCGCCGCAGCTGCGGTCCGGCGACATCGTGGCTATCCTTTCTAATGGCGGTTTCGACGGCATCTATGAGAAACTTCCCGCGCGCCTCAAAGAACGCGAGGCGCACGGCTCGTTGTCCGCATGATCGCCTCGCTTACGCTGCTTGCCACCATCCTCATAATCGGAGGATCAGCCGCTCTTTTTTGTATCCCCTGGGCGGTGATCACCGGCAACGCGACGCCCCTTTACAAGGCGGCCATCTTCACCGTCCGGATCGGATTTCGGCTGGCAGGAATTCGCGTGGAAAGCCGTGGTGCGGAGTTGGTTCCAGCGCATACGGCGTGCATCTTCCTTTCGAACCATGTTTCCAATCTCGATCCTCCCGCGTTGCTGCCCTGCATTCCTGGGCGCACGTCCGCCTTTGTCAAGCGGTCACTGATGCACATTCCCGTGCTGGGTTACGGAATGAAACTGGGCGCATTCGTGCCGGTCGATCGGGATGGTCGAATCGAGAGCGCCGTCGAAAGCGTCAGAGCCGCGCGCGCCGTCCTTAAAAAAGGGATACACATCACGACCTTTGTGGAAGGAACGCGATCGCCTGACGGGCGCATGCTTCCTTTTAAAAAAGGCCCGTTCTATCTCGCCATGGAAACAGATGTTCCGTGCGTGCCGGTCTCGATCTATGGAACCGAAAGCATGATGGGGAAGGGGAGCCTGCGGATTAAGCCCGGAACGGCGCATATCACTTTTCATCCTCCTCTCGATCCCGCAAATTTTCGATCCCGCGAAGAGCTGATGGACGCGATTCGGGAAAAGATTGCTTCGGGATTGCCGGAGTGGATGCGGAGATGAAAGGAGCGCTTCCTGCACGAATTGCATGAGAGTGCCTCGCCGCGAGAGGCTTCTCCCTGCAACTCCCTCTGCTCATGGGACATTGACTGCACACTTGCGGCTGGATCGATCCACTTCTAGGGCATCACGATGGCGTTATAGCCGTCGCTCAGCAAGCGTTGGCTCATGGCGTCGGCCTCTTCGCGGGTTGCAAAAGGCCCGACCTGCACATGAATCAGGCTGTCAGAAGGTTCGCGGCGTGCGACAACGACGTATCCCCGTTTCCGTAGCGCGCCCATGAGCACATTTGCGTCCTCGACGTGCGAGACGGCTGCGATCTGGACCATGATGCGCGCATTCTGCGGCAGCGCCTGCTGCACCTGGCCTGAGGATCCGGAGGCCATGCCCGGTTGCGGGGTCAAGGCAGGGCGGACCTGGTTGTTTGTCGCCGCAACCGAATTGCTCGAAGACGCGTAGGAAGTTAGCGGATTGCCGTTGGGCGTCCCGTCTGCCGAGCTCGGCTGCGGAACCGGCGCGCCTGCCGGGGGCGCGGAAGGAATGGTGCCCTTGGCAAGAGGTTTTTGGACAGTGGCGCCGGGCTGCGGGGTGATGGTCTGGCCCGACGAGGATTGAGTGACGGTGGCTACGTGAGGCACGCTTTTTCTTCCCGCGGTGTAGCCAATGCCGAAACACAATCCGCAGAGAAGGACCAACCCGCAAATGATCGCAAGCAGCATGGCCGGACCGAGGGTGATCTCGGTGTCGCGTTTCGGTCGTTCTTCAAGATCCTCTTCGGCAAAACTTCGTGGCATTCTGCGTCCTCGAGTTGGCGCCCGATCAGCCCTCATTGCGCGGCTTCCTTGCCTTGCGCTCGGGTGTGGTCTCCAGCCTTGTCAGTCCTTCTTTTCTTCGTTCGACGGCGTCCCCGGTCCCAGTTTATTCAAAAGAGAAAGAAGTTCCATGGGCAGAGGAAAAACAATCGTCGTGTTTTTCTCCACTCCAATTTCCGTTAGGGTCTGCAAGTAGCGCAATTGTAGCGTGATCGGCTGCGTGGCCAGCAGTTGCGCGGCGTCGACGAGTTTTTGCGCGGCGTTATATTCGCCCTCGGCATGGATGATCTTGGAGCGCTTCTCGCGCTCTGCTTCGGCCTGCTTGGCCATGGCGCGGAGCATTTGCTCGGGGAGATCGACCTGCTTGACTTCCACAGAAATCACCTTGACGCCGAAAGGTTCGGTGCGCTGGTCAATGATCGATTGAATGCGCAAATTCAGCTTGTCTCGGTGGCTGAGGAGTTCGTCGAGCTCGACCTCGCCGAGCACTGAACGCAGCGTGGTCTGGGCAAACTGCGAAGTCTGGTAGACGTAGTTCGAAACCTTGATCGCGGCGGCATTCGGGTCGACGACATAGAGCGTCACGACCGCGTTTACCTTGATGGTCACGTTATCGCGCGTGATCACGTCCTGGGGCGGGACCTCCAGCACTTCCTGGCGGAGCGAGATGCGGATCATTTGATCGAGCGGCCGAAAGACAAGGATGATGCCTGGGCCTTTGGGCGTTGGCAGGGCGCGGCCCAGGCGGAAGATCACCGCTCTCTCGTAATCGCGCAGGATCTTGATGGAATTGAGGAGATAGAGAACCACAATTGCAATAACGATGAGAACCGGGATGGACAAGTCGAACATGAACCTTCCTCACTCAGCAGGGATTGTACTCCTGCGAAACACCTGGTCTTCGCGTTACACGCGATGCGCTGCCTCAGCCGGCACCGTTCCGGCCTCCGCCGGCTCGACGCGCAGCAAATAACGCTCATGGCCGACTACGCGAAGTTGCGCGCCCGCGACGACGGGAACGCTGGCGACCGCACGCCAAATCTCGCCTTCCACCAGCACGTGGCCTTCGGGAGCAAGCGGCTCCATCGCCGAAGCAGGGCTTCCGACGAGGGCGTCCGCGCCAAGCAAAGCCTTTCGCTTCCGGGCGCGGACAGCCAGCCGAACCAGAAAAGCGGTGATGCCCCCAAATGCGGCACTGACGGCAATCGCAACCCATGGGTTGATGGCCATCTCGCGAACCGGCGCCGCGACGAGCGTCAGCGTGCCGAACATGAGGCAGACAATGCCGGCAATCGCCAGGGCGCCATGACCGCCAAATTTGGCTTCGAGGACGAAAAACACCATGGCAGCCAGAAGCAGCGCAACCGCCGTGTAGCGAATCGGAAGTAAATCGAGTCCAAAGATTCCCAGCAGGACCATCAGGGTGCCGAGGGCTCCCGGAACGATGGTACCGGGCGTATTGAACTCAAGGTAGATGAGCAGTGCGCCGCCGACAAGCAGCAGCAAAGCAATGTTGGGATTCACGAGCCATCCGAGCAGGTTCTCGCGCAGGGTTGGTTGAATGGTCTGGATTCGAGCACCTGCCAGATGCAATGTGACCTTGGCCCCATCGAAGCGGGTGATCTCCCGACCGTTCAGAGAGGCGACAAGGTCGGAATCGTTTTTGGCGATGAGGTCAATGAGGTGCTGGGAGAGTGCTTCCTCGGCCGTGTAGGAATGCGAGGAAGCGACGGCAGCCACAGCCGCGTCTTTGTTGCGGTTTCGCCGCGTGACATAGGAACGAAGAAAGGCCTCGGCGTCGTTTTCCACCTTCTGCACTTCGGTATCATCGGGTTTGCCGCCCTCGAAGACGACGTGTGCGGCTCCGGCCTCGGTACCGGGAGCCATGGCCGCGACGTCGGCGGATTCGAGTATGAAGAAGCCGGCTGAGCCCGCCCGCGCGCCCGAGGGAGCAACAAAGACGATGACGGGAACGCGAGAAGCGAGGATGGCTCCGGCCATGGCCCGCATCGAATCGACGAGACCGCCGGGCGTATCCATCTCGATGAGCAGAGCGGCGGCGCCGTCGGTCTCGGCGCGCGCGAGGGCCCGCGCGAGCATGCCCGCGCTGACCGGCTGAATGGTGTCGTCAAGGACCATTCTGTCGACCAGCGGCTGCTGTGCGAAAGCTTGGGCCGGTAGCCACAGAAGGAATGCGAGCCCGGAAGCAAGGCCAACTACTTGCCGCCGGCCGAATCTCATGACTTTCTGAAGCATAAGAATGCTCCTTCGCGCGAGCTAGGGCTGTTTCCCTGTTTTCAACGCGATCTTCCGGCTCAAATCCTGCGCCGCCGCGCTCGCGGGGTCAAGTTGCAGCGCTTCGGTCGATTCCCTTGATGCCTCGTCGAAATGATTGGCAGCAAAATCGAGGCGACCCAGAACCAGGTATGCCTGGGCTGAAGGCTGCAGCTTGATGGCGGCCTCGGCTTCGGCACGGGCGGAGGCGGCATCGCCGCTTCGCTCCCGCACTTCGGCGAGGCCCGCATGCGCTTCGGCAACCGAAGCGTCGGCGGCAAGAGCGGATTGATAAAGGCGCGTGGCTTCCAGAAGCAACCCGCGGTTGAGGTAATCCTTGGCCTGGCTCGCGAGCTTGAGCGCGCGCTCACGCGGCGTAAGCTCGGCCAGCCGGTTAGCCTGCATCTGGTCCATCATGGTTGCGGCCTGCCGAAAGGCCGCTGCGTCGAAGGTGCGCACAATGCGCTCCAGAGGATCAGCTTTCGCATCCGGAGAGGTTGCCTGGTCTTCGCCGCCTGCTGCTGGAGGCGGGGGGGCGCCGTTCCACTCGCGTTGGACCTCCTGGGCTTCCTGGTCGTTGGGACGCAGTTTCAGGCATTGCACAAGCTCCGCCATTGCTTCCTTGTTGAAGCCGCGATGCTTGAGGCTGACTGCGAGATTGAAGTGGTAGTCGGCGTTGTTTGGGTCGGCGGTCTCCGCATCCACGAACAGCGCGCTGCCGTCATGGTTCTGCCGACTGATGGCAACGCCTTCGTTGTTGAGTACCTCGGCGAGCGGCAAAACCTTTGCCACCGCGCTGAAGGCCTCTTCAGCTTGGGGATAGTTTCCCGAGAACAGCAGCGATAGTCCGCGATAAAAGCCGGCTTCCAGGCCATCCGGATCGTTGCGGCCCACTTTTGCAAAGGCTGCCGCAGCTTCTTCGTATTGTTCTCCGGCGTAATCTTCGCGCCCCAGGGCCATCCAACCCGGGCTGAAATCGGGACTGAGAGCGACTGCCTGCTGCAAATGGCGCAGCCGCTCGTCATGATCCGGCTCGGTGATGCCGCGAATATATTGCTCGAAGGCGTCGAGGCGAATCGACCTGCCTGCGGCGACAAAGGTCTCCTCGGCCACGTTGAACCCAGGATCCAGCGTGCGCGTGAGCTTCCAGGCAAGCGAGTCGAAGACGGCAACCAAGTTGTGAAGCTCTCCGCGGCTGGTCACGGGCTGGCTCATTCGGAGATGAGGCACATCGATGACGCGCGCCTCAGCGACGAGATTGTTGCCCTCCATCACAAAGCTGCCCACCACGATGGAGTCGGCGTCGAGCGTCTGCGCGAGCTTGAGCGAGCTTGCGCGCGAGGGCTGGAAGCCTTCGGGCAGGCCGAGGTGATCGAGCGCGTAAACGCGCTCCTGGCGGCTCATCGGCGAGAAGCCTGCCGAGGTAAAGCGGACACTGAGCAGTTCGGCGGCAGCCTCGCGAATCCAATCGAGATTGGGCTGGCCGGTCCGGTTATCGAAGGGCAGCACCAGCAGGATTCGCCCGCGGCCGACGGAACTGTCCTGCGGGACCGCTTGCCCATGCGCGCGGCGCGGCACGCACAGGGCCGCCAGGAGGCTGAGCATCATGAGCCCGGCGTAGCTACTGCTCCGCAAGCGAGAGGTCAAGAAGTGAGCCACGACTGTGTTGATTATAGGTGGTTGGACCTGCGCCCGCACCGGCGGCGATCACCCCGTTGGCCTGTGCTCCTTGGGGCTTGACGGGGTCCCTTCGGCCTCGATCTGGCGGTTGAAGCGAATGAGCGCGATCCACATGCCATGGTCTTCACGCTCCCAGACCAGGGCGCCACGGAGGCGCCTGGCGATAGCCTCGGGAGGCAGATCGTGGTGCAGTCCGAAGTAGCGCTCGTCCAGCTTCTCGCTTTTAGGCCCGAGGCTGAGGCCGATAGAGGGCGGATCGTACTTTGTGGAGAAGGCCAGAGCGGCGGAGTATCTCTCGGGCTCGGCGGCCGCGCGATCGATTTGCTGCGATGTGAAGTCGTCGATCCGATCGACGGCGTAAGGCTCTTTGACATAGCCGAGTTCGGGCTTGGTCAGCTCATCGGTGACCGGCCAGGCTGACAACACCGTCGCGCCGCGGTACCGCTTGTTCAGCTCGGCAATGCCCTGCATATGAAGGCGAATCACCCGGGCGTACGCAAGGTTGTCTTCCGGAGCGAAGCGATAGGGAGGATTGATGAAGAGCCCCGCAACGAACGCGGCCGTGGAGAAGATTGCAAGTCCCTGCCAGAGCGGGACGCGGCGCTGGAAGGTGCTGACCATGACGAGGAGGATGAGCGGATACATCGGCAGCAGATAGCGCGTGAGAAGCGCGCCGCCGAGCACGCTGAAGAGCACCGCGTTGGCGAGCAGAATCACGAAGATGCGCAGCAGGACGGGCCGGCTGATGCCGTCGGGAACGCGACCCTCCGCATTGACGCGCGGCTTGAGCATGAGCGATGCCACGGTCAACAGTGAAGGCACAAACAGGTTCATGTGCGCTGTGAGATGAAGAATCCTGTGCCCGAAGGCTGCCAGGATGCGCACCGGCGCCAGCGTGCTTTCGGCGTTGTAGGCGAGGAACTGCGGATTGCCGAAGACGAATCCGGTTTTAGCGTAGTGCCAGGCGTACCACCCTGCCAGGGGCAGGCAAACGGCAATGAGCCACGCGGCTTCGATCAGGAGCGGGCGCCGGCGATGCGCCTCGGCATGAAAGCCGTCCCACAGATCCACCAGAACCAGCGTAAGAGGAACGGCGATTGCTGTTTCCTTGGAGAGCGCGGCGGCCGTGAACCAGACCATCGCGACCCAGGGTTTGGATTTGCCGTCGGGCAAGGCGTAGACGAGGCCCCAGAGCGTGCAGGCCGCCGCAAAGATGTCGGCGTGAGCAAGCGAGCTTTGTGCAAACCAGATGGGATAAAGCGCGGTGAGGATGACGGTCCAGAACGCCGCCTCTGCGGAACTGGTCAGGCGCAGCGCCAGTCGCCACACGGCGAGCAAGGCGAGGCTCGCGACCAGCAAAACTGCTTCGCGCGTGACTTCGGGCAGAAACCCGGCGGCCTTCCACCAGAGCGCCAGGTAGATGCTCGGCAACGGCGGGTGCGCGTTGCTGAGCGTAGTGATGGGAATGAGAGAGCCCGTGCGGAAGAAGTCCCACGCCGCGGGTATGTAATAGCCGGCCTCGTCCCAGTAGTAGGGCAGGCGCAGCAGCGAGAAGTGGCTTACGTAGAGCGCCGCAAAGATGACCGGGAAGATCATCCACGTGGGAAACGGCGCGTCAAGACGCGGCGCAAGGAGTTGTCTCCAGCGCAGGCGTGCCTTCATTGAGGTGGGCAAAGTTTTCGAATTAGTTCACAGGGCCCTGCGGGAAATTCGGCCCCTGCGGTTCCAGGTTCAGCGTGCCGAAGGCCTGCTCATACTGCGCGAGGTTTTGCCCCAGCACATTCCACAGAGCCTTCGCCTGCTGGGGGCTTAGGTAGACGGCGGCGTGATTGCGGATGGTGACCTGCTCCGGGCCTTCGCTCGAAGCCATTCCGAAGACGAGTGCAAAATCCCACACGCTCACGCGCACTTGCACGCTGTTGGCGTAGGATTCCCGGTAATCCGGAGCCTGGGCCAGATTCAATTGGGGCTGTTGCGGAGTCGGACTCATGGTTCCACCAGATTACTCTTCTGGAAAGGTGCACCGCGAAAGGGGCGGGGCCTCGCCGGCCAACCGGAAGAGTGGAAGTTGAAACACCGCTGAATACGGTCATACCACTACGTCACCGCTACGTTTTTCGTGCGTCTTCCATCTGCTGCTTGGCTAGCTGCAAGTCTTCGTTGCTTACAATCGAGTATCGACGTTCCATGCTATCAGTTTTGTGTCCGCTGATAAGCATTCTAGTCACCTGACGGACTTCTGCATTGCGCATGTTGCGTGCTGCTGTTGGCGTCAGTCCTTGCCAACTCAACTTCCGTTCCGCTTGCCGACCCTTGGTTCGATCTGTGCGTCTTCATGTACATATTTTTGGGAGTCACAGCAGGTATGCCCGAACCACAACCCAACTCGTCGTTCTTCTACGTCTGGATTTTCCGATCCAAAGACTCCGCGTGCTAGGATCCATCGTAATGTCAAGTCGCGCACTGTTTGAGCCAGAGAGATACAATTCTGCCGCGTGGGAGTCACCCGCTGGATAGGTCAGGGTTCCTGCAGATCTTGCCAACCTGACGACGACGTTGCTCGGACGAATGCGGTAACTTCAGCGACTGCCCCTGCATCTTTTTGGCCGAGAAGTCCGCTGATCGGCGGCAGCGGAAAGGATGGCGTTTGCGCGACCGTGAAGGCAGCCTCCGAAATCAAAAAAGTCAAAAGAGCTAGCGCGACTCTGTATTCCCCGTGAGGAGTCGACCGAGCCAACTGTCTTTTCTGAGTCTCCGCAAGGGTATCCTGAACTCTTGTGCAGGCGAATGATTGCTATCCATTGTCATGTTGTAGGCTCCTCTTGCGTAACAGTTCGCTATATACGCGCGACACACGCTACTTTCGGGCTGCAATTCGGTCTATTACAGTAAATTACCGTCTAAGTCATTCTTTTCGACTTCAACTGGTTTTGGTGGCGGGGCTTTCGTCCCGCCAGAAGCACCAAAAGCACAAATGCCTCGATCGCAGCAAAAGGCACGACATACAGCGTTCCCAAATACCGGACCTTGGCCAACAGATCGGCGAACACGAGCCACATCCCTATCAGATGCAAACTAAAGGAGATTGACCAGGATAACCAGAACGCCCACAAGCTCCACCGCTTTCGAAGCACGATCGTTATCGGACCGAAGGCGACAGCAGTCCAAACGATTGCGGCATGCCACTTTTGAGGCATTCCTAAGCGGCCAAATTCGATCAAAGCCGCCAAGGCAAGCAGGGCTATGATCCATTCGAAGGCCTTATCGCTAACAACTGATTGTTTCCTCATTGTCTGCACCGGTTCCAGGCTTCGTAAGCGCTGTAGGCTGCCGAAACCCTGGTCACTTTCTTCGCTACACTGCCTGATTCGCGCTGCAGATGCGGAGAACTCCGATGATGAAACTCGAAATCCATTGTTGCGCAACCATTGCATAAGGAGCTGCTTTGCTCGAGGAGTATCGTGAAAGAAATCGGGAGCCTTTTCTGTCCGGTTGGAGGGAACGCCCGTGCCCTCCATTGCAGCGCCCGTCAGAGAGGGTGATTCTGGCGCTTCCGGTTGTAGATAGACAAACCCTCACTTGCCGCTCGACCAGCACCAATGGTCGGGATCAGCATCTGGCAGCATATCTATATCATAGAGATCAGCGAGGCCCGCGAATCCGCCCCTCCACAAGCATGAACTAATCGGATTTTGATATGAACCAATGGAGTCATTGCCAGTTCCAGTGGCGTCGCAGATTGGGTCGCAGCCAGCGTCCGCTGCGGTTGGCAGACCGAAACTCTTAGCCCTGGATATGGCACTCCAAACTTGCCATCCCATGGGTTGGCAGTAGGCCTCGGCTTGAGGCT
>DATJMC010000047.1:0-5921 GCA_035508975.1 Occallatibacter sp.
ACCGCGAGCAATCTTTCCAGCGTCTCCCGGCTCTGTTTGAGAAACTCCGTGGGCCCAACCAGCGTCGTCGCCGGAATCGTAAGGGCCAGCAGAATCCCCGCCACCGTTGCATGCACCCCCGACCGCAGCATTGCCAGCCACACAAAAATACCGATCAGCGCATACACAGGCCACGCACGCACACCAAGGCGGTTCGCCAGGTATGACACCCCGATTCCCGCCAAGCCGCCCACCAGGCTGCGCAGCGAAAAATCAGAGGTATAGAAGATCGCAATCACCGACACGGCGAGAATATCGTCCACGATGGCCAGCGCCGTCACGAACACCTTCAGCGTCAGCGGAACGCGCCTGCCCAGCAGCGCCATCACCCCCAGCACAAACGCAATATCGGTCGCAATCGGAATCCCCCACGCGTCTCCAACCGGAGTTCCATGCGCAACCGCGATGAAGATCAGGGCAGGGAAGACGACCCCTCCCACTGCCGCGGCCATGGGAAAGATCGCTCTCTTCAGCGACGACAGTTCGCCGGCCAGCATTTCGTGCTTGATCTCGAGTCCAACAAAGAAGAAGAACAGCGCCATCAGGCCGTCGTTGATAAAGTGCAGCAGCGTCTCGTGCACCATCGCCCGGCCCAGCCCGATCGACAGGTCGCGATGCCAGAAGTGGTCATAACCCTCGGCCCACGGAGAATTCGCCCACACCAGCGCGGCCACCGTGGCCAGGCCAAGCACCAGTCCGCCCGCGGCTTCCAGCTTGGCAAAGCGCGCAAATGGCGACAGGATCCGCGTTATCGGCCTCTGCTGCAAATCTATCGATGGCAGCAAGTCTGTCTTTTCGTTCGCTTGCATGGAAATCTCCGGCAATTGTGAGTCGATCTAAAATCCAGTTGGGCCCCAGAGCGCGCCCTGATCTGGCTGAAAAGAGTTCCGAACCCGGCCCTGGGATGGCCGATCGATGAGCCTGGCTACTCTTTCCCGCCCTGCTTTTCCACTCGCACGTTCACCAGCCGAAGCGGCTTCTGACCGTAGTTCTCGATCTCGAGTTCACCCTTTTTGTTGAACTTGATCTTGCAAATGGGAGCCAGTGTTCCGGTGCCCTTGCCCGTGCTGTCGACATTCAGCACGATGATCCCGAACGGGTACGTCGTCGAACGCCCGCTGTTATAAACCTCCCAGAAGCGCATGGGGCGGTCCGTGACCATCACGATATGCATCCCGCCGCCCGGAGTTGGCCTCCACCGCGCAAAGCGAAACGAATTGCCGGTAAAGCCCGTGGGAGAAACGCGTCCCACATCCTTCGTCTTGCCAAAGGCCTTCACCAGAGCATCCGGGCCATTTTCCTTGAGGGTATCCATGAATTCTTTCGCCTGATCGTCGGTCGTCCACTGATCGATGAAGACGGTGAACCCGAAGCTCTTGCCCGCCGCCGCTCCGGCTTGCCCGAACGCGGTTCCCGCAAACTGCAGTGGCAGAGCCAGCGGCGCCTGCCCGGCACTCTGGGCATTCAGCCCGGTCGCCGAGCACAACACGACAGCCACCGTCACGATCAAGTGTTTCAGCGTTCTCTGTCTCATCACTCCTCCAGTTCTCGTCCCGTGTCCGCCGCCAGCACAGCGACTCCGGAGCATCGCCGGCCCGTAGCAAGCTTAGACTGCAGCGCCACGCTTGCTGAACGCTATCCTTTACCGCCCTGCTTCACCAGCCGTACATTAACCAGCCGGAGAGGCTTCTGCAGATAGTTTTCTATCTGCAGCTCATTCTTCTTGTTGAATTGGATTTTGCAGGCACCGCAAATCGTTCCCGTTCCTGATCCGCTGCTGTCCACCTGCAACACGACAATTCCGAACTTGTAGTCGATTGATCGTGCCCCGGAAACCGTTTCGCCAAACGAGAATGGTCGATCAGTTACCATCACGATTTGCCTGTTTCCGCCCTTGGCGGGCCACGATCGCGCGTATCGGAACGCGCTCCCAGTGGAACCGCTGCGCGTTAATCGGCCCACGTCATTTGTCTTCCCGAATGCTTTAATCAGACCGTCCTGGCCCTTTGCCTTCAAAACCTCAACGAAATCCCGAACCTGCTGATCGGTCGTCCATTCATTGATGTAGATCGAAGCATTGAAGGTCATGCCGTTCAGCGAGCCTGCTTGTCCGATTGCCGCCGCGTCAAATTGCAGGGGTGGGGTAAAGCCGGGGCCCGTGTCCGATGCTGCCTTCTGGGCCGTCACACATGCCGCCGAAAGCAGCAGCACACCCAGCGCCGGAACCCAACCTCGTCCCGCTCTCCGTCCCATCGCTTCCCTCCTCAGGCAAACGCTGAACGCACGTCGCTGCCAAACCTCGGACGGTGCGATTAAACCAACCGCAAAGGCGAGCGTCCACCGTCAAATGTGACAGTGGTTCCATGACACACAACCGACGTCGTGATCACCCTTTACTGCTTCGCCATATCGAGGTCAATGGTCAGCTTGACGTCGTCGCCCACCATAGACGGCGGATACTTTGTCCCAATGCCGAAATCCGTTCGCTTGACCGTCGTCGTGGCCGAGAAGCCGGCGTGCGGCTTCTTGTCCATTCCAGGGAGAGGTCCCCTCGGGCCATCCACCTGCAACACCACCGGCTTGGTGACGCCGTGCAGGGTCAGGTTGCCCGCAACCGTCAGGCCGTCGCCGCTCTTGCTTACGCTCGTGCTGGCGAAAGTCGCAGTAGGGAACTGCGCGACATCGAAGAAATGGTCACTCTTCAGATCCGCGTCGCGGGGAGCAACGCCGGTGTCCACAGTCGTCACGTCAATCGTCACATTCACCGTGGACTTGGTGATATCGCCTTCGTTCCAGACGATCTTGCCGCCGATGTTCCCGAAGTGACCGCGAACCTGCGACAGGCTCATGTGCAATATGGAAAAGTCGACGCTGCTATGTGCTTTGTCCGGAACCCAGGTGGAGGTCTGAGCAAGCGCCAAAGGGGCGGCGAGCGCCAGTGTTCCGAGGAGTGATACCACGCGTCCGATCATTCAAAAAGTCCTTTCTCTTGGTGGGTAGGGAATCAGCTGTGTGGACAACAGGAGCCTGCATTTCCGCCACGGCGACCGCCCCTAAGTTATACACGCCAGTGATACGTTAGGAGCGGGAAGTTCGCCTACCTCCGAATGCTGCAGAGGCTTATCGATAGGGCCTCGACTTTAGCTCTAATCCCTAATCCCTGTCTTTCCTGGCCGATAATTTCCGCAAACCAGCTAGAATAGAATTAGGGATCGAAAAGAAGCCCGGCCGCAATTGCAGCCGGGCTTTTTCGTGCCTCGAAGACAAGTCATTTGCAATGAAACGGTTACAACTGAGTATTTTAGAATGAAACGGTTACGGGCGCGCCCTCATTCCTCGTATAACCCCTGCCGAATCAATGGGTCTCGGCTAGCTCCAATGAAATGAATCGATTACAGTCTACAACCTGCAATCAACATTTAATGAATGAGTTACAAGCCACAGAAAACAGGGAGGGGAGGGGGGACCCCTACTTGCCTGCCTGTATCTCGCGGCTCACGCGCTCCACTTCGCCGAAGACGCGCAGCAGGTTCCCGCCCAGAATCTTGCGGCAATCCTCCGCCGAATAGCCGCGCGCCAGCAGTGCCGCGGTGATTTTCGGTAGATCAGCCGCCGAGTCGATGCCCTCGGGAAGCTGCCCGCTCACTCCGTCGAAGTCCGACCCCAGTCCAACGTGATCCACCCCCGCGACCTTGGCGATGTGGTCGATGTTGTCGATCAGGGCGCTGAGCGGCGGACGCGGGATGCGGTCAGCATACTGCCGCTGCAGCTTTTCAAGATCGCCGTAGGTCACCTGTTTGCCCTCGGCCTTGAACTTCGCCTTCAGCTCCGCAGTCGCCTTCTCAACCTCAGGCTGCTGCGCCATCATTGCATCGCGATACGCCTGGCTGATGAACGCCGAAAAGTAATTAACCTGCACCACGCCGCCATTCTTGGCTACGGCCCGCAGCATGTCGTCAGTCATGTTGCGCGGCGCGTTGCAGATCGCCCTCGCCGAGGAGTGCGAGGCAATCACCGGAGCCTTGGTCGTCTTGATCGCCGCCCAGAATGTGTCATCGGCAACGTGCGAGATATCGACCATCATGCCAAGCCGATTCATCTCCTGCACCACCTGCTTGCCGAATGGAGTCAGTCCATCGGGATTATGCGGCACGCCTGCCTTGCCCTCATCCCCCGACGAGTTCGCCCAGTCGAGCGAGTTCGACCAGGTCAGCGTCATGTAGCGGACCCCGAGCCGGTAGTAGTCGCGCAGCAACCCGAGCGAGTCGTCGATGGAGTGCCCGCCTTCGATGCCCATCAGCGCCGCCAGTTTATGGTCGCGGTGCGCAACCTCGATATCGGCAGGAGAAAAGGCCATCCGCATCCGGTCAGGATGCCGGGCCGCCTGCTGATACACCGCATCGATCAGGTCGAGAGTACGCCGGGCGTACTGCCCCCTGTACAGATCGGGCTCAACCCATATCGAAAAGAACTCCGCCCCAAGATTTCCTTTCTCTGCGGACTCGAAGTTGAGATTACCGCCGTTGAGCGGATCGGCCAGATCGTAGTTCTCATCGACCAGGCGCTGCGTGGTATCGGCGTGCGTGTCGATGACAATCGCGGATTTGTGGACAGCTTCGGCAGTCTTGGGATTCACGGGAGCGTTCTGGGCAGTGAGAGATAGAGTAACGGCGAGCAGGGCGGCGGAAAGGGTCTTCATGAGCGTGGTGGGATTCTAACAGCCCCACCACGCCCGACAAAGAAGGTGTCGCGAAAGAGTGCGTCCTACTGTGTCTTGACGTTCCAGTCAGTGACCGGAGCGATCGTGGTCACCAGCGGCTCGCGGCGCTTCCAGCTGGCGCGCAGGAAGTCGCGGTTCATCGCCGCGATGACGCCAAGTGGAATCTCCTTGGGGCAAACCCCGGTGCATTCGCCGATGTTGGTGCAGTTGCCGAAGGACTCCGCGTTCATCTGCGCGACCATGCCGAGAGCGCGCCGGTCAGCCTCGACCTCGCCCTGTGGAAGCACGCCAAGATGAGCGATCTTCGCCCCCGTAAATAGCGCGGCGGATGCATTAGGACATGCGGCCACACAGG
This sequence comes from Occallatibacter sp., assembly GCA_035508975.1. Taxonomy (GTDB): domain Bacteria; phylum Acidobacteriota; class Terriglobia; order Terriglobales; family Acidobacteriaceae; genus Telmatobacter. The sequence goes on from DATJMC010000047.1 coordinate 5,115, forward strand.
CGCCGCATCCGATGCAGGCCGCGGCATCCATCGCCCGATCGGCAATCTCCTTGCCTACCGGGATGGCGTTCCCGTCCGGTGCATTGCCGGTCGACACGGAGACGTAACCACCCGAGGCGATAATGCGGTCGAGCGCGCGGCGGTCGACCACCAGGTCCTTCATCATTGGAAAGGCCCGTGCCCTCCACGGCTCGAGGACTACCTCTTCGCCCTCTTTGAAGTGGCGCATGGTGAGCTGGCACACGGTGGTAGCCCGTTGCGGACCGTGCGCAACGCCGTTGATCATGAATCCGCAGGAGCCGCAGATGCCCTCCCGGCAATCATGCTCAAAGGCGATCGGCTCTTCGCCACGCTCGATCAGCTTTTCGTTGAGCACGTCGAGACACTCCAGCATCGACATCTCGGGATTTACGTCGTCCATGGCGTAGGTAACGAAGGCGCCGGCTTCGCGCGGACTCTTCTGCCGCCAGATTTTGAGTGTGAGTTTCATTACTTGTAGCTCCTCTGGCTGGGATGAACGTAATGGAACTCGAGCGGCTCCTTGACCAGCTCCGGCGTATTGCCCGGACCGCGATAGCCCCACGCTGCGACGTAAGAATAATGCTCATCATCGCGTTGCGCCTCGCCGTCGGGAGTCTGATACTCCTCGCGGAAATGCCCGCCGCACGACTCGTTGCGGTCGCGCGCGTCGATGCACATCAGCTCGCCCAACTCGAAGAAGTCGGCCACGCGGCCGGCTTTCTCAAGGCTCTGGTTGATGTCGTCGTCGCTGCCCGGCACGTTCACATTCTGCCAGTACTCTTCGCG
>DATJMC010000048.1:0-3368 GCA_035508975.1 Occallatibacter sp.
GGGCCACCATCCGCCCATCAAATTTTTGAGAATTACCGCTCTGTCACCATGCCGCTCGCAGGATAGAGCCGTTCGAATTCCGGATCACCGTGCAGCATGGCGAGGTCGGGATCGTGGCGCACCCAGTTCGGATCGGTCCAGCCGGCCTCCCAGGCTTTGCGAAGGGCTTCCAAAGCCTCTGTCTTTTTCTTCATCAGGCAGAATGTGCAGGCGCCGTTGTACAAAACATTCGCCTCTTTGGGACGAAGCGTCATCGCGAGGTTGACTTCGCGCGTTGCATCTTCAAGCCGGTTCAGCGCAGCATAGTGCCCCGCCACCAGCATCCGTGCGCGAGCGTCTTCCGGAACCTGCCGTAAATGCTGTTCCAGTCCAATGATGTGCCGTTGCCGCCAATTGCGAAGCGATTCTTCCTTCCCCAGGGCTCCCAGAGAATTCGTAATCGGGATGTAGATGTTGTAATCATCCCCTCCTGCATCGACAGCGGCCTCGGCAATGTCTACCACCTCCTGGTAGCGCCCCGCGGAAAACAGCGTGCGGCCTAGCAGGTAATACCCGCCTTCGCAGTCGCGCTTGCGCTCAATCGCCTTCCTGACGACCGCCAGCGCTTCCTCGAACTTGCCGTTCGCATAGAGGATCCATGCCTGGCTCACCTGAACCTCTGGCAAATCGGGACGCAGCACCACCGCCGTTCCCGAAGCCTTCATGGCGCGGTCCAGCCACGCAGGGTCGCGTCCGTGCAGGTAATAATTCTGCGCGCAAACATTCGCGAGGGCCGCATAAGCCAGCGCAAAATTTGGATCCAGAACCAGGGCATTCTCGAACATCTGCACCGCAAATTCCATGTCCTGGCGCTGCAAACGCCGCGCATAGCTCTTGCCTCGCAGGTAGAGATCGTATGCCTGCAGATTCTCCGTAGGCTTCGAAGCAAGAGCCTGTTGCTCCTGCGGAGACAGCGTAATCCGCAGTGACTGCGCAATCTTGCTCGCAATCTCGTCCTGCACCTCGAATACATCCTTCATCTCGCGGTCATAGCGCTCCGACCAGATCGGAAAATCCGTGCTCGTGTCCACCAGTTGCGTGTTGATGCGTAGCCGGTTTCCCGAACGCCGCAGGCTCCCGCCGAGCACAAATGCCGCGCCCAGTTGTTGTCCAATCTGTTCCGGAGTCACCGGCTTGTCTCGATACGCCAGAACCGTCGGCCGCGAAAAGATATTCAGCCCCTTGATCTTCGAAAGCTCCGTAATGATGTCTTCTGTAATACCGTCACGAAAATACTCGTCTTCCTTCGACCCGCTCAGGTTTTCGAAATAAAGCACCGCCACCGATTTCACGCCATGCTTCGCGGCTCCTGCGCGCGATTCGCCCGAGTCTGCCGTCTTCTTGCCACCGGAATCAAGGTCGCGCTTCAGCCGAATCAGGTCCGTCTTCAGGTCGGTCGCCGTCTGGTAACGCAGATTTCTGTCCTTCTCGAGCGCCTTCTCCACAATGCGCGCAAACCCCGCCGGCATCAGCGGATTCACCTGCAATAGCGGCACCGGATCGCGGTTTAGAATCGCATCGTAAATCACCGCAGGGGTATCGCCCTGAAATGGCAGAGCCCCCGTCGCCATCTGATAGAACAGCGTCCCCAGCGAAAAAAGGTCCGTCCGCGAATCAGTTAGTTGTCCGCGCGCCTGCTCGGGAGACATGTACGCTACCGTCCCCAGCGTCGTCCCGGGCATCGTCAGGTCATCTCCTAGTTGCAACGTCGCCGCCTGCGCTGCCGGACTCACCCGTGACCGCGACACCTCCATCTTTGCCAACCCGAAGTCCAGAATCTTTGCCTGCCCTCGCGTCGTCACGAAAATGTTCGCCGGCTTGATGTCGCGGTGCGCAATGCCCTTCGCATGGGCCGACTCCAGAGCATCGGCAATCTGGATTGCCAGCGCCAGCAGCTGCTCAATCTCAAATGGCTGGCGTCCAATCATCTGCGCAAGCGACTGCCCCACCAGCAGCTCCATCACAATAAACGGCTGCCGCTCGTGCTGCTCAATGGCATACACCGTGCAAATGTTCGGATGATTCAGCGCCGACGCAGCCCGCGCCTCGCGCTGAAAGCGCTCCAGCGAATGCGCATCCTGCGCCAGCTCCGGCGGCAAAAACTTCAGCGCTACCTGTCGCCCCAGATGCGTGTCCTCCGCCTCATACACCACGCCCATGCCGCCGCTGCCCAGCTTGCGGCCAATTACATAATGAGAAACTGTCTGTCCGATAGAGGATTCCATGGCATTTTCGGGGGGTGGCCAAATACTATCGGCTAAGCCAACACTGGTCAAGAAAGCCTCAACCTCAGCCGTCCAAAAATGAAAACGGCTCTGCAATTCGCTGATGAGACTTGCACGAAATCGTGGTCAAAGCACCCCCATTCACGATAGAATGAGGCAGCACACGTTCGAGAAGTTTGGACAAATTATGGCCACATTGACGCAGCCTCAAGCCGACATCAGAAATTCAAATTACGAGCCGGAAGCTCCCCACACCGACCTCCACGATCTCCTTACCGAAAGCATTAATGAAGCATCCCACGGCTTTGACACCAAGTCCGCGCTCGAAATCGCGCGCATCATCAATCACGAGGACTCAAAGATCGCCGGAGCTGTGAAGAAGGCCTTGCCGGAAATCGCCCAGGTCATCGACTGGGTTGCGCGCGGCATTCGCGATGGCGGCCGCCTCATCTACATCGGCGCTGGCTCCAGCGGACGCATCGCTTCCCTCGATGCCTGCGAGTGTCCTCCCTATTTCTCCACTTCGCCGCAGACCATTCAGTACATCATGGCTGGAGGCCCCAAGGCCCTTGCGTCGCCCGTCGAAGTCAACGAAGATTCCGAAGAGCTTGGCCAACGCGATATCGCCCGCCGCCGACCCAGCCGCAAAGATGTCATCATCGGCCTCTCTGCCAGTGGACGCACTCCATACGTCGTCGCCGCCGTCGCCTACGCTCGCGCGCGCGGAGCAAAAACCGCCTGCATCACTTGCAATCAGAACACCCCGCTCGCCGCCGCGGCGGATATCGCCATCATTGCCGAGGTCGGCCCCGAGGTCATCTCCGGCTCAACCCGCATGAAGGCCGCAACCGCGCAGAAGATGATCACCAACATGATCACCACCGGAGCCATGACCCGCATGGGCTATGTGTACGAAAATCTCATGGTCAACGTGCACATGCAGAACTCCAAACTCATCGAGCGCGGCATCGGAATCCTCATCCGCGCCTGCGGCATCGGCCGCGACAAGGCCGTCGAGGTTATCAAGTCGGCCGGACGCAGCGTTCCCGTCGCCCTGGTTATGCTCAAGGCTGGAGTCGACAAGCCGGAAGCCGTCCGTCGCCT
>DATJMC010000049.1:0-19255 GCA_035508975.1 Occallatibacter sp.
CGGCCACTTCGTCGGAGTCGGTGGCGACGACCACCGGGTCCATGAGCCCGCTGGCCTGCGCGGCGCGCCACACCCACTCCACCATGGGCCGCCCGGCAATGTGCCGCAGCACCTTGCGGCTGAGCCGCGTGGAAGCAAGCCGCGCCGGAATCACGCCGGCAATGCGTAGTGAACTCATCGAACTCATCAAACACATCCAGCCGAGTTTACAGGAGCCGGGAGCGAGGATTCATCCGTCCCCGCGCTGCCCTGCTTTGAGCCGCGCCTGGTTTGATTTTCCATTCCCGCGCCCGTATCATCAGATGTGGACATTGCGCGCGGACCCGGTCCGCCCTGTCCGTCACCGGCCTTATCGGCCACTCCCTCCCGGCGGAGTAGCTCAGATGGTTAGAGCGTGGGATTCATAACCCCAAGGTCGACGGTTCGATCCCGTCCTCCGCCACCAAACAATTGAGCATTTACCCGCTTTCAGACCTCGCATCAACCTCACACCACGGCTCGCCGCTACAGCTGAAATTGGTCGTTCGCTCCGATCCTCGAGCGCGGCACTCAGCGAAACCGCCAAGGGAAGCGTTCGCGCAGGGATGAACCATAATAGGAGCCTTTCAGGCGTTTCGCGCCTAGTCACAGCCTGAACGAAAGGTTGCCGGGTTTCAGCAAAGAACTTCGGCGCCTTGCCCGTCAGCCTTCGGGAACTCCGGCCTTACGAAAGACAGCAAGTGAGCTTTCCAGCCCGGCTTTCGCGGCACCGCCGAGCAGCTTCCCCAGCGACCTTCTTGTGATCAAATAAGCCACGCGCAATCGATCTTATCCGAGTAGCATTGCGTGAGGAGGCCGAACACATGAACAGACGGGAGATGCTGGCCGCTACGGGTGCTGCAACCCTTGCGGCAGCGTGCATGCCAAAGCTGATGACGGCCGAAGCTCCCGCGAGCCGGGTTGCAATCGTGCCCTGCCGCGATTACGCGCGGTATGGGGAGCAACTCTCGCGCGCGTTCGATCAGATCGGCGGCATCGACAAGCTGGTGCGCGGCAAGACGGTTGCTCTCAAGCTGAACCTCACCGGGAATCCGAAAAACTTTCCGCTGACGCCCGAGCTTCCTTATCGGACAAATCCGCAGTCGGTGGCGGCCACCGTGCACTTGTTCGCCAAGGCCGGTGCGCGCCGCGTTCGCATGATTGAAAGCTTCTTTCCGCCCGATCAGGACCTCTCGTTGTGGGCGCGCTACGGCCTCGACGTCAACGCGATCAACAACATGGGTGTGCCGATAGCCTGGGAAAACGTGCAGAACCTCGGCAACTATAAGCAATATGTCCGTATGAAAGTGCCTTGGGGAGGATACGCCTATCCCGCCTACCATTTGAACCCCGCGTTCTATCAGTGCGACGTCTACGCTTCCATGGCGAAGTTGAAAAACCATTGGATCGCAGGCGTGACCATGACGATGAAAAACAACTTCGGCAACACTCCCTGCTCCCTTTACGGCGGAGACTGCGGCAGGAGCGGCAACGAGCGGCCGACACAGGAGCGCGGACCTGTACTGCACGACGGAACGACTCCTGCCCCCTCGGGAGTCGATGCCGAGTTGCACCCGGATTCTCCGCGTGATCCGGGCTATCGCGTTCCGCGCATCCTGGTTGACCAGAATGGTATTCGGCCCATTGATATCGCCATCGTCGATGGCGTCGAAACCGTGCGCGGAGGAGAAGGTCCGTGGCTTCCCGGCTTGGAAAAGATGACACCTGGCGTGATCATCGCCGGCCGCAACGCCGTCTGTGTAGATGCTGTGGGGATGGCCGTGATGGGCTACGATCCGTATGCGGAACGCGGTTCTTCTCCATTCATCCGGGGCGACAACTCGCTGCGCCTTGCAGAAGAAGCCGGGATAGGTACCCGGGACCTGAAGCGCATCGAGGTCGTGGGCCTTTCGATCAAGGAGGCTCATATCAATTTCGGCCCCGGAGCCGTTGGCAAGAAGCTGAGCGAATTGAACTCCTAAGCGCTCCAGCGCTCGTCCCCATTCCGCCGTTCGCGCCAACTCGCGTTGGTTCGAGCGATAGCCCCTCGCACAGCGCATCGAACGTTAAGCTGAGCGATGCCGCATCTCCTTGCCGCGTGCGAACCCGTTGGCGCAAGCACTTGACTCATCAGGTACCACCCTTCCTGATTCTTGTGGGCCCTGACTATCTTGGATTTAGTTGCCTGATCCAGATTCGGGGAAAGTCCCTTGGAAAGTCACGCAACGCATGAAGGCAGGCGATATGTCCGTTGAAAACGATGGAAGCGTATGGTTCAGCTCGATCCTCGAACGTTTCTATGCCTCTCTCCGCCAGGTTGAGCAGCGGAATTACGACTTCACCCGTTTTGGACCGGAAGGTGAGAATGTCTTGGATGTCCCCTGGCACGCCATTCAAATGTTCGTGATCTCTCAGGCCTGGCAGGCATTCTTTCGATCCCGTATGCTGCTCCGTGACGAGCCTTCCCGGCAGCTCTTCGATCTTCTGATTCTCTTTCGCCTGGCCGGTCACCTCCATATTCGATTACCGTACTCCAATAGCAGCTACTGGAACACCGTCGAGCAGGTTCGGCTGCTTCGCCAGGGCGAGGCCCCCGAGCGCGGAGCTTTCGGGCCCCTCTATTTCTTCGACCTGCCCCTCCCCGACAATCGGATCCGCCTCAAGTGCTGGGATGTGAATGTGCTCTGCAGCTTCCTTCTGCGCCAATATTTCTATGAGCGCGATCAGGTTCGCATCCAACCGGAGACGGGAGACACTGCGCTCGATTTGGGTGCCTGTTTCGGCGATACGGCACTCGCTTTTGCATCGGCTGTGGGCGAATCAGGATGCGTGCACTCATTCGACTTCATGCCGTTGCACGCGGCCATTCTCCAGCAGAACCTGGAGATGAATCCGCAACTGTCCTCACGGGTGCGCTTTCACGCGTTTGGAGTGGGCGCCGAAGATTCGGAAGCGAAGAATGGCTGCACGCGCGCAACCATAGATCCTGGAGCCCGCGTGGACACAGATTCCGTCCCCATTCGCTCCATCGACTCCCTGGTTGCCTCGGGCGAAGTGCAACGGGTTGATTTCATCAAGATGGATATTGAAGGTTCAGAACTTGACGCGCTAAAGGGCGCGGTTAAAACCCTTCGCCAGTTCAAACCGAAGCTGGCCATCTCGCTCTATCACCGTCCACAGGATTTCGTGGTGATTCCTCAATTCCTGGCGTCGCTTGAACTGGGATATGAGTTCCATTTGAACCACTACACGATTCACTCCGAGGAAACAGTCCTGTATGCCGCGGTGAACAGTTCCAGGTCGTGAACGCTGCACCCTGGGCTGTGCTATCGATCTGGACAAAAGTCGAGATCGCTTTGCGCAGAAAGCCTCGATGAGTGGAAATGGATAGAGATAGGTGCGCCCCACTTCGTCCGCGGCAGAAAAAGACAAATACCCAACCGAAGCTGGACCCGCGACCCCTTCGGATCTGCCTCTTGATCCTTGATCCAGAAAATCTAGTTTTGCAGCGTGGTTTTCATCTCGTCGCGAACCTTGCGCGCCAGCTTTTCCACGGCTTCCGCCTTCTTGATCACGCTCAGGGAAAGCATGTCCTTGGTGCTCTTGTCCATCTCCGTTTTCAGCTCGTTCGCCAAGACCAGCAGCTTCGCCGTATCGTCCTCGAGCTGTTTCTGTTGGGGAGTTTGCGGAGTTGCCGCTTTAGAAGCGTCGGAGGGTGCCCCACTCGCGGGCACCGGCGCCGTGGGTGGCTGCGCCGGCTTGCTCTGGGCGGGCTGCTGAGCGCCGGCCAGTGCCAGCGAACCGAAGGCGAGCACAACGAACCACGAGTAACGCGCCCAGATGTTCGGGCTATGCTTCGCGTACGGCCTCAAGTTACCGAATCGATTTTTCATATGCGCACCTCGCATCGCGCGCACCGAGGCAGCCGGCAGCTAATCAAAAGCAGAGCCCCTCATTTTGCGTTGAATCACGTGAGCGAGCTTTTCGATCTGTTCCGCTTTCCGGATCTCCAGGATTATGGAAGAAGTCTCGGGACCGCCGCTGTCCGTCTCAGTCTTCAACTGGTTTGCCAGCTCGATGAGCTTTGTCATGTCCGACGTCATGTCTTTCTGGCGTTTGAGATTGATTTCCTCCCACTGCTTGAGGAGGTTTAACTGCTTCATCGAATCTTCCATCAGGCGGTTGGCGTCCGCTGTTGGATTCGCAGTCCGATTCATCGGGGCCAACCCCGGCTCAGGCGGCGGGTAAGGCAATCCGTTGCCGACCTGCGACTGAGGTACACCAGCGGCCAGCGAGATGAACATGAGCCCTGAAAGGCCAAAGATGCTCCTAGGCCTGAAGGCGCCGATGTGGAGGCCTCTGCGTCTCATGCCGAACAGTATAGCGGTCAAAATTATGATCGGATGTCTCTCTTTTGCAATTCTCATCAGCTCAACCTGAGAGAAAAACGGTGCGGGACCGCGGGATCGCCTCTCTCAACGAATGGAATCAGGAAGTTGACGCAATTTCCTGCAGTGTCGGGCCCCAACAAGCAACGCGGCTCTGCTTGAAGCGGCTCGCCAGCATCAGCCGGGAAACCTGCCCGACAAGCCTGCGTCACCCGCGCCAGCCCATCCAGTCGAGAATCCAGCGCCATGTTGAATCCATGGTCGGCTGTGCGGGCGGCGAAGGCAACGAGGAAGTCGGGTAGCGGACGGGCTTGCCGCGATGCGCGAGAGCCAGTTGGCGGAACATATGCCCTTGTTCCTTCACGCGGCCATCGTTCGTAAGCAGTCCGAGACTGTACTCAACTGAGTTGAATGCGAAGCGGCGATCCACATCATGGCTATCCCAGTACGTAAACCAGGCAACGCCTTCTTCGATGGCCGACGATACGGCTCGTTCGAGCCATTCGGCTTGCTGCTTTTCAGTCAGCGCCTCGATGCAGGTATTGAATTCACCCGCCCAGACGGGCTTCTGCGGCGAACCGGCGTAGGAACGGATCAGGGCCGCCATCCCCGCCAGAAGCCGGACACTCGGCGGATCCATCGGGCCTCCGTATTTCAGCGCCCCGGTCCACCAGGGATAGCAATGCATCACCGGCATTCGCTGGTCCGCGATGAGTGCCTGCGGAGAGAACGTGGTCGGCTTGAACCAGGGATCATGATCGACTCCGTTCACATTCAGGCGACCGGGCAAAACCGATTCGATCAGCGAGAACATCCGCGCCATCCACGGGTCGCCTGCCGTCGGCGAGCCGCTCCAGCAAGTGTTGATCTCATTGCCGAGATCGAAGCCGATCACGTTTCGATGATTGGCAGCGACACGCGCAAGCTCGCGGATAAACAATTCCTGGGCTGTCCACATCTCGGCATCGGTGAAGAATGCTTCGCCCGGCTTGTTGAAGGGCGGCAGAAAAAACCAGCCGCTTAGCTGGCCGGTAAAAACCGTAACAAGAGCGTCTAATTGGCGCTCGGCCATCATCGTCAGCAATTGATCGAGGCGCTGGAGGTGGAGCGGGCTCACCCACTTCAGGTTCGGCTGGAAATAGGGCCAGATCAGAAGCACCCGAACATGATCGGCAGCCAGAGAAGCGATTGCGTCGAGATCGCGGCGGATTGGATCCGGATCCCAGTCGTTCCAGCAAAACCACCAGTTGTGAGAGGGAGTGTAGTTGACGCCAAAACGATGAACGGCCAGGTTCACCCCAGCGTCCGCTTCGGCTCTCGCCGAGAAGCCGCGCGTGAATGGCGACGAGAGAGCCAGGGCCGCGCTTCGATGAAGGAACTGTCTTCGATTCATGGGCGAGAAAGTTGGACCACGGGAAAGAATAACTCCCAAACGGGTGAGCAGCCTCCATGATGAGGTCGGTGCGCGAGTTTTTCGCGCCTGCAGTCTGTCCGGCGATCTCCCTGCCGCGCAAGCGCAGGATCGGCGCCGCGAAGTTGAGCAGGAGGGTCGTGGCAGGCCAACGGGAAACCTGCGGCCAAATCACCGGCCAGCGGGATGATCCCCCACCGCCGGCGTGCCCGGCGTGCGAGAAGCCCACGAGGGTGGCGCCTGATCGCTCAGGAATAGGCTGTCATTCCCTTGATTCCCGCCTGCTGAATGTTCTCGCGCCATCGCCCGGCCGCGTGATATTCGTGCCTTATCCCGGATGGGATCGTCCACGATGGAATCGCGAATCGCATTGCGAGGGAAGTATTCCGGACCGCTGCTGCGTCCGGCGAAGAAGTTTCCGGAAATGACCTCCGTCGTTCCGGCCCCTCCCCCGCAGATTGAAGCCATTGAATCTGAGGAGCAAACGGTCGATTCGAGCGCACCTGCCCCAAAATCGAGCAAGAAAGCGGAAATCGTCCTGATCGCCTGCGCCCTTGCCTTGCTCCTCGTAAACGTCGCAGGCACCTGGATCAGTTTCCAGACAGCGACCGCCGCGAAAAACACGGCCAACGAGACCAACCGGCTCACCAGGCTCTTACTGCGGGGCACCGCCGCCGCGCATATTGTCACCAACGTCGTTTCGCAAGCCATCGGCCTCAACAACCGGCAGATCCGGGTCAGCTTCCGCAACGATGGCAAGGTCAATGCGCTCGACATGGAGGGGTCCGCAACCGTCTGCCTGCTCTCGTTCCCCGCCGGAGAAAAGCTGGCTTGCAAGACGATCCCGGTTTCAAAGTCGCAGTTGCGCTTTGAAGGCGACGAGGTCACGCTTGGCTTCGACGGCATCGTGGGAGCCGGAGATCTGACCCTGCTCGAAAACGACCGCGCCACCGTACAGTACGTGAGCAACTTCCGTTTCAACGATGGCTTCGACGACTGGGTGAACGAGTCGTCCTGCCAACTCTACTTCGTCCGGCACTTCCTCAGCACCGACGGCGTTCAAGAGCGGAACTGGGCCAATTGCGATGTGGGCAAGAACATCCTTCTAGCCGAAGTGCGACGCCGGGCCGACCAGTAACCACTGCACGGGGCAGGCGCTCGCGAGTCGCTCGGATGCATTCTTCGCCGACACCCCAAGCCTGCGACAATGAGGATGCCCGGCCCGCGTGCCGGAACCAAGCATGTCTGACCCAACCGGCAGGAGCCGAAAGACCGCCGCAACCAACGAGCCTCTGCACCTGGGCGAACGCTTCACGCGCGCGGTCGACTATGCCCGCACTCTTCATATTGAGCGCCGCAAAGGAACCGAAATTCCCTTCATGGCCCACCTGCTGGGCGTGGCCTCGCTCGTCATGGGCGAGTCCGGACACGTCGCATTCCCGGTCACCGAGGACATGGTGATCGCCGCACTCCTGCACGACACGGTGGAGGATCACGGCGGCGCGGTTCGCCTCAACGACGTTGAATTTAACTTCGGCGCGAACGTCGCCCGCATGGTCGAGGGACTGTCGGACACGCTCGCCGCGGATCCGCACAATAAAGAACCCTGGGAAGAGCGCAAGCAGAACTATCTCGATCGGCTCGGCGCCGAACCCCCCGACGTACAACTGATCTCAGCGGCAGACAAGCTCTACAACGCACGCTCCGTGCTCGACGACTATCGCAAATCCGGGCCGGAGGTCTGGAAGCGCTTCCATCGCGGCCGCGACCTGCAACTCTGGTATTTCCACGAGCTCCTGAAAATCTTCCGACGCTCGCCCTCGAATCGCATCGTCGAGGAACTGGAGCGGGTGGTCGCCGAGCTCGACCGGATCACGGCCGCCGAAAATGCGCCCGCCATTCGAAAAGCAGAGACCTAATCGAAGGTGACGTGCCCGGAGGCGCCACGGCCCCTGGCGCACCTACCCTTGGAGTATCATTACGTCTATAGAATGTGAGTGCCTTGTCCCCTTGGGGCCTCACCGGCGGTGTTTGTGTCTCGAACCTTTCAACGGATTGTTTTTGGGCTGGCTGCGACCGTTTTCGCTGCCCTTGGCCTCGGGTTTGTTCTCGGCCAGGTTGGCTTTTTTGGCGTGCACGCGGGCGGCGATGAGGATGGCGCCTACCGGCAAATGCATGTGTACGCAGAGGTCCTGAAACGGATCCAGAGCGATTATGTGACGCCCCCCAATATCGGCAATGTCACCACCGGAGCCTTGCATGGCCTTCTGGAATCGCTCGATGCCGATTCGAGCTACCTAAGCGCTGCCGAATATAAGATTTACAAAGAACGCCCCGATTCTGGCGTCGCCCAGATCGGAATCACCGTCTCGAAGCGTTTCGGTTACGCGACGGTGGTGAGCGTGGTGCCCGGATCACCCGCGGACCACGAGCACCTCGCCGATGGCGATGTCATTGAGTCGATTGGTGATCAATCGACGCGCGAACTGTCGCTGGCGGTGATTCGCCTGATGCTGGAAGGCAAGTCCGGCAGCACGGTCTCGCTCTCGGTGGTTCGTCCCCGCAAACCGGATCCGGATAAGATCACCCTGACCCGCACCATCACACCGCCCCCCGCCCTGAACGAACAGCAGTACGACAACGCAACCATCGTCTATTTGAAGCCCGGGGTTCTCTCGGCCGCACGCGTCGATGAGATCGCGGCAAAGCTCAAATCCGCGGGCAAGAACCGCAAGATCCTCCTGGATCTCCGTGACTGCTCTGAAGGAAGCTCCGCCGAGGGCATTCGCCTCGCGAACTTCTTCATCAACCAGGGGACACTGGCGACCCTTGAAGGGCAGAGATTCACGACCCAGACCTTCACCGCCGATCCCTCGAAGTTCATCACCAGTGCGCCGCTGGCGGTGCTCGTAAACCGCGGCACCTATGGAGCCGCCGAGCTGACGGCGGACGCGATCGAGGGAACGAAACGGGGCGACGTGATCGGCGAGCGCACCTTCGGCGAAGGCTCGGTCCAGAAGACGATCGAATTGCCCGACGGCGGCGCTTTGATGCTCACGGTCGCCAAGTACGAGGGGCCCGATGGCAAGAAGATTCAAGACGATGCCGTCATCCCCACCGTTCAGGTCGGCCAGAACGAAGATGAGTTCGACGAAAACCCGACTCCCAGGGGCGACGAACCACTCAATAAAGCGCTCGAACTGTTGAAAGCCAAAAACGGATAAAGATGCTCGGCTCGCCCGGATTTGCATGGGCGGGTACGTGCGTGACCCCATTCTGCGTGGTTTCAAAGCGGAGCGTGCTAGCCTTTTTCCAGGGCAATTTCCGATCACTTGCCGTGTGCATTCCCGCCGTTTTGCGGTGTGTTCCTACCCGAGCAAGGTAAGCAGCTTAGGGAGCGCCCTCTGAGGCGCATCGATCGGAAATTCGCTCTCGGCACTTCTCCGCGGTGCGTTGCAGGGATGCCCACGAGGCCGGATACTCTTGGCTACCACATCCAATCAACCGCAGAAGCCGCGCGGCATGGGCCGTTATCATCGGCTCGATCCGGATCCTGTGCCCACGCCGAGGCGAACGAAGCTTGCGGGGCGCGCCGCCCTGGCTGCCCTCATTCTGCTGGCCATCGTCACCGGCTCCCTCGCCGGGCTCGTTCTTGTCTATTCGGTCGACCTGCCTCAAATCAACGATCTCGAACGCTACCGTCCCTCGACCACTACCGATCTCTACGACCGCAACGACCGCATCATTGGATCGTTTGCCCTGCAGCGCAGAGTCGTCATTGATTACGATCAATTCGCGCCCGTCCTGCGCCAGGCAGTAATCTCCATCGAAGACAAGAGCTTCGAGTCGCACTGGGGCATCAACGTGCTCCGCATCGCGGGCGCCCTGATCCACGACTTGCGCAGCCACGGCCGGGCACAGGGCGCGTCCACATTGACCATGCAGCTGGCGCGCAATCTTTTCCTCTCCTCCGAACGCACCGCAACCCGCAAACTGCAGGAAGCCTACTTGGCCATTCAGATCGAGCGCGCCTTCACCAAGCAGCAGATCTTCACCCTCTACGGAAACCAGATCTACCTCGGCAGCGGCATGTATGGATTTGAGGCCGCATCGGAATTCTATTTCTCAAAACACGCCAAAGACCTCACCCTGACCGAAGCGGCGCTGCTTGCCGGCTTGCCCAAGGGCCCGGTTGCTTACTCCCCGATCTTGAATCCGGAGAAAGCTCTCCGCCGCCGCAATCTCGTGCTCAGCGAGATGGAGTCCGACGGCGTCATCACCCACCAGCAGGCCGAGACTGCCCGTGAGGCCCCGCTGGGACTGAAGATCTCGCAGCCCGACACCACCATTGCGCCGTGGTTTCAGGAAGAGGTGCGCCGCGAGCTCGAGAAGCGATTCGGCACAGACGAGGTGCACGAAGACGGCTTGCGCATCGAGACGACGCTGGATCTGAACCTGCAGCAGACGGCCAACCACGCGGTCGCCGATGGTCTCGCGGCCTACGAGCGTCGTCATGGATGGAAAGGCAAGCTCGACAACATTCTCACCACCGGGCAGCCCATCGCCCAGTACCACCACCCCGACTGGGCATCCCCGAGCCTCCCCGGAGACTACGTGCATGCGCTGGTGACCGATGTGTCTGCGCAGGAGATTCGCGGCCGAGTCGGCGAGAACGAAGTGGTGATCCTGCCCCCTGATTGGGAGTGGACGGGGTATCGCTCGGCCATCGCCCTGGTCAAGCCTGGCGACGTGATCTACGTTCACCTGACCGACACGCTCGAAGGAACCGCCCGCCGCGCCTCGCTCGAGCAGGATTCCGGCGCCCAAGGCTCGCTGCTGGCCATGGACAACACCAGCGGCGACGTGCTGGCCATGGTGGGCGGCCGCGACTTCGCGCTGTCCCAGTTCAACCGCGCCACCCAGGCCGAGCGGCAAACAGGCTCCAGCTTCAAGCCCTACGTCTACGCCACCGCGATTGAAGAAGGCGCGAAAGCGACCGACATCATCGTCGACGCGCCGACCAACTTCGGCGGGTACGCTCCGCACGACTACGAGAACAACTTCAAGGGAGCCATGACTCTCACCAACGCGTTTGCCGAATCGCGCAATGTCCCCGCGGTGAAGCTTGCGGCGCGCGTCGGCATTCGCAAAGTGATTGAGATGGTGCACCGCTTCGGGGTCACCGCCGACATTCCGCCCTATCTGCCGATCGCTCTGGGCGCAGCCGGCATCACGCTCGAGCAGCAGGTCGCCTCGTACTCCGTATTCCCCAACGACGGCATTCGCGTCACGCCGCGCCTCATTCGCAAAGTGTCGAACTACGACGGCATCACGCTCTGGCAGGACCGCCCCGAGATCAGCCAGGTCATTCGTCCCCAAACCGCCCGCACCATGATGACTCTCTTTCGTGCTGTCATCGATCACGGCACGGGCGCAGCCGCTGCCGCATTGAATCATCCCCTGGGCGGCAAGACCGGCACGACCAGCGATTTCACCGATGCCTGGTTCATCGGTTTCTCCCCCTCGGTAACCTGCGGCGTGTGGGTTGGCTATGACAGCCGCGAGTCCCTCGGCGAAAAAGAGACCGGCGCGCATGCGGCATTGCCCATCTGGATGGACTTTATGCGCGCCGCCATTGCCGGCAAGGACGACGAGGAATTCATCGCCGACGAGGACGACTCGATGGATCGGGCTTTCGCGGAGCCAGGCTCAAAATCACGACCTGCGTTTGCAACTCCGAAACCGCCGCAACCCAAGATTGCGCCCGTGCCGCGGCCAAGCCCCGCCGCCCTGCGCACGACGCCAGTAATCAGACCTGTGGTGATCTCGCAGCCGCGGCTAGGCGGAAGTAGCGCTTTGCCCGCGCCACATCCCTGAAGATCTGCGCCTTCAGCGCGTCCGGCGAAGGCCATTCCATCTCCCCGCGCAGTCGAAGAAGAAACTCCAGTTCGAGCGGCGTCTCCTCGTTCATATCCACAGGCTCGAAGTCCAGGATGTGCGTCTCCACGCTGAAGCCCGCGCCCTCAAACGTCGGGCGATTGCCCACGTTGGTCACGGCTTGAAAACATCGCTCACCGATCGTGAGCCGCGTGACATAGACGCCGAAGGCCGGCAGCAGTTCGGTGTAAGGAGCCAGGTTCACCGTGGGCACCAGCAGCCGCGAGCCGACCCCGCGCCCGCGAGCCTGCGTGGAGTGAATGGAAAACGGCCGGCCCAGCATCCATCGCGCTCGCCTGACTTCTCCCCCGGCAATCAGCGCGCGTACCGCGGAGCTCGATACTTCGAGATCGTGCACCCGCACCGCGCGATGCAGATGAACCTCAAACCCAAGCTCCGCGCCGAAACCCTTCAGCTCGTCGACCCCGGCTTCGGCTCGATACCCGAACCGGAAGTTGCCTCCCTCATGCACCGAGCGCACATGAAGCCGGTTTATTAGGACCTTTTCGGCGAAGTCGCGCGCGCGGGTATTGGCGAGCGCGGCATCGAAGGGAAGCACGAGCACCGCGTCGACGCCTGTAGCGGCAATCAACGGCAGCCGGACCGGAATCGGCGCCAGCAGTTTCGGAGCATGCGCGGGCCGCAGGAAGCGCTCCGGATGCGGATCGAACGTGACCGCGAGTGACCGCATTCCCCGCTTGCCCGCTTCAGTCGCAACCGCGGTGAGAATCTCGCGATGGCCGCGATGCACGCCGTCGAAGTTGCCGATCGCTGCAATCGTCGGCCCGAACACCGCCGGAACCTCGGCCAGCGAGCGATACACGGGAATCCTCACCTCGTTCGACTTGCTCATAGGTCCACGCGAAAGGTCTGGCCATCGTAAGCCAGCGCCATGCCCGAAGGCAGCGCGTGGTTCGTTTCCGCGTGGCCAAGGTCGTGCGAGATGTGCGTAAACCATGCCTGCCGCGCCCCAATGCGCCGCACCCACTCCATCGCCTGCTCGAGGGTCGCGTGGCTGGGATGCGGCTTATGGCGCAGCGCCCCGAGTATGAGGCAGTCCACCCCGGCAAGTAACGCAAAGCTGGCCTCGGGAATCGCGCTCACGTCGGTGAGGTAGGCCGTGCCCCCGAAACGAAAGCCGATGATGCTCATTCCTCCATGCTGAACGGGAACGGAAACGAACTCCACACCATGCACGATGGTTCGTTCGTACAGAGGCTCGATCCGAACCCGCGCCCGCGTGGGATACGTGGCTTGCGGCGAGAAGGTGTAATCGAAGATCCGCCGCAGAACCTCTCCAGTCTCTTCGGTCGCGTAGAGCGGAATCTGCCCGCCCTCGCGCGCCACCGTAAAGCTCAAAGGACGCAGGTCGTCCATGCCCATGATGTGGTCGGCGTGCCCGTGGGTGTACAACACGGCATCGATACGCGCGAGCCCATAGCGCAGCGCCTGCTCGCGAAAATCCGGACCGGTGTCGATCACGACGACGCGCTCTTTTTCCCCCTCGTGCCAGCGCAGCAGCAACGACGGCCGCAGCCGCCGGTCGCGCGGATCAGGCGACGTGCACACCGCGCACCTGCATCCCAGTGTCGGTACCCCCATCGAGGTCCCGGTGCCGAGAAATGTAACCAGTCCCTCCATGCGGATTCGAACTCCGTACCTAGCGTTTGGCCGTGGGCGGCGTGGGAATCCCCTGCATGGTGATCATGTTGGTCAATTCAAGAAAGGCCATGCGCACTTCGAAGAGCACTGTCTGCAGCGTGCGATCCTCCACTTCGCTCAGGTTCCCCTTGGTCTTTTCCGCCAGCACGCCCAGCATGTCGATGGTCTGCCGCGCGCCCATGATGTCAACGCGCGGGCGCTGTCCTTCCTGCGTTCCCGCGCCCATCTGGATCATGGCCGAGAGGTAGAGTTGCTGCACCAGATGCTCGAACCCCACCGGCGGCTGCGCGCCGATGCCCGGGTTCTGCGCCCTGACCAGGTCTTCGAGCCGCTGCGCCGAGGCGTCGTAGGCGCTCTTCTGTTCCCGGCTCTCTTCCTTGGTCGGTGCCGGCGGCAACTCGCTTAGCATCTCCTCTTCGGGAGCGGCCGCGGCCTTTGCCGGTTCCTCTGCCTCCGGCGGCACAACCAGCCTCGGGCCCGAAGACGCTTCGGACGGCGCCGCCTCCTTCGAGGTTGGCGAGCTCTCCTGCTCTTCTTCCGCTTTGAATTTGCGGCGGTCGATGACCTCAAACTTCGGTGTATCGCTCATGGCTGTGTCTTCTCAATCCAGTGATATCAAAGTGTCGGCGGCGCACTCAAAATCCGCGCCGCCATTGCCTCCGCGCCATACGTGAGCGGCGCATTGGCTGCTTCCGCTTCTTCGCGCAGCATGGCCAGCGCAAAGCGGCGTTTTCCGCTGGCCAGCGGCAACTCGGCTGCGCTGGTGATCGTGCCGCCCACCGTCCCTGCATGCGTCAACTCCGTACCCGCCGCGGGAAGCGCTCCCTCCAACTCAAGCAAACGCAAATGCCGGTGCACCTTGCCGCGCGAGCGAATCCGTTCCACGATCTCCTGGCCCAGGTAGCAGCCTTTGCTGAAGTGCAGGGCGCGCATCTGCGAAGTCTCCTGTGGCAAATCGCGTTCGGCTATGTCCACGCCGTACGCCGGAATCCCTTCGGCAATCCGAAACGCATCGAGCATCGCCACTCCCACGGGAAACGCCCCTGCCGTGCGCAGGCACGACCACAACTTTCCTAATCCCGCCGTCGGCAAGAAAAACTCGTAGTGCTTGCCGAGCGCTCCGAAGCTGCGCACGATCCTCACTTGCCAGCCGTTCCACTCCACCGCCGTTCCCGTCATCGGCTGATCGCACACCGGCAACCCGACCCGTTCCAGCACCTCGTCTGCCTTCGGACCGGTGAGCCCCACCCCCGTCTCCGGCGTCTCCTGTCCCAGCGGTACCAGTTCCACATCGTCCATGATGATGAAGCGCTCAAGGTGGGCCAGCAGCCGCTCATACTGCTCCGCGCTGATTTCCAGTTCCAACGCATCGCCGTCACGCCACGTGGTCAATTCTCCCTGGATCCGCCCTTGCGCATTCAGCACGAGGTTCCACGCCCCACCATGCGCAGGCAGGTCGGTGACCGTGTTCGTCACCATGCCGCTCAGCCAGCGGAAGCGATCTTCGCCACGCAACGCAACCCGACGCATCCATCCCAGATCGTGCACGGCCGCGCCCGAAGCCAATGCCGCTATTTCAGTCTCCGCTGCGTCCAACTCCCGTGCGGTCTGCACGCATCGATAGTCAACAAGCTGCGGCGGCTTTGCACCGCCCGCCAGAAGCGCGGCCAAAGGGGTCACCGGGTTCATGGTCGCTAGCGCCGATTCGGTCATGGGGGGGTTATTCTGAAGTCCTGGAATCACGATTTGTTCCGCGAAGTTTACGCCAAGCCCATCCTGATTATAGCCTTGGGATTAGATGCCGTCTCTCCACCGACGGAGTCGATCGAACCTGGCTGCAATACATGACGAGGAGGCCCATCGTGGCGCGAAAATGCTGGCTTATCTGGACCTTAGCGCTCGCGCTCGGTGCCCCTTCGTCTGTCCTTCCGGCGTTCGGCGCCCCTCCGCAGGCTCCCACTGCGCCCCAATCGGGCAATCAGGACCAAAAGGACAAGGCCAAGGGCGAAACCCACATCACACCCCAGGAAGCGCAGCAGCTGTTTTCGCTCGTAGACCAGCTCCTGAAGTTTTCTTCTGACGAAACCGGGCTGCCCATCAAGAGCGAGGTGAAACGCCAGCTCACCACCCGCGCCCAGGTCGAGAGCTATCTCAAAGAGAAATTCGACGAAGACGAAGACGCGAAACGCATGCAGCGCAGCGAAATCGTCCTCAAGAAATTCGGCTTGCTCGACCGCGACTTCGACCTCAAGCCCTTCCTCCTGTCCTTGCTCAAGGAGCAGATCGAGGCCTTCTACGATCCCAAGACCAAAACCGTGAACCTGCTCGACTGGGTGAGCATAGACGACCAGAAACCGGTGCTCGCCCATGAATTGACGCATGCCTTGCAGGATCAGCATGTCGACCTCGACAAATGGAGCGACCAGACTCCTGAAGATGTATCGACCAACGAGAGCGACGACACGGTACATCTGGCCAAAGACGAGCTCGACACCGCGCGCGAGGCTGTCACGGAAGGTCAGGCCACGGCGGTCATGATGGACAACATTCTCAAGCCGATGGGCCACAGTCTGATCAAGGATCCGGAAGTCGTGGACGTGATCAAGCAGCAGATGAATGGCGCGGGCGACTCGCCGGTCCTGGCCCGCGCCCCGCTCCTGCTCTCTGAATCTCTCATGTTCCCTTACCGCGAGGGCCTCAGCTTCGAGCAGGATGTGTGGATGGACGAGGGTCAAGCCGCGGCGTTCACCGGCGCGCTCGATCGGCCACCAACATCCTCGTGGGAGATCATGAATCCGCGCGTGTATGAGAAAGGACGTTCGCCTTCAATTCCCTTTCTTCCCGACATTCACCCGCTCGTGGACAAGCAATACCGGCCCTATGACATAGGCCAGGTAGGACAGCTCGACGTCCACATCCTCACCGGCATCTTCGGCGGAGATGCCGCAGCCAGCCAGTTCACGCCCGCCTGGGATGGCGGACTTTACTGGGCGGGACAGTTGCGCGACGCGACCCCTGCCGAACAGGCATCCACCAAGTCCGTCGCCTTGCTCTATCTTTCGGTGTGGAAGAGCAGCGCCTCGGCGCAGGGCTTTGCAGATCTCTATGCCTCCGAGCTGGGCCGAAAATACTCCGGCCTCAAGCCCATGCCCAGTGCCCCTCCCGCCAACGACGGCACCACCGAAAAGGTCTGGTCGACGAGCGAAGGCCCGGTGGTGATCACCACGCGGGGCAAGTTTGTTTTTGTCACCGAGGGCTTCAACCTCGAGCTGGCCCGGAACCTCGGATCGTTGATTCTCGGTGCGCAGGGTTCCGGAGATCTGAAGATGGCCGCGGCGCCACGCTTGACCTTGGAGCCGACTCTGGTGCGGGTGTCGAGCGCCCGCGCCCCGCAGGCCGCCGGGTATTCTATCCCGCGCGAGCCACTCACCGGCGGCCTGGTGCGCTTCCTCTCCGACTGCGGAGTGATGAAGGTCGCCGTCGATGCGGCCACGCGATCGCTTAAGTGATGGTCGTGTGAGGTCGGCGCCTTCAGGTCGCACTCTTGTTGACCAGGTATTCGTCAACAAGTTCGGCGACCAGGACCGCTGTCGGCACCGAGACCATCGCCCCAACGATACCGGCCACCGCTGAGCCGATCAGCAAGGCGACAAGGATCGCGAGACCCGGAAGGCCAACTCTGCTCTTCATGATGCGAGGCGTAAGAAACGAGCTCTCCACCTGCAAATAAACCGCGTAGAAAATCGCCACCCCCAGCACCCGTCCCCACGAGTCAATGGCCGCAACCAACAGGGCAAGGGCAACGCAAACCGCTGCGCCGAGAATCGGAATCACGTTCAGCAGCCCCGTCAGCGCGCCCAGCGCATACGCATAGCG
The DNA here is from genome assembly GCA_035508975.1 of Occallatibacter sp. Classification (GTDB taxonomy): domain Bacteria; phylum Acidobacteriota; class Terriglobia; order Terriglobales; family Acidobacteriaceae; genus Telmatobacter. The sequence goes on from DATJMC010000049.1 coordinate 17,293, forward strand.
GACGCGCAGTGACACGAAGACGATGGTGCTCGTCACGCCCAGGATGAGCATCAGGCTGCCTTGCCCGAGCAGCCACTTGCCCATTCGAACCTCGGCTCGTTGCAGCGTCAGGTCGAGGCGCTCGCGGCTCTTGGCAGAGAAAAAAGACAGAAACCAGCGATACGCATGGTCTCCCTCGAGGATGAAGTAAATGGTGAGAATGAACCCGGTGACGATCTCAAAGAGCTTGCCCGCCCAGTCGCGGATCGAAACCAGCAGATACGTTGCCGCGTGACTCAAAAAATCCTGGACGCGCGCATTGATCTCATCGGGGTCGATGCGATCAGCGAAAGGGATATGGCTGAAACGCTCGAGCAACGCCGGCGTGCGCGCCGGCATCTCCCGCGAAAATTCCTGCAGATCGTGCAAGACCGGCGGCAAGGCAAAGAATCCAAATAAAAGCGCCACGCCGACAATGCCAAGTGGAAGAATCAACACCGCGATGCCTTTGAAGGGCCGCCACCGGCCCACCTGCACCTTGGAAACCGACTGCACGATGGGCGCGAAGATCACGGCGAAAAGCGCGCTGACATACAGAATGACCAGCACGTCGCGAAGCAGCCAGGCGACGTAGCACGCCATGGCAAGCGCAAAAACAAAGACAATATCGCCGCGCCGGCTGCTTCTCTGCGGATTGGCATCGATCATCCGACAGCTTCCTTTCGTCCGGCGTCAGTGAGCGCCCCTACTGGTCTCCGCTCAGGATCGACCCCACGATTCCGCCCAGCAAAGCGCCTCCGGTCGCAGGCGCCACCTGCCGGCTCTCCGCGCGCGGCAGGTACTCGCTAATCTGATGCGCAAGCCGCGAGATGGGTAAAGTCTGCAACCAGACCCGGCCCGGCCCCACCATCACGGCAAGGAACAATCCGTCGCCCCCGAAAATCATGTTCTTGATGCCCGGCACCGTCGTGATCTGGAAACTCACCGAGGCCTGGAAGGCCCCCACGTGACCCGGATGCACGCGCAGCATCTCCCCGGGCGCAAGATCCTTCACGATCAGTTCGCCCGAGAGCTCGAGCCAGGCCATGCCCATCCCGCTGAGCTTTTGCAGCAGGAAACCGTCCCCGCCGAAGATGCCCGCTCCCAGCGACTGCTGGAAGCCGACCCCGATGGTCACCGCCGGCGTAGCGCAAAGGAACCCGTGCCGGTGCACGAGATACTCCTGGCCCTGCCCCACCTGCACCGGCACAATGTGCCCCGGAACCTTGGTGGCAAACGAAACCTCGCCGGGATACTGGTAAGCCCGGTACTCGGTCATAAAAATGCTTCCGCCGCCGGCTACCCGCTTGAGAATGCCGAATAGGCCCCCGCCTCCGCCCATTTGCGTGTGGGTGGTCATCTGGATCGAGGCCGTCATCCACGAGAGTTCGCCGCTCTCTGAAAAGACGCTCTCGTTCGGTTCGAGCAGAACATCCAGCACCGGCATAGTGGTGCCTTGAATCCGGGTCTGCATAGGGGAAACCTCCTGTGTGCAAGCAGTGTACAAGGTTGAATCCGCCATCGGATCCATCTATTCGTCACCGCAGGGTTCGCAATCTGCAATCAAACGGCGCTTTTTCGTCTCACCATGCTTCAAACGCAATGCGAGGCTCGGCAGTTCCCTCGGGCCGGAGAATGGAGTGCTTCCGAAAGTGCGCGTCATCCCGCATGGGAAAGTCGTTCCGGAAATGCGCACCCCGGCTCTCCGTCCGTGCCAGGGCCGACAGCAGGATCGCACCCGCAACCGCGCTAAGGGATTGCGCCTCCACCAGCCGGCGGCTTATCCGCCCTGCGCCAATCTCGGCCAGCGTACCTTCACTCTCCACCTGCGCCCGGAGCCCCTCCCGCAGCGTGGTTGCCTCGCGCAACAGGCCGGCATACCTCCACATGTCGCGCCGCAGTGCCGCGAGAATGGACTCTACTCGTCCTTCCTCACCCCCCTCGA
>DATJMC010000050.1:0-3493 GCA_035508975.1 Occallatibacter sp.
CCCACCAACGGCTCGCGCGACGGCACTTTCCGCTCCGTGCAAGTACGCGTCTTCCCGCCAAAGGGCCTCGGCAAAATCAACGTCCGCACCCGCACCGGCTACTACGCCCCCAAGCCCTCCGCCAACGCCGATTAAGTTCCCATTCCTGCTCGTTCCGTAGGCAGCTTCTCAACTCCTCAACTCTCAACTCCGAACTCTGAAATCTGAAATCTCGGATCGCCGCTTGTTCCTGGCCCCCGCAGTACCCAAGTTCTGGCCCGCACAGGACCGCAGAGAACTTCTCTCCGATGCCGATCGAGTTCACATATCCGCGCTTTTCGCAAACTGTATCGATGTGATACACCTGTAAAGCTGTGATTGCAAGCGCCTTAGACCGACCATCCAACTCTTGAAGTGGTCCTTTAAATGCTCCGGTTCGGGCATGAAAAAGACCTTGGGGATCCTCACGCTTTTGCTTGGTATTGCGATTTCCGCTTTCCCTTCGCGCGCTGACGGAATCAGCATGACGCTTACCGGCGTCGGCTCGGGAAACTCGCTCGATGGCGTGTACACCAGTCCGTACACGGGCACAGTGGGCGGCGTGGCGAACACGCCTGTGATTTGCGATGACTTTGCCGACGATTCGTATATCGGCGAGTCTTGGTCGGCGACCGTCTCCACCGTCGCCAACCTCGCTGGAAATGTGAAATGGGGTGCCGAGCCCGGCGCGCAGCAGAACTACGACGTCGCCGCGTGGCTCGCCGAGCAGTTGTTCGCTCCGGATGTCACTACCACCCAGACCGAAGACATCTCTTTCGCCATTTGGCTCGCGCTCGATAATTCGGATGTCACCAGCTACCTCGCCGGCGATCCCGGCACGCTGGCCGCCGCGCAGGGCTGGATCAACACCGCGACGAACGCGATCTCGACGCAGGGTCTGACCTCCGCCGATTTCGCCAACGTCCTGGTCTACACCGAGGTGCCCGGCACGGCCACCAATTGCAACGGCGGCGCCTGCCCGGCGAACTCGCCCCAGGAATTCCTCGTCGTCACGCCTGAGCCCGGCTCGCTCGTGCTCTTGCTGCTCGGTTTGATCGCCGTGGTGGGATTTGCTCGGCGTCGCAACACGATCGCCGTGGCCGCGGCAAACTAACCGCTTCCGTTTTCGGTGAGGGCCAGGCACCTGGCCCTCATTCGCTCCCTCGATCGGCCTCTAACTTACGCGTTCACCGAGATGCTCGGCGCAGCCGCCGCGGTGCCTGAAGACGCGCCACTCTGTCCGCTGCCGTTCGCCGCAAACTGCTGAAAATCCTGCTGCAGCGACGTATAGGCCTGCTGAGCGCTCGACAAATTCCCGGATTGCAGCGCCTGTCCGAGCGCCTGAAATTCCTGGTTGATCGCCGAGGAGCCTGCACCGCCGCCGTGATGATGATGGTGGAAGCGCGCGCCCTGACCCTGCAGATCCTGCTGAATCGTGGAAAAGTCGGATTGTGCCCCGGAAAGATTTCCGGATTGCAAATCCTGCGAGAGCTGGCTGAACGCGCTCTGCAGCGGATTGCTGCCCTGCGTCGACGAAGTGGACGACGAAGACGAATTCAGATTCGCCAGGGCGCTCCCTGCGGGCGCGTTCTGTTCGAGCGTTGAGAAATCCGATTGCGCCGCCGAAAGATTGCCCGATTGCAAATCCTGTCCGAGCTGCTTGAATTCCGACTGCAATTTCTGAAACGGGTTTGCTGTGTTCTGCGTCTGGGAAGCGATCACGTTGCTCACCAGACTGCTAACGATGCCTGAAACCGACATGGATCTCCTCCTGAATGGAGACGACTGCTGTTGCGAAAATCGGCGTTCGCGAAAGCGCAATACCGCCGATACTCGCATCCGGGGAACTGCATGACGGGTGCCAAACCGTCCATCGTCCGCGCGCTTCGTAAGCGCCGGATTCTACGCTCGTTGCATCAACCGCCTCGATTCTGGCGAGCCGATTGCTACCTGTACCGCAACAGAACTTGCCGACCCGCTCGGCAACACTTGCCCGGTCCAGCTAGAGGCCTTCCCAGAACCGCCTCGTTTGGCGTTCGCAGCGTCCCCATGTAGAATCGCGGTCCCATCCGTCAAGGAAATCGGAGGACTCATGAAGAATCGCGGCTCTCGAACGAGCATCTCGTCAGGCTTCGCCGCGCTCCCGCGGTTCGCAGCGCTGCTCGTCGCCGGCCCCGCCGCCCCTCCGGCGCGTGCCCAGAGTGACGACGCAAAGGGTGCGCTGAACGCCACCCAAATCCTCGCCCTTCAGAAAAAATTCCAGGACGCCGGCATCACCCCCGACATGCCCGTGCTCTCCGCTCTCGTCGCCGACAACGCCACTTTCATTCACGACAGCGGCCTCCTGCAGACAAAAGCCGAATTCATCAATGCGATCACCAGCGGCAAGATGAAAGCCATCAGCTACAAAATGAAGGAAAGCAAAGTAGTGTTCTTCAAAGGCGGGGCCATCGTTCTCGCTGTCGACGACCTTACCGTCGCCCCGTCCCGCACCCTCCACCTCCGCATCTCGACGGTCTGGCTCCGCAAACTCGATGGCTGGCAGATCATCCTGAATCAGAGCACTTCGCTGGCGCCCGAATCGAAACCTGGAGACGCGCGATGAGGATGGCCCGAGTAATTCTCTTCACAGCTCGAATGGATGCGATGACGAAGTTCTACCGCGAAGTCCTCGGCCTCAAGCAGGTGAGCGAGGAAAAAGGCTGGCGGGAGTTTGCAGCCGGCGGCGCGAGCATAGCGCTGCATTCCGGTCCCTCGTCGCCCGGTCGCAAGGGCCCGAAGATCGTCTTCTACGCGAAAGACGTCACGTCCATGCGCGAAGAGCTCGTCGCGCGCGGCGCAATCTTCGGCAAAGTTCGCCAAGGCGCTGTCCTCTGTCTCTGCGACGGCAAGGATCCTGACGGCAACCCGATCCAATTATCCAATCGCCGAATCACCGAAAGCCGCGCCCGGCCTCGTCCTCCCGCCGCCTCTTGACAACTACCCTCCCGAGGAGTCTATTGCGTCTTAACAAGTGAAGAGGCAGTTATAGGGGGGGGAATATGAGCGAGGCAACGCAGCGCAAACGATCCGCCGACGGCAGCGCGTACGGCAGACCCCTGCAGCATCCCGATTACGAACTCACGCAGGTCGGCCCCGGCACTCCGTGCGGTGAACTCATGCGCCGTTACTGGCAGCCCGTCGCCGCATCCGCCGGCGTCACCGCTCGCCCGCAGCAGGTTCGCATTCTCGGCGAGGATCTGATCCTCTTCCGCGACAAGCTCGGCCGCCCCGGCCTGCTCTATCCGCGCTGCATGCACCGCGGCACCACGCTGCTCTACGGCAAAGTTTCCGAAGAGGGAATCGCCTGCTGTTATCACGGCTGGCTCTTCGATGTCGAAGGTCACTGCCTTCGCCAGCCCTGCGAGCCCGACGGCGGCAAGAATCTCGAAGTCGCTCGCCAGCCCTGGTATCCCGTCGAAGACCGCTACGGCCT
>DATJMC010000051.1:0-19185 GCA_035508975.1 Occallatibacter sp.
AGTGCAGGCGATGCGCGATCTTCTCGACGGCGAATCGTCGTGTGTCGTGGTGAAAGACGCGGGATTTGAGCGAGCGCTCGGCAATATGAAAATGCCGCCAAGCCTGGTGGTGACTGACGCCCAGGTATTCGACACGGTGGCCAAGCTGACTCCGGCGAGCGTGCCCCTGACCGCGTTTTCCATTCTGCTTTCCCGGCTGAAAGGTGATCTGGTCGCGCAAACCAAGGCGGCTCTGACGGTGGAGGACCTGCGCCCCGGTGATCGCGTGCTGATTGCGGAGACGTGCACGCACCACCCCATCGAAGAGGACATCGGGAGGGTAAAGATTCCGCGGTGGCTGGAGAGCTATGTGGGCGGGAAGCTCGAGTTCACGCACGTGAAAGGGCGGGATTTCCCGAAGGACCTCTCGCCGTACAAGCTGGTGGTCCATTGCGGAGCGTGCATGTGGAACCGGCGGGAGATGATGAGCCGCATCCACGAATGCCGGCGACAGGGCGTGCCGATTACGAATTACGGGCTGGTGATCGCAATGGCGCAGGGAATCCTCGAGCGGGCACTCGAACCGTTTCCCGAAGCTCTGGCGGCGTATCGCGAGTTGAGTGCCGAGAAGCTGTCCCGTGCCGCACGCCCGTTACAAAGCTCGGAGGCCGCAGTTGCACGGGTGAACTGAGCGTGACGACCCTCTCCCAATCCGAGCTTCTTGGCTGGCTCAAGGAGGAGACGCCGAGCGCATTGAGCGCACTCTACGCGCGGGCCGACGCGGTGCGGAGAGAAAACGTCGGTGATGCGGTGCATCTGCGCGGACTGATCGAAATCTCGAGCCACTGCGAGAGGCAGTGCATGTATTGCGGCCTGCGCAAAGCGAACGGCAGCCTTGAACGGTACCGCATGACCCGCGAGGAGATTGAACGGTGCGCACTGACAGGTGTGGAACTCGGCTACGGCACGGTTGTCATGCAGGCGGGCGAAGATGACGCACTCACCGCGGAGTGGATCGCAGATATTGTGCGGTGGATCAAGCGCGAAACGCCGCTGGCCGTAACTTTGAGCCTGGGAGAACGCAGCCGGGACGATTTGAAAATGTGGCGACACGCCGGAGCCGACCGGTACCTGTTGCGCTTCGAGACATCGGATCCATACTTATACCGTGCCATCCATCCGCGGCGGTTTTTGGATCGCCCCGATCGCCTGATGTTGCTGAAGGAACTCAAAGCCCTGGGCTACGAGATCGGCGGCGGGGTGATGGTCGGGATTCCCGGCCAGTCGTACGCGAGCCTGGCGCGAGACCTGCTCGCATTCCAAGATTTCGATCTCGACATGATTGGGATCGGCCCATACATTGCACACCCCGCCACACCCCTGGGTTCGGGGCAGCTTCGTCCGCCCATCGCTGGCGCAGATCAGGCTCCGAACAGCGAGACGATGGTCTACAAAATGATCGCCCTGGCGCGGATTCTATGCCCGGACGCAAACATTCCCAGCACCACTGCGCTGGCGACGATCAATCGCCGGCATGGACGAATGCGCGGATTGCAAGTGGGCGCGAACGTGGTGATGCCGAATCTGACCCCGGTGAAATACCGCGCGCTCTACCAGATTTATCCGGCCAAGGCGTGCATCGATGAGAGTGCGACGGATTGCAGCCGGTGCTTAAGCAGCCAGATTCGTTCGTTGAGCCGCTTTCCAGGCCGGAACGCGGGCGAACGAGGCAGCTTCGAAGTCGAAGCGGGCGTTGTGGCGCGCTCCGCCACGCAGCTTGTTCAGCTCGAGGAGCCCGGCTATGGCGGATGAAAGCAAGGCCGTCGAGATTGTGGTATGCCTGGGAAGTTCCTGCTTTGCACGGGGCAATTCGCAGCATCTTGCAGCGATTGAAGCTTACCTCGCAGGTCACGGATTGCAAAGTTCAGTTCGCCTGGCGGGTTGTCTATGCCAGGACGAGTGTAAGCAGGGTCCCAACCTCGTGGTGCGCGGCGAGCATATTCACCAGATCAATCCTGCCAAATTGCGCGAGATTCTGCTCGCATTGAACGCCAGGACGGGTTGATCGATGACAATGCTCCACGCCATCTATACCGAGCGCCGCGAGTGCCAGGATTGCCACAAATGCATTCGCGAGTGCCCGGTAAAAGCGATCCGCGTGCAGGATGGTTATGCGCGCGTGGTTCCGGAGATGTGCGTGCTGTGCGGCAACTGCATTGTTGCCTGCCCGAACAACGCCAAGCAGGTTCGCAACGATCTCCCGAGGGTGAAGGAGTTTCTTGCGAGCGGACGCAAGGTGATCGCTTCGGTCGCGCCTTCTTTTGTGGCGCAATTCCCCGGGCTTCGGGCGGGTCAGTTGATTCACGGTCTCAAGAAGCTGGGATTCCTGGCCGTGTCGGAGACGGCGCTGGGCGCGCAACTAGTTTCAGAGAGCGTGCAGCGGCTGATGGTGGCGGAGCCGGGGCGAGTCTGGGTTTCATCCGCATGCCCGGTTGTGGTGGACTTTATTTCCAAGTATCATCCGGAGTCTCAATCGAACGTGTCGCCGCTGCTTTCTCCGCTGCTTACGCACTGCAAGCTGTTGCGAGCGCATTATGGCAACGAGATCGCGGTTGTGTTCATCGGGCCTTGCATCGCGAAGAAGAAGGAAGCCGAGAAGCATCCGGAGCTGCTCGACGTGGTCCTCACGTTCGAAGATCTCGAGAACTGGCTCGAAGAGGAAAGCATCGAGCTGCCACTGCTCCTGGAATCCGAAGAGGACCGGTTTGCCCTTGAGGATGCGCATGAAGGCGCACTCTATCCAATCGAAGGCGGCATGATGGCGGGGATTACCCGCGGCGGCGAAGTAAGGGCTTCGCAAGTGATGTCGTTCTCGGGAATGGCGAATGTGGAACAGGCGTTGAAGGGGATCGGCGAATGGCGGCCGGAGCACAACATCTTTCTCGAGCTGACCGCATGCGCGGGATCGTGCGTGAATGGCCCCAAAGCGGCACGCAACCGATCGATTGCCCGGCGCAGGTTTGAGGTGCTGGAATACGCCAAGCCGGCGGACAGCGCCCCGCGAGCGGGCAGTGTGGCAAGGACGGACTCTTACGCCGCTTTTCCTGTGCTCCGGAGCGAGCATAGCGAGCTGCAAGTGGCCGAGGCTTTGCGCAGTGTTGGGAAATACTCGGCCGAAGATGAACTGAATTGCGGCGGATGCGGCTACGAGTCTTGCCGGGACTTTGCGCACGCCCTTATTGCACATAATGCCGAGCGTATGATGTGCGCAACCTACACGCGCAAGCTAGCCCAGAAAAAAGCCAATGCTCTGCTCAAGAAGATGCCCTCGGCCGTCGTGATTGTTGACGAGGAATTGAAGATCATCGAGTGCAACAGGAATTTTCTGCGACTGTTCTCAGAAGACGTCGAGGTGGAGAAAGAACTGGAAGGCGCAGCGCTGGATGCGGTCATTCCATTTTCAAGCCTGTTTCAGCGGGTTCTGGAATCAGGGGAGGATATTGTCAGCCACGACATTCGCTACCAGCGCAGCATACTCAATACGAGCATTTTTTCCATAGAGCCTCACCTGGTGCTGTGCGGCATCTTTCAGGACATTACCGAGCCTGTCTTCCAGAAAGAGCAGATCATCGAGCGGGCCCGCGATGTGATTCAGAAAAATCTGAAGACGGTGCAGCAGATCGCCTACCTGCTGGGGGAAAATGCGGCTGATTCCGAAATCATCTTGAACTCGATTGTGCGATCTTTCAGCCCGGACGAGCTGGATGACCGCGGATTTGAGAAGTCAAAGTGAGCGCGGCCGACGAGAATTTCATCGAGGTTGATTTCTGCCAGCGAGCGAAGCATGGACAGATGATTTCGGGCGACGTGTTTCTCTCGGAAAAAGTGAGGGAAGAAGGCCGGATTGTTTCAGTGCTGTCGGATGGGTTGGGAAGCGGCGTGAAGGCGAGCGTGCTTGCCAGCATGACCGCTACGATGGCGCTGAAGTTCGCGACCAGTCCCATGGACATTCGCAGGTCGGCAGAGATCATTATGGACACGCTTCCCATTTGCAGTGTGCGTAAGATCAGCTACTCGACTTTCACGGTAGTCGACATCGCGAGGAAAGGCACGACAAGAATCATCGAACACGGCAATCCCTCGTTTTTGCTGATCCGGCCAGAGGGTGAAGCGAAGGTTGAAAGGGTCGAACTGCGGCCTGACCGATGGCGTGACCGAGTGATCAACTATACGAGTTTCGATACGAAGCGCGAAGACCGCATCGTGTTCTTCTCGGACGGCATCTCGCAAGCGGGCATGGGGGAGTTTCGCACGCCGATTGGATGGGGGTTGCCGAACGTCGAGGCCTACGTGCGCCAGGAGACTGAACGGCATCCGCAGATCTCGGCGCGGGAACTCTCTCGCGCGCTGGTTGCCCGGGCCGAAGAGATTGACGGCATGACAGCCAAAGACGACATCACGTGCGGCGTCGTGTACGTTCGGAGCCCGCGGCAACTTCTGGTCATGACGGGTGCGCCATTCAATCGCATGCACGACCAGGACCTGGCGCGCATGGCGGAGAGGACGACCGGACGAAAGGTGATATGCGGCGGGACCACGGCAAACATCATTTCGCGGCAGCTGAACCGGTCGATCGAGATCGACCTTCACCAAGCGCGCAACTCGCGAGTTCCGCCCACGGCCAGAATGCAGGGCTTCGATCTTGTCACGGAAGGAATCCTGACGCTCGGCGAAGTATTGAGGCTGCTCGAAGAAGGCTGCGCTCCGGAGGAATTGAAGGCCAACGCGGCCGTACGGCTGACGCGCATGCTGCTTGACAGCGATTGCGTGACGTTCGCCGTAGGAACCAGGATTAATGAGGCGCACCAAGACCCCAATATTCCCGTCGATCTCGACTTGCGCCGCAACATCGTCAAACGCATTGCACGGATTCTCGAAGACAAGCACATGAAGCGCGTATTCGTGCAGTATCTGTAGGCAGTGCGCCGCGCTTCAGGACAACAGCTTCACAGCCTCTGCGGATGACCCCGGGGGTTCGCCTCGGCTGCCGCCAGCCTCTTCGCGACCGTAGAATGGCAAGCAACGGAACGCCGGATATTCCCATGGGGCGGTCAAACCTGCGCACGGAACGGAATTTGCAGCGGTTTGGGCGAGCGCGCCGGGAGGAGAGACGATGCGGGGACCTGCCTTTACGCAAACGATGCAGATCGGGATTGTGGTGCGGGACTTGGAAGCGACGATGTGTCGATACGTCGAAGAATACGGTGTCGGTCCGTGGAAGGTTTACGAGTTCAAGGAGAAAGACCTCTACGAATTTGGAAAGCCGGTCAAGCGCTCGTGGCGCCTGGCAGTGACAATGGTTGGCCCGATGCAATGGGAACTCATCGAGCCGCTCGACGAGGAGAGCATCTACGCCCGCTTTCTGGCCGAGAAGGGAGGAGGTGTGCATCACATCGCGGTTGCGGCGCAAAACTTCGATGAAATGCTGGGAGGTGCGGCAAGCCGAGACGTTGCCGTACCTCTCCTGGGCGAGTTCGAAGGCGTTCGTGTGGCCTACCTTGGCACCGATCGCGATCTCGGGGTAACCCTGGAGATTTTCAGTGGAATGCAGAACCCGGAAGGGGCCAACGAGTAAGGCGGCAGGCGAGCCTCGCGCTCTGCACCGGGAGCAAGGGAATTGCCGGGCTGAAGAAGTGTTTGTTCCCGTTCTCGAAGATGGTTTATGCTCACTGCGATGGAGGGAAGGTTTGCCTTGAAAGGGAAGATCACTGGAATCCTGCTGCTCCTTCTATCGACGACAGGTCACGCATCCGATGGCGCGCGTTTCGATGGCGCCTGGGACGCAACGCTGACGTGCCCGCGATCGCCCGATGGCGCAAAGGCCTATTCGTTCGAATTCGACGTGCGAATCAAGAACGGAGTCCTCCATGGCGAGCGCGGCACCGAAGGCAAGCCCGGATGGATGAGCCTGGACGGCCCCATCAAAGACGACGGTTCCGCGGCACTGATCGCGGAAGGCCTCACCAACCTGTCGGAATACGCCGTGAATCATGCGCAGAAGGGTACGCCCTACAAACATGCGGTTTCGGCGAAGTTCGACGAAAAGCACGGAAGCGGAAGCTGGGTCACCGTGCGGACGTGCGATTTCACCTTCGATCGGAAGGCGGATTGATCCGCCGGCTTTTGCGCCTATGTTCACCACGCTTTTGGATGGCCTGTCCTTCACGGAATGTCCGCGGTGGCGCGATGGGCGCCTCTATGTCACCGACCGGTATACGCGCCGCGTGCTCGCCATTTCAGTCGATGGCCAAGTCGACACTTACGCACGAACTGAGGGCCTTCCCGCAGGTCTTGGTTTCCTGCCCGACGGCCGTCTTCTCATCACCTCCATGGTCGATCGCAAGATTCTACGCCGGGAACACGACGGATCAGTGGTTGAACATTGCGACCTCGCGAGGCTCGCGCCCGGACGCTTGAATGACATGCTCGTGGACCACGAGGGGCGTGCCTGGGCGGGCAACTTCGGCTTCGATCTTTTTGGCGGTGCGCCTGTTTGCCCCACAGTGCTTATCGCGGTTGCGGCCGACGGAAAAGCTGCCATCGCCGCCGGCGACCTGAGCTTTCCGAATGGCACCGTGCTGACCCCCGATGGCCGCACGCTCATCATTGCCGAAACGCTGGCCAACCGTCTCAGCGCCTTCACGGTGTGCGATGGCATCCTGACCGCGCGGCGGACCTGGGCTGCCTTCGGCGATCTGCCCACCGCGACGGATGCAGGCAAGATCCTGAACGAGGTTGATGTGGCGCCGGACGGCATCTGCCTGGACGCTGAGGGAGCGGTGTGGGTTGCGGATGTGCTGCACCAGCGTCTCATCCGCGTCGCGGAAGGCGGCAGGGTCCTGGAAGAATTGAAGACCAACGGCCTCTGCGCCTTTGCCTGCATGCTGGGCGGTGACGACGGGCGCACGCTGTTTGCTTGCGTTGCGCCGTCTTTCGACGAAACGGAAGCGGCTGCGCATCATCGCGCCGCCATCCTCATGGCGCGTGTTGCCGTACCGCACGCCGGCCTGCCCTGAGCAGAGGCTCGAGATCTTGTCGCTCTTCCCATGGGTCTGGGCAAACGCGCATGCGAGTGCACGAAAACTTTCTAGTGGCTGAAATTTATGCCGCGGCCGAGGGTCAGAATAAAGACGAGGGCGAAGACGCCGGCCGTCCACCACCAGGCGGGAGAGGGGGTGACGCGAAGAGGCTCGAGCGGTGCGTGCCCGGGCAGAAGGCCGTCGGCCCACAACAAGCCCGACAGGCCTCCGAAGGCCGCAGGAATGGTAGAGAGGAAAAGCAGGCGGATGCCCAGCGGATCGAATGCTCCGGCCACACAGTAGAAAGCGCAGGCGGCCAGGTACGGAAGGCGCCCGATGGTGTTGTACTCGGACCGCGTGGCCAGGAAAGGGCGCAATCCGATGGCGAGCAGTTTCAGACAGAGGAAGTAGAGGACGGCGCCAAAGATCGCCATGGCCGCGCGCAGGACAACCTGTTGGGGAAGGCCTGCGATGACGGCTGCCCAGTCGCCCGTTCCGCTAATTCCCGAAAACAGAAAATAACCCGCCCCATCGAGTAGGTTCACGGCGGCAAAAAACCACAGGAAGAAGCGCAGGTTAGGCCGGGCGCGAAACGAGGCAGCCAAGGCAACGGCCCCGGCGAAGAGATTGACGATGGTGCCGCCTGTTTCGACGAGGCGATCGGGCCGGAGATCGGAGAGGTGGTTGCTCGTAAGCTGGGTAACCATATCGCCGCGCAGCCAAGCCGGGATGGCGTGCCCAAGCGCCTCGTGAAGAAGCGCAGCGAGGCCCATGGAAATGACCGCCATGCTGATGATCGTGGCTTTGCTGTGCCTGCCCGGCATGACCTTCACTCTAATCGAAACCGATGTGCTCGCCGCAGTTTCTTGAGCCCGGAGTCATTATTGTGCGGTTTCGGAAAAGCTGGCGACTGCGCCGCCGAGCGCGATCGGGGCCTGCGCGGCGACCTGGACCGGGCCGGCAGAGCCCGGCAGGGTGAGGGTCACCGAGGCGACGCCCGACGAATTCGTCACCGCAATCACCTTCGTGCCTGTGTTGGTGCCGTTGGAGAGTGAGCCCGCACTGGTGGTGAAGAGGATGCTTGCGCCTGCAGCCGCACCGCCGGATTGCCCGGGCGCGAGTGTTGCCGTGAGGGGATTGGCGAGGGTCGAGCCGGCACTCCCCACTTGTCCGGAGCCGCCGGGCGTGAGGGTTGCGGGAGGATTGCCGACGACGATCCAGCCGCCTTCGGTTTGAGTGACGGAGCCATCGTTGCCGGTCACGGTGAAGTGGCAGAAGCCCGGCGAGGTGGTTCCCATGTTGACGGCGATCGATCCAGGGGTAGTGGTCGAGACGGTCGACGTGCCAATGGCGAGAGTGCCGCCGCATGCGGTCGTTCCCTCATAGCTGTCGAAGACCGCGGACGACAAGGTCACATTCGATGTGCCGCTGATGATCTTCGGTTGCAGAGTGGTTGTGCCGCCCTGCGGGACCATGATGGTGTCGGGATTGAGGTCCCAGTCGGATGCGGGTGTGTTGGCGAGGCTGCCGCTGATGACAAGCAGCGTAGCGGTGTAGGGCGCGAAGGTTTGCGAGGCCGACCAGCTTTGCGAGGTCGATGCGGTGATGGCAGTGGGAGTAATCGACGAGAGCGTGTAGCTCGTATAGGAGGTTGGGTTGAACCCGGTAAGGGTGAACTGGGCTTGCGCCGCATTCTGCGGATCCTTGTTGAGCACGATCACGGTCAGCGTCTTGCCGGTGGAATCGAGCGCGGCGTAGCTGCTGAAGAGGCTGGGATTGCCGTCGTTGGTGTCGGAGACGGAGGTGGTTCCAAAGCCGTCATGCGCGCCGTCGTAGTTGGTGTAGAGCTTGAGCGCCTGGTAGTTGGGGTGTGTGGGAACCGGCGCCTCCCAGCGCGAAGCGAATGAGACGCGTTCGCGGCCGAGAATGCCATAGGCATCCGCATCGCCCAAGGCCGTTGAGAAGTCGGACTCGCCGGCGAATGCCGCGCTCCATTCGGTGAAGCTGAGCGGCGTTCCCGGATAAATCATGTTCACGATTGCCCGCATGCGCGGGATGCGGAAGGGGATGGTTTTGTTTGGCTGGATGTTGGTGGTGTATTGCTGGTTGATGGAGCTGGAGGGACTGACAAAGGTCGGATCCCAGTAATCGCGGTAGATGCTGACTGCAAGCGCCTGCAACTGCGCCTGGGTCAGGCTGCTGGTATCGGCGTCGGGGTACGCGTGCAGATCGAAGACGTCGAGGGAGCGGGCACCGGAGATCTGATCTTGCCAGTAGACCTGATTGAGCCACCAGGGCACGAAGTCGACGCCGCCGTGTGCGGCCTTGTCGTTGTTGTTGGCGCCGTTCCAGTAGTACCACCAGCAGCAGGTGACGGGACCGAAGCGCACGGCCTGCGGATCCCAGGTCTGGAGCTTAGGCGCTTCGGTCAGGAAGTCATTGGCGAGTTCGTCGTAGCCGGATGGATTGGGGTGGACGTCGCGATGCGTGCTTCCCCAAATCTCCATCTCGTTGTCCATGTCGTAGAAGTGGCACGAGGTGCTGGAGAAGTAAGGCACGGCGCAGGTTCCGCTGCCGAAGGCGGTGGCGAGCGCCTGAGCCCATGCGTTGCGGTAGACGCAGGTCGAGCCGGAACAGCTCTGCGTGTTGTCGTCGAGCAGCGGATCGTAAGCGGAAGTGACTGCGCTGGTGGTGACGGGGGTGGAACAATCGGACTTAAGCCCATCGCCCGCATCGGTGTTATAGGTGTCGGTGCTGCACTGGGCGCCGAAAGACGCAACAGAATAGCTCCAGTGGTAGTTATCTGTGCCGCCTTGCGTGGTGGAGGTTTCGGGGCTTTGCGCGACCCACGGGAGCATCACCATGGTCATGAGAGGATGGCTGCCCGCATTCTGAACGTCGGTGATGAATTGCGTGGAACTGCCATCGCCGCCGCCGCTGAAACCCTCCGCGGCGAAGTCTTCGAAGTAGTAGTCGTTGCCTGCGTTGTAAGACTGCAATTGCCAGTTATAGGTTGACGTGGCATTTCCGCCCCAGCGGACGAGGGTGGTGCCGCTGTCGGTGACATGCGCGGCGTCCTGCGGATAGGATCCGCCGTAGATGTAGGGGCTGATGGTGTGCCGGTCGGCGAGGACGTTGATGGTGACGGCAGTCCCGCTGCTTCCGGAGCCGGTGGGGGTGGCCGAGGCTTGATTTGAATTGCTGCTCTCGCCTGCGCCGTCGACCGCGGTCACGACGTAGTAGTAGGTGGTGCCATTGGTCAGGCCGGTGTCGGTGTAGCTGGTGATTGCGGGCGATCCGACTGTTGTATAGGGTCCGCCGTTCGCGGTGCCGCGCTTAACGTTGTAGCTGGTGGCCCCGGGGCTGGAGTTCCATGCGAGCGCGACCTGCGCGTCTCCCGCAGTTGCGGCGAGGCCTGTGGGCGCGGCGGGCACGGTTCCCGTGGATCCCTGCGAGGTCACAGTGACAGTGCCGGTTCCCGAGGCAGCGTTGTAAATCCCAGTGCTGGCGGCGTCGGGTGTGTAGGCGGCAGTGAGAGTGTCGCTGCCGACAGCGAGTTGACCGGCAGCGATGGAGATGATGGAGCTTCCCTGGGTGACTGGGATCGCCCCCGAAGAGTAAGAACCACTGGTGAGCGTGACCGACCCGGTGGCCGGGGCCGCGCCGCTATTGCCGGCTACCGTGATGGTGACGATGAGCTGCTGCGATGTGGTGATGGTCGACAAGTTGGGCGTGACGGTCACGGTGGGCGTGACCGCGGGGGCGATATAGTTTGCGCTCACCACGATCCCGGTGGTCATGGCCACGGTGCAGGTTGCGCCATTGGTCGTAGTGCAGCCGCTCCAGAACGAGAACCCGTTGCCTCCGGGCTCCGTGGCTGGAGCGGTGAGGGTGACGGTAGTGCCGACTGCATAATTGCGGATGAAGCTTGTGGTGCCGTCTCCGGCTCCGTTCACGTCGGCCGGTGCGACCTTGATGGGGACGCCGCTCGTAGGGCTGGTGGAGTTCACGGTGAGGCTGATGGGAGCTTTGAGGACAGTCTTGCCGCCGCACCCCGACATCAGCGCGCACAAGAGAAAGCCAAGAGCAGGGACCAGGGGCCGCCGGGAGTCGTTCATTCCATCTCCAGTACGGAAACGCGCAGTTGTGGGGCAGACACTCAGGCGAAGAGATGGTGCAGAGGAAGTACGGCTTTATGATAGCGGCCGGTCAAAAAGCCGGGCTCGTTCGCTTATTCTATGCGTCGGCTCGAGGAGCCAAGAGAAACATCGGGCAAAGACGGTAGGCGGGAGAAAACCTAAGTAACTGGACTTCATTCAATGTCGTTGGATGGAGCGACGTGAGTGGAGCCTGCGCCTGTCTTTCGGGGTAGCCAAGGAACCGGCAGGCCCTTGTTGTGTGAGCGACGGCTGGGATGCGCCGACGCGAAGAGGCTTGATCGAATTGCTTTTCGCGTTGTGATCTCCTGGCCGCGCAGCGCCGGGTATTCTCGAAAGGGAATGACTTCTGCGTTGCGCATCGCCGGAATCGACTTTGGAACCACAAACAGCTCGGTCGCGCTTATGAGCGGCGAATCGAAAGTCGAGCTTGCGACCTTCAGCTTTCTTGGAGGCGAAACCCTCTCGTCTCGCTCGGTTCTCTACTTCGAACAGGTGAAGGCTTCCGGGGGGATGAAGCGCACGCATGGTTTTTCAGGGCCGGCCGCAGTTGAGCGCTACCTCGATGCCGATGAGAAGGGAAGACTGGTGCAATCCCTGAAGTCGCACTTGTCGAGCCGCACCCTCACCGGCACGGAGGTCTTCGGCAGAAGACATCGGCTCGAGGAGCTGATATCCCGCATCCTGAGCGATCTGCGCAAGCAGGCGGAAAAGCAATTCAATGAACCGGTTCACAGCGCGGTGGTGGGAAGGCCGGTTCGCTTTGTCGGCGCCGAGAGCGACGAAGACGACGACTTCGCAGTGGCGCGATTGCGCGAGGCGTTTGAGATCGCCGGATTCGAGCGCGTGTGGTTTGAGCTCGAGCCGGTCGCGGCGGCTTATTCTTACGAGTCGACTCTCGACCACGATGAATTGATCCTGATTGGGGACTTCGGGGGTGGCACGAGCGATTTTTCGCTGCTTCGGGTGGGACCCGGTGAACGCAAGCATCGCAAGGGGAAGCGAAAGATGCTTGGCCATAGCGGAGTCGGGCTGGCCGGCGATGCTTTCGATGCGCGAATTGTTCGCAAGCTGATCTCGCCGGCTCTGGGATCGAATAGCGAGGCGCGCTCCCTGAACAAAATCCTTCCCGCCGTTCCCGCGTGGATCTACGCCAACCTTGAGCGCTGGCATTATCTTTCTTTTCTGCGCACCAATAACGTGCGCGAGATTTTGAAGAGCGCGCGCGTGCGGTCACTTGAGCCAGAGAAGATCGAGGCGCTCATCGCGATCGTCGACCAGGATCTTGGATATCAGCTGCATCAGGCAGTACAGCGGACAAAGTTCGCTCTTTCGCAGCATGAATCGGCGGAATTCCGTTTT
Source organism: Occallatibacter sp. (assembly GCA_035508975.1). Classification (GTDB taxonomy): domain Bacteria; phylum Acidobacteriota; class Terriglobia; order Terriglobales; family Acidobacteriaceae; genus Telmatobacter. The sequence continues at coordinate 12,578 of DATJMC010000051.1, forward strand.
CACGATGGAGGTCTCGATCTGCGGATTCCCGTCGCACGGCGGGAGTTCGAATCATGGATTGCCGACGATTTGCACGCGATCGAGGAGTCGGTGGATTCATTGTTGAAGAAAGCGGGCGTTGCCGCAGGCGATCTCGAGCGCGTCTTCCTCACCGGCGGCAGCTCATTCGTTCCCGCGGTCAGGCGCATCTTCTCGCGCCGATTTGGAAACGAGAAGATCCGCGGGGGCCATGAATTTACTTCCGTCGCGCACGGACTCGCCCTTCGTGCCCAGGAGATATCGACAGGCGAGGGCAGAGTTCTGTGAGGCAATGGTTGGCACTGGACGCATCCTGCGTGGCTTCGCGGGTTTTCATTTTGCGGCGAAGCGTTGGAAACGATGCATGGAAATGTCGAGATGCGTGTCGCCGTGCTCGACCAGATCCGCCAGGACTTCGCCCACGACGCTGGAAAACTTGAAGCCGTGCCCCGAACACGGGGAGCCTATCACGACACGCCGCGACTCAGGATGGAAGTCCAGGAGGAAATGCTCGTCGGGTGTGTTGGTAAACAGGCACGTGTGGAGGGCCAACGTCGGCCCCGCCCCTTCAGGAAAGTAGCGCATGGCAAAGTCACGCAGCAGGCGTTCATCTTCGCTGTCGGCTTCCCTCTTCATGGTGTCGGGGTCAACGTTTTCATGCCGGTGGTGATATCGGCCGAATTTGAATCCTGGCACGCCAAACTCGGGAAATCCGTAGAAATGTCCTTCGTTGAGGCGCAGGTTGAAGACGGGAAAGTTTGAAGGCTGAAAGAGGCCGGGCGTCTTTGGCTGCAGCCACGCCAGCACCTGACGTTCGGGCTTGGTGATTGCGGACAGGGCCGGAACCAGCTTCGAGACCCAGGCGCCGGCGGTAACGACCAGGAAGTCGGCTTCATACGTGTCGCGGCTCGTGCGCACGTGAATCGTGTTCTTTGTTTCCTCCCACTCCAGCACGGGTTCGCGTCCGTGCAACTCGGCGCCCAGCGCGCCGGCGAGTCTGAGGTGCGCCGAGATGCAAGCTTCCGGCGCAAGAAAACCACCTTCGGGTTGCAGCAGTCCCATCAGGTCAGAGGGCAATTGGTAGGCCGGAAATCGCCGCGCGATCTCCGCAGCCGTCAGAATCTCATGGGGCAGAGAATGCAGCTCGCAGCTGCGGCGGGAGTCCTCACACACCGCGCCGATGTCGAGCGATCCGGTGATCCAGAGGAGCTGGGAACCGAGGTCGTGCTCAAGTTGCCTCCACAGCTGGTACGCACGCAGCAATAGCGGGACATAGGAAGGATGCTCAAAGTAGGCAAGGCGGATGATTCGCGTGATTCCGTGACTGGAGCCCTTGTCGTGGGGAACGTCGAACTGATCGAGTCCGAGGACGCGATAGCCGCGCCTAGCCAAGTGATAGGTCACTGCGCTGCCCATCGCCCCCAGGCCAACGACAATCACTTTGTCTTGTACTGACATTCGACCCTCCACCCAATTCTGCGGCATGTATGACCGCTTCGCCAGAGTCTCAGGCTGCCGACGAATCCAACGGCAAGGATCTCCTTCAGGGCACGCGCATCTCTCCGGTCCCGGAACTGGTTTTGCGAATCAGAAGCTCGGATCGATGAGCGCAGTCAGTGGTCGCGTTGCAATCATTTTCCCGATGTGCGGGCGGCTGTCTCCTTCTCCCTGACGATGGCCTCGGCGGCGTTGGCCTCGAGCACCCAGCTGCTGGCGGCAGAGACCGTGGTTTCATGCTCAAACCAAAGCATGCCGAAGCCCGAGATGCACTCCGGGAAGTCGGGCTTGATGACGACGTAGCCTGGAATCATGGCGCCGGGAATATACGAGTTGTCCCCGCGATTGTTCGAGTAAGTATGTTGCCTGGAGACCGTACCGACGGCTGCGATGTAGGACTCGCTGGAGACCGGGTGTGTGCCGAGCAGGTAGTTTGCGGCGCGCAACGTATACTCGGGGCCGACGAGATCGGGAAACGCCGCATGCAGGAAGTACATCTCCGCGCCGAAGTCCGCGACCTGCTCTGCGCCACCCCAGTCGCCGCGGGTGGGCGGCACGCCGAACGGGGTCTTGTCCAATTGCTGATTCAATTTCGGCAGCCAGTCTTGCAGAGCAGATCTGAACTTTGCTTTGTAACTGGCGTCGAGATAGGGGAGGGCCCGCACCGCTGTCCAACCGCGAGCGTCGAGATGCTCGAGCACGCTGGGAAAGAGTTCTTCGACGCGCTGCTTGTAAGGATCCGCTCCGTCGGTGGCGATCATCAGCTCAAGCGCGGCGGACCAATCGGGCGGTCCGAAGCGGGCAGCAAACCCGCCCCGGAATGGGTTGGGAGCCGGATGCGTTTTCTCGTCGTTCCAGAGCTTGATGGCGGTGTCGAGGCACTCTTTTGCGAGCGGATCATTCCAGCCCCGGAGTACGCGAGATGCGGCCGCCAGTGAGGCGGTCGCGCCATATTGGTTGAAAGTGGTGTATCCAGTCCAGGCCCAGCGGTCATCGAGACTACCGGAAGAGCCGCCCTTCCTTTCGTCGGGCAAGAGCGCGGGATCATAGAGAAGGTTGTCTGTCTGCGATGCCGCATCGCCGACAAACGTATACTGCGTGAGCCACGCCGACTGGATTCCGGTAATTGGGTGTCCGAAGGCCCGAACTTGCGCGAGCTGCTGCAGGACCCCATGCTCCACCTGCTCGACAAGATCGGGGATGCCGTCAGGGCGATGCATTTCCACAGAACGGGCCTTCTGGTCGACCGTAAGTTCATCCCATTTCAGTTGGAAGGTGCTGTAGGCGAGCGAGAGGTTCTGGATTGTCGCGTACTGGCCGTAGTCGTCATTGTCGAAGTCGCCGGCGTCAAACCATCCGCCGACATTGAGGTTCGGGATGTGCTCGCCGGGTTTGAAGGGGGAATAGGTGTCGGGCCCCATCTTGTAGCCGTCGAAGTGGGGCGTGTTGGGCGGGGCCTGGCGCGCATCATCCATGTGGGCGACGCCGTGCCAGACGTGATAGCCGTCGCGTACCGACACGTGGTCCATTTGCACAGCGAGAAATCCGTCCAGCGTGGTTTGCCAGGTGTTTTCGTAAACATTTTCGGCGATCGGGAAAACATCACTTCGCTGATTTGCGTACTCAATTACGTACAGGCCGGGGTTTTTGACGGAGGAGAAATCGAACTTCGCATAGACATAGCGCAGCCACGGAGTGGGAGTCGAGACAGGGCCCTCGAATGCTTCCTTGAATGAACCGTCTTCGGAGAGGCGCAAAACCTTGGCGGTGCGGGGGGCATCGAAGTTCGGATCCAGTTCGAGGATAGCGATCTTCTGGAAGTCTGCGGCATAACCGGCCTGGCTGTGCGCAATCATAGGAGGCCGCGTCCAGTCCGCAATGTAGTTGGGACGGATGTGCCAGACGAGGGCATCCTTGGTTTTACCGGCAGGGATCAGCGTGCGCAGGACGTACCAGCCGTTCTGAGCCTTGTCGCGGCCATCGAACATCAGGATGGGTCCGCTCTCCGAAGTCACGGTAATGCGATTGGCCGCGTCGGTGGCGCCGAGTGTAATGCTCTGCCCCGAGGCGAATGGCAGCGGCTCTGTGTATCCCTCGGCTTTGTGCCATTGCTCCACGTACCATACGCGCTGCGGATCGCCGGGCTTGGGCGGAGCGGTGGTCATTCGATCTTCGGGATAACGAGGCATCACGCCGAAGACTTTGTTGTCCACGCTGTACGGCTTATCCATATAGAGGGAGGGTAGGAATTCGAGATTGTAGCCTGCGCGGCCTACGAGGCTCGCGGGCAGGGGTTGGTCGAGATTTACGCTGACGCGGACCCCGCCGGGCTCCGCAGACACGGCCACGTGGTAGTCGAGGTGGTAATCCGGATAGGAAAGATCGGCGGTGATGCGGTCGTGTGCCTTGTCCGGCTGATGCGCCTTGATGGTCGGAATCTCATCCCATTGCTCTGGAGTAGGCAGAAGCCGCAGGCTGCCGTTGGTGGCAATGCGATTGCCATGCAGGATGATCTGCATGCCCGCGTCCTTCTGGTCGAAGAAGACGGGACTGTAGGCGTCGTCATAGAGCATGATGCTCACTCCGCGCGCGTCCAGGTAGCCATTGGCGGTGACTTTCATTTCCAGATTTGGTTCCGCAGCACGAGTGGGGAGGGCGAGGAACAGGAGCGTACAGGGGAAGAAGACCTTTTTCAATCGAGAATGCATAAGGGGCTCCAATGATTGTCGGTACGAACCGGGCGGTAATCGCGTCGGTGAAAGGGCCAACCTCGGGCGGGTCATCGTGCGATCCGGCTTGCCGATCCTGCTTCGGTTCTCGGGAATAGTACTGCACCTGCCAGTGAAGAATAAAGCGATTTATTTGATGCTGTCAGAGCGACGACCAGAGAGAGGGTCAGGACCAGCAAGACCACCGAGCATCGCTGGCCTGCGTCGATAGCGGGAGAACGATCTCGATCTTCAGCCCACGGGGTGGCGTTCTCTGCGGGAATCGTTCCGCCATGGCTGGATGTCGGAACGAGGGCGGAGCTATCCAGAGAAGGCCGCATGAGGATGCGCTGCGCAGACGATCAGGAATGCTGGGGCAGGGCCAAGGATAGAGGTTGGAGGGAAGACTTATCTCCGCGATGTCACAGGAATACGTGATCCCAATCACGGACTTTCGTTCTTTTCGCCCGCTAACGTTTTAGGCGATCGAAGATTTTGGATTGGAAAGGTCCAAAACCGATTTGGAGCTGGCAGGACCCGACAGCGGATGTGGGCGGCGATCTGCCGGCCCGTCAGGAACTGCTTTTTGCAGCGAGCCGCCTCGGCTCTGGCCGACGGGGTGATCCAGGTTTCAGTGGACTCGGAGGGAGCGAGAGACATCACTCTTTGAGCGCTGGAGAGAAGTATCGAGGTGCGAGCAACGCCCGGTCGTCATGCGCGTTGCGCGCAACGTGGTGTGTTTGGATCACAACCAGCCGAGGCGACGGCTGATTCACACGGCGATACCGCGAGGATAGAAAAAACCACGAACAACATCCTCGAGTCTGTCGGGGGTCAACGAAGTTCCAACAAGGAACGTATTGACAAAGAGAATGATGCGGGATTAATAATACGCCGTTGCACAATCGATTGCGCAGTTGAGCCCCAGGAGACAAGTCCGCAGCATTCCCTGCGGGGCAAACGGTGCACAGCAAGTCTTTTCGAGGAGACCATCATGCAAACCGCTCGTTTAGTTCGAGAGCTGAATCGTAACTGGATTGGCCATTCACCGCGTAAGGTTTTATGGATCTTCGCGTCCGCGACCTTATTCCTCTTTCTCTTCACCGGTGCGGATCCCGCGCACGCCCAGTACAACGCGTCATTGCGCGGCACCGTGACAGACCCCAACGGTGCTTTGATTGCCGGTGCAACGGTAACTCTGGTGGACAAAGGCACCAACGAAACTCGCACTGCGATTTCGAATGGCGAGGGAATCTACACCTTCAACTCACTTCCTGCGGATCACTTTCAGTTGACAGCCGCGCGAGATGGCTTCAAGCAGAAGGAAGTGGCAGATGTGGCTCTCATTCCCGATCAGCCAAACACGCTTGACGTGCGCATGGAGGTGGGCGCGGCGCAAGAGACGGTGACCGTGACGGAGGCGTCTGTGCCTCTGCTCAACACGGATTCGGCAACGGAGAGCACGACGATCAGCAGTGAGGAAGTGCAGCACATGCCCTCGTATGCGCGCGATCCCTTCCAGCTTGCGCAACTGACGCCTGGCGTCTTCGGCGACGGATCGCAAGGGAGCGGTGGAGGGTCGAGCACAACGCCTGGCAACCAGGGTCCGGGTGGAACTTCGAGCGGAAGCACGGGAGCGGGCAACTACGGGATCTACAAGACAGAAAACGGGCCGCAGCTTCAGACTCAGGGCGGCCAGTACGAGACCAACGGCGTATCGATTGATGGCATCAGCACGGCGAGCGCAGTGTGGGGCGGCACTTCGATCATCACTCCCAGCGAGGACTCGGTAGAAAGCGTCACGGTGGTTGCTAACGGCTACGACGCCGAGACGGGCCGGTTCACTGGCGCGCAAATCCAGGTAACGAGCAAAAGCGGAAGCAATACTGTGCACGGCAGCGCGTTTTTCAGGGTGAATCGTCCCGGCCTGAATGCCTATCAGCGGTGGAATGGGCCGGGCTCGAATAGCCCCGGAACAGCGGCGGAGCGCGGGGTCAATCGCGACACAAGCCGTTTAAACAATTTCGGCGGCAGCCTAGGCGGCCCAATCTGGAAAAACCGAATCTTTGCATTTTTCAATGTTGAAGCGGCGCCCGACTCATCGAACGCCACAGGTCAGCAATGGTATGAGACTTCACAATTTCATTCTCTGAGCGGTCTGGCGCCGATCGCCACCAAGATTTTGGCATACCCGGGCGAAGGCGTCGCCTCGGGGAGCACCGTCATCAGCCGTACTTGCGCATCGATCGGGCTGACAGAAGGCGTGCAATGCAACACGGTGTCCGGCGGATTGAACGTGGGCTCTCCGCTCACAACCGGGTTTGGCAATCAGGATTTGACCTATGGCGGCGCACCGGGAACGCCGGGTGTCGGTGGGGGGCTCAC
>DATJMC010000052.1:0-5876 GCA_035508975.1 Occallatibacter sp.
TGCGATGGAGATTGCCCTCAATCCACGCTACTACTTCGATCTTCGCAAGGAGCGCAAGAATGCCCATAAGGGCGAGTCATCTTACACTCCAGCCGTTGCCCTCATCGCCGGGCTCGGCGCGGCTCTGGACTTCATCGCGGCGCAGGGAGGCGGTGATCTCGCGGCTGGACGCGACGCGCTGATCGACAACGCCGAAAAGTGCGCGGCCATGACCCGCGCTGCTGTACAAGCCATGGGACTGCGGCTCTTCGCGCCGGACTCCCCAGCAGCCGCAGCAACCGCCGTGCTGCCTCCTGCCGGAGTCGATTCGGGGGTCATCGTCAGGGAACTGAAGAACCGATTCGGTGCGGTACTCACCAATGGGCAGGGCGAGATGAAGGGACAGATCTTCCGCGTCGCCCACATCGGCCTCTTCGACTACATGGACACGATTGCCATCATCGGCGCGCTTGAGCAGGTAGCGGTATGCGCCCTGAAGATCCCCGGTTTTGAGTTTGGCGAGGCACTGGCTGCCGCTCAGAGGGTCTTCGCGGGCGAATCACACTCGGCGAAAACTGAACTGATCGAGGCCGTCTCCGCACGATAAACGGAGAGACGGCCGTGTCTCCCAAACCGAAAGAGGGGCAGGAATGAAGATTGTGCTGGCGGAGAAGGTATCTCCCGCTACGCTTGCTGTGTTCCAAAGTGAACCTGACTGGCGAATCGTCACCCACGATCAGATCAGGAACGGCCTTGCAGCGGAGATTGCCGACGCGGTCGGCCTCGTTGTCCGCTCCGCCGTTCAGGTCGATGATGCGCTGATGGCCTCCGCGCCAAAACTGCGGGTTATCGGCCGTGCTGGAGTAGGGGTGGATAACATCGATGCCGATGCGGCCACGCGTCGCGGCATCGTTGTGATGAATACTCCCGGCGCAAACGCAATCGCCGTGGCCGAGCTTACCCTGGGCATGATGCTGGCGCTGGCGCGGCAGCTCCCCAGGGCTAACGCGACGATGCATGCCGGCAAGTGGGAGAAGAAGTCCTTGCAGGGCGTGGAGCTCCGCGGCAAGAAGCTGGGTGTGCTGGGCCTTGGCCGCATTGGGCTGGAGGTCGCTCGACGCGCTCGCGGCTTCGGCATGGAGGTTATCGGGCACGATCCTTTCGTTTCTGCCTCGATCGCACGCGAACATTCAATCCAGCTCGTCTCGACTGACCAGCTCTTTCGCGAGGCAGACTATCTCACCCTGCATGTAGGACTGACGCCGCAAACGGCCGGCATTATCGACCGGGAAAATCTCGCGAAGATGAAGAAGGGCGTGCGTATCGTCAACTGTGCGCGAGGTGAGTTGATCGATGAACCGGCGCTGGCTGAGGCTCTGACAAACGGCCGCGTCGCGGGCGCGGCGCTCGACGTGTTCCATCAGGAGCCGCCGAAGGACTCGCCTTTACTAAAACTGGAAAACGGGGCGGCCGACAAGGTGGTTCTCACACCGCACATCGCGGGATCGACCGCAGAGGCCCAGGAAGCCGTCGGCGTCCAGATCGCCCTGCAGGTTCGCGAATATCTCAAGCTGGGCGTTGTCCAGAACGCAGTCAATCTTCCCTCGCTTTCGCATGAGGAGTATCTCGAGCTCGCACCTTACATCACGCTTGCCGACCGGCTGGGCTCTTTCCTCGCACAGTTCCAGGCTGGAGGCATCGAGAGCGTCAAGGTCACCTATAACGGACGCATCTCGGAAGCCAAAACCGACCTGATCCGCAACAGCGCCATCGAAGGAATCTTCGGCCACGCCGAGGGTGTGAATCGCATTAACGCGGCATCCGTGGCCCAGGAGCGCGGCATCCGCATTTTCGAAGAGAAGAAGCCGACAGCTTCTGGCGGTGCCGGAAATGTTCTCAAGCTCACCATCCACACGCATTCGGGCGACGTTGCCGCCAGCGGCACCGTGCTGCATGGAAGCTCCGCACGTCTGCTCAGCCTCGACGGCATCGACATCGAGGCACCACTCGAAGGCACCGTCCTTACCATCCGCAACCAGGATGTCCCGGGTGTCATCGGCCGCATCGGCACCATTCTTGGCGACCACCGCATCAACATTGCGAACTTCGCGCTCGGTCGTGCGAATGGAGACCGCGTTGCGCCGAGCGGAACCGCCTTGGCGGTCGTTCAGGTCGATGGAGAGATAACCGAGTCTGTGCTGCGTGCGCTGCGTGGCGTAGAGGCCATCTCCGAGGTGCACGTCGCCAGCCTCGGGGAGAAATTTCAGCCCGTCTCGGTAGAATAGATTTGTAACTCTCTGAGGAGTACTTAGCCTTGCCCCTTTACGAATACCGCTGCAAGAAATGCGGTCATACCTTCGAGAAAATTCAGAGCTTCAGTGCGCCCGAGGAAAAGGAGTGCCCCGAGTGCGGGGCCGAGGTCGAGCGCCTGATCTCCGCGCCGGCGATCCAGTTCAAAGGCGCCGGATGGTATGTGAATGACTATGCCGGGAAGGGCAGCGCGAAGGCGCCTGCCTCCGACTCAAAAACCGGCGGCGAGAAATCTGCCCCCGCCGATAGCGCCAAGCCGTCGTCGGATGGGGCATCGTCGGGGACAAACAGCACCGGCTCCTCTTCAGGAGCCGGCAGTACATCAACCGCAAGCAAGAGCGACTAACGTCACCTCCTTTACGATTTCGCGGATTTCTTCGAAGAGCTCTTCTTTGGAGGGGGCACTTTGGCTCCCTTCTTGCGGGCCTCAGACAATCCGATCGCAATAGCCTGCTTTGGGTTTGTCACCTTCTTGCCGCTGCGCCCGGACTTGAGCTTTCCCTGCTTCATAGTCTTCATTTCACGCTCGACGGAGCTCGAAGCCTTTGGGCTGTATTTCCTGCCGCTCGACTTCTTAGAGCTGGTCTTTTTCGCGGAGCTCTTCTTCGCGCTCTTCTTCGAACTGGTCTTCTTGGATGGCATGCTTCTTTCCTCCTCACATTCAGAAGCGACTGCCTCTTCAAAAGTTGTCAGCGTCTAGTGCATTTAAGGCTTTTTCAGCGACGACATATCGATCACGAACCGGTACTTGACGTCGGCCTTCACCACACGCTCGAAGGCTTCGTTGATCTTCTCAATCGGAATTATTTCCACGTCCGACACGATGTTGTGCGCGGCGCAGTAGTCAAGCATCTCTTGCGTCTCCGCCATGCCCCCGATGATCGAGCCCGAGAGATTCCGGCGCTTGAAAATGAGGTTCCCCATGAAGATCGTCGGTGGCTGGTCGGGTAGTCCAACCTGGCAATAAACACCATCGCGCTTGACCAGGGGCAGATACGCATTCAGATCGTGTACCGCCGAAACAGTATCGAGTATAAAGTCGAAGCTGTTCGCTTCCTTGGCCATTGCATTCGCGTCGTTCGACAGCACGACCTCGTCGGCTCCCAAGCGCTTTGCGTCTGCAACCTTTGACTGCGAAGTCGTGAACTGTACCACGTGCGCGCCGAAGGAATGAGCAAACTTCAGTCCCATGTGCCCCAGGCCGCCCAATCCTACTACGCCCACCTTCTTTCCCGGGCCCACCTCCCAATGGCGCAACGGTGAATACGTCGTGATTCCCGCGCAGAGCAGCGGCGCCACCCCCGCTGGATCGAGTTCCTTCGATACGCGATGAACGAAGTGCTCGTCGGTAACGATGTTGTTCGCGTATCCTCCTTGCGTCAGTTCGCCGTACTTGTCCTTCGCCCCGTAAGTAAGAGTGGCGCCAACTTCGCAGTACTGCTCCTCTCCAGCCTTGCAACTTGCGCATCTGCGGCATGAGTCCACAATCACACCGATACCCACGCGGTCACCGGCCTTGAATCTCGTCACTCCCGCACCGACAGCAGTCACCCTCCCGACGATCTCATGCCCCGGCACCATGGGATAAAGCGCATTGCCCCACTCGTTGCGTGTCGAGTGAATGTCCGAGTGGCAAACTCCACAGAACTCAATCTCCACCGAGACATCCTTCTCGGTCAGATCACGGCGATGAAACCTGAACGGAGCTAACGGCGTCGTGGACTCTTGCGCGGCGTATCCCCAAGATTGAATCATCAAGTGTTCTCCTTTAACGGGTAGTGAGAATGTCGAAACAAAATCCTAAATGGAAAAGACCGGAAAGCTGATAAAGAAGCGTCACTGTCCGGGAAAACCGTCTCAACCTGTTGATGGATATTCGTTTGCATCCTCTGATGTGTAGTATTCGGACAAGTATGCGAGTTTCCCGCCGATGGGCTCCATGGGAGGCAGCTCTTCTAATTGCGCTGCTTCTGGCGGCTGGTTCGGGCCTTGCTCTCGATCCACACCAGAGCCTGCGGCATTACGGTTACCAGTCATGGCAAACCGACAGCGGATTGCCGCAAAATACCGTTCATGCGGTAGCGCAAACCACGGACGGCTACATCTGGCTGGCGACCGAGGGCGGCCTTGTTCGCTTCGACTCAGTGAAATTCGCAGTCTTCACACGCAAGAACACCCCGCAACTCGGCAGCGATCTCATCTACAGCCTGCTTGAGGACAGGTCGGGCGATCTGTGGATTGGCACTTCCAGTGGCGTGACCCGATATCGCAAGCGGCATTTTGAATTCGTGGCCCTCCCGGGCGGTCCTCAGCCAGGCATCGCGTGGTCGCTGCACGAGGATCGCAATGGTACGATCTGGGCGATTACCTCAGCGGGACTCGCCCGCTTTGATGGCGCGCAATTCGAATCCCTGCAGGACATCCCGCCTCTGGATGAAACCAGCCGCATGGTTGACGGCTCGAACGGCTCCCTTTGGCTCGGCACCTCTGAGGGACTGTTCGAGGCTCTCCCCGGTGAGCCGGTTCGCTTCAAGCCGCTCGGCCAGCCGACAACGATACAGGCGATGGCACTCGATAAGACGGGCCGCCTGTGGGCGGGCCTGTCCAACGGGCTTGAGGTCTGCGCTCTTGGCAAATGCGACCCAATGACAACAGCAGGCAGTTCGCCTGAGAGCAACAACATTGCCGCTCTCACTGTCGATCGAACCGGTACTGTATGGATCGGCACTGGCACCGGCCTGGCTTATTACGACGGCGCGCGAATCACCGTGTTCGCTGGCCGGAGCGGCCTCGATACAGGGGCGATCCAGATGCTTGTTTGCGATCGTGAAGGGGCGGTATGGGCCGGAACGGAATCCGGCATCGCTCGGGTCGTCAACGGAACGATCGAAGCATTCACGCCAAAACAAGGCTTCTCGAGCAGCCGGGTCCTTGCCATCGTTGAAGACCGCGAAGGCAACCTCTGGCTGGGGACTGAATCTGGCGGCCTCGACGTTCTCCGTGACCGTGCCATCACGACCTACACCGCGCGGGACGGCATCTCCAACGATTACATACGCTCGGTCTATCAGGACCAGAAGGGCGTCGTGTGGCTGGGCACCAGCGGAGGCGGTCTCGATCGTCGCAATCTCGACCGCGGCGGTCAGGATAGCTTCACAGCTCTGACCACGGCAACCGGCCTCTCGAGCAACGTGGTTCTGGCGATTACTAGCTCTCCTGACGGCGATCTATGGCTCGGTACGCCTGATGGTCTCGATCGTCTGCATAACGGCAAGGTAACCGCATTCACCTCCGCCGATGGCCTTGCTGACGATTTTGTGCGGTCGCTCTCCTTCGATAGGCAGGGTTCGCTATGGATTGGAACACGACGCGGTCTCTCCGAATTGAAGGACGGCAAGGTCATGACCTATACGGCCACCGACGGGCTGGGCAGCGATTTCGTCGGGGCAATTCTGCAAGCGCACGATGGCTCCCTTTGGATCTGCACTCTGGGCGGCCTCACGCACTTTGTCAACGGCAGGTTTACCAACTTCACAGAGAAGGACGGCCTGCCCAGCCACACCGTAACCGTGCTGCACGAAGACGCG
>DATJMC010000053.1:0-11476 GCA_035508975.1 Occallatibacter sp.
TCCGGATCCTCCGGCCTGATCTGTCCCGCGCTTTGCGAGTCCTTGAACTCCAGCCGGACTTCGCCCTCGTTCCCCAGCGACTTCAGAAAGTCGATGATGTACGCCGAGTTGAATCCCACCACGATCGGATCGCCCGCGTACGGCGTATCAATCGTGTCCTCTGACTCGCCCGACTCCGTCGACTGCGAGCTGATCTTCAGCTCATTCGACTCCAGCCGCAGTCTTATCGCCCCCGACCGCTCATCGGCAAACTGCGCCACCCGCTGGATCGCCGCCGACAACTCGCTCGACCGCACCACCACAAACTTCGTGTTATCCCTCGGCATCACCGCTTCATAGTTCGGGAATTGCCCCGACAATCTCCGCGTGCTCAGCGTCCGATGCCCCACCTTGAAGAACAGCGTGTGCTCATCATCGGCAAACTCCACTCGTTCTGCATCCGAATTCGCCAGCAGCTGCTGCAGCTCGGCCAGCGCCTTCCGCGGAATCAGCACCCGCTTCTCGCCGCTGATCCCCTCCAGCTGCTCGCCCGGCTTCTCCACAAACGACAGCCGGTGTCCGTCCGTCGCCACCATCGCCAAACTCTCCGCCTTCAACACCAGCAGCGCCCCGTTCAGCGTGTACCGCGACTCCTCGTTCGAAATCGCAAAAATCGTGCGCGCAATCAGCGTCTTCAGCGCCGCCGCCGGAATGCTCGTCGCCGTCACTACCGGGAACTCAGGAACCTGCGGATAATTCGCCCGCGCCATCCCCACCATCTTCGTGTTCGAGCGCCCACTCCGAATCTGCACCCAGTGGTTCTCGAGCATCTTGATCGAGATGTCTCCCTCCGGCAGCAGACGCACATAGTCGTACAGCTTCCGCGCCGGAATCGTGCACGACCCCGCCTTCTTCACCTTTACCGCAGCGCTCGTCCTGATCGCCTGGTCCAGGTCCGTCGCCGTGATCGTCAACCGCTCGCCATCGGCTTCCACTAGAAAATTCGACAGGATGGGAATCGTCGTCTTGCGCTCCACAACACTCTGCGTCGCGGTCAGCTCTTTCACCAACTCCTGGCGGCTTACGGTTATTTCCATCGCTGCCCCCTGCGCGGACGGCTTCTCGACTTCTGCTTCCACCATTGGCATAGTTCCCACCTCATCGGTCGCTGCGCGCCCCGCGCAACCACCCGCACTCCCCGAGAACAGCCCGTTTCCGCTGGCCCTAGCCTATATCCGCACACCAACCCCGCGAAACCACGCTGTTTCTTTGCCTCTGATTGTATTCACCCTTTCGTCGCCTGTATCTCTGGAAAACCCGTCAACTTCCTTGAAATCTGGCCGCCAGGTCTTGAACTCTTTGACCCGCCTCTCCACCAAGGTCGTCGTTCTCCTCCAAGGTTGGTCGAGTGACGAGATCCCTTTTTCTTTCCTGACCCCTTAACGTTGTTCCCTGTCTCCTCAGGTCCTCCACCTTACGGCTGACCGCTGAAAGCTCTTTCTATGAGCTAAAACTGGGGACTACGAACTGTTCTTAACCACAGTCACTACCGTGATATCGTCCTCCTGCCCGTACTCCTGCGCCGTCTGCGCAACCATCTCCGCCCGCTCCCGGCTCAACGCCCGCGTCCGCTCAAACCCAAACAGCTCGCCGCGCACACCACGCGCCTCCACTACCCCATCCGACAACAGCATCAGCCGGTCGCCTGCCTCCAGCCGTACCGTCTGCTCCGCATAGCTCACCTCGCGCACAATGCCCAGCGGCAAACCCGCCTCCACCGCCAGCTCCTCGCCATTGCGATACGGCGGCAGATGCCCCGCATTCGCCACCGTTGCGCAGCCGTTCTTGTCCAGGCGCACGCACACGCACGTGATGAATCCGCCTTCGGCCGTCTCCGCAAGCTGCAGGTTCAGCCGCGTCAACACCGCCGCCGGACTGCGCTCGTCCTTCACCAGCGTGCGCAGCGCCCCCAGCGCCAGCATCCCCGTCATCGCCGCTTTCAACCCTTTCCCGCTCACATCGCCCACCACCACCATCTGCGCACCGTCTTGCTGCTCGAGAATCTGGTAGAAATCCCCGCCTACTTCCTGTGCCGGCAAATACGCGGCTTCCAGCGCATAGCCTGACACCAACGGCAACACCGCCGGCACCAGCCTCTGCTGAATCTCCCGCGCCGCTTCCAGCTCGGCTGCCACACGCGCCTGCTCCCGGCTCACGCGCGTAAACCGGAAAAACATCACCACCGCAATCGCCAGCACAAACAACACATCGCCCAGGTCCGACCCTTGCAGCTGCACCGGCCCCAGCGGAATCGGATCCGCCAGAAAATCCAGCTTCCCCCAGCCGGTATAGATCGAGGCCGACCCCACATCCAGCAGCGCCCCGCTTGCCGCCGGAAACAGGCTCGGCACAATCAGCCATCCTGCCTCCCGGTTCCCTCGGCGGTACCACACCAGCAGCAGCAGCGGCAGCAGCAATGCCGCCGGCAAAAGCAGCGCCGCCTCCAGCAGCACGTATTGCGCAATATCGCCCCACCATCCCAGCGCCGCCGCGTATCCCGCCACCGGTCCCACCAGCAGCACCGCTTCATACCCCCGCCACATGCGGCTCACCCGCTGGCCCACAAACCGGAACGTGAACTCAATCTGCAGAATTGTGTACACGTACGTCAGCACATCCGAGAACAGGTTGTCCCACCCCAACGACAACAGCCCCGACGTCGACGAATAGAAAACTCCGGACCCCACACTGAACGCCACCAGGTAAAGCCCCAGCCACAAGTATTCGGCATGCGCTCTCTGGCTCCGGTAAAGCGCAAATGCCCCCGCCGCCGTCAGCAACACCAGCAGGTTGATCACGATCGACGGCACCGCTGCATAGAGCCGCTCGCTCTCAAACCATGCGCGCTCGTTCTCGATCGCATCCGCCGTCCCCGCCGCCACCGTCAGCAACAACGGCAGTCGCCACAACGCATAGAGCGGCACGACGCGCGTTCGCAATGCCAGCGTAAAGTCATTCACCCCATCGTCCAGCGGAATCACCATCTCCACCGGCCGCTTCACCGCGTACCATGCGCTCAGCCGCACATCATTGACAGCTGCCCCATTCACATACGCCGCCATCACACCCTCGCCGCCCACCAGCAGCAAGTGCTCGTGCACATGCCCCGGTGGCAGCTTGAAGTGCAGCCGGTACCAGCGCCATCCCGTTTGCGCCCCGCTCTGTTCATCCAGATCAACTGTCTTCCACCCGCCATCGTCGAACTGCGGCTGCGCCCACGTGACGTCATCCCCATCGTGCGTGCGCCACCCTTGCATCAGCTCGGTTTCGCCGGAACTCCACTTCGACGCATCCACCACTGGCGACTGCGCCCGCGCTCCTGCCGCCCACAGGAACACCAGCAGCCAAAGCATCCCCCATCGCGTTCCCGTCTCGCCACTCACCGCATCTTCCTCACTCAGATGGAGCCGATTCTAATGCCCCCTCCCAGACCCCCTCTTCTCTCTCCCGTCATCCTGAATCCCGCTTTCCCTCTGAATGTGCGCAGGTTCCCTCCTCGCGAAGCGAGAATCCGCGGTTCTTTCCCGCAAAGCAATGCTGCTTCAGCCTCTCGCTACCTCTATGCGACGGCCTATCGGAAATCCTCTAAGCAAGAGTTAAATACAACCAGTAGTCACCGTAGTTCCCTCAGGAAAAGTGGATTTTTCCCCACCTGATTCACTCTCCGCACTTTAGAACGGGCCAATCTTTCCAAATCGCGTCCGCCCGTTTCTGGACAATTGCAAAACTCCCCTCCAGGCAACAAAACCTGCCCGTTCTTTCCCACCTCTTCCACACCCGCGTCCAACTCCCCTGTGCAAACCCCGCGCTCTTTGTGGACACCTGCTCCATCTCCGCATCCACCATGCACTTACTCCGCCGTCCTTCTCCACACCAACCCGCTCTTCCACACTCTCCACAACCCGTCCCCGCTCCCGAGGAAAAAACCGCCTGGCACCCACACTCTCGATTACCATCGAAGCCGCCATGTCATGTGCCCGTTCCTCCTTCACCCACGCCGGCCTCACCTTCTCCTACCTTGACTCCGGTCCCGCCCCGCACACGCTCATCGCTCTTCACGGCCATCTCATGGAAGCCGCAACCTTCCTCCCTCTTGCCGACGCGCTCGCGCCCGAATGGCGCATCCTCGCTCTCGATCAGCGCGGCCACGGCCACTCCAGCCACGCGGCTTCCTACACCCGCTCCGACTACATCAGCGACCTCGAAGCTTTCTTCGCGCATCTTCGACTTTCCTGCGCTGTCCTCCTCGGCAGTTCCCTCGGCGGCGTCAACGCCTACCAGTTCGCCTCCCGCCAGCCCGAACTCGTCACCGCCCTCATCATCGAAGACATCGGCGCCACCGTCTCCGACGACATCAGCTTCATCTCCGCCTGGGCCGGCCATTACCCCACCCGCGAATCCCTCCTCGCCAAGGTCGGCGAACGCTTCGCGCCTTACATCTCCGGCTCCGTCCGCCAGTCACCCGCCGGCTGGCATCTCGCCTTCGACCCCGCCGATATGCTCGTCTCCCAGTCCCACCTCTGCGGCGATCACTGGAGCGACTGGCTCGCCACCACCTGCCCCGCGCTCCTCATCCGCGGAAGCGAAAGCCGCGTCACTCGCCCCCACGAGCTCGCGCAGATGACCGAACGCCGCCCCAACACGACCCTCCTCACCCTGCCAGGCGGCCACATCCTCCACGACCAACCCGCCTTCACCACCGCGGTCCGCACCTTCCTCGCCTCCCTTTAGGATCCGCGTTCGGCGCTCCCCAGGTTCAGACTCCCCGCGGACAGGTCTTCGTCCGTGCGGAGGTCTCGCATTTGAGACCTGGGAAGCAGCCCGCTGCCTGCAATGCCCGGATGCCCTCACTCTTGCGGCTCCCTTCGCCGCAAGGGTGGGAAACTGAAAGCTGAAAGCGGATAGCCGTTCTCAGTTCCCAATTCCCGACTCGATCCCTCATCTCTGCCCATTCCTGCACCCATCCCCTCACACTCCGCACTTTCCTGCGCCACCCCTCTCCATTCCCGCCTTACCCTGTGGGTGGGGCGCTTACCCATGCCCATCAGCGTCTCCCAATTCGAGCAGCAACTCCTCGCCGCCGACCCTCCCGGCCGCGACTTCTGCTACGCCATCGCCGAGCTCGCCCGCACCAACCGCTTCTCGCAGCTCCGCCGCGTCCTCCCTCCCGTCGTCTACAGCGAACTCCGCACACGCTATCGAGACAACCCCGCTGCGTTCATCGCCAACTGGCGCCGCCTCGCCCACGAAATGCGACAGGGCTTTATCCAGCATGCGCGCCAGCGGCTTACCTCGCTCACCCGCTTCCAACCGGCACACACAGCGACGCCCGCATGGCAGTCCATTCAGCGCGCACTCGACGCCCAGCAGAACGAGCTCCTTCGCGCCGCCTTTATCCTCGAGCTGCTCCATCTTGTCGAGCCCGCCGTCCAGCGCGCCACCGGGCTGCGCGAGTGCACCGTCGCCGCACCCACCTCTGAAGAAGCCGATCGCTACCTCGACGAAGCCACCCGCTGCTTCTTCTACGGCCTCTTCACCGCCTGCGCCGTCATGTGCCGCTCCGTCCTCGAAGAAGCCATCAAGCAGAAACTCCCCGCGCAGCTCGCCCGCCTCGTCCGTACCCGCTACCGCAACGCTGCCACTCTCGGCAATCTCCTCCATGAGGTCAACAACAACCTTCAGCTCACCCGGATCGATCCCGCCTTTCTTCCCATCGCCAACCGCGTCAACGACGCCGGCAAACACGCTGTCCACAACGGCCTGCTCTCGGAAGAAGAGGCCCGACAGTGCCTCCAATCCGCTCGCCACGCCCTCCAGCTCCTCCTCCAACCCTGACTCGAGCCCACGGTCGCGAGACCGCGAATCCGCCCGGCCGAGCCTTCCGTCGCTACTCGTGTTACCCCCGGCTCCCCATCCGTCATACTTACCAATTTCTTCGCTTTCATTACTTTTGCCTCACACCCATTCCCCGGCCTCAAGTGAAACAATGCAACTGCCTGCTTTAGCACGACATCGAAGCAGCCATCACGTGCTAATTGGCTCTTCTTCGCGCGGTTGCTCGCCGCTTTTGCCTCAACTGCATCTCTCATCGCCTTGGCAAGCCCAGAAAGTCTGAAGTCCGTTGCTCCGGAGCGTAGCTCCTCCGGTATTCCCCCGCTTGGTGAGGACCTATGCAGACCAAGGAATACACGGTATACAACGAGACACGGGAAAACTTCCTCAGCACCCGCGTCACCGTCATCGACACCAAATCCGAGCCGCTCCGCGCCGTCAAGGCGCTTATTGAAGGCCTTGCGCCCAACACCGAAACCGGCCTCTGGCTCAATCCCCTCAAGAACCTTCCCACCGTTCCGCGGCTCTCGTCCTACGATCTCGTCTACCTCGACCAGGAATGCCGCGTCGTCCAGGGCGTCGCCCTTATCGCCGACGACGACGTCCCTCCCTTCGATGGACAAGCTGCCAGCGCTCTCGTCCTGCCCATCCACACTTTTTCTGCATCCCACACCCACCCCGGCGATCAGGTTGTGCTCTACGCCGCCGACGAAGAGACGGCCGAGCTGACCCCGGCGCCGTCGCTTGATCGCTCTGTTCACCTGCCGCCCGTACCCGCGGCTTTGCAGCTCTCCCCGCCCGTTGTCGCTCTTCAGCCGTTGTCCAGCGAACAGTCCATCGCCCCGCCTGCCTTGCCGGCTCCAGAAGTCGCCGCCCCGCAACAGGCCCGCAGCCCGCTCGCTTTTCTCCGCGTGCTTCCGCGGTTGCGTCTTCACGTCTCCATCTATATTGCCCGGCCCGCAAATCCGGTTGCAGCCGCCGTCGAAGCGCCCGCTCTCCCAGCCGCTCCCATCGCTGCCGGCAAAGCTGCCCATCTCCGCATCTCCACTTCCGCTTGGCTCGCACCCCGCGTCGCCTCCGCCAGGAGGAAGCTCGTCGACTGCAGGAATCGCTACCTGCGTATGGCCGAAATCGTTGTCTATGGATCGGCGCACCTCCCTCGCCGCCGACCCTTCAGTCGCACTCGCCGCCTTCCCCGCCTCGAAGAGGAATGCTGATCCGATCCAGCCCATCCCCCTTCCCGCGGTCCCAGCGAAAAGGTCTTCATTTGTGCGGTGGCTTTCCCTTTTTCGCGCAAGGCTGCGAACGCAGCGAACCCGCCCCAGCTCGCTCACCCCGCGGAAAAATTCACCTGAACCCGAGCCCGATCGCGAGCCCGAAAAAGATCCGCGTCAGGCGCGTCGCTTCAGTCGCGCCCCAGCGCTGGTGCAGAGGCGGACTCTCGTCCGCCGCCTCCTACACGTCCGCGACGCTCAGCGTGCGCGGGTCAGAAACTCGCTGCATCAGCGCCGCCGCGATCAGCAGGAATACGCCGCCGGCAATGATCGCGTAGATGCGGTTGTTGTTGAGCAGGTGAATCATGATCCACCCGAAGAAGAGCGATGCCAGAATCTCCGGCGTGACAATGAAGAAGTTGAAGATCCCCATGTACACGCCGGTGCGTGCCGGGGGCAGGGAAGCGGCGAGCACCGCGTAAGGCATCGAGAGCGTGCTGGCCCACGCGATCCCCACGCCCACCATCGTCAGCAGCAGCACGTAACGGTCGTGAATCACCACCACCGACATCAGGCCCACGGCGCCACACAGCAGGCACACCGTATGCGTCGCCTTTCGCCCCAGCCGCCGCGCCATCCCCGGCAGCACAAACGAAAAGGCAAAACACACCGCCGAGTAGAGCGCGAAACAGACACCGCCCCACTCCACGCCCGCCTTATACAGAGGCGAGGAGGGATCCTCGGCGCCGAACACGTTGTGCGCCACCGCGACAGGGAAGTAGAGCCACATGCAGAAGAGTCCCAGCCACGTGAACAGTTGCACCGGCCCCAGGCGCCGCATCGTCACCGGCATCTCCACAATCGCGACCAGGATCTCGCGCGCATTCGCCCCCAATCCCTTGTGCTCTGCCTTGGCTTTGCGAAACGCCTCCATGTCGGTCGGCGGATACTCCTTCGTCGTCCCGATCGTCCACAGCACCGCGCCCATGAACGCCGCCGCGCCAATATAAAACGAGAGCCGCACCGTGCTCGGCACGGCGCGCGTGTCGCCCGCGGCTTGCTGCAGATGGAAGACGTTGGTCAGCAGCCACGGCAGCGCCGAAGCCACTACCGCGCCCAGCCCGATAAACAGGCTCTGCATCGCGAAGCCCGACGTGCGCTGGCCCTCCGGCAGAATATCTGCGACGAACGCGCGAAACGGCTCCATGCTCACGTTGATCGAAGCATCCAGAATCCATAGCATCCCCGCCGCCATCCACAATGACGAGCAGTTCGGCATGAATACCAGCATCAGCGAACTGAGGATTGCGCCGGTCAAGAAGTAAGGCCGGCGCCTGCCCAGCGGTCCCCAGGTGCGATCGCTCGCGTGCCCGATCATGGGTTGGATCAGCAGGCCGGTGAGCGGCGCGGCAAGCCACAAAATCGGAATCTGGTCGGCGCGCGCTCCGAGGTACTCGTAGATTGCGCTCATGTTGGCCATCTGCAGGCCCCAGCCAAACTGGATGCCGAGAAAGCCGAAGCTCATGTTCCAGATCTGCCAGAAGCTCCGCTCCGGCTTGCGAAACTGCGTGTAAGTCGCTGCCGCGCTCGTGGCGCCGTTTTCGGTCTTCAATGTGCTCATGGCCTGTCCTGCGGGGCCTGTCTCTCGAAGATCCGTGCCCCAAATCCATCCAGCGAAACAAACGGGATGCCTGTCTCGGCACTCTTCTCGGCGGGAAGTTCGATCTCTTTCCAGCTTCCCGCTTGCGCCTCCACCGTCCCCAGGAACGGCGTATTCGAAAGATTCACGGCGATCAGAAATTCATCGCCGCCCGATCGCCGCAGGTAAGTCACCACGTGCCGCTCGTCCGAGTTGTGGATCCACACCGTCTCCCCCTGGTCGAGCGCGGGATGCGAGTGCCGCAGCGCCGCCAAGGCCGCATAAAACTTGGGATACGCGGGATGCCACTCGGCCGCGCCCCAGAAGATCTTCTGCGGCTCAAACAGCGCCGGCGCGCGCGACTGCGTCGAGTCCCCCACCTCCATGCCGTTGTAGATCAGCGGCGCGCCGTCGAGCGTGAACATCAGGGCTGACGCCGCAATTGCGCCCGGATATCCGTAGCGCGTGGTGGCGCGCAGCTCGTCGTGGTCGTCGCTCATGTGCATGTGCAGCGCGCCTTTGGGAAACCGCGCTTCCTGCTCCGCGATGGTCTCGTGAATCTTCGTCGCCGGCTCGCCCTGCATCACCACGTCATCCACGGCGTGCATCAGCGGCCACGCATAATCGATGTCAAAGGCGCTCCGCAGCAGCTCCGGCTTCGAGGCTTCGGCCAGCATCATCACGTCCGGCTTTGCTTTTTCCAGTGCGGCCCGCGCCTGCTCCCAGAAGTCCGTCGGAATCTCCCCGGCCGCATCGCACCGGAATCCGTCCAGATCGAATTCGCGCACCCAGTACACCAGCATCTCGATCATGTATCTGCGCAGCCCAGGATTGGTGTAGTCGAGCGCCGCCACATCCGACCAGTCATACGGCGACGTGATGTGGCCTTCCTTGTCTTTGCGGTAAAACTCGGGATGCGCCATCATCACGCTATCCCAACTGGTGTGATTCGCCACCGCGTCCAGGATCACCTTCATCTGCCGCCGATGCGCTTCTGTCACCAGTCTGCGCAGATCGTCCTTCGTGCCCAGCGACGGATCGATCGCGTAGTAGTCGCGTATCGAATAGGGACTGCCCAGCGATCCCTTCTTCTTCAGCTGACCCGAAGGCTGAATCGGCATCAGCCACACGATGTTCACGCCCAGCGCGTGCAGCTCATCCAGGCGCGCTGTCACCCCGTTCAGGTCGCCCGCAGGCGAAAAGGCGCGCACAAAGACCTGGTAGATCACGCCCGACTTCAGCCACTCCGGCGAGGAACGCGCCGGCTGGCTGGCGATCGCCGGATCGGCCTGCGGATGAACCGCACTGCTCCCTGCGGCCAGGGCCACGGCGATCAACCCCGCACAAATACAAGAAAATTGCGGCTTCATGGCGCCGGAAAGCATAGCACCTCGCCGATGCCGGACGCCATGAAATGGATCTTAGGGTAGTGGGTCAGTTTGAAATTTCTAATCCCAGTTGGGCGGCTTTAGCTCGGGATGTTCTTTGTAGAGAGGTTCCATTACGTCGAAATTGATGTCCCCGGTCAACTTTGCAATGGCCTTCATGTACGCTTGGTATTCCTCTGGGCTGCAGCGCTCTTTGATTCGGAGGCAAGAGTCAGAGAGCTGTATAAACACGTGCATCATCAACTCGCTAACTTCCTTCGCCGCAATGGAGTCTTTAATCACCTTCATCCGTTCTTGAAAATTCAAATTGACCCACTACCGATCTCAGATCGTCATGCCGTTCCTCGCCCGCTGGTTCCTTCCTTGATCAACCCGGTGGCCACGTCATCGCCCGCCCGCCCAGCAGATGCAGATGCAGATGATCCACCGTCTGCCCGCCGTCCGGCCCCGTATTGATCACCACCCGATAGCCCTTCCCAAGCCCCTTCTTCCGCGCCAGGTTGGCAGCAACCCACATCAGGTGTCCGAGCAGCGCAGGATGCTCCTCCCCCGCCTCGGCCAGCGAAACCAGATGCTCCCGCGGCACGATCAGCAGGTGAACCGGCGCCTGGGGATGAATATCCGAGAAAGCGTAGCAGCGTTCATCCTGATATTCGGCCTTCGACGGGATGCTTCCCTCGATGATCTTGCAGAAAAGACAACTCATGGGCCACCAGTGTACAAGACCGAGTGCTCAGCCCCGCCTCGTATCCCGCGATTCATGAACCATCTCCTCGCAAACGTCATCCAAGCAGGAGTATGTCCGGCTTGCGCAGCGGACCTTCACCGGGAATTACGTTTAGTGGTATAAGGCAAATGCAAGCCCGGATGACGAATTCACCCCAGTGCGATACAGACGTCCTCGTCGTCGGCGCGGGTCCCACGGGTCTCGTCCTGGCTCTGTGGCTCGCCCGGCTTGGCGTCCGCATCCGCGTGATCGACAAGGCTCCCGAGGCCGGTACAACCTCGCGCGCCTTGGCCGTTCAGGCGCGTACCCTCGAGTTTTACAGCCAGCTTGGCATCGCCGACGGGGTGGTGGAGCAGGGACGATGGGCCAAGGCCGCCAACCTCTGGACCCGCGGCCGCCGCACCGCCCACATCGACTTCGGCGTCCTCGGCGCAGGTCTCAGTCCGTTTCCCTACGCCCTCATCTACCCCCAGGACGAGCACGAACGCTATCTCATCGATCGCCTCACTGAGCTCGGCGTTCCCGTCGAACGCTCAACCGAGCTGGTCGGATTTCAGCACGCCGACCTCTCCATTCGCACCCAGATCGCCAGGCCCGATGGAACCCGCGAATTCTGCCGCGTCGCCTACATCGCCGG
>DATJMC010000054.1:0-44638 GCA_035508975.1 Occallatibacter sp.
ATCTTGTTCGACGGCAGCTATCACGAAGTGGACTCGAACGAAATGGCCTTCAAGTTTGCCGGATCGATCGCGTTCAAAGAGGCGGCAAGAAAAGCGTCGCCAGTGCTGCTGGAGCCGGTGATGGCAGTGGAAGTGACGGTCCCCGAGGAGTTCATGGGAACCATCATTGGCGACATCAACTCGCGCCGCGGGCGCATTGAGGGCATGGAGCACGCTGCCGGATCCCAGGTGATCAAGGCGATGGTGCCGCTTGCCGAGACCCTTCGTTCAAGCCGCCTTGGCAGACCGTCGTACCGATTGCGTTTCGGACGCTATGAACCTGCGCCGAGGCGCGCCGAGGGCGGCGGTGGAGCGATGGTTCCCGCGGCCAGGCCAAGAGGACCGAGGCATGGATCAGGGTCCGCCACGAACGGGTTCGCCTAGAGGACTCGCTATTTCGTGCATCGCGAACCGTGTTCGCTGCGCTCGAGTTACCGATCGACGGCGCTGACCTGCTGCGCCCATTCCATGGCCTTCCACTGCGTATCGGAGACCAGCGCCTCGGAGAGATGCATCTCTTCGCAGAGGTGGCTGACGGTGAGCCATTCGCCGGCTTCGACCGCGAGCATCAAGTGATACAGCGGACTCAGTTCGCACTCCTTTTGCAGAAGGGCGGCCTTGATGTCATGGTTGATCGAGAGAGCATCGACCACGGAACTCATGGGGATCTCGAGGATGGCGTCCATCATCGAGAGCATGCCGAGCAGGAAAAGATCGAGGCCCTCGCCGGTGACAGTGGGTCCGAGCAATTCGCAGAACCGCGCGCGGGTGAGCGCCGAGAGCATCAGATCGGAGGTGCGGTTCTGGGCCATCTCGATGGTGACGGCCAGGCGGCACCAGCGGCGCACCTCATTTTCGCCGAGGATCATGAGGCCCTGCCGGACGGAGCAAATCTCGCTGCGGAAGCCGAACATCGGCGAGTTGAGATAACGGAGAAGCCGGAAGCAGAGGGTGGCGTCTTTTTTGATGAGGTCTTCGATCTGGTCGAGGTCGAGTTCCGGCTTGAGCACCGCGTTCAAGAGCGCGAGGTGGATGGCGCGGTTCGACGAACCGGTCCATGTGCGCACCATCTGCGGGCGGCGGAAGAAATAGCCCTGGAAGAGCTGAAAACCCGCCTTCTTGGCAAACTGGAAGTCCTGGCGGGTTTCGACCTTCATCGCGACCATCTTGCAAACGGCGCGGTGGCTGGCCACGATGATGCCAGCGTCATTCAGCGATGTCTGGCGCAGATCGACCTTGATGAAATCGGCGAAGTAGGCCAGCGGCTCGCGCGGGTCGTCGATGATGTAATCGTCGAGCGCAATCTTGACGCCGGTTTTCTTCAACTGGCTGCAGGCCAGCTGCACTTCCTCGTCTGCCGGGACCGAGCTGAGGATTTCGAGGACGAGATTTTCGGGCGGCAACAGGCTGACGAACTCGCTGAGCAGAATCTCGCGGGTGCAGTTGATGAATGCGTGCGTGTTATCGCACAAGACTCCCAGGCCCAGGAGGCTCGACATGTCGATGACCGAGCGGGTGGCGTCGGTGGGATCGGAGCAGCTGAAGTGGTTGTCGGCGCCGGCGCGGAACAGGAGTTCGTAGCCGAAGACCCACTCCTCTTTCGTGAGAATCGGCTGCCGCGCCGCATAGCGCGCAAGTTGCGGCGTTTCTGTCAGATACGGACTGGGAGCAGTTCCATCAAGTTGCGGCATATCTATTTATCGGCAAAACGGGCTAAAAGTATCAGGCTGATGGGACCTATTTTTGCACGATCTCGGGGCGCTTCTTCGCTCTCCTCGGGGTATTGCTTACACCTCCGTACTGCATCTTCCCGAAAGGAAGGCGGGAGAGCGTGCCCTGCACCCATTGCGGTTCATTTTTGCAGCGCTGCGGATCGGTTTGCGTCGGCGCTTCACCAACCTCAAGAGACTGCCCCAGGGAGTGGAGCTCTCGAAAGATTTGCGATGCTGATGTACGGGCGGAACGGACGCCTTCGGGAGTTCAGGAACCGAAGGGTGCTGCTCCCTCCGGGATACCGCGCGTGTAGAAAGCAAGTTTTCGCGCAGATCCTGAAGCCCCCATTGCCGGAGGTGATTCCTGCCCCGGCAGGCTCGCCGGCTGCAGGAAAAGCGATTCGCCCGTAACGTCGTGGAGGATGCTCTTTGGCTGTACAATCCCAACATGAGTAGCGGTTTCTCCCCTGCAGCACTTGCCGGCGTGGCGCGTCCAATCTCAGGAGCAAAAGGCAAGGTGTGCCGATGACAACTTCGCGCGAAAAGACCGAACCCCGCAAGCTGCCCATGATGCCCATCCGGGACATGGTGATCTTCCCTTACATGATGACGCCGTTTGTGGTGGGGCGCCTGTCGAGCGTGCGGGCCCTGGAAGAAGCTCTGAACGGCGACCGCAAAATTTTTCTGGCTACGCAGCACGACGCGTCGATCGACGAACCCAAGGCAAAGGAGATCTACCAGGTCGGCTCGATCTGCAACATCGTGCAGAGCGTGAAGATGCCTGATGGGAATATCAAGGTGCTGGTGGAGGGCGTGGAGCGGGCAAAGTCGATGGAGGTAAGCGACCGGGACGGATTTTTTGTGGCCACGGTGCGGACCGGGAAATCCGACTTTGAGATGACGCAGGCCGTAGAGCAGCTGATGCAGCGCGTCACTTCCCTCTTCGAGCAGTATGTGAAGCTGCAGCAGTCGCTCAACTACGAGACCATCATCGCTTCGGTGCGCATGGATGAGGCTGCGAAGCTCTCGGATACCATCGCGGCCAACCTGCAGATCGGCGTGGAAGAGAAGCAGGAACTGCTGGCGATCTTCGACCCGGCGGCGCGGCTGGCGCGCATCGCCGACGTGCTCGACATCGAGATTGAGAAGCTCGACCTCGATCGCAATATCCAGTCTCGCGTGAAGCGGCAGATGGAGCGGGCGCAAAAAGAGTACTACCTCAACGAGAAGATCAAGGCGATCCAGAAGGAACTGGGCCGCGGCGAGAAGAGCGAGTTCGACGAGCTGCGCAAGAAGATCGAGTCGGCCGGGATGCCGAAGGAAGTGCTCGACAAGGCGGTCCAGGAGTTGAAAAAGCTGGAAGCGATGCCGCCGATGTCAGCCGAGTCGACCGTGAGCCGCAACTACATCGACTGGCTGCTGGCGGTGCCTTGGAAGAAAAAGTCCAAGGAAACGCGGTCGATCGACTACGCGGAGAAGGTGTTGAACGAAGATCACTACGGCCTGGAGAAGATCAAGGAGCGCATTCTCGAGTTCCTGGCCGTGCGGCAACTGGTGAAGAATCCGAAGGGATCGATCTTGTGCTTTGTCGGGCCTCCGGGCGTGGGCAAAACGTCGCTGGGCATGTCGATTGCGAAGGCTACGGGACGCAAGTTTGTGCGGCTGTCGCTGGGCGGCGTGCGTGACGAAGCTGAGATTCGAGGACATCGGCGCACGTATATCGGCGCGCTGCCGGGGCAGATCATCCAGCACATGAAGCGGGCGGGGACGAAGAATCCTGTGTTCCTGTTGGACGAAGTGGACAAGATGGCTTCGGACTTCCGCGGCGATCCGGCCTCGGCGCTGCTCGAGGTGCTGGACCCGGAACAGAACACGACGTTCCAGGATCACTATCTCGATGTCGACTACGACCTGTCGCAGGTTCTATTTGTTGCGACGGCCAACGTGATGCACACGATTCCGCCGGCGCTGCAGGATCGCATGGAAGTGCTTCGGCTGCAGGGCTACACCGAGCAGGAGAAGCTGGAGATTGCGCGCCAGTACCTGGTGAAGAAGCAGCGCGAGCAGACCGGCCTGAACGACAAGAACATCGTCTTTCTCGACGAGGCCATTCTCGAAATCATTCGCGGCTACACGCGCGAGGCGGGCGTGCGCAACCTGGAGCGCGAGATCGGCAACGTGTGCCGCAAGGTGGCGCGCCGCGTGGTGAAGAAGGGCGCGAAGCACAAGGAAGAGATCACCGCGGCCAACGTGAGCGAGTTCCTGGGGGTGGTGAAGTTCCGCGACAGCGAAGTTCACGAGAAGAGCGAGGTCGGTCTGGTGACCGGGCTTGCGTGGACGGAAGTTGGCGGGAGCATCCTCACTACGGAAGTGCAGGTACTCGACGGCAAAGGCAAGCTGACCATCACCGGGCAACTGGGCGACGTGATGCAGGAGTCGGCACAAGCCGCCCTGGCTTACATTCGCAGCAAGGCGCAGGCGCTGGGGCTGACGCGCGAGTTTTATCGCAACGTGGACTTGCACCTGCACGTGCCGGAAGGGGCGATTCCCAAGGACGGCCCTTCTGCCGGCATCACCATGGCGACCGCATTAGCGAGCGCACTGGCGAAGATTCCCGTGCGCCGCGATGTGGCTATGACGGGCGAGATCACGCTGCGCGGCAAGGTGCTGCCCATCGGCGGGCTCAAAGAGAAGCTGCTGGCCGCACTGCGCGCAGGGGTTTTCGAAGCGATTTTGCCCAAGGCCAACGAGAAAGACGTGGCAGAGCTTCCCGACAACATCAAGAACTCGATGAAGCTGCACTTCGTGGACACGATGGACGAGGTGCTCACGCTGGCTCTTGAGAGCCCGCTGCCGGCGCCGCTCACGACGGAAAGCGAAGTGCTGCCGGTGGTGCCGCCGAGCACGGGCGAAGTTGCCGGTGGGCAAGTGGCTCGGCAGTAAGGCGCCGATCTCCTGTCCGACGCGGATGCGCTATAACCCTCAATTCCTGCTCTCGGCCCTATCGGCTGCGCAATTCCCCGCCCCAGCCGTGCCGGAGATCGCGTTCCTGGGCCGCTCGAACGTCGGCAAATCGAGCCTGCTGAACGCGCTCGTCGGCGACAGGACGGCCAAGGTGTCGTCGACACCGGGACGAACGCGCGCGATCAATTTTTTTCTGCTTTCAGACGAGAGGCAGCGGCCGCGACTGGGATTTGCGGACCTGCCCGGCTACGGCTACGCGAAGATCTCGAAGTCAATTTCGGCGGAGTGGCCGCAGTTCATCGAGCCTTATCTGGCCGAACGCGAGACCCTGCGGCTTTGCATCTGTCTTGTCGACTCCAACATTCCGCCGCAGCCAAGCGACCGCCAGCTGGTGGACTGGCTGCGCGCAGCCGGACGCGGCTTCGCCGTGGTGGCGACCAAGATCGACCGGCTTAGCGGCAACCAGCGCACGCGCAACCTGCGGGCGTTGCGCGAGGCGATGGAGCTGGACGAGGTGCTGCCGGTCTCGGCGAAGACGAAGCAAGGAATCAGCGAGCTCTGGACGCGCATTGAAGCGGCCGGCGCCGATCCGGCCTGAATTCAGGTGGTTTCTGACCCGACGAAATGCGCTTCGCGCCGGCCGTCCATTTCGATTTCAACCTGGACAGCGGCGTTGATCTCGCCGCGCTTTGCTTCTTCCCGGACTCGATCGACGAAGCGCGCACCGAAGTGGCGCGTGCTCCATACCATGTGGGCGCCGAGGCTCGCGCGGCCCAGATAGCGCCCCGCGAAACGGAGCCAGCGCTGGCCAATCCAATCCTGCGGATCAAGGCATTCGAGAGCGACGGCGTCGAGCTTGGGGAGCCAGCGCGCCGGGCCTGCGCTGACTCTCCAGATCACCAGCGCTTTCGACCCGGTATCGGGGGTCGGTGCATCCATCACCTCGCGGCGGCGCAGATCGGGAAGCACGCCGCGCTCGTCCATTTCACGCTCGACGGCCTCGACGGGCAGGCCGACACAAACGGCAACCGTCTCCCGCTTGCGGATTTGATTCTTGAGAATGCGGAGCGCTTCGTCGAGCGATGTAACGAGGAAATCGGTGATGCCGTCGCGGACAGCCTGGCGCTGTGCGGCCGCGTCAGGGGAGGCTGTGAGCGATGCAGCGCCGGCGATGTTGCCTGCGACCACCAGGGCACGGCCGCCGGCATCGAGTTCTCCGGCCCAGAGGAGCCGGCCGCCGAGGCCTGGGTCCGCATCATTAAAGCGAGCCCGCGCCAAGAGCTTCGCGTAGGATGCGTAGGTTTGCCGGCTGAAGGCCAGGGGGGCGGAGGTATCGGTGTCGCTTGCCAAGTGCGCAGACTCTCAGTCTATTCGATCTGCTCGCGCCATCCGCGCTTTCTGACAAAGAGGACGAGTTCGCCGGGCTTTGTGGTCACTTTTATCTTTTCGGCAGCCTTCGCATTCGCACACTCGTTGGGAATGGCAAGGCCCGATGCGAGCACGTCGGCCACGGGATACCAGCTGACGGACTGGGTGTCGCGCTGCCTGGCCACGTCGCAGTTGATGTAATATTCGATGGAATTTTCGTAGGTGGCACGGACGGCGATGCTCTTGGCATCGGGCGGCATCTTGACTTCGATGGTGCCGTCGTCTTTCTGGTCAACCCAGCTTCCGTGCGCTTCCGACTGGTGGTTGAACAGCACCTGAACATTCGATGGGGTAACGGCCTGGCCCGTCTTGCCGTCGAGGATGCGCAGCGTGATCACCTTTGCATCCTGCGCAGGCAAAAGCGCAACAAAACAAGCGCACGCAATGGCCGCGAGCGCCCCGGAAGATGGTTGACGCATATTGCTCCCTGGGCGACAGTGTACATCTACCAGGAAGAATAGGGCTGCCCGTCGGTGCCGACATCCTGAGAGCCGGAATGAATATCGTTAATGCCCGGGTCGCTCTGATCGACGGAGGAAAGGGTGTCGCTGGTATCGGTCACCCAGGTGTCCTTACTGCGCGTCATGGGGTCGATGGGGATATCGCGCAGATAGCCGCTCTGGATCAGGTCGTCGAGAGACTCCGGAGCTTTCTGCTTGTCCATGGTGTAGGAGTCGATGGCGGCACGCAGCACGTGGAGGTCTTCGCGCAGCACTGCTTCGCGCGCCGACTTAACGGCTCCGATGAAGCTCGGGACCGCAAGCGTCGCGAGGATGCCAATGATCGCCATCACGATCATGAGCTCCATGAGCGTAAAACCTGCGGATTGAGAGTTTCGATTGCGCAATGCGAACTTCCTTCGCTGTCAGCTATGAGCTCTCATCGTTCTCCACGAACCGTCTGACAGCTGAAAGCTGACGGTTCGCGGCAGCCATCTTTACCAATCCGCGTACTTGGTTCCGTCAAGGGCCGTGCCCGTTGACTTGGAATACACGTCGAAGACGCTCTGCCCGCCAAAAGAATCGGAGGTGGGATCGTCCTGCATCGACCGCATCCCCCACTCCGCCTTGCCGGTCATCGGGTCCACCGGAATGCGGCGCAGGAATCGCACTTTTTTGCCTTGCACATCCACTCCGTTCACCAGCGTCTCCAGGTCGGGCGGATAGTTCTGGCTGTCGACCTTGGTCTGGAAAGCCCCGCGATCGGCTGCATCCTTGTAGTGGTCGATGGCGTCGCGCATCTCCCACAGGTCGTAGCGCAGCTCGCGTTCGCGTTCGCGCTTGACCTGGAAGCGGGCCACCGGGACAGCGGCCGAAGCAAGAATCGCCAGGATGGCCACGGTAACAATCAACTCCACCAGCGTCAGACCGCGCTCATTCCGTTTCCGCCCTGGTCGCCTGCATCTCATCGGCACTACTTCACCACAACCGTCGTTTCTGAGGGCTGAGCCTGCACCGGTTGCTGCCCGCTGGTCATGGCTCCTGGTCGTGTGATGCTCACGGTAGTGCTCCCAGCAGCCTTGGCCTGGAAACTAAGGACGCAGACGACACCGGCTCCGCTCACTCCTGCCGCGCCCGGCGGGCGAGAGGCATTGAGCGTGATGGTGCCCGGGCCGTCGTCGCGGTGCACAAGGGCCACAGCCTGCCCGTCGCGTCCCAGGAAGTCGCCATCGCCCACGTTGACCAGCGCGAGTTTCGACGGATCATACTGCACCTGGAGCGGAACGGACGCAATGTCTCGGGCGCCGGTGATGACAATCGGCATCTGGATCGTGCTGCCCACCGACACGTTGGATCCGGACGATGGAACCAGCGAGAAGCGCAACCCGGGGGGTGGCGGCGATGCGACATTGGGAGGCCCAGTGTTCGCACCCGGAGGCGGCGCGTTGCCGGTAGCCGAGGACCGGAACTGGGCAAGGGCTTCGGGCGCTGCAGTCTGGGCGCTTTGCCCGGGAACCGAACCCACGCCGGATTCCGCTGCGGGAGTGCGCACGCGCGGTGGAGCGATCGGCGACATGCTCATTTCGCCCCCGTCGGTCCCGGTGCGGCGCAGCTCGATCATTTGCCCTGCGCCGGTGTCGATGGGGCGCAGGTTGAGGGCGGTCAGATCGGGCGAGCGAACGATATGGGGCACAAGCAGAAAGACGATTTCGTCGTCGGTGATGGTGTGATCCTTCGATCCGAAGAGATATTTCAGGATCGGGATCGAGCTCAACCCGGGAATTCCGGTCCAGCTCTGGTTGTCCTGCTGGTCGAGAATGCCGCCCAGAATGCTGGCTTCGCCTTCGCGCAGCCGAATTGTTTGCTCGGTCTTTTTTTGCGCGATGATCGGCTCGGTCACGCCTTCAATGGTGGTGTTGCCGCTTTCGGAGCTGACCTCGATGGAGAGCTTGAGGGTGACGTCGTGGTTGTAGTGAATGGTCGGAGTCATGTCGATGTTAACGCCGACATCGATGTAGTTGAACTGCGTTTCCGCCAGCGGCGTAACCGCGGCGGCTACGCCAACGCCAGACTGGAACGAGCCGGTCGCGATGGGAATGCGCGAACCGATCTTCATCGTCGCCTTCTGGGAATCGGTTGACCGGATGCGCGGGTTCTGCAGGATCTTGGTGTTGGAGTCATTGAGCAGCGCATTGGCGGTTGCCGTGCCGATGGTCACGGCAAAATCGTTGGAGTTCAAATGGGCAAGGTTATAGAGGGTCGGGTTGGTGGAGCTGGTGCAGTTGGTGCTGCCCGAGGTGCAACTCGAACTCGACGAGGTGGTGGTGGGCGGCTGCAGCGTTACTCCCGCGCTTTGCGGCCAGGTGATGCCGAGGGTTCTTTCCCAGTTCTTGCTTACTTCAAGCACGGCAATGTCGACGACCACTTCGGGCCGCGCCTTGTCGAGGTCGTTGACCAGCTTCTGCGCCAGCAGCAACTCATCCGGAGTTCCGCGAATCACGATGGCGTTCTGGCTGGGCACTCCGTAGGCATGCGCATTCGGGAGCACCTGGCGGATGGCCGTCTGCACATCCTGCAAGTCGTTTTGCTGCCAGGCATTGGTGAGATAGAAGGTCTGCACCGCCTCTTCGTCGAGATCGTTGCGCTTGGTGCGATTGTTGGTAGCGACAAAGATCGTATTCGCCGTGACTGGACGCCAGAATGTGCCCGACATAGTGGCGACAATACGCAGCGCATCCATCAGCGAGACGTTGTTCAGGTCAACCTGGATTCGCTTACCCGTGTAGTCAGGATCAAAGAGCACGTTGACGCCCGCTGCCTTACCCACGGCCTGGTAGACGTTTTTCGAGTCCTCGACCATGTGCAGGGTGAGCGGCTCGTTGGAAACCGGGCGGAGCTGGACGGGCGCAGCCATTGAATCCAGCTCTGTTTCTTCGCTGGCGGACTCAGGCACGCCGGTCGTGTTTTCGGGCGGCTTCTCCTTGTGCAGCGCGCGAACCTTGGCGATCTCCTGGAGTGCGGCCTCGTCGCTGGGATCGATCTCGGATGCGCGCAGGAACTCAACCAACGCGCCCTGCTCGTCTCCGGTGGCCATCAGGCGCCGGCCGCTTTTCATGTGCAGGGCGGCAGCGGGAATCTGCACCCGGTAATACGCTTCCTTGTAGTTAATTTCCTTGGGCGCGAGGCTATAGGCCTTCTGATAGTCGTTGAAGGCGGCGTCGAAGTCTTCGCGTGCTTCAGCGGCCTGGCCCTGCTTGTACCAGGACTTGGCCGACTGTGCGTGCAGCCGGGTCGCGCTCGCGCCGGCAAGGGCGAGAAGCGCCAGGATTGCCATGCGGAAGACAAGAGGAAATGCGGCGCGCGAAGCGTGGCAGCGATTCATCGAACTCCTCGAGGTTGAATCTGGCCCATGCTCCGCTTCGAGCCGCTGCGGACAGATTTGCCCGCGATGAACGCATAGGCGAGCGACACCAATACCCATCCAACGATGCCTCATTCTAACAAAGCTCCGCGGGGCCGCTGCATGCGCGGTCTGGCCGGTTGCCGGGGTGCAAAGGATCCGCGAGCCTGCGCTTCTGAGCGAACCCTTGGCCGATGCTACGATGAAGATTCGAGGATGGTTTTCGTTGCCGCGCCAGACCAGTCACGTCGTCAGCCGCCAGGACCGTTCGGGGCCGCAAAAGCCCGCACGCCCGCGCGATCCCGTGGCTGCCGGCGACCGGGACGCCGCCCAGAACCGCGCCGCGAGCCATAACTACTTCCTGCTGGAAAAGTTCGAGGCAGGCGTAGCCCTGCGCGGCACCGAGGTCAAGTCGATCCGTGAAGGGAAGGCCAACCTGAAGGACGCC
Organism: Occallatibacter sp.; assembly: GCA_035508975.1. GTDB lineage: Bacteria > Acidobacteriota > Terriglobia > Terriglobales > Acidobacteriaceae > Telmatobacter. The sequence continues at coordinate 10,432 of DATJMC010000054.1, forward strand.
TATGGCCTGATCAAGGATGGGGAAGCATTTCTGCTGAATGTACATATAGGGCCTTATTCGCACGGAAATATCGCGAATCACGACGAAACCCGCACGCGCAAGCTGCTGATGCACCGCGAAGAAGTTCGCAAGCTACAGTCAAAGACGCAGATCAAGGGGCATACGCTCATCCCCACCCGGCTTTATTTTCGGAACGGGCGGGTGAAGTGCGAACTCGCCCTGGCCAAGGGCAAACAGGACTGGGACAAGCGCGAAACCGAGCGCCGACGCGAAGCCGACCGCGACGCCCGCGCAGCAATTAACGCCAACAAGCATCGCATGGGGCGCTGAACCAGGGGAAGTGAGCCGAATCGCTCCGGCCGGGCTAGCCCGGGGACTGGTTCAAGGCGCTGCCATAGAATGACCTTTATGCGGAATACTTTGTCTTTCGCGACTCCCTCCGGAATCGCCACGGAATTGCTTGCCGTTGTTGCCGTCGATACGCAAACTGCAAAAGGCCCCGAGGCAAAGCCGGCGCCCATGCTGCTGACCACCGATCCAGCCGTGACCGCGGTGACGGCAGCCGTGCTGGCGACCGGTGAATTCAAGGCCGGAAGCAACGAGGTATTGCTGCTGCATGCGCCCGCAGGGCTGGCCGCAAAGCGGCTGCTGATCGTGGGCCTCGGCAAACAGGCCAAAGTTACGCTCCACAGCGTACGCAATGCCGCGGGAACCGCGGTGCGTTTCGCGAAGCCGCGCGGCATCCGCGAACTGGTCTTCGCAGTGCCAGAAACCCTCGAAGCAGCGACTCCGCCGATGGCCGCAAGGGCCGCGATGGAAGGCGCGCTGGTGGGAGACTTCGATCCCGACACCTACCGCAGCGACCGCAAGGACCTCAGCATCCTGTCGTTCACGCTGGCCGCGCCCGCAGGCGCCGACCAGGCGGCCGTGGAAGCCGCGTTCCGCGAAGGCACTGTGATTGGCGAAAGCCAGAATTTTGTGCGCTCGCTGGTCAACGAGCCCGGCAACAAGCTGACGCCGACGATCCTCGGACGGAGGGCGGCAGAGATGGCGCGGGAAGTCGGCCTGGCCTGCGAAGTCCACTCCACCGAGAAGCTGCATGAGCTGAAGATGGGCGCGTTCTGGAGCGTCTCGCAGGGCTCCGCCGAACCCCCGGCGCTGATCGTCGTGCGCTACGAGCCGGAAGGCGTCGCCAGCGGGCCTGTGGTGGGGCTGGTCGGCAAAGGGATCACATTCGATACGGGGGGCATCTCGATCAAACCCGCCGACAACATGGAGAAGATGAAGTACGACATGGCGGGAGGCGCGGCCATGCTGGGCGCGATGCGGGCCATCGCGCTGCTGAAGCCCAGGGTTCGCGTGATCGCGATTGTGTGCGCGGCCGAAAACATGCCCGACGGCAAGGCGCAGAAGCCCGGCGATGTGCAGACCGCCATGTCGGGAAAGACGATTGAGATCATCAACACCGACGCCGAAGGGCGCCTGGTGCTGGCCGACGGCCTGAGCTATGCGAAGCAGCTGGGCGCAACCCACCTGATCGATGCCGCTACGCTGACGGGGGCAATCGGGGTCGCGCTGGGACTGATCAATGCCGGAATCTTTTCAAACAACGACGCCGCCTACGAGAAGTTCAATGCGGGACTGGCCGTCTCCGGGGAAAAATTCTGGCGCATGCCGCTGGGCGATGAGTACGCGGACATGATCAAGTCGGACATCGGCGACATCAAAAACACCGGCGGGCGCTACGGCGGGGCGAGCACGGCCGCCGAATTTCTTCACGCTTTTGCGGAAGACACGCCGTGGATTCATCTCGATATTGCGGGCACAGCGTGGAACGACGAGAACAAGCCGTTCCTTGCCAAGGGACCAACCGGCGTGGCGATGCGGTCGATCCTGGAGTGGGCGCGCAGCTACGCATCCTGACTGAGCGTTGCTCCGAGGTCTGCAAAAGTCGAAGGAGACTTTTTGCGCTCACCCGCGAAAACGCCGGACAGGCGTTAGACGCCGATGAGATTCCCTTCGTTGTCCACGTCGATAGCCAACGCACGCGGCTCGCGCGGCAAGCCCGGCATCAGCATCATGTTGCCGGCCACGGCTACCACGAAGCCAGCGCCCGCGGAGAGGGAGACGTCGGTCACACGCAGCCGCCAGCCCGTGGGCGCGCCCATGCGCTTGGGATCGTCGGTGAGCGAATACTGTGTCTTGGCGACGCAGACAGGCAAACGGCCGAAGCCCCACTCCGTGTAGCGCGCGAGCTTGGCATGCGCCAGATCGCTGAAGTCTGCGCCCTCGGCGCCGTAGGCGAGGCGCGCAACTTTCTGAATCTTCTCTTCGAGCGATTCTTCCGGAGTATAGAGGGGATGCACGTTGGAGGCAGGGTGCGACTCGATGGCGGCGACGACTTTTCGTGCCAGCTCCGTTGAGCCCGCGCCGCCCTTGCTGAATGCCTCGGTGGCCGCCGATGCAACGCCAAGCCGCGCACAACCGGCTTGGATGGCGTCGAGTTCCGGGGCAGTGTCCGCGGGGAAGTGATTGATAGCAACGACGACCGGCACTCCATACGCCTGCAGCATGCCCACGTGATGAGCGAGATTGGCAAATCCGGCTTCGAGATTCCCCTCGCCCTGGGCGCGCAGGCTCTGCACAGTCGCGACCACGACGGCGGCCGCAGGGCGGATGCCGGAGACGCGCATCACGAGATCGAAGTACTTCTCCGCGCCGAGGTCGGCAGCGAAGCCGCATTCGTTGACGACGAAATCGGCGAGCCGCACGCCCATCTGCTGCGCCAGCACCGAGCTGGTGCCGTGGGCAATGTTGGCGAAGGGGCCGGTGTGCACCAGGGCCGGCGTTGCTTCGGTGGTCTGGACGAGATTGGGAAGAAGCGCGTCGTTGAGCAGCGCCATCATGGCGCCGGTCGCGCCCAGGTCGCCGGCCGTGACCGGTTGCCCCGCGCGCGAGGCTCCCACGACAATCGCAGCGAGCCGGTTACGCAGGTCGGCGCGGCTGGTGGCCAATCCCAGGATCGCCATGATCTCCGAAGCCGCGGTGATCACGAATCCGGTTTCGCGCGCGGCTCCATCGCCTTTGCCGGCGACGCTCACAGTCACGCGGCGGAGGGCGCGGTCGTTCATATCCATAGCGCGCGGCCACGCGATCTGCGCGGGGTCGAGATCGAGCGCGTTCCCGAAAAACAGGTGCGAGTCGATCAGCGCGGCGAGCAGATTGTGGGCGGACGTGATGGCGTGGAAATCGCCGTGAAAATGGAGATTGATCTGCTGGCTGGGTTCAACCTGCGACAGGCCGCCGCCAGCCGCGCCGCCCTTCATGCCGAAGACCGGCCCCAGCGACGGCTCGCGCGATGTGACGATGGCTTTGCGCCCGATGTGCTCAAGACCCTGCGCGAGGCCGATCGAGACCACTGTCTTGCCTTCGCCGTGCGTGGTTGGCGTGGTGGCTGTGACCAGGATCAGCTTGCCACGCGCGGCGCGGTTGTCGAGCAGTTCGAGGCGGAGCTTCGCGCCGTAGGTTCCGACGGTCTCGTACGCCTCGGGCGGGAGAGCGAGTTTGCGGGCGATTTCGTGGATCGGCAAGAGCGTTTGCGTCATGATTCCTGCGTATGCCATAGACTCGGAGCACTCTAATCCCGGCTGCCGCTCCGCTCAGTGACGCCGGCTACAACTGCGATTCGATGCGCTACATCGCTTCGGGACTCTCGATGCCCAGCCATCCGAGCACGGCGACCAGCTCGCGAAGCACAACCGCGGCCGTTGCCAGCAGGAACGTGCGACGGGCCGGATCTTCTTCGGTGAGGATGTGATGCTTGTGATAGAAGTTGTTGAACTCCTGCGCAAGCTGGAAGGCATGCTTGGCGAGATGAGCAGGCTCCGACGTGGCGATGCACTGCTCCAGCACCGCGGTGCGGCGCCCGGCGCGCAGCCATAACGCCCAGATATCTTCGTTGTCGTCGCCGGCGAGGTAGGGCGCGGCGTCGATGGCGCCAAACTGCGTGAGGACGGTTTCGGGCGTGGTGGCGCCTTTGCGGAAGATGTTGCGGATACGCACGACAGCGTACTGGCAATAGGGCCCGGTCTCGCCCTCGAAGCTGAGCGCGTCTTTGAAGTCGAAGGCGATAACCGAATTGCGCGTGTACTTGAGCATGAAATAGCGCAGCGCGCCGATGGCGATCTGTTCGGCGATCTTCTGGCGCACGTTTTCGTCGCGGCTTGTCTGGCGCGCTTCCACCTCTGCACGCGTCGCGGCGATCAACTTGTCAATCAGGTCGTCGGCCTTGACCCCGAAGCCCTTGCGCCCGCTGACCTCGATATACGAGCGGCTGCCATCTTCTTCGGGGACGTGGTATCCGAGTTCCTCCGCGCAGCGCGGCGTAAGAGCAACCATCTCGTAGCTGAAGTGTGTGTACTGATCGGCCTCAACGGCATGGCCCATGCCGCGCAGAGCTTGGACGACGTTGGCCTGGGGGTCGGACTGGCGCACATCGATCACGTTGTAAACCGCGGTTGCGTGGCCGAAGTGGGGGTGAACGGCCTCGCCTTCTTCCGCAGAGATCCAGCAGGTGTGGTCAGGGTAGTTGAAGAAGGGTTTGTAGCCAAAGTCGCGACCGAGCAGGCCGAACTTCCAAAGGTGGTAGGCAATGTCCTTGCCAACGTACGTCACGGTGCCGTTGGAGCGCACGATGACCTTGGCATCTTCGTCTACGGACTCGATCCCGTTCTGGTTTTCGACTTGATTTGCCGTTGAGCCGGGGCGCGTCATGACCCAGCAGCCTTTGTTCTTGCCCTCGGTCTCGAAGTACAGCACACCGGTCTGCTTCAACTGCTCAAACGCGAGCGCCCAGAAGTTGAGGTGCAGGATCTCGCTCTCGCGGGGCAGAAAATCGTATTCGATGCCAAGCCGCAGCATGGTCTCAAGATGGCGCTTGAGAACAGCCGTCGAGATCAGTTCGGCGGCTTCGGCCGTTTCGTTGCCGCCGTGTTCGATCGCGTGCAGGGTGTCGTAGCGCAGTCGCTTGCGCGCGGCTTTCTCTTCCTCGGATCCCTGCTCGTACCACGCCGAGGTGCGCGCATAGAGATCCCAGCACATGTAGTCAATTGCATCTTCAAAACGGCCGCTCTTTGCGAAGCGGCTCTCGCTCTCGGCAACCAGCTGGCGAACCTGCTGCAGGGACTTGCCCTCGAGATGCAGAAAGCCGACGACCACATCGGCCACCTGCACGCCGGTGTTGTCGATGTAGTTCTGCACCGTGACCTGCTGGCCGGCGGCGCGCAGCAGGCGGACAAACGTGTCGCCCAGAATGGCATTGCGCAGGTGGCCCACGTGCGCAGCCTTGTTGGGGTTGATGCTCGTGTGTTCCACGATCACGGCTGCCACTGCGTGGGGGCCACATGCGGTGGGGCCAACTTCTTTTGAAACTGCCGTCACGCGCACGCCGGCCGCGCGATCGAGGCGCGCGTTGATATAGCCGGCGCCGGCCACTTCGAAGGAAGCGAAGCCTTCGACTGCGCCGAGGGCGGCCACCAGCTCCTGCGCAATGACCTTGGGCGCCTTGCGCAGCTTGCGCGCGAGTTCAAAGGCAAGCGGCGTTGCCAGCTCGCCGAACTTGAGATCGGGCGGCGTTTCGAGGGGAATGTTTTCGACGACGAGCTCAAATCTGGCCTGGAGCACTTCGCGAATGCGTGCCTCCAGACGGGTTTTCAGTTCCAGGTACACGCGGGAGGGCCTCAGAAATAGCTGATTTTCAAGGCGATTTTACCACCCGCGGTGGGTCGGCGCCGCTGCTGCCAATCGCCGAAACAAGCGGGTCGATGCCGTAAGATGGAGCCTGATCCTTCCTAGAACGTTGCAATGGCGAACGAGAATCCAAACCGCTTTTATCTGACGACGCCGATCTACTATGTGAACGCGCGGCCGCACCTGGGTCATGCCTACTCCACAATCGTTTGCGACGCGATCGCGCGGCGCAAGCGCGCTCTTGGCGTGGACACCTGGTTTTTGACGGGAACCGACGAGCACGGGCAAAAGATCGAGCGCTCGGCGAAGGAAGCCGGACGCACGCCGCAGGAGTTCGCGACGGCGATTGCGGGCGAGTTTCGCGCGCTCTGGGACCGGCTGGGACTCACGTACGACGATTTCATCCGCACCACGGAGCCGCGCCATGTCCGCGGCGTGCAGAAGCTTTTTGCGACGCTGCGCGATCGCGGCTACATCTACAAGGGCTCGTATACCGGGCAATATTGCGTCTCCGATGAAGCCTGGGTGGACGTGGCCCCGGGCGCGCCCTGCCCCGACTGCGGCCGCATCACAGAAACTGTGAGCGAGGAGAACTACTTCTTCAAGCTCTCGGCCTTCGAACGCAAGCTGCTCGAGTTCTACGAAGCCAACCCGGAGTTTATGCAGCCGGAATCCACGCGGCGCGAGGTGATTTCGTTTGTTCGCAGCGGGCTGAAAGATCTCTCGGTAAGCCGCGCCAGCTTCACGTGGGGCATTCCGGTTCCCGGCGACGAGAAGCAGGTGGTCTATGTGTGGCTTGACGCACTGGCCAACTACATCACCGCGCTCGGCTATGGATCCGACGCTCCCGAAGACAAGGCGCGCTTCGAGAAGTTCTGGCCGGCGGACATTCACCTGATCGGCAAAGAGATCAGCCGCTTTCACTGCGTCTATTGGCCGGCGTTCCTGATGGCCGCGGGCATTCCCGTTCCGCGTTCAGTACGAGCCAACGGCTGGCTGCTCTTCGACCAGGGCAAGATGTCGAAGTCGCGCGGCAACATCGTGCGCGCCGAAACCGTTTGCACGGTCTTAGGCCCTGACGCGTTGAGGTACTTCCTACTGCGCGAGATTCCCTTCGGGCAGGACGGCAATTTTTCGTTTGACGCGCTGGTGCAGCGCTACAACGGCGATCTCGCCAATGGCTACGGCAACTTGGTGAGCCGAATCGTCAACATGGTGCACAAGTATTTCGGCGGGGTTGTACCGGAGGCCGGCAAAGAGACGAGCGCGGAAACAGCGTTGCGCGAGCATGGCGCACGGGCCATTGCGGAGTTTGAGCCGGCGTTTGATGCGCTCGATTTTTCCGGGGCGTTGAAAGCGCTCTGGCTCCTGATCGCCGAAACCGATGGCTACCTGACCGCACATGCCCCCTGGAAAAAGCCTCCCGAGCGCTCGGACGCTGACCATGCCGCACTCCAGGCGCGCGTGCTGTACACCGCGGCTGAGTCGATCCGCATCATAACGGCATTGGTTTATCCCATCCTGCCGGATGCGGCGGCCAAGGTTTGGCGCCAGCTGGGACTGGGTGAAATCGCCGACGCGGCCGGACAGTCGTTCCTCACCGATCTCAAGTGGGGCGGCTTGAAGCCGGGAACCAAGTTCAGTGAGCCCGCGCCGCTGTTTCCTCGCGCGGAAAAGGACGCGATCGACCGTATGCAAAATCTGGAAGACGAAAACAATCGCAGCGCAGTTGAAGCGGCCAGCCAGGTGCCGGGCAAGAACGAGCCGGCCAAGCCCGCGCCGCCCACGGCGTCGCCCTCGGTGGCGCCGGTGACGTCAACCGACGCGAGAGAAGCGCGCGCGAACGAGGCGTTGACACCCACGACGGTGGTTCCTCACGACACGGAAAAGCCAGTTTCGACGACGCATGTTCACGAGGTTCCCGCGGATCTGACGAGCAGCCGCCTGAGCACGACACCGGGCGATGTCGCCGCCGGGTCTGCCGCACCGTCGACCCCAGGGCCGGCGCCTTCAACGGCTTCAGAAGCAACCGCCCCACCGCAGGGGGCCGCGCCGACCATTGCGATTGACGATTTCGCCAAAGTGGACTTGCGTGTGGCGCAGGTGCTGGTGGCCGAGCGCATTCCCAAGGCCGACAAGCTGCTGCGTCTCGAGGTCGACCTCGGCTACGAGAAGCGCCAGATTCTGGCCGGCATCGCGCAATATTACGAGCCCGAGAAACTCATCGGCCGCAAGATCGTGATTGTCGCCAATCTTGCGCCACGCAAGATGCGGGGGCTGGAATCGAATGGCATGCTGCTGGCCGCCTCGCTGCCCGATGGCGCGCCCGTGCTTGCCGGGTTCCTCGAAGAAGTCCCACTGGGCGCGCGGCTGAAGTAGCCATCGCACTCGGCCATTGCATGGAGCCACTGCGTGGAGCCATTGCCTGGAGCAGGCTCGCGAAACAGCTGAGGTAAAAGGAGACTGGAGAGGCTTCTTGCTCATCGATTCCCACGCCCACCTCGACAGCCCGCGCTACGCCGAGGACCGCGCCGCGGTTTTGACGCGGGCGACGGAATCGGGCCTGGGGGCGGTGCTCTCCATCGGCATCGGCGAGGGGCCGGCCGAGATGCACCAGGCTCGTGACCTGTGCCGCGAGTTCAACGGCCGGCCGGGCATGCCGCAGCTGTATGCGAGCGCCGGCATCTACCCCCACTCGACGCCCGAAGCCGACGACGCAGCCCTGACCAAGCTCGACGGCCTTCTGGCGGAGCCCGAGGTGATTGCCTGCGGCGAGATCGGACTCGACTACTACCACGAGGGTGCTGCGCACGGGATTCAGCGAGCAAAATTGGTGGCGCAACTGGAAATCGCCGCGACGCGCAGGCGCCCGATCCTCATTCATTGCCGCGGGAGCAACGAGTCGGCGGACGCCTGGGACGATCTGTTCCCGATCCTTGAGGCGCATTGGCGTTCCACCGGGCTGGGCGGGGTCATGCATTGTTTTGGAGGCGGGTGGGAGCAGGCACGGCGGTCGCTTGATCTTGGCTTCCTGGTCTCGTTTGCGGGCAATCTGACCTACCCCAAGGCGCAGCCGCTGCGAGACGTTGCCGGAAAGCTCCCCCTGGACGGCGTCCTGGTGGAAACCGACGCTCCGTGGCTGGCGCCGGTGCCCGATCGCGGCAAGCGCAACGAGCCCGCCTTTGTGGTCCGCACCGCGGAGACGCTTGCCGCCCAACTGGGCGTATCTCCAGAGGAGATTGCCGCCGCGACCACCCGGAATTTCCTCCGCCTGTTCGGCTTGCCGCCTGTCATGGGAAACTAGAGGGGTGGCCGGAGCGGCCGGATCGAGGGGAAGATGGCCCAGGACAACTCATTCGACATCGTCAGCAAGGTTGACATCCAGGAAGTGCGCAACGCGATTGACCAGGCGCTCAAGGAGATCCACCAGCGCTTCGATCTGAAAGATTCGCACTCGGAGATCAACCTCGAAGGCAGCGACAGCATCCAGCTGGCTTCGGCCAACGAATACAAGCTGGAGGCGATCAAGCAGATCCTCGGTCAAAAACTCGTGAAACGCGGCGTCTCACTGAAGAATCTCACGTATGGGAAGCTTGAGCCGGCAGCCGGGCAGAGCGTTCGCCAGAAGATCAGCCTGCAGCAGGGGATTCCAACAGAGAAGGCCAAGGAGATTGTTCGCATCGTCAAGGACTCAAAAAAGAAGGTGCAGGCCAGCATTCAAGGCGATACTGTGAGGGTGGCCGGCAAAGACCGCGACGACCTGCAGGCCATTATTGCCACGTTGCGTGGACGCGATTTGGGAGTGGATTTGCAGTTCACCAATTACCGTACGAATTGAGAGAATCCTGGCGGAGACGCGCTGATCCGCAACGCAGCACGGGGGACCGCATGCCGCCAAGGGAACGGAAAGCACGAGAAACTGACAGCTTGAGCACTTTGGCCATAGCGACGGCGCGCGAAGTTTTCGAACTGCTACGGGAGGATCTCGTAGCCATCGAGCAGGAGCTGGGGCGCGACGCCGCGTCCAGCGTGAGCACCATTACGGAGATTGCCGAGTACCTGCGCGAAGGCGGCGGCAAGCGGATTCGCCCGTCTTTGCTGCTGCTTGCAGCGCACACCCTCGATTACTTCGGCCCCAGCGCCATCCGCCTGGGCGCGGTGGTCGAGATGGTCCACACCGCAACCCTGGTCCACGACGACATCATCGACGGCGCGCAAACACGCCGGGGGCGTCCCTCGCCGAACACCACGTGGGGAAACGAAAAGTGCGTGCTGGCCGGCGACTGGCTTTATATGCAGGCCTTTCGCGTTGCTCTGGAGGAGCGCAATCTGCGCGTGCTCGATCTGCTGATAAGCCTCACGCAGCAGATGGTCGAGGGCGAGCTGCTGCAGATCCAGCGGCTCGGCAAAGCTGTCTCCGAAGCCGAATACTACGACCTGATCTTCCGCAAGACGGCCTGCCTGTTTTCTGTATCGATGCGGCTCGGCGCGGTTTTGGCCGGGGCCACGGAGACGGAAGAAGCAAACCTGGCGGCATACGGCCGCGCCGTCGGTCTCAGCTTCCAGATCGTGGACGATGTGCTGGACCTGACGGCGACCGAAGAAGTCCTGGGCAAGCCCGTGGCCAGCGATCTGCGCGAAGGCAAAGCCACGCTGCCCATCATCCACTCCCTCGACCACGGCACGGCGCGCGACCGGCAGAATATCCAGCGCGTGCTCGACGACCGCAGCTTTGAGCACGTGAGCCGCGAGCGCATTCAGGAGATTCTCAACCGCAACGGATCGGTTGAATACGCAATGGCGGCTGCGGATCACTACGCCGAGCAATCGCGCCAGGCCCTCGCCGCCATGCCCGACTCCGACTTCAAGCGAGCCTTGCTTTGGGTTCCGGATTTTGTGGTTGCCCGCGAAAAATAGCTCCCCTTCCCCATGACCAAAACGGCGCAGAAAGTATGGACTGAAGTCGATCGGTATTTTGGCGAGCAGCTCGTTGCCTCGGACTCTGCACTGGAGGCTGCGCTTGCCGCCAATCGCGCCGCCGAGTTGCCGGCCATCGACGTGACCGCGCTGCAGGGCAAGTTTCTGGAGTTGCTGGTACGCATCTCCGGCGCGCGCCGCGTTCTCGAGATTGGCACGCTGGGCGGCTACAGCACTCTCTGGCTGGCCCGGGCACTGCCGGCCGGCGGTTCAGTCGTCACTCTCGAACTCGAACCGAAACATGCGGCCGTCGCCCGCGAGAACCTCGAACGCGCGGGGATGATGGAGCGCGTCGACCTGCGCATTGGCCGCGCTTCCGATCTGCTGCGGACCCTGGCTTGCGACGGGAACGCGCCCTTCGACCTGATCTTCATTGACGCGGACAAGTCGGGCTATCCGGAGTATCTGGAGTGGTCGCTCAAGCTTGCGCGGCCGGGTACGGTGCTGGTCGGCGATAACGTTGTGCGCGACGGCAAAGTGATTGACCCGCGAAGCCCCGACCCGCACATCCAGGGCGTGCGGCGGTTCACCGAACTTGTCGCCGCGGAACCGCGCTTATCGGCGACCGTCTTGCAGACGGTCAGCAGCAAGGGCTACGACGGCTTCGCGCTCGCCGTAGTCCTCGGCTGACCGGAACGATCAACGCTGCTGCAAGCCCGGTTGCGGCCGCGCTTCCTCGGTGATGTGGACGCGGTGCTCGAGCCGGAAAGTCAGGAGCGTCTCGGCGGGCAACAAGATTGGCTTGTTGCCGGTGAAGGCCGAACCTGCAGTGCCCGCTCCGCCGCCCGCAAGCAACCCGATCGCTGCGCCCTTGCCGCCGCCGGCAAGTCCCCCGATCAACCCACCGAGTGCTGCGCCTCCGCCGGCAATGACCGCGGTGCGTTTGCCTTTGCCTTTTTCGGCATTGTCGATCGAACTGGTGGCGACGGGGTAGCTGCCCCAACGCGTGTGCACGCGTTCGAGGCGCACGGTCAACTGGGCGCCGCCCTTGAAGCGGCCGAGCGGCTTTGCATCCACCACCGTCCCTTCGGCCCGTGCCCCCCGCGGAATCACCGTCGTGCCGTCGACGACTACAGGATCGGCAACCGTGGCCGTGAACGTATCCCCCGGATGCGAGATGTTGGAGCCGAGGTCTGAATCAAGCCGGACGCGCAAATGCGTTCCCGACGCCAGCTCGATTGCCGCAGGTGGAGGCGGTGGAGCTGCCTGCGCGGCGGGAGCAGGCTGTCCGCTGGGCGCTGCTGCCTGCCCTGGGGCAGAAGCCTCTGGCGCGGGAGCGCCAGCTTGCCCGGGGGCGGTTGATGGGGTCGCTGAGGAGGGCGGCGGCGCGCTCGGCGTGGCCTGGCCCGGCTGGGCATTCTGGCTGCTGGATTGATTGTTCGCCTTGCATCCGCAGAAGAGCGCGACGGAGAGCATGAGCGTAGCGACGAGAGCAAAATTACGGCAGGATTTCATAGTCACTCCTTGCAAGCATTGGGTTGAGGGTTGAACTGGCAACAAGGAATGCAGGGGTCCAGGGCAATGCGGATCATGGGCCGAAGGAGCCTTCCGCCCTGCGAGCCAACATCGCCACGATGCCTCTTCTGTTGCGATGCTGGCGCGCGAATCCATAGTAAACTCCCCGTTCCCGGGCGTACCCGTGTAGTACCCAGCCAGCGGCCGGACCGATCTGCCGGATCGTCGCAGCGGATGCAGGTTGGCGTAGAATTCTGTGCAAATGAACGCGCGCATCCAGAAGATCCGCCAGCTTCTGAACGAGCTCGAAGGCCAGGACGATGGCTATTATGCAGGCGATCGCGGCTTTTCGGCGCTCGAGCTGCCGGTGATCGTCCAGGAGATCGTCGACGATCTTCAGCCGCTGCTTACCCCGTATGACGCGGCGTTCTACTGGTTTCTGTTTCGCCACTCCATCGCCAAAGACGGCAGCCCGCACATTCGGGTCAGCACGCGCTACTTGCGGCGGGCGGTGGTGCGCTCCTCGTATTCGCAGGCCGATGAGAATTCGGTTTCGCTCGGCAAGGTCCAGGAAACGCTTCGCGCCCTCGAGGCTGTCGGCGCCATCCGCAAAGAGGGCGAGGCAAACCGCCAGGGCACGCAATATCGCGTCATGATCCCCGAGGAGATTGAGGCCTGCCGGCGATTCCGCGCAGAACGTACCGCAACAGAAACCGCCTTCATGTTTCCCGCTTCAGATGCCGAGGAAGAGGAAGACAAGGCGCAGGCCACACGGTTGCGCATCTTCGAGCGCGACGCGTACCGGTGCCGGCGCTGCGCGAAAGCCTTGACGCGCTTTACGGCGACGCTCGATCGCGTCAATACCAGCTGTGAAGTGGGGACAAGCGGCGAAGACAGCGACGAGAATCTCCTGACGACCTGCGCCGATTGCAATTCGCTCAGACGGGTGGGGGCTGCAGAAGCGCTGGCTGCGGAAAGCTAAGGGAGCATGAACACGAAGGGGTGAAGATTGCCTCAGGGGCTAAAGCGCCAATGTTTATGCGCCATTTTCGAGACGGCTAGAACCGTGCTCCTGCAAAACATTCACGCCCGGATTCGGCGGCGTTCAGGGCCGCACACTCCGCAAAATCCGCATTCGCGCAGTTCTAGTTTTCGGCCATCAGTTCGCGCAGGGCAGTGGCGTAGTGCTCGGGCAGCGGCTTCTTGTTGAGTTGATCGTCGCAGACCACGTGCACCGTTTCGCCTTCGGCCAGGAGAACGGGCTCCGCGCCGTTCTCATCCTTGCGAAGAATGCGGTAGGCAAACTTCAAGACTGATCCGCGCAACAGCGAAGGCCTCGCCTCGATGAGGATTTCGTCGTCGTACCGGGCCGGCGAGCGATAGCGGCACGTGGCCTCCACCACCGGCAGAATGCACTCGTGCTCTTTTTCGAGCTGGCTGTAGGCAAGGCCGAGAGAGCGCAGCAGTTCCACGCGTCCCAGTTCGAACCAGACCAGGTAGTTGGCATAGTAGACGATGCCCATCTGGTCGGTTTCCGCGTAGCGCACGCGCACCTGGTGGGTAATCGGCGTCATCATTCGTTCTCGTTTTCTGATTGCGGCCGCCGCGAGCTCAGGGCTTGAACTTGCTGAACACGGAAAGCTTGGCCACGTCGTTGAAGCTGACGTAGACGAAGAACATCACCAGCACCACGAAGGCCGCCTGGTAGATCCGCTCTTTGACCACGATGCTGATATCGTGCCGCATCGCCGATTCGATCAACAGCAGCATGATGAGCCCGCCATCGAGAATTGGAAACGGCAGCAGGTTGAGAATGCCCAGGTTGAGGCTGATACCGGCGGCCAATCCGAACTTCGGCGCCCAGTACTTCGTCTCCGCCGCCTGTCCCGCCGCGTGGGCAATCCCGACCGGTCCGGCGAGCTGTTTAACCGAGGCCTGCCGCGTGATGAGCTTGCGCAGCACATCGACAATCAGCAAGGAGTTCTCGGCGCAGAAATCGCGCGCTTCGCCCACTGCCTCGGCAAAGGGCAAGGGCCGCTCGTGCATGGGAGGATCGTTAGGCGGAACCGCCGCGAAACCTACCTGCCACTGCCCGTCCTGCTCGGATGGATGAACGAGAATCGGGGGGATGATTTCGCCGTTGCGTTTCACGGTCAGGGAGACCTGCCGGCCCTTCCCCTGGTTCAGGTAGTCGTGAAGGGGCTCGACCGTGTGAAAAGCGTGACCGTCGACGGCGAGAATCGCATCGCCCGCCTTGAGCCCGGCGCGCTCTGCCGGTGAATTAGGAACGATTTGGTCGACGTCAATGGGGCCTTGCGCCAGCTCAAAAAACATTCCGGCCAGCTCGAAGCCGTTTTCCGCGGTCTTGTCGGGCAGGCGCAACAACAGCGAGACATTCTGCCCTTTGCGGTCGACCACCACGGGCAAGGTCTGGTTTGAATCATCCCGGGTCACGTCGACGACGGACTCGAAGTCGGGATGGGTCACAGTGCCGAGTTGCTTGATGACGTCGCCAGGCTGAAGGCCGGCATCCGCCGCCGGTGAGCCGGGCGTCACCCATTCCAGGGTCAGGTTGCGAAGATCGGGAACTTCGTTGATCCAGCCAAAGTAAAGAATCATCACCACGAAGGCGAGAATGAAGTTGGCGGCCGGTCCCGCCACGCCGATGAGCATGCGTTGCCAGCGCGGATGCGCCGTAAACGATCCCGGATCCTCGCCCGCATTGCCGTAGGTCGCCGCGCCGCCGGTACCCGCCTCTATCACCTGCTGGCCCACGGATTTGCCTGGCGCCTGAAGGTTTTGTTCGGGCATCTCTCCGGTCATCTTCACGTATCCGCCGAGCGGCAGCAGGCACACCTTGTAATCCGTATCGCCGTACTTGACCCCGAACAGACGCGGGCCGAAGCCGACCGAGAAGGATTCAACGCGGACACCACACAGCTTGGCCACCGCGAAGTGGCCGAACTCGTGGACCACGACCATGATCCCGATCAGGACAATGAAAGCAAACGCAGAAACGAGGAACTCATGCATGGAGTTGGGGTCTTTTCCTTATGCCCGCACACCTCGTGACGCCGGTTCAGCCTCGCGGGCCGACGTGAGCGCACGAGACCTTTGACGCGCCTCCTGGTCCGCCGCGAGCACCCCGGCGATGGTTGTGGGGTGCGACTCGGTCGTGGATGCGAGAACTGTCTCAATTGTACGCGGGATACCAGTAAATGGGATACGTCTCTGAAGGAACGCCTCGACGGCGATTTCGTCGGCCGCGTTCAGGGCGATACAGTGAGCGCCTCCCTTTTCCGCCGCTTCATAGGCCAGCCGCAGGCAAGGAAAGCGTTCAAAGTCCGGCGCTTCGAAGTCGAGCCGGCTCAATGAGGCCAGATCGAAGGTCAGCGTCGAGGCGGGACGCTCCGGATACGCCAGCGCATAAAGGATCGGCAGGCGCATGTCGGTGACGGAAATCTGCGCCAGGATCGAGCCGTCGACATACTCGACCAGTGAATGCACCGTCGACTGGGGATGAACCGTGACCCGCACCTTGCTCGAGGGCACATCGAATAATCGGCAGGCCTCGATGATCTCCAGTCCTTTGTTGAGCATGGTCGCCGAGTCGATGGTGATGCGCCGTCCCATTACCCAGGTTGGATGCTTGAGGGCTTGCTCGGGGGTAATGGCCTCAAAGTCTGAGAGCGGAAGCCGGCGGAAGGGACCGCCCGAAGCCGTCAGCCAGATCGTCTTCACTTCGGCGTGCGCGCCCACGCGCATGCACTGGTGGACGGCATTGTGTTCGCTGTCGATGGGGAGGATGGGCACTTTGCGCTCGCGCGCCGCGGCGGTAAGAATCTCGCCGGCGGCCACCATGCATTCCTTGTTGGCGAGGCCAACGGGTTTTCCAGCGAGAATTGCAGCGTGTGTCGCCTCGAGCCCGGCGACGCCCACGATAGCCGAGACCACAAAGTCCGCCTCGGTGAGGGTTGCGCAGGCAACGGTGCCTTCGGTCGCGTGAACGATGTCGATGCCGGTGATTCCGGCTGCTCGCAGGCGCCGGGCAAGATCATCGGCCAGTTCTGCGGTTGCAAGGGAAACCATCTTGGGATGCCAGCGCGCGGCCTGCGCAAAGGCTTCGTCGACGTTGCGGCCTGCGGCAAGCGCGGCCACCGAGTAGCGCTCGGGAAACTGCTCGACGATGGAGAGAGTGCTTTGCCCGATCGAGCCGGTCGAGCCGAGAATTGCAAGTCGTTTCAATTTAGCTTCCAGCTCCTAACCCCTAACGAGCCCTGAGGCAGCGCGATGTCACGCCCGGATCAGGACGTATGCATTCCCATTGTAGGGAAACCGGTGCGACAAGCGCTGCCGGCTCGGTTGAGAACTGGAAGCGAAAAGCTCATTCATCGAATCACCTGGGCGTACCACAGCACCGGCGCGGCAAGCAGAAGCGCGTCGATGCGGTCGAGGACGCCTCCGTGGCCCGGCAGAAGCTTGCCGGAGTCCTTCACTCCCGCTGAGCGCTTCAGCGCCGACTCCGTGAGGTCGCCTACCTGCGCAGCCACGTTGACCACCACCGACATCACCAGCCAGTACCACCAGACTTCGTCGGCAAACGAAAGCTTTACGAAATTCAACTTGACGAGTTCGTCGGCCAGCGCCATCATTCCGCCGGTCACGGCGAGGCTGCCAATCACCGAGCCGACGGCGCCCGCCCAGGTCTTGTTGGGACTGATGAGCGGTGCGAGTTTGCGCTCGCCCCACATGCGCCCTACATACAAGGCAACGATATCGCCGGCCCAGACATTGAGCAGCAAGAAAGTAACCACGGTAGCGCCATTGGACTGCTCCCGCAACACGGGGATGGCAAGAAGCGTGAGGCCGACATAAGCCAGCGCGAAGATTGAGGCGGTTGCATCCATCAGCACGCGCCCAACGGGCGAGCGAAAGGTGCAATAGGTGAGGAGGATCAGGCTGAGCCCTGAGAAAAGCACCAGCGTCTGGTCGGGGGCTTCGTAGTTCACCGCGAACATCACGCCCAGCGCGGTGGCGACGGCCACCCGGGGCGGCTTGGCCCCGCACTTCTCGGCCAGGCCGAGAAACTCCCATCCGGCGAGAATTGCAACCACTCCAACGATCGCGCAAATCAGCCATTTTGGCCCGAGGAACACCAGAGCCAGCGCCAAAGGCGCGAGAACCAGAGCAGTTAGGACTCGACGCATTCAGGGATGAGCATACACCGCAGAACGGATCAGGCAACGTTACGGCAGGCATGAGAAGGGCTCTTGACCTGCGCAGGCATCACTCCTCCGTGTGACCGTGTGCGACTCCCTGCTTCCGGGCATGATCGGGCACTTCCTCATGAATATCGCGCTGCTCGCCTATTGGTGGACGGGAATTGCCGGAAAATCCCGGGCCGGCCGATTCAGGAAACCGGAGTGGACGCGGCTTTCTTTCTAGCCTGTGGCGGGCTCGCGGTCTTTCTGGCGGCAGCATTCTTCGCGATTGCCAAGTTGACGAACGCGTTCAGCGTACGGGCCACTCCCACTTCGGCGTATTGAATTTGGTCTGGCCGGCGAGGGTAGTTTCACCGAATGATTTTTCAAGGTGCAGACGCCGGCAGTTCTCGTTCTTCGCAAGCGCCTCGATCAGCGGCGGCGAGTGCGAGACGACCACCACCTGCGTGCGCGAGGCGGCAAAGGCAATCAGCCGCGCCATGGCCGGGAGCAGGTCGGGATGCAGGCTGGTCTCGGGCTCGTTGAGCACCATCAGCTCGGGAGGACGCGGGGTCAGGAGGGCAGCGGTCCACAGGAGAAAGCGCAGCGTGCCGTCTGACAATTCCGCCACGGAAAGAGAGCGCAGCAGACCGTGCTGTCGCAGCTGCACAACGAACCGGCTGTTCTCTACCTCAATCTCGACGCGGCTGCCCGGAAATGCGTCGTCGACCGTACGGTCCAGCGCGGCGCGGTCGCCGAAGAGACGAATCGTTTCGAGTGCGGCGGCAAGATCGGTGCCTTCATCGCTCAGCACGGGAGTGAAGGTGCCTACCTGCGGAACCCGGACCGGCGCATCCTGGTCGGTGCGAAAACCTTCATAGAAGCGCCAGCCGCGAATCGCTTCGCGCACCGCGATCATCTCGGGCGCTCGCTCCGGATCGGCAATGCTGGCCAGCATGCTGTCAGTGAAGCTGAGTTCCTTGGTCAGCAGCGCCGGCTCTTCGTGTTTGGCGGTTTTCGCCGGTGCAAGCTGCACGATGCGATTGGCGCGATCCACCAGCACCGCGGCACGCCGGTAGACGTTCCCGTGCCAGATGCACTCGCGCTTGATGGCAGGATCGAGCGGAAACGCCAGCTGCGAGGGCGGCGGATAACCCAGATCGATGCAATAGCTGAAAGGATCGGCGGCAAATCCCAGCTTGAGGCTGACCGCCTTTTGCCTGGGCGTCCCCTCGACCGGATGCTCGCCGAGGCGCATGCTGCGGGAAATCGTCTCCGGCCCCGCCCAAAGCGTCGACGGCAGGCCACCCTCGCGCGCCAGCGACGCGACGACGGTGTTGAGCGCGGCATCTGCCAGCAGGCGCAGCGAGCGATAGAGGCTCGATTTGCCTGTTCCATTTGCGCCCGTAACCAGGTTGAGCCGGCCCAGGGGGAGCACAAGATTGCGAATGGAGCGGTAGCCGGAGATCGCGAGCGTCTCGATCATTGCTCTCGCAGGATAACGCCCGCTTGCGCGGTGCGAAGGCATCTCGTGGGAGTGATCGGGCGACTTCGGCGCGGCTCTCAGCCGGCAGCGATCTTCATGCGTTCGGGATCTTCTTCCACCTCGCCGCAGCTCTCGCCGATGCCGCCGAAGCGGCGCTCGCGGCGCTGGAAGGCCGCAATGGCTTCGAGCAGATGGATGCCGCGGAAGTCGGGCCAGAGGCGATCGGTGACGAAGATTTCGGTGTAGGCGATCTGCCAGAGGAGATAGTTGGAGACTCGCATCTCGCCGGAGGTGCGGATGAGCAGGTCCGGGTCGGGCATGTGCGCGGTGTAGAGATGGCGGTGAATGTCTTCCTCGGAGATGCGGTCCGGAGCGATGTGCTTCAAGCGCATCTCGGCGGCGAGCGAGCGGAAGGCGTCGACCATCTCGGAGCGCGCGCCGTAGTTCAACGCCAGCGTCAGCGTGGTCCCGGTGTTGCGCGATGTCATCTCTTCGGCCCAGCGCATCTTTTCCTGCACTTCGTGGGGCAGCTCGTGGGTGCGGCCGATGTAGCGGATGCGC
Source organism: Occallatibacter sp. (assembly GCA_035508975.1). Classification (GTDB taxonomy): domain Bacteria; phylum Acidobacteriota; class Terriglobia; order Terriglobales; family Acidobacteriaceae; genus Telmatobacter. The sequence goes on from DATJMC010000054.1 coordinate 29,860, forward strand.
ACGTTGTTGTCCATCATGCGCTGCACGTTTGACTCGAGGTAACTTTTCAGCAGCCGCATCAGGAAATTGACTTCGGCCTTGGGGCGGCGCAGGTTGTTCTCGAGCGAGAAGGCGTAGAGGGTGAGCCAGGGCAAGCCGATGCGGGATGCCGTCTCCGTAACCAGCTGCACGCTCTTGGCTCCCTGCTGGTGGCCGAGGAAGCGCTTCAGCGAGCGCTTTCCGGCCCAGCGGCCGTTGCCATCCATGATGATGGCGACGTGATCGGGAAGCCGCTCCGGTTTCAGGGTTGTATAGATGGCGCGCTCATCGGGGGTGAGCTCGTCGATACGCAGCGTGCCAGAGAATTGCAACGGAATCGCCTCTTTAATTCACTTGGGGCTTCCGGACCGGCGCTGGAGGAGCATCGACGAAGAGCACATGCGAGCGGCGCCCAGTCCCGGCGGAGAGCCAGCTACAACCGCGGAGACACAACTGGCTCCGTCTGCCGAAAGCCTCGGCACCATCGAACCTAGCACATGCGCTGACGTGCCGCAAACGCTCTTCATCCCGCGGCGAAAACGGAAGTGTAAACGCGCACGGAGTGCAGCCGCCTGCGCAGCTGCGCCGGCGCAGCGACCGGCCTAGGCCGTGCGCCGCCGGCCGGTGGCCATGTCGCGAACCGAGCCGTAAACCAGGGTGCGATGAAGCGAATCGAGGTGCGGCAGCAAGGTGGCGATCTCTGCCAGGAACGGGTCAGCAAGAATCGCGGCAACCTCTTCTTCCCTGCGGCTGCGCGAGTCGCGGACCAGCTGGCTCACTTCCACTTCCAGGGCGCTGGCCAGACGCTCCAGTGATCCAAGGGTTGGAATGGCCTTGCCGTTCTCGATTTTTGAGATGTAGGTGCGCGGTACCTGCATGCGGCTGGCAAGCTGTCGCTGGCTCAGGTGCCGGGCGCGACGAATCTCGCGCACCTGGCCGGCAACCTGGAGTCCCGCTTCGGCCGTAGACGCTACCGGCTGCGCGGTGACTAATTGAGGGGTCAGGGGTGTGGGCTCCTCGATGTCAAGGGGCCTTCGGCATTTCCTGCAGAGAGAGTTGGTCGTTCTGTACTGGACTAAGCTGCAATAGTCGCAGCGCAGAACTTCTCTCGTTTCCACACTGACAAGGGTGGTGGCCATCGTAAGGGTTGCGGAGTCGCCAGAGCGGGCTTACCGCGGTGCCTTTTTGCACCGTAATTGGTGTTACTTTGGTCCAAACGAACCATAATTGTCAAGTAGAAACTGTGGGTCAAACCGAAGAAATACCTAGAATAGCCAAGAAACCCCGAAAAAACGCGAACCAGAAGCAGCAACAGGAGCCCAAAATGATGGAATCAGCCGCAACCTTCGGAAGAGAACAGGCCTGGCAACTGCTCACCGAGTGGACCCAAAGCGACAGCCTGCGCAAACATGCCCGCGCCGTGGAGATCTGCGTTTCCGCCTGCGGGGAAGCCGAAGCCGCCCGGCTGGGGCTTGTGGGCGCCGAGCGGGACAGGTTTCTGGAACTCTATGCCACCACGGCGTTGCTGCACGACTATGACTACGAGCGACATCCAACGCCCGACCAGCATCCGTTTGTGGGCGTGCGCGAGCTGGAGCGGCTTGGCTGGCCGCAAGAGATGCGCACGGCGATTCTCGGCCACGCGCAATATTCCGGCGTCCCGCGCGTAACGCATCTCGATAAGGCGCTCTTTGCCTGCGATGAGCTGGCGGGGTTCCTGACTGCCTGCGCCCTTGTGAAGCCGACCAAGTCGATTGCGGACGTGGAAGTAGCCAGCGTGCGCAAGAAGATGAAGGACAAAGCCTTTGCCCGGGGGGTAAATCGCGAAGACGTGGTCCAGGGCGCCTCGGAGCTGGGCGTGGACCTCGACGCGCACATCGCGTTTTGTTTAGAAGCGATGAAAAAGAGGGCCAGCGAGATTGGGTTGTGATACCACGCTCGGAATCACCAATGCGTTCGCGCCCAGATCATCAGGCCGCCTAGCGCCAGAACAAAAACCATGGCTAGTGCCCCGCCCGCGGCCTGTCGAACTCTCCACTCCAAAAGGTCGCGATAGTAAAACTCGTCAGGTTTCGCGGGATTGAATCGAATCTCAACTGTGTCGCCGGCGGCAAGTTGGAACAGCTTGGAGCCCTCAGGGACATTGAAGTCCGCATACTGCTTCGCGCCGGTTGCATCCGTCCACTCGATGACGTCGCCGGCTTCGGTCGTATAGTAGGGCCCGTATCGACCGCTATGTTCGATTCGCTCGGTTCCGGAGCGGCAAACGACTGCGTCGGTCCTCACCCAGCGGTCGTAACCACGGACTCGTTCCCAAAGTTCGACCCACATGGTGCAAACAGTTTGCCATGATCCTTGGTTTCGCGCGTGACGGGGCGGGGACGCGCGGAAGCCTCGCATGGAAGTCGAATTCCGATGAAACCCGGGTGCCCGCGATCACGTGCCAGCGTGATTGGTTTTGCGCTACGATAGGCATCGCTGTCAGAACGCCGGGCCCAGCCCAATTGCTCCGAGAGGCTCCTATGACGCGCTTCAAGCACATTCTTGCCGAAACTGCCAACGGTGTCAGGACACTGACCCTGAACCGGCCCGCAAAACGCAACGCGTTGAGCCCCGAAGTCATCGACGAACTGACTCTTGCCCTGCGCGAGGCCGCCGAGTGCAGCTGCGGGGTCGTGATTCTGACAGGCGCCGGGCCGGCGTTCTGTTCAGGGCTCGATCTCGACCACCTGGCAACAATGTCGGCGCGCACGCCCGAAGATCATCGCCGCGATTCAGAAAATGTGGCCCGCGTCCTGCGTGCCCTCTATGACTTTCCCAAGCCGGTGATCGCGGCCGTGAATGGTCCGGCCATCGCCGGAGGCATGGGGCTGGCGACCATTCCCGACTTCACCATCGCCGTCCCGGAAGCCAAGTTCGGCTACACCGAGGTGCGCATCGGCTTTGTGCCGGCCATCGTGGCCTCGTTCCTTCTGCGCCAGGTAGGAGAAAAGCACACGCGCGACCTGCTGCTGACCGGGCGGCTCATCAAGGCGCAAGAGGCTCAGCATCTGGGATTGGTGACGCAGATCGTCCAGGCCGATCAACTGATGCCCACCGCGCATGCCCTTGCGCAATCGCTGCTGCAAAACAGCCCCCAGGCTATGCACTGCGTGAAGACCTTGCTTGCCAAGCACGCGAAACGGCGGCTCGATGACGAGCTGGCAGATGCCATCGAGGCCAATGCGCTGCAGCGCTCGACCGAGGACTTCCGGGAGGGCGTACAGGCCTTTCTGCAGCGCCGCCGCGCCGACTGGCCGAGCATGAAGGTCAAGGTCTGAGAATAGCTGCCGATCAGGGCATGCGTTTGCCCGTCCAGCGGCCGCTTGCGATCAAGCGATCGTCGCCCGGCTGGCCTCGGTAGTCGTAGACCCAGCAATTCATCGCCCGCCCATCGGCCAGTGCCGCCATTTGTGCGATGCGGACGAAATCCTCGCCCTCGTAGGCATCGAGCGCGTCCAGGACTTCAGGATGTTTCGCGGGCAGCGCGTACACGGTCCCGTGGATGATCCATTTTGAGGCTGGGTCGACGACCGCGCCCGGATAATCGCCCAGGTCGTAGAGCCTGCCAAACAGGAATCCCTCGCCCAGGGCCTGTAGCTGAGCGACGGCCGGCGCGATCTCCGCGGGCGCAAGCCCAGGCTGGAGAGTTCCGTAGGCAAACAGGTGCAGGACCGGGCGTGCCGCCGGTTGCGGACGAATCCGGATTGGATGAGCCATGGGGTCGGGAGCTAGAGGGGATTTTTTGCGCGCAATTCTGCCACGATCTCCGCGGCCGCCTTGCGCGCCTTGTCGGCCTGGTCGGGTGGAAAGCTGATGGCCCCGACGCGGGCGTGGCCGCCTCCGCCATAGCGCTCGCAGATGGCCGCCAGGTTCACCATCTTTGCGGGATCGGCCTTGGTCCAGGGATTGGACCCGACGGCCACCTTGGTGCGGAAGCTCGACTTCGACAGCCCAATCGAGTAAGTCGCCTGGGGATGGAGGTAGTAGGGGATGAATTTGTTGAATCCCTCCATCGGCTGGTCAGTGATGTCGAAGAAGATGGTGCCGTCGCGCTCCTCGCTGCGCGAGCGAATCAGTTCAATCGCGTGCTGGTGGCGCTCGAGCAGCGGAGGCAGAAGGCCGGCCACGAACGGCTGTGCGAGCACCTGGGCCAGCGGCATCTCGGTGAGCAGCGGGATCAGCCGGGGAATGAACTCCGGATCCTGCGTGGATTCGATGATGAGGGTGAGCTTCATCGCCGGAGCGGCCATTTCCACGGCTGCCTCGGGGCTCTCATACTGGGCGCCGTCGACAATGTTGGCCCAATAGATCATGTCGGCCACGGGCGCGGTATCGAAGCCGAAACGCTCCGCGGCAATGTGGGCGAGAAAGCTGGTGCACGAGGTGTACTCAGGGTCGAAGAACTTCCGCGCGGCGCAGGATGGATCGCGCTGGCAGGCAAGAAAGTGCTCGTGATCCTGCGGCGTCAGGAAGGCCGAGAGATGATGATCGAACCACCAGGTAATCTTGGGCGACGCCGAGTACTTGAAGTCGACGATGGCGTTCTGGTCTCCGCTGAACTGGCTTTCGTCGAAGAGGGCGCCGGCGCGATGAACCAGGCCGTGGTAGCTGTAGGCAGCTCCGCGAGCCACGCATTCCCGATGAAAGCGGGTAAAAAGCGAAGCTGAACAAGCTCCGTCAAAACATTTATCGTGGTAAAACACCCGTACTTGCAAAGCGCACCGCTCTCCGAACCGCGAATTCCGGACGCGCCGGAAAGTTAAGGATCAAGGGCCGGGCCCGTTGTGTCAAGGCGCGCCGGGTTCCGGAGGATGAACCGGAGTTCGCGCGCCGATTAGGCGGTTTCTGGCTCTCAGCATCTCTTCAGTAAAATTCTTGTTACGGAAATCCTGGCGTTTTGAAAGCCCGCATGGAGCCAACGAGACAATCGAGCCGGCTGGAACCTTCGTCCGGGGCTTCCGGCGGGGATCAAAACGAAGAGACGCCTCCGCAAACCCGTCGCGATGCCGACTGGGTTCTGCTCGGCCCGCATGGCTTGCGCGCGGGTTGGTCGGCGCTCTTCTTCGTAGCGCTCTATTACCTCCTGACGCCGGTTCTCGACACCATCGCCGTCACCCTCGACCCCACGTTAGCCGAGCCGGTGTTTTCGCCATCGCGCGTGCTCATCACAGAATTGATCCCCTTCGCAAGCCTGCTGATCTCCGGCATGTTCATGGCGCGCATCGAGCATCGGCAGCCGCTGGAGTACAACCTCCTCGACAGGCGCCGGATCAGGCATTTCCTGGGTGGCCTGGGAGCAGGCTTTGCGGCGCTTTCGCTGCTGATCGCGGTGCTGGGGATGGGCGGATGGCTCCATTTCGGACACCTCTCCCTCACGAGCGGAGACGCCGTCAAGTTTGGAGGCCTGTGGGCGTGCGCGTTCCTGCTGGTGGGCTGCTTCGAAGAAGGCGCCTTTCGCTGCTACCTGCAGTTCACGCTGGCCCGCGGCATCAACTTCTGGTGGGCGCTTGCGGCCGTCGGCGCGCTCTGCCTGCTGCTTCAATTCACCGGCGATCCTAAAGGCAGCGGCGGCGTCTATGCAGTCGCGCTTCTCGGGCTCATACCCTGCTGGCTGCTGCATCGGGCCCGGCGCGCAAGCGCGAGCTTCTGGCAGGCTGCGTGGACCACGTCGACGGCCTTCGGCTACTACCACACCAACAACAGCGGCGAGAACTGGATCGGCATCTTCGCCGCGGCGATGATCGGCTTCGTCTTCTGCGTCAGCGTGCGCGTGACCGGTTCCGCCTGGTGGGCCATCGGCTGCCACTCCGCTTGGGACTGGGCGGAAACTTACTTCTACGGCACCGCCGATAGCGGTTTTCCCGCGCAGCGCCACCTGCTCTCCTCGACCGTGACCGGCGACCTTCTTTGGAGCGGGGGCACGGATGGGCCCGAAGGCAGCCTGCTGGTCTTCCCAGTGATTCTGCTGCTGCTCGTCTTTCTCGTGGTTGCGTATCGCCGGCGTTATCCTGTTGTGGAGTGACACTGAACCCCGAGATTTCCAGTGAACCCTCCCCGGCAAGCGCAGCAATTCCGCGGCGCCGGCGCAGCTGGTTACGCATCACATTCTGGTTCGCGGCCGCGCTCGTTCTCCTGTCGGCGGTGCTGGCTGCAGCCGCGGTGCTGTGGCTGCGCAGCGTCACGCAGGCTGCGCTTCCGCAACTCGACGGCGATCTGCGCCTCTCCGGTCTTTCCGCGCCGGTGACCGTGCGGCGCGACGCTCACGGCGTTCCGCACATCGAGGCCGCGTCGGACGACGACTTGTTTTTCGCGCAGGGTTATATCACTGCGCAGGACCGCCTGTGGCAGATGGACGTTTTGCGCCGCAACGCCAATGGCGAACTCGCCGAGGTTCTCGGCGCGTCGCTGGTCAAGCACGACCTGCTCCAGCGCGTTTTTCAATTCCGCAACGTCGCGCGCCGCATGTATGCCAACCTCGATCCCGCCAGTCGCGCGCAGCTTGACGCCTACGCGCGCGGGGTAAATCTCTTCATCGCCCAGCATCCTGATTCGCTTCCGCCGGAATTTGCCATCCTTCGCTACAAGCCGCAGCCGTGGGCTGGCGCGGACTCGCTGGCCATCGGCGCCGGCATGATGGCGCAGACTCTCGATAATCACTGGGAAGAGAAGCTCGCGCGAGAACAGATCTCCGCGCGCCTTCACAATCCCCGCCTCGAGGCAGATCTCTATCCCGTTGGATCGTGGCGCGACCACCCTCCCACCGGCGAAGTGATCGACCTGACCCAGCCGCACCCCGCGCCCCCGGCATCTGAGGATGGCGACGAAGACGAGCCCGCGCAAACGCGATCCCTTCCCGGCGTGGACATCCGCGCCTTGCGCGCATTGCTCGGCCGCGATGCCTGCGCGGACTGCGTGCCCGGCTCCAACGAGTGGGTGATCTCAGGCAAGCACACGGCAAGCGGAAAACCGCTGCTCTCGAACGATATGCACCTTTCGCTCAGCGTGCCCAACATCTGGTACATGGCCGACCTGCATGCGCCGGGATTTCATGCGACAGGCGTAACTCTTGCCGGAGTACCTTTCGTGATTGCGGGTCATAACGAGCATGTGGCATGGGGATACACCGCGCTCTACGCCGATGTGCAGGACCTCTACGTGGAGAAGCTTGACGGCAAAGGCAACTACCAGGCCGCCGATGGAAGCTGGAAGCCGCTCGCGATCGATCGCGAAACCATCCATGTCCGCGGCAAGCCCGACGTGAGCGTCAATCTGCAATCCACGGCGCATGGACCGCTGCTCAATCCGATCCTACAGGGCGAAACGCGCCCGGTCGCTCTCAAATGGACGATCTACGACGCAGGCTTGAACTCCATGCCGCTCTATCGCCTCAACACTGCGGCAAGCTGCGCCGAGGTGACCGCGGCTCTCAGCACCTGGGTTTCGCCCACGCTGAACGTGGTCTATGCCGACGACCAGGGCCACATCGGCTATCACGCCGTGGGCCGCATCCCCATTCGACCCGCTGGTCTCGCCGCCATGCCCATCCAGGACAGCACGCACGAGTGGCAGGGTTACATTCCTTTCGAAGCGCTTCCGAACGCCGCCGATCCTCCTTCGGGATTTCTCGCCACCGCGAACTCCCGCGTGACCACCGACAAGTCGCCGTATCCCCTCACGCTGGAGTGGGCCAGTCCCTATCGCACCGAGCGCATCTACAAAGTTCTGCAAGGACGCGATCAACTCACGCCCAGGGATATGCTCGCGCTCCAAACCGATATCTACAGCGAAGTCGACCAGGAGTTGGGGCATCGCCTTGCCTACGCCATCGATCACGCGGCCGGCGCCGACGATCGCCTGCGCAAAGCCGCCGACTTGATGCGCAGCTGGGACGGCAGGCTCAGCACCGACTCCGCCGCCGCCTCCGTGGTCACACGAGCGCGGGAAGCGATTCGCGCCATGCTTCTCGAATCGAAGCTCGGCGACCTGGCCAAGACGTACGACTGGTCCGAATCGAGCTTCGCGTTTGAAGAAATCGTGATGCATGCCAACGCCGACTGGCTCCCGGCGGGATACAAAGACTGGGACGCGTTCCTCACCGCAGCAGTCCGCCGCGGCATGGAGACGGGCAAGGCGCCCGCCGATGTGAGCAGCTGGCGGTACGGCAGCTGGCACGTCATCGATCTCGAGCATCCGCTGGCAGGATTCCTGCCGATTGTAGGACGTATCGCCGGGACCGGGCGGCAGCCCTTGAGCGGCGATGGTGTCACAGTGAAGCAGGTCGGGCGCACTTTTGGGCCGTCGCAGCGGTTCACCATGGACTGGAGCAACGTGGATGGCTCGACGGAAAACATCGTGCTCGGCGAGAGCGGAAATCCGCTGAGCCCCTACTTCCGCGACCAGTGGCATGACTATGCCAGCGGCACGACTTTTGCGCTGCCGTTCAGCGACGCCGCCATTGCTGCGCAGACGACGCACACCGTGCGCCTGTTGCCATGAACACGAAGGAAACGGAGATCCGGGGACAGGGATCAGGGAACGGAACTGGCGAGACGAGATCGCTGTCTCGCCTCAAGGCTCAACCAACCGCAAGCATCGCGGTGATCCTCGCGGCGGCGCTGGTTGCAACCCTGCCACAGATTCTCCATGGCAACTCCTGCGGCCACGACTTCGACTTTCATCTCGTCTCGTGGCTCGACGCACAACAGAACTGGCGCGAAGGAGTTCTCTACCCGCACTGGACGCCGAGCGCAAACTACGGCGCCGGCGAGCCGCGCTTTATCTTCTATCCGCCGCTCTCGTGGATGCTCGGCGCGGCCCTGGGCTTGGTGATGAGCTGGAAAGCCGTGCCCATCGCGATGACTTTCCTGATCCTCGCCGGTACGGGCCTGGCGACCCGCGCGCTCGCGCGACAGACGCTCAGCGAAGGTCCTTCCACGCTCGCCGGGTGCGCCGCGCTCTTCTCGGGATACGCGCTTTTCACCGCCTACGAGCGGTCCGACTTTGGGGAGCTGATGGGCGGATTCTGGATTCCGCTGCTGCTGCTGTTCATCTTGCGCGACCGCGCGCCGAAAGCTTCGCTCTGGCGCCGCGCCTTCGACGGGTCGACAGCGGCTCTTGCGCTCATAATCGCCGGTGCTTGGCTCTCGAATGCTCCACTGGGCGTGATGGCCTGTTACCTGCTGGCGGCGATCTCGCTGGCGGCAGCCTTACTTCATCGCACCGCTGCCCCGCTGCTCCGCGCCTCTGTCGGGGTCACCCTGGGCGTGGGTCTGGTATCGTTTTACGTTCTTCCCGCGGCGCAGGAGCAACACTGGGTCGATATTCGCCAGGCCATCCTCGACGATCCCGGCTACCGCGTGGAGAACAACTGGATCTTTGCGCGCCATGCCGATCCCGCGCTCGAGCTGCACGACCTGGAGCTTCTCAAAGCCTCTGCGATTGCGACCACCATGCTGGCGGTGGCTGTCTCGGCACTGCTGGTCTGTTGGGCCCGCCACCAGTTGCGGACCAGGACGCAGTGGTGGATTGCGATGGCTGTGATTCCGGTGGGGGTGCTGTTTCTGCAATTCCCCGTCTCCGCGCCGCTCTGGAACTTGCTGCCCAAGCTGCGATTCCTGCAGTTTCCCTGGCGGTGGCTGGTCGTGCTTGAAGCGCCCATGGGCATCTTTTTCGCATCCGCCATCTGGTCAAGAGCGCGCGGCTGGCGCATTGCCACGCTCGCCACGTGCATTGCCGCTTTCTCCGTAGCCACTGCCTTTGCCGGCTTCAGCTTTTTTCAGGAATGCGACGACGAAGATGCGGTGGCCGGCATGTTGAGCGTCTACCACGCCGGCACAGGTTTCGAGGGCACCGACGAATACGCTCCCGCTAACGCCGACAACTCCCTGCTCGCCATGGGACTTCCCGAGGCCTGCCTGGCCGATTCGGCGACGACGACACTTGGGCGGGACTCCGACGGCCAAACGGAGTGGGGCCCCGATCAGGGATCGTGCACGCAAACCTTCCCCGCCGCCCCGCTGCCCGCCAGGCCAGCCGCCGAGCACCTGCGCATCGAGGCGGATCCGCGCAAGGATGGCTTCCTGATTCTGCGATTGCGCAGCTATCCCGCGTGGCAAGTGCGCGTGAACGGCCAACTCAAAGAAAATCTTCCCGAGCGCGCCGACGGCTTGATCGTCGTGCCCGTGTCCGCGGGGCACGATTCGATTACCGCCGACTGGACGGCCACCCCCGACGTGCTCTTGAGCCGTTGGCTCAGCGGTTTCGCTTTGCTCCTCTTCGCAGGCCTCTGGCGGTTTGAGCAAAGACTTTCTCATTTATCATGAATGTATGCCGGCCGATGTGAAATCTCTGATACAGGAAGGCGCGGAGCTCACCGACAGGGCTCTTGAAGCGCTCATTCCCGGCGTCGATGTTGTTCCGGCTTCCATTCACGGCGCCATGCGCCACTCGACCTTCGCGGGCGGCAAGCGGCTGCGGCCGGTCCTCGCCATGCAGGCAGCGGTCACGATTGCCGGCGATCTTCCACGGGGCATCGAGCGGCTGGGCGCAGCCCTGGAAATGCTCCACACCTATTCGCTGATCCACGACGACCTGCCCGCGCTTGATAACGACGACCTGCGGCGCGGCAAGCCGACCTGCCATAAAGCCTTTGGCGAAGCCATCGCGATCCTGGCCGGAGACGCCCTGCAGACACGCGCCTTCGAGGTGCTTGCCGGACTGGACGCTCCGCCGGCGGCTGTGGTGCAGATCATCGGCCTCATCGCCAACGCCGTGGGCACCGTGGACGGCATGATCGGCGGCCAGGTGCTGGACCTCGAAAGCGAGCATCTCAAGCCGACTCCGGAACTGGTCGAAGCGATTCACCGCGCAAAGACCGGTGCGCTGATTCGTGTGAGCGTGGTGGCGGGGGGCGTGTATGCCGGCGCGACATCCGACGATGTGACGCGGCTTGACCTCTTTGGGCGCAAGGCGGGGCTAGCGTTTCAGATTGTCGATGACGTGCTCGACATGACGGTCGATTCCGCCCACCTGGGTAAGACGGCCGGCAAAGACCTGGCCACCGAAAAAGCCACATGGCCCGCGGTCTACGGAGTCGAGCAAAGCCGCCGTGACGCATTCGCTCTGATGCACGAAGCCCTGGCCGCGCTCGAGCCCTACGGCAGCCGCGCGGAGGGGCTGAAGTCAGTGGCGCGCTACCTGGTCGAGCGGAAGAACTAGACGATCAGCTTTTGGCCGGGATCTGTCGCAGAGGCGAGCGGTTTGCATCCATGAAAGCAGATTCACCCAAGCGAAGGATGGTTCGAATTTACCGGTCATGGCAAGTTCAGAGCCAAGGCCGTCTGCGAGAGCCCAGGAGCTAACAGCTATTCTTTCCCAGTCCGACATCGAGTCCGCGCTGCGCGATTGCTACGACCCCGAAGTCAAGCTGAACCTCGTCGATCTCGGCCTGATCTACGCGATCGAAACCGGCCCCGATCCCGATTCCACGCCCGCATGGCCGCGGCAGTGGGTCAAAGTCACCATGACGCTGACAACCCAGCAGTGCCCGGCCAGCGGCCTGATCTTCGAGCAGGTACACAACCGGCTGCTCGGCATCGCCGACATCAGCAAAGTTGACGTGAACCTGGTGTGGGAGCCGAAGTGGACACCCCACCGCATCAGCGTGGCGGGCCGTCGCCAGCTGGGAATCTAGTCGACGGAAGCGGCTACTTGCCGGTGCCCGTTAATGCCTGGCGCAGATTCTCGCGCGTCGCGCTGAGGTCTTCCATGGAACTCTGCACCTGCCCGATCATGCTCTGCACGCGATCGACATAGCCGGGAAACTGATGCCACCACTCGCGCACCATCTCCTGCTGGCCAAGCAACGTGAGCGCAGCCCCCGCCACCGACATGACCAACCCGGCGCGGCGCTGCCGGGCGAGAAGCAGAAGGCCGCCGGCCAGCAACGATCCGCCCGCGACGATATCGACCCAGTCCCGTGAATCCGCGAGGTCTGCATTCATATCGTCGGTTGCGCGGATTTTCCGCCGCGGGATAGAAACAATGCCCATGGTTCGCTCCTTGGCTCAAAGCACGTTCAAAACCCATTATGAGGCAGGACTGCCGCAGCCACGGGCGTCGTTTGGCTGAGGAAAAACGGGCGGAAATTCTTTCGTACCCAGAGTTCGGCAGGGCGGTCAGTCGAGATCGAAGTCCCGCAGGGGTTTGCCCTCCGGCGCGTCTTTGGCCTTGCGCATCGCTTCGGCAAACTTCTTGTTCATCAGATCGTCGCGGTTTTTCTCGGCATCCACCGACTGGCGAAAGATCGACTCCGTCCGTTCATCGCGCTCGCGCATCGCCTTGGCTGCGGTTTCCAGGTCTTCGAACATGCGCTTACGCGGCGCCGGGGTGTGGCTGACAACGTGGCCGGTCGCGGCGTCGACCCTCAGCATCGCCCCGCAATCGGGACATGCGACTTCGAATATCTCTTCTTTCGCTTTCGCCATGACACCTTGCATTGTAGGCCGTTTTCGGGCTGTCGCGATAGCCCGGCACACGGATGACCCTTAATGTACATGATTAACGTACAGAATGGTACAATCAAGACCATGGAAGTCCCCATTTCGCGTTTTCGGAAGAACCTGTTCTCGCTGATCGACCAGGTGCTCGAAGGCAAAGAGGTCTGGGTGCGTCACAAGGGACGCCGCGTCCGCATTGTGCCGGAAGATGCTCCCTCGAAGTTGAGCCGCATTACCCCGCTGAAGATCCTCAGTTCTCCAAACTTGGACCCGAACGATCCGGCGTTGAAAACGAAGATGCTGGATGGCATGCGCAAGGAATGGGAGAAGGACTGGGAGAAGATTTGATCGCGTATCTCGACACCCACGTCGCAATCTGGCTGGCGGAAGGAAGAGACCGGCGCTTGAGCGCCCGCGTGCGAGCGCTGATTGAACGATCGGAAATGCGGCTGTCGCCGATGGTGCTGCTCGAATTGGAGTACCTGCATGAACTGGGCCGGGTGCGGCTGCGCGCACGAGACATTCTGTCGAAACTGGAGCACGAGCTCGATGTGCGGCTTTGTTCCCTGCCCTTTGCGCAGATCGCGACTGCGGCGCTTGATGAGAAATGGACCAGAGATCCTTTCGACCGCATGATCGTTGCGCAGGCAAGGTCGAATGGGCTCTCCCCGCTGATCTCGAGCGACGAAGAAATTGCAGCGCATTATCCCCGGACAATTGCCTAGTCTGCTCTTCAGTGTCCGCCGCTCGCCGGATGCACATGCAGGATCACCCGGCGATACGACGTCAGCTGCGGCGTCCCGTTGTCAGTGACGGCGAGAATCACGTGCGCTGTTCCAGCGCCATTGCAGGGCGCAATGGGCAGCCACAGCGGGCGGCACGGCGCGTCGGCGCGGACCAGTAGACGCGGCGTGTCCGCTCCCGTCAGGGTCAGTGCCGCAAGATTTCCGTCCGCGCTTCCAGCCTCCGCATAGTGGAACCAGCGATAGGTGAGTGCCTGCCCCGCATCAGGATCGGAGCTTTGGCTCGCATCCAGTGTGATCGATTGCCCGGCGGTTACGTCCATCTCGATCGGCGCAGTGCCACCCTGCCCATTCACGACAGCCAGCGGGTTGTGGTTCGCGTGCGCAAAGCCCGCGATGGTCCAGGTCATGCGGGCGGCAAAGTCGTTTTGGAACGCGTCGCGCCAGCGCCAGATGGTTGCCTGATCGCTGATGTGCTCTTGGCCATCCGAGCCGATAACCGCGTCCTGCGAGGTGACGCGGGCAAACTCATCGCCGCCCTGCGTCCAGATGGGATGGGTTTCGCCGTAGGGCTGGCGATACACGTAGCGGCCGCCCCATCCGCCCCAATCGGGCCGCCGGTAGGCGTTGAGCCCGTTGTCGATCAGCCCCAGATAGGACGGCGTATCGCCCTCCATAATGAACATGAACCTCGGATACACCTTGCCAAGCGGCCCTTTGCTGCGGATGTTGTCGTCGAGCCATTCGTTCGTGACGGTCGTAAAATCTGCGCCTTCCGCGTTGCGGTAGTAGCGATCGCCGCTGATGCCGGTCCACGTCGTGAAGTAGTATTCACCGCTGGTCGGCGTGGAGGGCGACACGACGTAGAAAAGGTCGGGAAATTCGCGGCGAATCCATGGGCCGGCATCGTCCTGATCGCTGATGGAATAAACGCGAAGGTTGCCGACGAAATGGCCAAGCTGTACGGGTGTGAGCGATGCGCGCGCATCCATCAGGGCTTGCGCCAGCGTGGCCGCACCGCCCCAAATGCAGATCCACAGCGGCCGCGGATCGTCTTTCTCGGCGGCCTTCACAATGGCGCGCGCGCCGTCGGAGTCTTTGTCTGGACCGGTTGCGGCAAGCCCGTAGGCAGTCTGTCCCGCATGCACACGGCCGGAAAGTTCCGAAGCCTCGGGCCAGCCCTTCGCGTTGAGCAGAAGATTGGGGCGCACCCGCCCGTAGGCGTCGATCAGCTGGTGCATCGTCTCCGGATGCGTCGCCTTTCTCTGCCATGTTGACGTGGTGGCGATCATCCCTTCGAGGTCGAGTTCGTTGGAGTAGAGCAGCAGGCGCACGAACGACATCTGATCGTCGGGCTCATTGCCGATGTCGCTGATGATGACCACGCGCGGCTTGCCGGTGAAGTTGTCGATGTGGGTTGGCGGAACGGGTTGCGCGACGAGTGGAGCGGCGATGGCCGCAAATGCAAATCCAGCAAAG
>DATJMC010000055.1:0-40286 GCA_035508975.1 Occallatibacter sp.
CCGGCGGTGGCGACGTCCCAGGCGATGTGGGTGGAGTCCTCGAGGTGATGACCCAGGGGAGCCAGAGGATCCTCGCTGGCCGAGGGACGATGCGGAAAGGCTTCAGGACCGAGCGCTGGATCGCCAACGGGGGCAAGGTAAGCGCTGAGCAGCGCCTGATGGCCGAGCTTGCGATCGTAGATGGCGGAGATTTCCATGAACAGATTGTGCGGGTGCTGGCCGTCGACGATGGGCTTGCCGAAGGCGGTCTCGCCCTGCTGGAAGAGCTCGGGATAGAAGCGGCCGGAGATGGTTGCCGGCTCGAGGCTGAGCATCATGCGGAGGGTGAGCTGACCCGCGGGGTAGGTTCGCTGCGCCATGGGCATGAACCAATTCACGGAGTAGAGCTTGTCGTGGCCGCGCGGGCCGGTCTGCTGCTGTTCGGCGGCGGAGGCATAGCCATGCAGCATGAGCATCCAGTTGTTCGCGGTCATGCGCATGAGCATGGGCGGAGTGCTGGTGGCGGGCTCAAGGTCGGTGCCGGAACCCTGATGACGAAGAATGTTGTGGGCGAACGAATCGGCGGGCCCGGCCATATTCATGGTCATCTGGGACCAGGCCGGGACTGCTAACAAAGTGCAGGCAAAGCACAGCCAACGCATGGATGCAAACCTCCGGCGATGCAACACGAGAGTGGAAGAACGGGGACGGGTTCGCGAGCGCGGGAGGGGGAATCAGATGCGAAGGATGAAAGGCGGAGGTGAAGCGGAGTGCGCCGGCAAGAGCGCCGCAGGGAGCGGGACGCGCGCGGGCTGAAGAACGGGCAAATCGAAGAGGGAGCCGGGCGTGGACACAAGGGAGAACAGGTGCTGCGGCAACGCCGGCTCATGGGGCGTCGCACTGCAGCAAGGGCTCTTGATGGCGGTGGAATTTACAGCGCCGCAGCAAGCGTGCGTGGAGGTGTTGGAGCGACAGAACAAGCAGCGGCCGATGCAGGGCGAGCCGGCGCCTGCGAGCAGAACCACAAGCATGAGCAGGACCGCAGATCGCCGCATGAAATGATTATAAGCAAAGGTGCTGGGGAACGCGGCAGGAAGCGATTATGAGACAATGAACACGATGTAAGTCTTGCGTGGGCTGCCCATGCGCGCGGCTCCAACCTCATTGAATCAACATGAAATTTGCGCGGCTGGTGAAGCCGGGAGCTCGCCGTGGCACGCGAGCAGGAATAAGGAACCGATGATCAGTGTCAGCAACGTGAGCATGCGCTACGGCTCGAAGGTGCTGTTTGAAGAAGTGAGCACGACGTTTACGCCGGGGCGTCGTTATGGATTGACCGGGCCGAATGGGGCCGGAAAATCGACCTTCATGAAGATCCTGACCGGCGAACTGGAGCCGCAAAAAGGCACGGTGGTAAGGCCGCGCAAGATGGGCGTGCTGCGACAGGATCAATTTGCCTTTGACGCGTACCGGGTGATCGATACGGTGATCATGGGGAATGGTCCGCTGTGGGCGGCTCTGGAAGAGCGCGACAGGATTTACGAAAAACCCGAGATGACGGATGCAGATGGAATGCGCCTGGGCGAACTCGAGGGGATCATCGGCGACGAGGATGGATATACGGCGGAGAGCGATGCGGCGGTGCTGCTGGATGGGCTCGATATTCACGAGGAGCTGCAGCAGCGGAAGATGAGCGAGCTGCAAGGCGGACAGAAGGTGCGCGTTCTGCTGGCGCAGGCGCTGTTTGGCAAGCCTGCGGCGCTGATGCTGGATGAGCCGACGAACTATCTGGACTTAGATTCGATTCACTGGTTGCAGGATTTTCTGCTGAGTTACGATGGCACGCTGATCACGATCTCGCACGACCGGCATTTTTTGAACAGCGTGACGACGCATACGGCGGACATCGATTACGAGACGATCATCACTTACTCGGGCGGTTACGACGATATGGTGATGGCGAAGACGCAGGTGCGGTCAACGCTGGAATCGCAGAACGCGCAGCGGGAAAAGAAGATTGCGCAGCTGAACGAGTTCATTGCGCGATTTGCGGCGGGAACGCGGTCGAGCCAGGTGACAAGCCGGCGCAAGGAAGTGGAGCGGCTGCAGACCAACGAGCTGGCGCGATCGAACATCCAGAGGCCGTTTATCAAGTTTGACCAGGTGCGGCCGAGCGGGCGACATGTGCTGGAGTTCAAGGATCTGCGCAAGGCCTACGGAGATTTGAAGGTCATCGACGGGTTCAGCGCCAATGTGCTGCGCGGCGAGAAGGTCTGCCTGATGGGGCGCAACGGGGCGGGCAAGACGACGCTGCTGAAGTGCCTGCTGGCGAACTATCCCGGACTGGCAGACAAGGAATTCACGCTGGATTCGGGGACGGTGTTCTGGGGACACGAAGCGCAGGTAGGGTACTTTCCACAGGACGTGGGGGCGACGATCGAGCATGGGCTCACGGTGGCGGAGTGGCTTCACCGCTGGGATCCGAAAGCGACGGTGGAGGAGATTCGCGGGATCCTGGGGCAGATGCTGTTTTCGGGCGAGGAAGGCGCGAAGCCAACGAAGGCGCTTTCGGGCGGGGAGCAGGCGCGGCTGGTGTTCTGCAAGCTGATCCTGACCAAGCCGAACATCCTGATCTTCGACGAGCCGACGAACCACCTGGATCTCGAATCGATCAATGCACTGAACATTGCCTTGCAGCGGTATGAGGGGACGGTGCTGCTGGTGACCCACGATCACGACCTGATTGATGAAGCGGCGACGCGGTTATGGGTGTTTGAGGATGGCAAGATCGAGGATTTCCAGGGACCCTATGAGGAGTGGAAGGGGAAGCACAACTAGCGAGTCAGCAGGTTAGCGGCCGGCTGTCGCCGGCAAGTTGGCAGTGCTGCGCGCGTGTTCGCAGAGTCAGGCACTGGCCGTCCCGGCAAACGGGTAAAAAAATTCCCTCCAGACGACCATCCCAAAATCATGCGCCGAACTGGCGGAGATGGTGGTCCATATGGCGATAACCGAGGCGCTGCCATTGGGCGTGAGTCATGGGCCCGAAGATGGCGTGCTCATTCCATGCGAAGGTTTGCGGTTGGGCCGTGAATCGCGCGAAGATGCGCAGCAGTTCGCTGCGATCGTGGTCGAAGTCGGTGGGCGGAGTGCCGGCGATTTTCTGATCCCATTCGGGGCGCGCAGGGAAACCGTGCGGCCATGGGAACGGGAGCCAGAGTGCAAGCCAGCGCAAGGGTGGGCGAGGAATGATGCGGGGAGCGGGGCTCACGGGTTTCTCGCCCATGCTGGAGCGAAAGACATCGGTGAGATGGCAAATCATCTGGTGCGCGGACATGGAACCCCAGCGGTGGGGGCTGGTGGGTTGGAGGGTCTCGAAGCGCCGGAGAATTTCTTCGCGGTCGGCGGCATTGGCGAGGGTCTTCATGATTCCTAAAGTGATTTTATGTGCGGTTTGCTTCTGATCTTCACGATTGACCGCGATCGGAATTCCAGCAGATAATGAGTTTAGCGGTGATGGAGTTCACCCTGCGGCGCTGCAGAGGCGTCGTTAACCGCTGTCCTTAAGCCGGACAGATGATGACTCCTGGCAGGGAATCCTGTCGCGGAGTCATGTACCGGCGTGATCCCTGTACAACGTGACGCTTCGATTCTTGCCGCAAGGCGCCGAGAGTCCTCGTGTGCATTCTGGAGGGGCTCACGTCTGCGGCAATCGAAGGGGGAGGGACCGAAAGTTGCAGAAATACCTGCTGATTGCCGTGGGCGGTGGGCTGGGATCGGTGGTCCGCTATTGGGTCGGGTCGACGATCGCGGGCCGGATGGGGAGCCGTTTTCCTCTTGGAACATTCGTCATCAACCTGACGGCGTGCCTGATTATCGGGTTTTCGCTGACCTACTTGAGCGAGCGAGTGGAGCTGAACCCTGCATGGCGCTACCTGGTGCCGGTGGGATTTATCGGCGCGTACAGCACCTTTTCGACGTATGAGTGGGAGACGTTTTCGACTCTGCGCTCCGGGGCCTTCGTGATGGCGGCGGTGTACGCCGTGGGAAGTCTCGTGATGGGGCTGGCAGCAACATGGCTCGGGGCAGTTCTGGCCGAATCGATTTCCTGAGGAGGATCGACGAATCGAGATGAGTGAACTAGAATCCAGCATTGGCTGGAATGAGGAAGATATGCTGCAGTCGGGCAAGGCGGTGAAGGTCACGATCTACCTGAGCGATGCCGCAAAGCGTCACGGTGTGCCGGCCTATAGCGATGTTTTGGATTTTCTGTTCAGGCATGGAGTGGCAGGGGCAACGGCGACCAAGGGCGTAGGGGGATTTGGGCAGAGCCATCGCATGCATTCGGCAAACATTCTCGAGATCTCGGATCATTTGCCGTTGAAGATTGAATTCATCGACAAGCGGGAGAAGGTGGAAGCGATTTTGCCGGAGTTGCAGAAGAGAGTTCGTTCCGGACTGATCGAAATGCAGGAGACCGAGGTCATTGTTCCGTCGGCTGGTTGAGGGGCGGCAAAGTCTCGATGATCAGATCAGCAGGCGAATCGAGGGCAGGGATGGATTCCCTGCCCTCGTGGTTTATTCGTGGACCGAGGTAAATGGTGACGCAGGCAGACCTTCGCCATTGAACAGATCGCATTGCGGGCTGTTAGCCCAGCCGTAGCGAACAAAGACAGGTTCAGGCACAGAGGGGCTTGAGGCCAGGATGGTCTCGCCGTCGATGGTTGCGGTGGCGGGATAGAACTTGCCGTCGGAGCCGGCGACTTCGAAGCCGGTGACTTCCCCGCCCTTCGCATTGAGTCCGTGCGCGTGGTCGAACCAGGCGCGGATGGATGCGGCTTCGGGCGTGGCCTGGCGGAAGGCAGGGCCGCTATACTCCACCGATTCGCCGTAGGCGAGTGCGCGCGCGGCGCGGGCGAGGCGGAGGCCGACGTCGAGCTTGTCGGTGGGGTGAACATCGTCGGGGTTGCCGATGTCGATGGTGACGATCATGGCGGTGTTTTGCATTTCGAGGGTCTTGCGCTGCTGCTCGCGGAGGACCGCCCAGTCTTCGGCGGGAGTGGATTTGAAGTTGGAGATCTGCACGTAGAGGAACGGGAAATCGCCGATGGACCACTGGCGACGCCAGTCTTCAATGAGGGTGCGGAAGATGTGGTTGTAAAGGGGAGCGCGCTGCAGAGCGCTGTTGCTCTCACCCTGGTACCAGATGACGCCGCGGATGGCGTAGGGAGCGATGGGAGCGATCATGCCGTTCCAAAGGAGGCCAGGGCCCCAGCTGGCGAGCGCCGGATGCCACTTGAATTGGGGGATGGGCTTGCCCTCGGCTTTTGCCTGGTCGCGCTGACGCTGCTCGTCTTTTTCTTCAAGGGCGTCGATGGCGCCATGGTCGGTCATTTTGCCGCGGGAGAAGAAGAGCGGATTGAGCGAGGCGTCTTCGCCGAGCGCGGTGAGGCGGACCCAGGATTCGGCGACGGTGCCGCCCCAGGTGGAATCGATGACGCCGATGGGGACATGTTCGCGCTGGGCGAGATCGCGCGCGAAGTACCAGGCGACGGCGGAGAAATCTTTGGCAGTGTCGGTCGTGGAGGGAGTCCAGCCATCGCTGTCGAGGTCGAGCTCGGCATAGTCGGAGGCACGCTTCTTGACCATGAGGAGACGGATGCGCGGGTTGTCGGCGTGAGGCAGGTCCTGCGCTGCGGTTGCGGCGCGCGACATGGGAAATTCCATGTTGGACTGGCCGGAAGCGAGCCAAACATCGCCGACGAGGATGTCGCTGAGAAGGATCGGTTGCTCGTTGGCTGAGGAGCCCGTAACTTTCATTTCGAAGGGACCGCCGGCAGAACCGGGCGCGAGGTAGAGGCTCCATTGGCCAAGGCCGTCAGAGTGCGCAGAGCGTGTTGCGCCGCGGAAAGTGACGGTGATGTCTTCGCCGGGAGCGGATAATCCCCAGACATGCAAGGGCAGGTCGCGCTGTACCACCATGTGGCTGGAAAGAATTTTAGGCAGAGTGATTTGCGCGGTGAGCGCGGGACACGGCATCAAACCAAGGAGGAGAATTAATCGGAGTTTCAAAGAGGCTTTTCCTCACGGGAGATTCGGCGCAGGCTCCGGGAACGGCGGAAGATGGAAGGCGCCGGAAGGAGAACGTTATCAAAGCGCGGCCCGCCGCGCCAGTCTGGGGCGAGGCGGGAATCCAAACCGGCGCGAGCGACATTGTTGCGGAGGCCGGGTTAGCAAAAAATGAGGCGTTTTTCTGGATTGGCGTTTGATGCTGCAACGGATCGGCGAAACGAAAATCCATCGTAACCGGAGAGGCACCATTGACCGGGATTTGCAGCGGCAATCCGGGTGCAGGTCCGGCATACTGAGAACGAAGGATCGACAACCCGACCAGGAGACCTATGCCCTATGCGTGTTTCCCGCACAGTCGCGTTCGCTCTCATGGCCTTAGCGCTTTTGTCGTTCGCCGGCCTGCGCTGCCATGCTCAAGCTGCCCTGCTGATGGAAGAACCCTATGGGTTTTTCGGCACCGTCAATCCGACGGGACACACTGCGATTTATTTTGAGCGCGTTTGCGCAGAGACACCGGTGAAGCTGCGCCGCTGCCGTCCCGGGGAACTGGGTGCGGTGGTTTCGCGTTACCAGGGAATCGACGACTACGATTGGATTGCGATTCCGCTGGTACCGTACTTGTATTCGGTCGAGGAACCGTCGGAAGTTCCGGCCCAGGTCGATCGCGAGATGGTCAATCGGCTGCGCAGTCGCTATCACGAACAACATTTGATGGAGCTCGGAGACCGCGTGCCGGCCGGCAATTTTCTGCATGGAGGCTGGACGGAGCTGGTGGGCGTAGCCTACGAGCGGAAGATCTATGCGTTCCGCTTCGACACCACCGAGGAACAGGACGATGCCTTCATCGAGGCGATGAACAACAAGGCAAACCGTTCGCGCTTTCACCTGCTGTTCAACAACTGCTCGGACTTTGCGCGGTCGATTCTGAACGAGTATTTTCCAGGCACCTTCAAGCGCAGCATCTTTCCGGACGCGGGGATGACGACGCCGAAGCAGATTACCTACAAACTGGTGCGTTATGAAAAGAAGCACCCCGGTGCGGATCTGAAGGTGTACGAGATTCCGCAAATTCCGGGTTATCGCCGCCAGAGCAAGACCAACAAGAGCATCGCTGAATTGCTGATCACCAACGGGTATGCGATTCCGATTGCGATTTTGAATCCTTACCTGGCGGGCGGGCTTTTTGTGGATTACCTGGTGCGCGGGCGGTATCACCTGATACCGAAGCATCCCGAGGTGCTGGGACCGGAGAAGCTGGGGGCGTTGACAGGGTCCGGCGCACGTGAGGACAATCTGGAAAGCGCTGCAGCCCAGGCCCCACGCGCCGCTGTGAACGGCCTTGCGGAGGTTCCTACGGCCACCTCAGCTCATTCCGGCCTGAAAGAAATCACGGGTGAGCATGAGTGATGCGCAAAGTCTGAAGAACCACGCCCGATTCGACCCCCCTTTTCACATCCTGACGGCGGGTCTTTATCTCGCCAACCTGATTATTGCCATTGTGAGCGAGGTGCGGCATCACGACTTTGGGTCGACGTGGTACCTGGTGCTGTCGCTGTTTGCGATTGTGCCGATCCTGAAGCTGCGATCGTACCCCCTGAAGGTGCAGGATCGCGTGATCCGGCTCGAGGAACGCTTGCGGCTGCAGGCACTCGCGCCGGAGGAATGGCATGCGCAGATCTACCGGCTCAGGGAGGATCAGCTGATCGGGTTGCGATTTGCCAGCGATGAGGAGGTCGTGGAACTGGCCAAACAGGCTTTGGAACATAACCTGAACCGCAAGCAGATCAAGGAGCGGATCAAGACTTGGCGCGCGGACGACTGGAGAGTGTGAGGAAGAAACGCAGCTTTTCGCTGTGCGCTATCAGCTGTCTGAGCCTCGGCTAAGCAAGAGCTGTTGACAGAGCTGGTTTCGGCGGTAAAGCCGCTTGCCCGCCGCGAAACATACCTGGGGCGATGTTGGGAATCGCGGCTAGTGTTTCTCGAGTGAGTCGGTGTCGAGCGGGTGCTCGTGCCTGTATTGCTCGACGGGCATCTTGCCGTCCCACCAAGCCCAGTTCATGGGATAGACATCGGGATCGAAGAAGACCTGGTAGAAATGCCACACGACGATCGCGAGGGTAGCGAGGATGGCTTCGTAGTAGTGAATGGCGGTGGCGACGTCGACCCACCAGCGTGCGAAGAGATCGCCGACCCAGACCTTGGCCCAGAGCATGATGCCGGTGAGGCCCATGAGGGCCGTTCCCCAGACGAGCGCCCAGTACTCGGCTTTTTCGGCGTAGTTGAAGCGGCCGAAGGCGGGCTTTTGGGTGCTGAGGCCGAGATAGAAGCGCATGGCGGCGAGAAGATCGAAGGCGTCTTTGGGGCGTGGAGCGAGATCGCGGAGGAGGCGGCGGCCCTCGTGCGCGGCGGCGAGGTAGAAGACGTGGTAGATGCCGGCCGCGATCAGGACCACGCCGGCGGTGCGATGGACGAGGCTGCGCAGATGTTCGCCCATGCCGAGGAGTTCGGCAAACCAGGAATCGGGAAACTTGAGGGCGAAGCCGGTGATGACAAGGACGATGAAGCTGAGAAGCAGGACCAAGTGCTGCCAGCGCTGGTGAACGGTCATGCGCGTCATCATGGGGTTCAGCATGCGACGGCGTGCGAGGGCCTTGCTGCGCCAGAGAATTGCGTTGTGGAGAAACATGCCGCCGATGACGAGGATGATGAGGGGGATGTAGATCCAGCGCACCCAGCGCACAGCGAGCGAGGCAATGTCGCGGGGATGAACACCGTCTTCAAGATGGACGCGGGTAAGAATGAACTTCTGGGTCACGCCTTTGTGGCATTTGCCACAGGTAACTTGAAGGTTGGCGTGGTTGATGGTGGAACGCGGGTCGCTGGAAGGAAGGATGTCGTGGACGCCGTGACAGCTGGAGCAGTTGGCGGCGACAACGGATCCGCCTTCGGTCGCCAGGCCGTGATAGCTGTCCATGTAGGTGGAGACACGGTTGCCGGGCACGCCAAATTCCTGGGAGAGGCGCACGCCCTCGTGGCAGCGGGCGCAGGTATCGCGGGAAAGATTCTGTTCCGCGACCGGAGAATTGGGATCTTTGTGCGAGAGGATCGAGTGGATCCCATGGCAGTCGGTACAGACGGGAGCGAGACTGTTGCCACGCGCAATTCCCTGCCCGTGAATGCTGGCCATGAATTTCTTCTGGATCTCGGTGTGGCACTGCCCGCAGGTGGCGGGCACGTTGAACTTGGAGATGCGTGACTGCGTGTCGTTGGCGGGAAGAATCTGATGGGAGCCGTGGCAATCGGTGCACACGGCGGCTTTCTGCGAGCCGGATTCGGTGGCGCGGCCGTGCACGCTTTCCTGGTAGGAGATGAAGGGCTGCGCGGTCTCCCCATTCGACTGCATCAGGAATTTTTGGCCGTGGCATCTGCCGCAAGCAGCGGGAACATTGACGTGATTTACCGGCGATTTTGGATCGCTGGATGGGAGAATTTCGTGCGCGGGGCCATGGCAATCTACGCATCCTGCGCGAGCCGCTTTGCCTGCGCCGGAGGCGATTGCGTGCACGCTGTGCGCGTAGGCCTGCTGTGCGTCGCCGTGACAATCAGCGCAGGAGATTGTCTTTGGCGTGGACTCGTGGACGAGGCTCTTGACATCGGTGTGGCAATCCACGCAGGAGAAGAGACTGCCGTGCACCGAATGCTTTAGCTTCTTGGGATCGACATAAAGGCTGATTTTCTGTCCGCCATGCTCGGCGGTCAGCGTGGTGTCGGAATGGCAAGAGAGACAGTCGTCGTCTTTCAGTTTGTGTTGGGCGCGGGCAACTAAGGCGCAGCCAAGCAAAAGGACGAAGAAAACAGGCAATGATCTGCCTAACGATTTCACGTTATCGAGGAGACGCTTCTCCTGATGAATGCGCCGTGACTGCAGTCACAAGCCGGCTTGTATTGGATCACAGGGGAGCTTTGGTCCCGCGAGGCTGCGCCTTTCCAGGTATCAAGATCGAGGGCCTGAGGAACCTATTCCGCAGGCGACTCAATAGAAATAGGCGCTGAGCGTTAATACCAGCAGGGTCAAGCCGATGGCGATGGCAGTGAACCCGATGATGCGTGCAAAGTTCACGTACCATAGCGCCGGGGCGCTGCCGAGCCTTTCGTCGAGCTTGCCTTGCCGGGCCAGGCGCGCAAACTCCAGGGGTCTCTTCTGCTGAAATTCCTTCTCACTCTCCACACCCGTGAAGATCACCATGTCCATCGGGAAGCTGTCGGGACGGAGGTGGGTATTGACGAAGTGGATCGAGAAGATGAAGAGAATGGCGAGCAAGCCTTCTTCGCTGTGAATGACCAAGGCGGCATTGAGCGCCCAGCCGGGGAGAAAGCGCGCGAAGAACGGGGCGAACCACATGGCAAATCCCGAGAAGCCGATGACGATCATGCCCCAGAACACGGCCCAGTAGTCGAATTTTTCCCAGTAGGCGTAGCGCTCGAATTGGGGCCGCTTCCCGAGGCCCAGGAACCAGCGAAGGTGCGCGAAGAGATCCTTGACGTCTTTCCAGTTGGCCACCATGGAGGTTGGTCCCCAGAAGACGCCCTTTTCGCGGTGGAAGAGACCGCGGGTGAAGATCTCCTTGACGTGGATCAAGAATGCAATCGTGAGGACGAGCGCACAAAATTTGTGAAAGAAGAGGATGGCGCCGAAGCCGCCGACGGCGCGTGCCGCTGCGCGCGCCCATGGGCTCTCGCTGAAGCGCAAGGGCAGTCCCGTGGCAGCGAGCCCGAGAAATGTTGAGAAGAGAACGCCGTGCAGATAACGTTGCTGGGGCGTAAAGCGCCGGTAGTAGCGACCATTGGCGACTGATGGAGCCGCGGCCGGCGCCGGAGATTGCTCAAGCTCAGGCATGGTTTCCTCCGTTTCCGGCCTTCCTGCGCACCTGATCGAACCGAGAGCGGATCAGCCAAAGGATGGTGTGCATCACGAAGAATGTGAGCACACTGATAAGCAGCACATTCATGAACAGGCGAACGTAAAAGAGCGCCGGGTTCAGCTTGCGGTCGTGAGAATTTGCGTGGGGCTGGTACTGCACGAAGCTGAGATTCGCGCCGGCGTGACATTTGCCGCACGTGGTTACGAGATTGGCTTTGGCGATTGGCGAGCGCGGATCGGAGGCAGGATGAATCTCGTGCGCGCCGTGGCAATCCCAGCATCGGGCTGTCTCTACGTAACCGCCCAGCGACCCGAGCTGCGAATGGAAAGTGTCCCGATAGGTTGAGAGCTTTTCCTTGTGGCAGGATCCGCAGATCGGAGTGGACTGCATGCGGAACTCGGACTCGGTGGGCTGCAAGATGGCATGCGCGGTGTGGCAGTCGGTGCAGACGGGGGCCTTCAAGTTGCCCGAAGCGACGGCATGGCCGTGCGCTCCCCTTTCGTAGTCCTCATCGATTTTGGCGTGGCATGATCCGCAGGTCTTGGGGACATTTGCCTTGTACGTAGGGCTCTTCGGATCATTGTGGCTCAGGATGCCATGCGAGCCGTGACAGCTCTGGCAATTGGCCGCCACCAGGAGGCCTTCCTTGCTCAATGCGAATCCATGGATGGAATCCATGTAGTTGGGATACACGCTGGGCAGGCCGTGCTTTCGCGCTATGCCATCGGTGCCGTGACACGCGCCGCAGGTCTTGGGAACATTCAGAGCGTAGACTGCGGAGCGCGGGTCGGACTTGGGAAAGATGGAGTGCGCATCGCCATGACAGCTGGTGCAAGGATGCTCTTTGGAGTTGGCGTGAACGCTGCCGGCCAGCGCCGATGCCTGGTCGGCGTGACAGGCCTTGCAGTCGACTGACGCGATGTGATCGGGATGGGGATATTCCTTGACGTCGGCGTGGCAGTCATTGCACTTCAGGCTGCCATGGATGCTCGATGCGAATGTATTGCCGTCGACAGCGATGCTGTGACCTGCATTGTCCTGCGCAGTCTTATCCCCATGGCATGCCAGGCAGTCGGTTTGAGCTTGAGCCGCGAAGCAAGTCAGGAGCAGGAAGAGAGCTATCGCGGCGGTTCGTGCGGTCTGGCGAATGAGTGGCCGTTTCCCCGGGGAGACGTATAAGTCCTGTCGAGCGAGATCCCGTTTACCAGCAGTAAGTCGAGCCACGAGCATGTGCATAAAACTTGCCAGTATAAGCAGGGCATCGCGATCACACTCGTGATACCGGTCACGTGTGTGTTTACTTCGATTGTGGCTACAATGCCCATTTCAGTGATGGGCGCTGCTTTTCATTGAATCCGTGTGATGGAGAACACGTCGCGCTGAAGAATGCAAGGAGATGGTGATGAGAAACGTCGTTCACTCTCTAGTGGTTCTGGCAGCAGTTGTGAGTGTTACCTGTTCGGTGAGCTTTGCGGAATCAGCGGGCCAGGAGACGTACAAGGCCAAGTGCCAAAGCTGCCATGGATCCGCGGGAACGCCGAACCCTGGGATTGCGAAGAGCTTTGGAGTGAAGCCGATGTCGGACCCCGAAGTGCAGAAGCACAGCGAGGCCGAGATGATCAAGGTGACCGAAGAGGGCAAGGGAAAGATGCCGGCCTACAAGGGCAAGCTCACGGATGCGCAGATCAAGGACGCGGTCTCGTATCTTCGCTCGCTGAAGTAGAAAGGCGCGGCGCGCGCCGTCGCGCCTCGATCGGGGTTCAGCGGCGCGAGTGGAAGACAGTGATCTGCGCGGGATCGGGTGGCGCCGCCGGGGCGAGCCAGGATTCGCGGGCAACCTCGGTGGTGCAGGGACCGAAGGTGCAGACGCGGAACTCCGTGTTTTTCTCCTTTAGGCGACGAAGGACTTCGCCCAGGATGGGGCCGGTGAACGGCGTGTAGAGATAGAACACGGTGCCAGCGGAGAGATCGGCATTGCGGGCGTCGTAACACAGGAAGGTTGCGCGAGCCAGGTTGAGTTGTTCAGCGCATGCCCGGGCGGTGCGGACGTAGGGCTCTTCGCGCTCGATGCCAACACAGCGGGCATCGGTGCAGACGGAGGCAAGCAGGGGGACGTGACCGAGGCCCGAGCCGAGGTCGATGAGGACATCGTTCGCGGTGAGATTCACGAGACGCAGCAGGTGAAAGATGTGGCGTGCGGGCGTGGGTTGATAGAAGACCATGCCGTCAGGCGGGTGCGCGGGAGGCGGGCTGGGTTCGTCGAGTTGAAGAATGCCGCTGACGAGTTCGTCCAGGTAGTCGAAGTTGAGGCCGGGTGTCGGGCCGGCATTGGATTGAAGGCGCTCAGAGAGAAGCGCGGGCCGAGTTCCCTGCTGAATCTCGGCGCGAATGGAGTGGCAAAGCGCTTGGTTCATGACTTCAAGCCGCCGGCGCACGGCATGAAGGCGATGCAGGGATGGAGGCTGGGCGAGCTGCAGATCTCCTGCCGGCTGATCGCTCTCCGGAAGGATCGAGTCGAGACGATCGAGGAGGGCAAAGCGCTCCCTGAGCTGAGTTGGTTCGAGATGCGAGGCTTCTTCTTCGAATTGGGACGCGAGGCTTGGTGTGTCTGCGATGAGGTTTCCCCTCGTGGGTGGTTGGTGCGGGTTTCGACCGGATTCTGAGCAGCGACCAGCGGACGCAGCAGGCGCTTGAGGAATTTTACCGGGAGGCTGGGAAGGAAAACGCGCCCGCCGGCTTGTGATAATCTGCGATGGGCAGTTCCGACCGGCGCACCCGTCCAGGAGTGCGCCCGCTGCTTCTCGCGTGAGGAAGGACAATCCGCGGGGAATTTTCCGAGAAAATTCATCAGAGAGTCACGCTCAAACGAGTGAGGATACTGTCATGTCTGGAATCAAGGAATTCATCAAGCATCACTATCGTCATTTCAATGCGGCATCGCTTGTGGATGCGGCTGAAGCATACAACAAACTATTAGCCGACGGCGGCAAGATGTTCGTGACCATGGGCGGCGCGATGAGCACGGCCGAGCTGGGACTGTCGCTTGCCGAGATGATCCGCCAGGACAAGGTGCACGGGATTTGCTGCACGGGTGCGAACCTCGAAGAGGATGTGTTCAACCTGGTGGCGCACGACTTCTATGAGCGCGTGCCGAACTATCGCGATTTGACGCCTGCCGATGAAGCGCAGCTGCTGTCGCGGCATATGAACCGCGTGACGGACACCTGCATCCCCGAGATGGAAGCGATGCGGCGCATTGAGAACGTGGTTCTGAAGGAGTGGGTGAAGGCGGACCAGGCGGGGCAGCGGTTTTTCCCGCACGAATTCATGTTCAAGATTCTGTGTTCGGGCGAGCTCGAGAAGTCGTACCAGATCGACCCGAAGAACAGCTGGCTGCTGGCGGCAGCGAAGAAGAACCTGCCGATGTTCGTGCCGGGCTGGGAAGACTCGACCCTGGGAAATATGTATGCCGGCCACTGCATCTCGGGCGATGTGAAGAAGGTGCACACGGTACGCACCGGGATCGAATACATGATGGAGCTGGCGGAGTGGTACACCGCGACGACGGCCAAGACGCCGCTGGGATTCTTCCAGATTGCGGGCGGCATTGCCGGCGACTTCCCGATCTGCGTAGTGCCGATGCTGCACCAGGATCTGCAGAGGGACAATGTGCCGCTGTGGGCGTACTTCTGCCAGATTTCGGACTCGACGACCAGCTACGGGTCTTATTCGGGCGCGGTGCCGAACGAGAAGATCACATGGGGCAAGCTGGGCGAGACGACGCCGAAGTTCATCATCGAGAGCGACGCGAGTATTGTGGCTCCGCTGATGTTTGCCTACATCCTCGGCCTCTAAGCATTGCACGCAGCAGGCCACCTGCGGTGGGGCCAACTGGCGCTGACGCGCCCCCGCGGCTCAAGCCGCATCGAAAACTCCGTCGGGGAGCCAGCAGCCTGAAGGCTGCTGCTCCCTCCGGCTAAGACGGAGCGAGGCATGTTGAAGCCAGTTCTCACACAGCCTTTTTTGGAGCGGCTAAAAGCTGCGCCCTCGCTGGTCCCAAGGCAGGTGGTTGTGGGCAGGCGCAATCTCAGCGTTTAGAATGGCCACACGCGTCGCACGACAAGCGATCCTGTGGCCGTTCTCCGTCCTCCCCCAGACGGCGCGCCCACCAAAGGGACCCAACCTCGATGGTCATCAGAACTGGTTTGAAACCCATTGCGGGAGCCGCTGCGGCTTTCGCTGTGCTCTGCGGCATTGCTCATGCGCAGCAGGGACGACAGTACTCCAACGCGGACTATGCGGCCGCGGAAAAGTTTATGCCTTACAACGTCAATCCCCTGGCCTACAAAGGGCAGGTGAGCGCGCAGTGGATGGACGATGGGCGGTTTTGGTACAAGGCCGTGGATGAGAGCGGCATCTCGTACGTGCTGGTGGATCCAGCAAAGGGGACGCGCGGGCCGGCATTTGACCAGGCAAAGGTGGCTGCGCTGCTGAAGGCGGCGAGCAACGGGTCGGTCGCGGAGGATGCGCGGCACCTGGTAATTGGGGAGATCGAGCTTTCCGATGGGGACCATGCGTTGAGCTTCTCGGCCAAGGGCACGCGCTATCGGTGCTCGATCGGTACCGCCTCGGACGAATGCAAAGCGATTCGCTCAGTGGGAGGCGGCCGCGCGGGCGGGGAGCACGGCAACCAGCCTCCTTTGGCGCTCTCGCCGAACAAGAAGCTGGGGGCGTTCATTCGCGACTGGAACCTGTGGGTGCGCGATATGGATACCGGCGCGGAGACGCAGCTGACGACCGACGGCGTGAAGGATTACGGATACGCGACCGATAACGCGGGTTGGAAAAAGTCGGATGCCGCGATTCTGCTGTGGTCGCCGGATTCAAGCAAGATTGCGACGTTCCAGCAGGACCAGCGCAAGGATGGCGAGATGTACCTGGTGACGGTGACCAACCGGCATCCCGAGCTGAAGGCCTGGAAGTACCCCTTTGTGGGCGACGTGAACGTGACCATGATCGAACGAGTGATCATCGATGTGCCGACGCGCAAGGTGATCCGGCTGAAGATGCCGCCCGACCAGCACCGGTCGACGATCTGCGACGACGTGGTTTGCGCGGGCAGCCCGTCGTGGGCGGACGTGGAGTGGAGCAAGGACGGGTCGCACCTGGCGTTTGTCTCGACGTCGCGCGATCACAAGCAGGAGTGGCTGCGGGTGGCGGATGCGGCTACCGGCGACGTGCGCGAGGTGATGAGCGAGACTGCGCCGAAGTTTTTTGAGAGCGGGAACGACAAGATCAACTGGCACTACCTGCCGGCGTCGAACGAGGTTCTGTGGTTCAGCGAGCGCGAGAACTGGGGCAACCTCTATCTCTACGACCTGGCGACGGGGCAGCTCAAGAACGCCATCACGCATGGGCCGGGAAACGTAACGCAAGTGCTGCACGTGGATGAAAAGGCGCGGGTGATTTATTTCGTCGGCGTGGGCAAGGAAGCGGGACGCGATCCGTACTACCAGCATTTCTACAGCGTGCACTTCGATGGAAGCGGCTTGAAGCTGCTGACGCCGGAGAACGCGGATCACGCCATCAAGATGTCGCCGGACGGAGATTACTTCGTCGACACGTATTCGACGCCGACGGAGCCTCAGGTGACGGTGCTGCGGGACCGCGACGGGAAAGTCGTGATGGATGTTGCGCACCAGGATATTTCGAAGCTGGTCGCGGCGGGCTGGGTACCACCGGTGCAGATCAAGGTGAAGGGGCGCGACGGGACGACGGATTTGTATGGGTTCATGTTCAAGCCGACGCACTTTGATGCTTCGGCGAAGTATCCGATTGTGAACTACGTGTATCCGGGACCGCAGACCGGGTCGTGCGGAACGCGGACATTCCGGGCGGCGCATGGAGATTTACAGTCGCTGGCGGAGCTAGGATTCATCGTGGTGTGCATCGACGGCATGGGGACTCCATGGCGATCGAAGTCGTTTCACGAGGCGTATTACGGCAACCTGGGCGACAACACGATACCCGACCAGATTGCGGGGATGAAGGATTTGGCGCGGCAGTATCCGTTTATCGATCTCGATCGCGTGGGGATTTACGGGCACTCGGGCGGCGGAAATGCGACGGGGGCGGCGATGCTGCACTACCCGGATTTCTTCAAGGTGGGGATCGCGGAGAGCGGCAACCACGATCAGCGCGACTACGAAGATGATTGGGCGGAGAAGTGGTCGGGGCTGGAAGTGAAGAACCCGGATGGAACGGATAACTACGATTCGCAGGCTAACCAGAACTTCGCGAAGAACCTGAAGGGGCATCTGCTGCTGGCGCACGGGACGATGGACCCGAACGTGCCGCCGAACAACACGCTGGTGCTGGTGGATGCGCTGATCAAGGCCAACCGCGATTTCGACCTGCTGATGATTCCCAATGCCGAGCACGGATATGGCGCGGCAACGCAGTACATGACACGCCGGCGGTGGGACTATTTTGTGCGCTACCTGGCGGGAGGAACGCCGCCGGAGGAGTACGAGATGAAGCCGTATAGCGCGGCGATGGCGGTGATGACGAGCGGGCCGGACGCGGAGGACGCGATCGACGCCGAAGACGGACCGCAGTAGAGCGGGTTGTTCCAGGGGCGGCGCCGCTGCGCGGCGTGTCGCGATTACTCGTAACGCAGGGCGACGACGGGGTTGACCCTGGTGGCGCGCAGCGCCGGAATCAGAATGGCCAGGAGCGCGGCGACGAGCAGGAGCAGAGCGGCTCCCGCGAGGGCGAGCGGATCGGCCGGCTGAACGGCAAAGAGCAGGCCCCGGATGGAGCGGGTGAGAACCATGGCCAGCAGGAGACCGAGGACGAGGCCGATGGCGATGGTCGTCATGCCTTCGACGAGGACCATGCGCAGGACCTGGCTGCGGCCGGCGCCGAGCGCCATGCGAACGCCGATCTCAAGACGGCGCTGGACGACGCTGTACGAAGCCACGCCGTAAATTCCGATGGAGGCGAGGAGCAGCGCCAGTCCCGCGAAGACGGCGAGCAGGATGAGGGCGAGGCGGCGTCGGGCGACAGATTCTCCCATCACCTCGGTCATGGTGCGGACGCGATAGATGGGCAGGTTGGGATCGATGGAAGAGACGATGCGCTGGACGGTGGGCGCGAGATCCATGGGACTTCCCGCTGTGTGAATCGCGAGCGTCATGGCTGAGGACGGATTCTGATATTCGGGCCAATAGACTTCAACACGCGAGCGCGCTTCAAGGGTGCGATTGCGGACGTGGCGAACGACGCCAACGACAGTGGCCCAATGCGGATTCGGTTGCGAACCACCCTGATGGAGACGCTTGCCGATGGGATCCTGGTTTGGCCAGTAAGTCTGGGCTAGACTCTCGTCGATGATGGCGACCGGAGGCGCATCGCCGGAGTCGCTGTCATTGAAGTAGCGGCCGCGGACAAGCGAGATGCCCATAGCTTTGAAGTAGTCGGGGGTCACGATGCGCTGGTCGGCCTCGGGTGTGGTGTTTTCTGGCGGGACTGACTGGGTGTCGATGGTGGTGGTGCCGGAACTTCCCTGGCCGCCGAGCGGAAGAAGCGAGACGGCACCTGCGGACTCAACTCCCGGCAATTTCTGCACCCGATCGATCAAGCGTGTATAGAAGCCGCGGACCTGTTCGGGCTTGCTGTATTGGGCGTCAGGCAGGGCGACGCGGAGGGTGAGCACGCCATTGGGACGGAAGCCGGGATCGACTCTGAGGATTTGGGCAAAGCTGCGCAGGAGCAAGCCAGCGCCGACGACCAGGATGAGACAGAGGACCGTCTCGCCGATGACGAGGACGTTGCGGAGGCGTTTGGGGGCGGCACCTTCGGAGCTGTGCGCGCCTTTCATGCTCTCGACGTTGTCTTTGCGGGCAGCACGAATTGCCGGAGCGAGGCCGAAGAGAATGCCGGTGGCAAGCGATAGGCCGAGCGTGAGCAGGAGGGCCTTGGTGTCGATGGTCGTGTGCACCGTGCGTGGCAGTGACTTCGAGGCAAGGGCCACCAGGCCGCGCAGGACCCAGGGCGTAATCGCGAGGCCAAAGCAGCCGCCGGTGAGGGCGAGCAGGGTGCTCTCGGTGAGGAGCTGACGGGCGAGACGCCAGCCGTTAGCGCCGAGGGCCATGCGAATGCCCATCTCGCGCTGGCGTTCCGAAGAGCGCACAAGGAGGAGGTTGGCAATGTTGGCGCAGGCAATGAGCAGGACGAGGCCGACGGCGGCCATCAGGACCACGAGCGACGTTTTGACGTCGCCCACGGTTTCTTCAAGCAACGGATGAAGAATGATGCCGAAGTTGAATTGCATATAGGGATACGCCTTGTGCTCGTCGATCATGGTGCGGGCCACGCGATCCATGTCGGACTGGACCTGGGGGAGGGTGAGACCGGGCTTGATGCGGCCGAGAACTTCGAGGCTGTGGTTGCCGCGGCTGCTCTCGCTGAGGTCGTCGGGCTCGAATGCAATCGGGCCCCAGATCTCGCTGTCGTCGGGATAGGCGAAGCCCTCGGGCATGACGCCGACAATGGAGTAGGGGACGCCATCGATATCGACAGATGTTCCGAGGACGCCGGGGTTGGAGTTAAAGAGGCGGCGCCAGAGACCGTAGCTCAGGATCACTTCCTTTTCGCGACCGGGCTGCCCTTCCTCGGGCAGGAAGTTGCGCCCGAGCAGAGGATGGACGCCGAGCATGCCAAAGAGGCTGGGAGAGACCGATGTGCCGACGACGCGCTGCGGGCTGCCTTTGACCCCGAGGTTGAAGGATCCACCGAAGAGAGCAGCCAGATCTGCAAAGCTGTGATTGAGCTGCTGCAGGTCGCGAAACTCAGGCACTGAGACCCAGTTCTGGTCGTTCGGCGAGCCGATGCCGGTGAAGCGGGTCCAGACCTTGACGAGCTGCTCGGGACGGTCGTAGGGCAGCGGCTTGAGGAGCACGGCGTCGAGAACGCTGAAGATGGCGGCGTTTGCGCCGATGCCGAGGGCCATGGTGAGGACGATGACGGCGGTGAAGCCGGGCCTGCTTCTCATCTGACGAAGGGCGAAGCGCAGATCCTGAAGCAACACTCGCAATGGGGACCTCCGGACGTGGGACGGACCGCGATCGACGCGGCCACGAAGTTTCGAGAGCAATTCCGAAGCCAAACGGGGCCGCTCAAAGAGCGGCGAAAGGGCGGACGGACAAGGCCGAGAGAGAAACGGAGTGTCCGCAGGCGAACGGTCATGGTCAAAAACGAACGGTCAAGGGTGTTTCTCGCCTCAAAGCCATCGCTTCAGCGCTGTTGTGCGCTCAGACGTGGGAACACTCCTCGACGGAGATGGGAACCTGCTCGACGATTTCGAGGCCGAAGCCCTGGAGAGCGGGAATGTGCATGGGCGTATTGGAGAGCAGGCGAATGCGCTGGATGCCGAGGTCGGAGAGGATCTGGCCGCCGAGGCCGATGGCGCGGAGGATGCGGCCGGTGCGCGCCTGCGAGCCCTCGCGGGTGCGCATTTCCTGGTGGAGGATGATGCGAGGTGTGCCGGCGTCGGTCGCCTTGGCGGGGATGACGGCGCCGCCGGGCTCAAAGGTCGGCTCGGGTGCTGGAGTGTGATCGATGGAGAAGCCTCGCGAGGCGTTGTGGAGATACAGAATCACCCCGCAGCCCTCTTCGGCAATTCTGCGCATGGACTGATCGAGGATCTCGTGGCAGTGGCAATCGGCGGAAAAGACATCGCCGGCGGTGCAGCGGGTGTGAACGCGGACGAGCACCGGGTGGGAGCAGGGTGGGCGCGAGGCACCGTCGGCGGTGAGGGAGCCGGTGGGGCCCTGGTGGAAGGCTGGGCAGCCAGGGCAGAGATCGCCGCGAACAAGAGCGATGTGGCTTTCGCCGCCATTGACTTCGCTCTCGTAGGCGATCATGCGGAACTCACCATAGCGTGTCTGCAGGAGGGTTTCGCCGGCGCGCACGATGTAGCGCTCGTGGCGCAGACGGTAGCGGATCAGCTCGGCGACCGTGAGGATGTGCAGGCCGTGCTGCCGGCAAAAGGGGATGAGGTCGGGAACGCGAGCCATCTCGCCGTCGTCGCGCATGATCTCGCAGATGACGCCTGCGGGATTGAGGCCAGCCATGCGGGCGAGGTCGACGGATGCTTCGGTCTGGCCGGCACGGACGAGAACGCCGCCACGGCGGGCGCGCAAAGGAAAGATGTGACCGGGACGGGCGAGGTCGGCGGGGGTCGATTGTGGGTCGATGGCAACGCGGATGGTGTGGGCGCGGTCGGCCGCGGAGATTCCGGTGGTTACGCCCTCGCGGGCTTCGATGGTTTCGGTAAAGGCGGTGCCGAAGCGCGATGAGTTGTGCTGGGTCATGGGAAACAAGCGCAGGTAGTCGGCACGTTCTTCGGTAAGGGAAAGACAGACGAGGCCGCGGCCGTAGCGGGCCATGAAGTTGATAGCTTCGGGAGTGACCTGTTCCGCAGCCAGAGTCAGGTCGCCCTCGTTTTCGCGGTCTTCGTCGTCGACAACAACGACCATACGGCCGGCGCGGATGTCGGCCAGCGCGCCAGGGACGTCAATGAAGGGCGGCTCGTTGGGGCGAACAGACTCGGACATAAGTACGTATTATTCTGAACGATTTAGAAGCAGACGGCAAAAAGAGTGCGCACCAAGGTACAGCCGAGGGCGGAAGGCGTTCAAGAGGGGTGCAAAAGAAAAGCGCCGCTCAACGGCGGCGCTTTTCGAAGATGGTCCGAGGGGGTGCCTACAATGTGGACTCAATCTCAAAGCCCCACGCCTCGAGGAGAGCCTCGGGGATGTACTTTGAATTCTTATTCCGGCGGGCCCATTCACGGAGGCGAGTCGACCGGATGTACTGATCGGGGGTGAGTTTGAACTCCTTGACGATCTGTTCAAAGGAGGTCACTGTGGGCACAACCGGCCCGATGGGCTCAGGTTTGCCCCAATTCGGATTTCCACGACGCTTTGCCATTGTTTTTGTTGTCCTTAAGAAAGGAGTGGTTTGCTCGAACATCCTCGGACGGTGGCTGGGGATTCCTCTGGGTCCGGAGGAGCACTATGGATGCTATTTTAAGGATTTTTTCTCCAAAAATCAATAGTAAAGCGATGTTTTTGAGGCATTCCGGTCGGAATTGATCTAGAGAGCAAAAGTCGAGCCAACCTATTGATAAATATAGGCCTGTTGGATAGGCCTGTCAAGAATGACGGGAGAGAAAGAACGCAAAAGTTGTGCAAAACTTGGGCTATCGGCCGAGGACATGAAACGATTACTACTATGACAACACTTCAGAGGGTTGCGGCGGCGGGTCTGGCACTCCTGTCGCTGGGTCCGGTTCCCGGCCGGGCTGTGGAGATCCGGGTAAGCCGGGATGCGGTGCAACGCACCCTGCGGCAGCAGCTTTTCGGGGGACCGGAGAGGCGATATTTCCTGAAAGGAAGCGCGCGGTCGGCCTGCTCGGTGTATGCCGACGATGCCCAGCTGAGCTTCGAGCAGGATCGGATCGTAGTGCATGTGAAGACGCACGCACGACTGGGGCAGGCGGTCGCAGGCGCTTGCCTCGGTCTCTCGCTGTCGCCCACAGCGGAAGTTGCGGTTGAGCCTTACGGAGAGGGCGAAACGATCGGGTTTCGCAACGCGCAGATGCTGAAGGTGAGCGATCAAAGGGAGCTGAACTTTCTGCTGACGCCCTTCCTGAGTCACCAGGTGCCTTCGAGCATGAAGATCAATGCAACCGAGTTGCTGCGAAAAGCGTTGGAAGGATCGACGGCGACCTCGGGTTACAAGGTGACGCTCGACCGGCTAAAGATTCACTCCATCCAGATTGAAGGGGACGAGCTGGTGATGGACGCGGACGGGGCGTTGAGCGTGCGATAAGCCCGCGGCTGGGAGCAAGGGCGAGATGCTACCGTAGGACCGATATGACCTCACCAACAGCCGCGGTTCTTGGCGAAGTTGGCTTGCCGGCTCCGCTACGCGAGCTCGCGCAGAAAACCTGGGACGTGATCGTGGTGGGCGCGGGGCACAACGGCCTGGCTTGCGCCGCGTACCTGGCGCGAGAGGGCAAGCGGGTACTTGTACTGGAGAGCCGCACCCGCGTAGGGGGCGCATGCACGATCGAAGAGCCGTTCGCGGGGGTGCGGATGTCGCCGTGCGCGTATCTGGCCGGATTGCTGCATCCGCTTGTGGTGGAAGAACTGGAGCTGGCAAGGCGCGGATTCAAGTGGACCCCCGCGGTGAACGGGCTGTTTGTTCCCTTCCTCGATGGAACGAGCGTTCAGCTGTGGGATGATGACGCACGCTGCCTGGAGGAAGTACGCGCGCTGGCTCCGGGCGATGTGGATGGGTTCGAGGCGATGAGCGATGTGATCCGGCGAACGCGCGATGCGCTTCGTCCGGGTGCTACGGAGGGAGGAGCCAAAGCAAGCGCATGGGCCGGGGATGTATGGGTCGGCGAAGCACCGTCGCGTGAAGAGATCGAAGACCGGCTGGGCGGCGATGATGAGGCGCGTGGGCTGCTGTTCGACTGGTCGATGGCGGAGTTTGTGGAGCGCTATCTGCGCGATGAGCGACTGCAGGTGGCATACCTGGGACAAGGCGTGATCGGGACCAATGCGAGTCCGTTCGACAAGGGGACGGCTTCGATCCGGTTTCATCATGCGTCGGGGCGACTGGGGGGCATGCCGGGGATGTGGGGTTACGTTCACGGCGGCATGGGGATGGTGTCGTTTTACTTCTGCGATGCGGCGCGCGAGGCGGGAGCCACGATAGCCGCGGGCGTGCCGGTAGCGCAGATTGTGCCGGGCGAGGGCGTGGTGCTCGAAGGCGGCGAGCGGATCGCGGGACGTGTGGTGGTGTCGAATGCCGATCCGCAAGTGACGGTGAAGCTCCTGGGCAATGCCGCAGAGGCAGAATGGCGCGAGAGCGCGGAGCGCACTCCGATGGAGGGATGCACAGTGAAGCTGAACGTGCATCTGCGGGAGCTGCCCAACTTCACCGCGCGGCCGGGGACCGATGAGCCGCACCACTACGGGCAGATCAATGCGCCACTGACAAAGGACGAGTGGAAGGCCGGATTCGCGGCAGCGCGGCGGGGCGAGTTGCCCGCGCACTTGTGGTGCGAACTTTATTTCCAAAGCGTGCATGACGCGAGCGTGGCTCCCGCGGGCACGCACACGATGAGCGTGTTTGCGCAGTATGTGCCTTACAAGTTCGGCAGCGGCAGCTGGGACGAAAGGCGGGACGAGGTGCGGAGGCTGGCTCTCAGTTCCCTTGCCCGCTTCTGCTCGAACATCGAACGTGCCGTGATTGACGCGCAGGTGCTCGGGCCGCCGGATATCGAGCAAAAGGTTGGGCTGACGGGGGGACATATCTTTCAGGGCGAGTGCCTGCCGCCCTATATGTGGGCGAACCGGTTGTCAGCGAGGACGCCGATGACGGGTGTGTATTTGTGCGGCGCATGCACGCATCCCGGGGGAAGCGTGATCGGGATCAACGGACGCAATGCCGCGATGGCGGTGCTGAAGGATCTGGGAGATTCGTAGCAGCATTGGGCGCGCCCGGCTTGAATGCGGGGACGATTTCGATTGGCCACTGAACGCAGCTCTGCTATGCTGCGACGCACATGTCCGCGTCACCCACACTGAAGCGAGGCATCCGGTTTCGCGACCTGGTGCTCTTTTACGTTGTTGTTGTGCTCAGCGTGCGCTGGACGGCGACGGCGGCCGCGGCCGGTCCGAGCATCCTGATCATCTGGGTAGCTGCGCTGTTAGGTTTTTTCATTCCACTGGCGGCAAGCGTCATGGAGCTGTCATCTCGGCATCCGGAAGAAGGCGGCATCTACGTCTGGACGCGTGAAGCTTTCGGGGACTTTTCGGGCTTTATCGCCGCCTGGGCCTACTGGATGAGCAACCTGCCATACTTTGCAAGCGTGCTCTATTTTGGAGCGGCATCGGCGCTTTTTGCGTTTGGTCCGCGGGCACAGGGGCTGAATGCGAATCCGTACTACTACATGACGTTTGCCATTTTCTGGCTTGCGGTCATCACCGTGGTGAATATGGTTGGGGTGGATGCCAGCAAGTGGCTGAACAACGTGAGTTCGCTGGGCAGCCTTGTGCCCCTGGCTCTACTGATCGTGCTAGCCGCAGCTTCGTACTGGCGATTTGGCCCAGCGGTGCGGTACGCGCCGGCGAGTTTTGCGCCGCATTGGTCGATCGACAATGCAGTCTTCTGGTCCAGCGTGTTCTTTGCCTTCAGTGCGATCGACTCGGTTTCCGCGATGGGCGATGAGATTCAGAATCCGCGGCGCACGATTCCATGGGCGCTTCTTGTTGCCGGCGCCATTCTGGCGATCGGTTATATCGGCGGCACTGCGGCATTACTGGTGGCATTGCCGAGCGACGCAGTGGCCGGCCCTGATGGGTTTGTGAACGGCATCCGCATGCTTTGCTCCCGGCTTGGCATTGGATGGCTGCTGGGCCCAATGGCGTTGATGGTCGCGCTGAACTCGCTTGGGAGTGCGGCGGGGAATCTGTCGTCGACTGCGCGTCTGCCGTTTGTTGCAGGAGTCGATCGCTATCTTCCATCGGCATTCGGTTCAATTCATCCGCGATATCAGACGCCGTGGGTGGCGATCGGCGTGTATGGCGCGTCTGGGATTGTGATTGCCTTTCTGGGCCAGGCTGGAACGAGCGTGCGCGGCGCTTACGGCGTGCTGGTGAGCATGGGAGTGCTGGCGCTGTTTATTCCCTACCTATTTCTTTTCGCGGCCATGATCCGATTGCAGAGCAGAGATGCGGGGCCGGAGGTGCGTCGCGTGCCGGGGGGGAAGCCGGTCGCGATTGTGCTGGCGACGATTGGACTGGTGAGCACAGCGGTGACGATCGTGTTGTCGACGATTCCGGGGGCGGATGAGGCGAACAAGCCTCTGGCAGTAGCGAAGGTGATTGGCGGGACGGGGGTGCTCATCGGGCTGGGCGTTTTGGTATTTGCGGCGGAGAAGCGGCGGGCTACTGGATGATCTCGTTGCCGGCGACGAAGACGCGAGGTCGAGCGGGCGAGGCGATGTAGTAGGCGAGCTCGCGGTAATCTTCGAACTCATGCATGGCGAAGTCGGCCTCTTTGCCGGGCTCGAGCGAACCGATGCTGTTGCCCAGATCGAGGGTGAAGGCGGCGTTGATGGTGGACGCGGTGAGAGCCTCGGCGGGCGACAGACCCATATGGAGACAGGCGAGCGAGAGCACAAAGGGCATGGATGCGATGGGCGAAGAGCCGGGATTGAAGTCGGTGGCGAGGACGAGGGCGAGGCCGAGATCAACCATCTTGCGCGCGGGCGGGTACTGCGTGCGGCCAAGGGAGAAAACAGAGCCGGGCAGGAGAACGGGCTGTACGCCGGCCACGCGCAGCTTATGAAGCGTCTCTTCGGTCACCATCTCAAGGTGGTCGGCGGTTACGGCGCCGAGCTCTGCGGCAAGATCTGCTCCCGTGCCGGGGCGAAATTGCTCCGCATGGACACGAAGGCGAAGGCCATGACTGCGCGCCGAAGCGAGGACGATGTGAGTTTCGTCGACGGTGAAGGCGTGATCGTCGCAGAAGGCGTCGCAATAGCGGGCAAGGTTTGCGTTGGTGACGAGGGGAATGAGCTCTTCGGCGATCCAGCGAACATATTCTGCGCGGTTGCTCGAGTATTCGGGCGGGACGGTGTGCGCGGCGAGCAGCGTAGGGACGACGCGTGCGGGTCCTTCTGAATCGGCGCGCGCAATCACCTGGAGCATGCGCAGCTCGGTGGCGAGATCGAGACCGTAACCGGATTTGGCTTCGATGGTCGTGGTGCCGGAGCGGAGCAGCCAGTCGCGATGACGGCGGGTCGAAGCGAGCAACTGGTCTTCACTGGCGGAGCGGGTTTGGGAGACGGTGCGCAGGATGCCGCCTCCCGCGGCGGCGATCTCCTGGTAGGTCGCTCCGGCAATGCGCTGCTCAAACTCGTTGGCACGATTGCCGGCGAAGACAAGATGGGTGTGCGCGTCGACAAAGCCGGGGGTGACGCAGCAGCCTCGCGCGTCGACCACCATTGCGTGGGGCGGAATGTGCGGAAGCAATTCGGTGTATGTGCCGACGGCGGCGATGCGGCCGTCCTCGATGAGCATGGCGGCATCGGAGATGAGGCGGAGGTCGCGCAGCTCAGGACCGATGCGGGGGCGCGGCGGTCCGGCGAGGGTGACGAGCTGGCCGATATTGACGATGGCGGTGGTCATGAAGAGTAGGTCAGCGAGTTAGCGGCGCTAACGCGCCGTTAGTCGGGTTAGCAAGTTAGCGGCATTAGGGGCGACTGATGGCAGATGATTCAGGCGTCATTCTCCTACTTTCCTGCCATGGGAATGTGAATGCCCTTCTCGCGGGCAGTTTGCTTCGCGAGTTGGTATCCGGCGTCGGCGTGGCGGGCGACGCCGATGCCGGGATCGTTGTTGAGGACGCGCTCGATCCGCCGCGCGGCGTTCTCTGAACCGTCGGCGACGGTGACTTGTCCGGCGTGAAGCGAATAGCCCATCCCTACGCCTCCGCCATGATGGAAGCTGACCCACGATGCGCCGGAAGCGGTGTTGAGCAGGGCGTTGAGGATGGGCCAATCGGCGACGGCGTCGGTGCCATCGAGCATCTTTTCGGTCTCACGGTAGGGGCTGGCGACGGAGCCGGTGTCGAGATGATCGCGGCCGATGGCGATGGGCGCGGAGATTTCGCCTTTGCGGACGAGGTCGTTGATGGCGAGGCCCATCCTGGCGCGCTCGCCATAGCCGAGCCAGCAGATGCGGGCGGGCAGGCCTTGAAAGGCGAAGCGGCCGCGGGCAAGCTTGAGCCATCGGGTGAGGATCTCATTGTCGGGAAATAGCTCGAGGGCCAATTCGTCGGTGCGGTCGATGTCTTTGGGATCGCCGGAGAGAGCAACCCAGCGAAACGGACCGGCGCCGGTGCAGAAGAGCGGGCGAATGTATTCGGGAACGAAGCCGGGAATGAGAAAGGCGTCGGAGCAACCCGCGTCGAAGGCGAAGCGGCGAATGTTGTTGCCGTAATCGAAGGCGACGGCGCCGGCGCGCTGCAGGGCGAGGATGGCGTTGACGTGGACGACCATGGAGGCGGTGGAGCGGCGGACGTATTCCTCGGGACTCTTTTGGCGCAGGTCGGCGGCCTGCACGAGAGAGAGGCCTTGGGGGACGTAGCCGTTGAGGGGATCGTGGGCGCTGGTCTGGTCAGTGACTACGTCAACCTGGACGCCGCGCCGCACGATCTCTGGCAGAACGTCGGCGCAGTTCCCCACGAGGCCAACGGATAGGGCGCGGCCCTCACGGCGTGCGGATTCGCAGAGAGCGAGGGCTTCGTCGAGATTCTCGCTGAGCGTGTCGCAGTAGCGGGTAGCCAGGCGTTTTTCGATGCGGGAGCGATCGACGTCGATCACCAGAACCACTCCGCCGTTGAGAGTGACGGATAAGGGCTGCGCACCCCCCATGCCGCCCATGCCGCCGGTAACGACGAGCTTGCCCTTCAGCGAACCTCCGAAGTGCTGCTCAGCGAGCGCGGCGAAGGTCTGGAAGGTTCCTTGCAGAATTCCCTGGGTGCCGATGTAGATCCAGGAGCCGGCGGTCATCTGGCCGTACATCATGAGGCCCTTGCGATCGAGGTCCTGAAAATGCTCCCATGTGGCCCATTTGCCGACCAGGTTGGAGTTGGCGATGAGGACGCGGGGGGCAAGATCGTGGGTGGGGAAGACGCCGACCGGCTTGCCGGACTGGACGAGCAGGGTTTCTTCGTCCCCCAGGTGCTCGAGCTCGCGCACGATGGCGTGGAAGCACT
Organism: Occallatibacter sp.; assembly: GCA_035508975.1. GTDB lineage: Bacteria > Acidobacteriota > Terriglobia > Terriglobales > Acidobacteriaceae > Telmatobacter. The sequence continues at coordinate 28,836 of DATJMC010000055.1, forward strand.
CCCAGTTGCGGGCGGCTTTGCCGATGCCGCCATAGACGACCAGGTCAGAGGGACGTTCGCCGACCTCGGGATCGAGATTGTTCATGAGGCAGCGCAGGGCGGCTTCCTGCTGCCAGCCCTTGCAGCGCAACTGGTTGCCGCGGGGCGCGCGGATGGTCGGAGTCGCAAGCGTCATGGGAATCTCCTGCCAATGACGATAGCGCCGGAGGGGCTGCGGGGGCCAGTCCAAGCCCTTGGATCCACAACCCAGGGAGTTTCCCAGGGCCGATCGCGCGCATCCAACCAGGCATGAAGACAATTCTGCTGGCGATTGCTCCCCTGATTCTTCTGGTTGGCTGCCAACAGTCGAATCCAAACCCGAGCCCCGAAAAGATCCGACAGGATGCGGCCAAGGCGACGAGTACCGCAGTTGAGGACGTGAAGGCGGCGGCGCAAGGCGTGAAGGAGGGCTTGCAGAAGAAGGAGCCCGTCAACCTGAACACCGCGTCGCTGGGCGAACTGGAGACGCTGCCGGGCATTGACGATGCAGCGGCGCAGAAGATTCTCGAACGGCGTCCTTACTCCGAGCCGAGCGACCTGGTGAAGAAGCACGCGGTTTCAAAAGACGAGTACGACCGCATCTCGGACCGGGTGATCGCGCGGTAGGGTCTGGGCAGGGATCGCTTGCCTACGGGCCGGATGCGCTTCCCGAGCGGGCGCCGTTGCTGATTTATCCTTCTGTTCGTGCCCAACACACTGGTTGAATGCGTACCGAACTTTTCGGAAGGCCGCGACAAGGCCAAAGTCGACGCCATTGTTGAAGCGATGAAAGCGCCGGGAGTCTATCTTCTCGACCGGGAGATGGACGCCGATCATAACCGCTGCGTGATCACGCTGGTGGGTGAGCGCGAAGCCATCCAGGAAGCGGCGATTCGCGGGGTGGGAAGAGCCGCCGAGCTGATCGACCTGACCAAGCACCAGGGCGCTCACCCGCGAATGGGCGCCGCCGACGTGATTCCCTTCATACCCATTGAGGGCGTCGCGATTGAAGACTGCGTGGCAATGGCGAAGCACGTGGGAGCGGAGATCGCCGCGCGGTTTGGGATTCCTGTTTATCTCTACGAAGCCGCGGCAAGCAGGCCGGAGCGGCAGAATCTGGAGAACATCCGCCGCGGGCAGTTTGAAGGGATCCGCGATGAGATCGGGACCAACCCAGCGCGCTTGCCGGATTTCGGCGAGGCGCGGGTGCATCCCACCGCGGGCGCCACGGTGGTGGGGGCGCGGAAATTCCTGATCGCCTACAACGTATTCCTCAATACATCGGACGTGGAGATCGCAAAGAAGATCGCCAAGGCGGTGCGCTTCTCGACGGGAGGATTGCGTTTCGTGAAGGGCGCCGGATTCCTGGTGCGCGGCATGGCGCAGGTTTCGATGAACCTGACGGACTTCAACCAGACGCCAATTTATCGCGTGTTTGAGTTTGTAAAGCGCGAGGCAGCGCGCTACGGCGCGGTGCCCACCTCATCTGAAATTGTCGGACTGATTCCCAAGGCGGCGCTCGAGGAGGCGGCGGAGTGGTTCCTGCAGGTGGAGAATTTCGATTCGTCGCTGATCCTGGAGAACCGACTAGCCGCGGTGATGACCGGCAAGACTGCTGTGGGCGGATTGCGAGCCGGGGTTGAGCCCTTCATCGAGCAACTGGCTGCGCCGACGGCGACGCCGGGCGGCGGCAGCGCGGCGGCGGCGAGTGGAGCGATGGCTGCCGGGCTCGCGAGCATGGTGGCGGGCATGTCGCGCGGCAAGAAGGCCTATCTGCAGTATGAGAGCCAGCTGAGCGAGGCTCTTGCACGGCTGGCGCAATTGCGCGAAGAGTTGAAGGCCGCAATCGACGCCGATGCGGAGGCCTATAACGTCGTGATGAAAGCGTACAAGGCCGCGAAGGAATCGACCGATGGGAACAAGAGCGGCATCAGCGCGGCGTTGCGGCAGGCGACGAGCGTGCCACTGGGAGTGGCGGAGCGTGGCGCCGAGGTGAAGCGGATTGCGACCGAACTCAAGCCGATCACGAATCCAAGGATGGAGTCGGACCTGACGACAGCACTGGCCCTGGCCAAAGCGGCGGTTGCGGGAGCGCTGGCAAACGTCGCCATCAACCTGGAGGGATTCGATAAGGATACCGCCGAGGACCAGAGGTTTGTCGCGGATGCGCGCAAGCGCGTGGAGGCAGTAGCTGCGCACGATTGAAGCGCGGCGCGTAGCAAGAGAGCAGCGGCCCGAACCGATGGGACTGTTGCCCGAGGTGCACAGTGCAGAAGACAGGAAGATTCCTGTTTGTCGTGTTTGCCGTTTTTGCCGCAGTCTCACAATGGATTCCAGCCGCCGCGGGGCAGGCTCGGCCAGTATTCCTGCGGATGGACCGGGTAACAGGGTCGCGGGCGACCGCGAACGGCGTGGAGATTCGATCGGGCTCGGCGATGCTTCAAATCGGCGCACTACGCGACGATGTGGTGCGCGTGCGCGTAGGTCCCACGGGCCAATTGCCGGAAGACGCATCGTGGGCGGTGCTGCCGGCATCGCGGACCGCGTCGGTTGCGGTGACGCCGGAGACGAGCGCTTCGGCAGTTGGATTCAGGACATCGAAGCTGCTGGTGTCGGTGCGCAGGGATCCGCTGGAGCTGACGGTGACAGACACGTCTGGCCACGTGATCTTCGCGCAGCTTCCGGGTCGGCCGATCGAGTACAACGGAACCGCGTTTCGCGTCTACATGAAGTCGCCGGAGGACGAGCACTACTTTGGCCTGGGGGACAAGCCGGGACCGCTCGACCGCAGGAACGAGGCGTTCACCGACTGGAACACGGATGCGTTCGGCTGGCAGGAGTCCACCGATCCCATTTACAAATCGATTCCCTACTTCATGACATTCCGCGGAGGAGTAGCCGCGGGGCTTTTCCTCGATAACACGTGGCGCTCGAGCTTTGATTTCAACAAGGAGTATCGCGACGGGTATTCGTTTGGCGCTGAGAACGGGCCACTGGATTTCTACATCCTGTACGGACCGGAGCCGAAGGCGGTTGTGGAGGCGTGGGCTTGGCTGGTGGGAACGACGCCACTGCCCCCGTTGTGGTCGCTCGGTTATCAGCAATCGCGCTACAGCTACTATCCTGAAGCGGAGGTGCGGAGAATTGCGAAGACCCTGCGCAGCGAACAGATTCCCGCCGACGTGATCTGGCTCGACATTGACTACCAGCTGAAGAACCGGCCATTCACAGTGGACCCGGAGCGGTTTCCGCATTTCGACCAGATGATCAAGGACCTGAAGGCGGAGCACCTGCGCACCGTGGTGATCACCGATTTGCATATCGCCGATTTGCCGAATGCAGGCTACAAGCCATACGACGAGGGCGTGGCCGGCGATCACTTCGTGAAGAACCCGGACGGGTCGACGTATGTGGGCGTGGTGTGGCCGGGCAAGTCGGTGTTTCCTGACTTCACCCAGAAGGTGTCGCGGGATTGGTGGGGCACGCTCTACGCCGATTTCGTGAGCAAAGGGATCGCGGGATTCTGGAACGATATGAACGAGCCGGCCATCTTCCAGGTTGCCTCGAAGACGATGCCGGACGACGTCCAGCACCGAATCGAAGAGCCGGGATTCCAGACGCGCACGGCGACGCACCTTGAAGTGCACAACATTTTTGGGATGCAGAATTCGCGCGGAACCTTCGAAGGCTTGCTGAAGCTGGAACCGAACGTAAGGCCCTTCGTGATGACGCGCGCCAGCTTTGCCGGCGGGCACCGCTACGCGGTCACGTGGACGGGCGACAACTCCAGCAACTGGAGCCATCTCCGAGAGACTGTCCCGCAACTGCTGAACCTGGGCCTGAGCGGTTTTGCGATGGCAGGGGCGGACGTGGGCGGGTTCGCGGGATCGCCGCAAGCCGAGCTGCTGACGCGCTGGTTCGAAGTGGCGGCATTCCAACCCATCGACCGCGACCACACGGCGGTAGGAACGAGGCCGCAGGAGCCATGGGAAGACGGGACGCCCGAAGATTTGAGCCTGCGACGGCGGTATGTGGAAGAGCGCTACCGGCTGCTTCCCTATCTCTACACGACGGCCGAGGAGATGAGCCGGACCGGACTGCCGATTGACCGGCCGGTGTTCCTGGAGTTTCCGAACGGGTCGGTGGACGGGCAGCCTCTGGACCTGACTAACGGCGGGACATTTCTTTTTGGCCCGGACCTGCTGGTGGCGCAGAGCCCGTTTCCCGATGAAGTAGACGACTACAACGTCGGCCTGCCGCCGGTGGGGTGGTATGACTACTGGACCGGCGCGCGGGTCGATGCGAGCACAGGGCGCAAGGGCATCGACAACGCGGCCATCGTGCAGCCGGAGGTCCGCATCCATCGCACCCTGGACACGCTGCCTGTGTTTGCGCGGGCGGGTGCGATTGTGCCCGAGCAGCCGCTGGTGGAGAGCACCGACGAGGAACCTCAAGGCCCGCTCACGCTGCGCGTCTATCCGCCGACGGCGATCGGCAACGACTGCGAGGGGAGCCTTTATCTCGACGATGGAGTCAGCTACAACTTCCGGCAAGGCGATTTTCTGCGGCTCAAGTTCAGCTGCCGGGTCACCGGGCAAGGAATCGTGGTGACGGTGGCGCCGCGCGAAGGTCGTTTTGAACCGTGGTGGAAGCAGTTTTCGGTTGAGATTTACGGCGCGAGCAAGCCGGCCACGAGCGCGTCCACATCGGCGATCAACGGCGCCAGCGCGACTCCTGTGTCGACCGGGTTTGACACGGAGCACCACCGCATCACGGCGCTGGTTCCCGATGATGGCAAGGGACTGGAGCTTCAGGTGACATACTAGGGCCTGCGAAAGCCGGCTGGGGGAATCGTCCATGTCAGCCGAGCGAGCAGGCCTCCCGTATGTTTCGGCTCAAACGACCGAAGACCGCGAAGTTTGTGGAAGAGATCGCGCTTGCCGAGCGATCGCGACGCAGAGAAACGCAATACCTGTCGGTGGACGGCGTCAAGGCAGAGCGACTTCCCTTCTCTTTCGCGCACGACCTTGCGACGGTCTCGCTCGGCCGGGGTGCAATTGCCTTTGAGAATGCGCGGCGCTCGTTTGAGCACTGGGTCCAATTTGATCTTGGCTGGGTACGGGTCGCGATCCCGACGGTTCGCATCGCGGTGGGACAGATTGTGACTGTTGAAGCGCGCACGCTGGGATTGTTGACGCTCAACCACAGCCACATTCTCGAAGTGGTTTCGACGCCAACGAAGTTTGGCTTTGTTTACGGCACGACAAAGATGCATGTGGAGAAGGGCGAGGAACGATTCCTGCTGGAGTTCGATCGATCGACGGAGGAAGTGACGTACACGCTCGAAGCGGTTTCGCGGCCGCAGAGCCTGCTGGCGTGGCTGGGGTATCCGATCACGCGTGCGTTCCAGCGGAAGTTTGCGCGGGACTCGCAACGCCGGATGCAGGACTCGGTATAACCGTCTCAGGCAGCTTGGAATTGCGGGTCCAGTGGCTCGTCGGACCTAGGGCGAACCCCTGCACGCGTCGCGAACAAGCTGCTAATCTGAGAGCATGAAATTCGGCGTGCTGGTCTTTCCGGGCTCGAACTGCGATCACGACACCTACAACGTCATTGAGGACATCGCTCACCAGCCGGTGACGTTCCTTTGGCACGACACGGAAGATCTGCAGGGAGTCGACGCGGTTCTCGTGCCGGGCGGTTTTGCGTATGGGGACTATCTTCGCACCGGGGCGATCGCGCGGTTTTCACCGGTGATGCAGGCGGTGAAGGGTTTTGCCGCTTCGGGCGGGCTGGTGCTTGGGATCTGCAACGGCTTCCAGATCCTGACGGAAGCGGGCCTGCTTCCAGGAGCGCTGATGCGGAATGCCGGCCTGAAGTACATCTGCAAGCAGGTGCATCTGCGGGTGGAGACCACGGACAGCGCGTTCACCAACCAATTGACGAAGGGCGAAGTGCTGCGAATTCCCATCGGGCACATGGAAGGCAACTACTTCTGCACTCAGGAGGAGCTGCGCCGGCTGGAAACGGAAGACCGGATTGCGTTCCGCTATGCGACACCGCAGGGGGCGATTACGGAGGAGGCGAATCCGAACGGATCGCTGGGCAACATTGCGGGAATCCTGAACGAGGGACGCAATGTTCTGGGAATGATGCCGCACCCAGACAGATCGAGCGAGAAGCTGCTGGGGTCGGCAGACGGCTGGAAAATCTTTGCGTCGATGATCGACGCGCTGGCAACGCGCTGAGATTCCCTGGAGCGCATTTCTTGAACCTTGGGCAATGATTGACATCCACTGTCACTTGATCTACGGCGTCGACGACGGTTCCCCAGACCTGCAAACCTCGATTGAAATGGCGCGCGAGGCCGCGGCGGAGGGCGTGACGCACATCGTCTGCACCCCGCACTCCAACGATGAGTATCCCTACGAAAGCACGGTTGTGCAGGAGCGCTTCGAAGTGCTGCGTGACAAGCTTCGGGACACGGTCGTCCTGAGCCTGGGATGCGACTTTCACATGACACCGGCGAATATCAACGATGCTCTGCAGAATCCGCTGCGCTATTCGATTGCAGGGGCGGGCTATCTACTGATTGAGTTGCCCGACATGATCATTCCGCCGGGGCTGATCGATGCGGCGCGAGGGCTACAGGATGTGGGCTATACGCTGATCCTCACCCATCCGGAAAGGAATGCAGCATTCGGACGGAACCCGGAGTTGCTGGCGGATTGGATGCGCATGGGGTGCCTGATCCAGGTGACCTCGGCATCTCTATATGGGCGATTCGGCAAGGGGGCGGCGGCGTTTGCCAACGCACTTCTCGATCGCAACTGGATCCATTTTCTGGCGAGCGACGCGCACCACCCGAGCTGGCGGCCCCTGCATTTGCGCAAAGGCTACGAGTATGTGGCGCAGCGGCTGGGAGCCGAAACAGCGGAGAGGCTCTATGTGAGCAATCCACGGGCCGCGGTGGAAGGGGCTCCGTTGCCCGAACAGGCGAAGCCGGTGGGCCTTGCCGAAGGCGTGCCCTTGAAATTTGACGCGGAACGCGCTACGCGAAAAAAGAAAGGGGACGCGGGCAGCCAGACAAACGAGACCGCGAAGAAAGGCTTCTGGAAGCGGCTTTTCTCGCGCTGAACTTCCGATGCTGTGGACTATAGCCCCAGGCCGCCATCGACGGCCAGAATCTGGCCGGTGACGAACCCCGGGGCAGCGGCGAAAAACAGCACTGCCTCGGCGACATCGACGGCGGTGCCGTTGCGTTTTGCAGGAGTTTTTTCGGCAAAGCGCGCCGCGGTCTTCTCATCGCTGTCACCCTGGTCGATCCAGCCAGGAGCAACGCAGTTGACGGCAACCTCGGGGGCGAAGGATTTTGCCATCACCTGAGTGAGCATGTGGACCGCGGCTTTGGACGCGCAATAATGGCCGTGGCCGGCCCAAGCGCGGATTCCCCCAAGCGAACCGATGTTGACGATGCGGCCCTTTGCCGCGCGGAGATGGGACAGGGCTTCGCGGGCGACCACGAATGGACCGCGGGTATTGGTTTCGAAGACCGCATCCCAGCGATCGAGGCTGATCTGGTCGAGGGCTGCCGATTCGAAGATGGCGGCGTTGTTCACAAGGATGTCAAGCCGGCCATGCAGGGCGATGGCTGCCGCGACGGCGGCGCGCACTGAAGTTTCAGAGCGGACATCGCATGCGACGGCCTGGGCGCGGCGACCGAGGGCTTCGATTTGGATCGCGGTCTTCTGGGCCTCGGCACGGGATTCGCGGTAGGTGATGGTGACATCGGCGCCGGCACGGGCAAGAGCCAGAGCGATTTCGCGGCCGATGCGGCGCGCGCCGCCAGTCACCAACGCCGATTTTCCGTGCAGGGCGAGAGCGGACATGAATGGGGTTGTCTCTTGGGTGTCGAGCGGCCGACTACTGGGGCTGGCTGCTGTCGGGCTTCGCGTTGGACTGGTTCGAGGACTGATCTTTCGACGTGTCCTTTGCGCCGGAGCCCTGCTTGGAGTCGGGCTTGGCCGTGTTGCCGGAACCCTGCGACTTGGCCGCTCCGGGGTGGTTGTCGTAGATCGAGTATTGCTGGCCGGGCCGTTTGAGTTTCAGTTGGATTGCCATTTCCGGCTTATCGATCTGATAGTCGCCGCCAAAGGTCTGGAAGCCCTTGGCGATTACCTGAACGAGGACCTTGGAGCCGGTGGGCAGAACGTCGATCATAGTCTTGCCGTCTTCGTCCGTTTTGAGCTCCATGTTGCCCTTTTCGCCCTCGAGTTGAAAGACGACAGCGGCGTTTTCAATGGGCTTGCCATCATCGTTGCGCAGAATGGTGACGTCGACGCGCGAAGTCGGCGCCGGGGCCTTATATTTGCGCCCGCGATGGCCGGAATCCTGAGCCGAGAGCGATAAAGAGACGACCAGCCCGAGAGCGGCGGCCATCAGGAAGAAGGAGCGATTTCTTAGGTACAGCATGGATGCATTGTATCTGTAAGCAAGCAGAACAGGCGAGCCGGGAGCCGGGCCGGCAGCCTGGGTTTGATTGCGGAACAGACCGGTTCCGGGCATGCGCCGGGCTGAGTGGGATTGCCGGGAAAGTCCACAAGAGATTGGCGGACCGGACCCGCAATCCGCTGAAACCCCAGCGGTAACCAGGTGAAAGGACGAAACCGGGTAAACTAAGGATGAGGTCGATATGCCCGAGATTCAGCGCAGGAAGACACCCACGGTCAAGATTGGACATGTTCGCGTGGGATGGGAAGTCCCCGTTGTTGTGCAGTCGATGACCAACACCGACACGGCAGATGTGGCGGGGACGGTGGAGCAGGTGGCGGCACTGGCACTGGCCGGGTCGGAGATCGTGCGTGTCACGGTCAACAATGAAGATGCCGCAGCGGCGGTTCCGGCGATCGTGGAAGGGCTGGAGAAGCGCGGGCTGCGCGTGCCGATCGTGGGAGACTTCCACTATAACGGGCATCTGCTGCTGAAGAAGTATCCGGCGACCGCAAAGGCGCTGGCGAAGTACCGGATCAACCCCGGCAATGTGTCCATTGGGCGCAGAGACGACGACAACTTCCGCATCATGGTGGAATGCGCCGTGGAGAATCACAAGCCGGTGCGCATTGGCGTGAATTGGGGCTCGCTGGACCAAGCGCTGCTGACGCGCATGATGGATGAGAACAGCAAGAAGGCAAATCCCGAGCCCGCGCGCGACGTCATGATGGAAGCGATGGTGGTGAGCGCGTTGGAGTCGGCGAAGGCCGCCGAGCGTTATGGGCTTGGTCACGACATGATCATCCTGTCGGCGAAGGTAAGCGGCGTACGCGACCTGATTGATGTGTATACGAACCTCGCGGCGCGCTGCGATTATCCGCTGCACCTGGGATTGACCGAAGCGGGCATGGGAACCAAGGGCGTGATTGCCTCGACTGCGGGACTGGCTCCGCTGCTGCTCGAAGGCATCGGGGACACAATCCGGGTGAGCCTGACGCCGAAGCCGGGCGGCGACCGGACGGAGGAAGTGCTGGCGGCGCAACAGATCCTGCAGTCGCTCTCGATTCGCAGCTTCATGCCGCAGGTGACAAGCTGCCCCGGATGCGGCCGCACGACGAGCACATATTTTCAGGAACTTGCCGAACAAATTCAAAGCTACTTGCGAACTTCGATGCCGGAGTGGCGGAAGAAGTATCCGGGCGTGGAAGAGCTCAAGCTGGCCGTGATGGGCTGCGTGGTGAACGGGCCGGGCGAATCGAAGCATGCGAATCTCGGCATCAGCCTGCCGGGGACGTTCGAGGAACCGAAGGCGCCCGTCTACGTGGACGGCAAGCTCTACACCACCCTGCGCGGCGACACGATCGTGGCGGAGTTCAAACAGATTCTCGACAAGTATGTCGAGAGCCATTACGGCGAGAAAGCCAAGCGCGAGGAACTGGTGGGAACGCGGTAGGACACTGGACCTGGCGCCAGAGTTCGCGCATGAGGGCAAAAAATAAAGCTGCATTTTGAAGCTCAGGGCAAGGTCGTGACAGGAAGCACGTTCTGAGTTCGTGTTGCTGCTTTATGCTGGCCTGCGATCTGAGGGAGGGTTCGTCGGTGCCGCGCTGCTTTTGGCTCTTCGCCCTGCTGCCCGCAATGGGATGGGCCGCCAAACCGGTCTCCTGTGTATCTGCGGATGAAGCCGGGCAACACCTCAACAAAGACATTTGTATTTCAGCCCATGTCTATGACGTTGTGGAGCTTCCCGACGGGACGCGGTTTCTTGACGTCTGCTCGCCCGAGACGCCCGACGCGCAATGCCGGTTCACGATCGTGAGCCGGCGAGATGACTGGAATGAAGTTGGCGAGTTGGATCGGTTTCGCGATGCGGATGTGCGAGTGCGCGGGATCGTTCAGTCGATGCACGGGCGCAGCGGCATGATTTTGAGCCATGTGCGGCAGTTTTACGGAGGGCCACCGAAGTTCCGGCCGAATCCGAAGCTGGTACGCGGATTTGCCGGAGGGGACGAGCGGCCACCGGTGGACGACCCGAATTTGAAGACGCGGAGCGGGCATCGCGCCTTCATGAACTCGCTGGATCGGGAGACGCAGCGCAAGAAATGATGCGACAGTTCAGGGGCAGAATCCCGATGTGCCGCGGGCGTAGCGGCGGAGTTCGCTCAGGGGATAACGGATTCCCCGCCACTCCACGCTGTTGCGGAGCAACGCGAGGACCATGGAGCGAAAGAATGCGTAGACCAGTAACCCTGTAGCGGGCGCAAAGAAGACGGCCGTCCAGACTGGAACCTTTGTTACGCGGCGATAGGCGAAGTAGAGCAAAGCAACCGCTGCGTAGAAGAGCAGGCCCGAGAACAGGAGCCACCCTCCAGCTGCCATTGCGGCTGGGGGGACCACGATGCCGAGGAGCAGAGCGAAGCAGGCGAGCAGAGTGAGGCCGACGCGGTACCGGAAGATCGCAAAGCCGTTCTTCTCGAGCAAATGGGGCACGCTGAAGGAGCCATCGATCCAGCGAACCCGAACGAGCCCCGGACCGAGAACGACACGCTGGGCAAACCCAGATTGTTTGATGAGGCGGCCGAATCCCATGTCGTCCAGGACCTCCATCCTGAGCGCCTCAAAGCCCCCCGCCCGCTGGTAGATCTCTTTGCGCACCAGGGTGAATCCGCCGACTCCGAATGAATCTTTTGCGTGCGGGTCGGCGACCTTCCACAGACGGACGGTCCAAAGAGCCAGACACTGCATCGCGGCGAGCATGGCCTGCTCCACCGTCGATCTCAGGATCAGCGTGGGCACCAGAACCAGGTGGTCAGCGCTCGATTTCGATGCATAGCGTAGCGCCAGTTCGAGGGCCCGCGGGCTGAAGATTACGTCGCCATCGGTGAACAGTAGCCAGGGGGCTTCGGCCCGTTGCGCCGCGAGAGCCATGGCGTGAGGTTTGCC
>DATJMC010000056.1:0-5478 GCA_035508975.1 Occallatibacter sp.
GCGCGCCGACAGGTCAGCCCGTCGTCATCACGCTGGAAGAGGCGATCCATCGAGCAGAGTCGAGTGATCCTGTCTTCGCCGCTGCGCGGGCGGCCAACAGATCTGCTGCGCTCGACCGCTCGATCGCAGTAGCCGGGCTACTGCCCACCGCCCACTTATACAGCCAGGACATCTACACGCAACCCAATGGGATCTACACCGAGGGCGACGCGGGTCAACCTTCGGCGCCATTGCCCAAATTTGTTGCCAACGACTCGAGACCTTGGGAGTACATGGCCCAGGGTGTGGTAGACGAAACACTCAGCCTGGCGGGTGCGGCCGCCGTGCGCCGGGCTGAAGCCTCGGCGGCGCAGGCGGCCGCCGAGCAGGAGATCGTGCGCCGCGGCATGGTGGCAGGCGTAACGTCCCTGTTCTACACGGCATTTGCTGCGGATGGAAAAGTCGCCGTGGCCCAGCAAGCTCTGCAGGAAGCTTTCCATTTCACAAAGATCACCCAGGAGCGCGAGCAGGCGCGCGAGGCGGCGCACGCCGACGTGGTGAAAGCGCAACTCGTCGAGCAGATGCGGACGCGCGAGTTCCAGGACGCACAGCTTGAAGCCGCAAGGGCGCGACTTGAATTGGGCGTTCTCCTGTTCCCCGATCCACGCACGCCTTACACGCTGAGCGCACCCGCGGTAGAGCCGGCCCTCGCCTCGCGCGAGGATATCGATGCAGCGGCCGCCCGGAACAACCCTGAACTGAAGAGCGCACTGGCCGCGCTCAGAGTCAGCCAGGCCGATGTGGTTGCCGCGCGGGCCGGCTATCTGCCCGATGCGCGGTTCAATGTGATTTACGGCATCGACGCTAATCAATTCGCCGTAAATGGACCTGTCAATCCCAATGGCACCCAGGCGCGTAACCTGGGCTACTCCACGAGTGTTACGGTGAACTTGCCCGTCTGGGACTGGCTGGCCACGGAGCACAAGGTGAAGCAGAGCGAAATTCGCCAGCAGGTGGCGCAGGTTACGCTTAGCAATACGCAACGGGAGTTGATTGCCAGACTGGATGAGGCGTACTCCCAGGCTGTTACAGCGCGCGATCAGCTTGCCTCGCTTGACCAGAGCGTGAGCACCGCGGCGGAAAGCCTGCGCCTGACCAATGAAGCGTATGAGGGCGGCGAAGGCACTGTGCTCGAAGTGGTGGACGCGCAGAATTCTTACGTAATGGAAGAGAACGCGCGCGAGGACGGCCGCGTGCGCTATGAAACCGCGCTGGCCAACCTGCAGACATTAACCGGGACGATGTGAGAGATGAACGAGCCTCCCAGGAACGAGCCGCTGATGAACGAGTCTCCGAGGAACGAATCCGGGCGCCGAAATGGGATCGTGCTCGTCGTTCTGATTTTTACGCTCGCGCTTTTTGACGGCTGTAAGAGTGCGCCGCCGCCTGAAGCGGTTGTCACCGTGCAGGCCGAGAATCCCACACTTGGCACGATCTCGGAGCACATCGCCGCCACCGCGGTTTTGGCGCCCATTGCACAGGCGGCCATTGCTCCGCGTATCAGCGCGCCGGTGAAGAAGTTTTATGTCGAACGCGGCGCGCGGGTGAAGGCTGGCCAGCTCCTGGCCACGCTCGATAATCGAGATCTGGAGGCAGCCGCTCTCGACAGCAAGGGCGCCTATGAGGAGGCGAAGGCTGCCTACGCGACGGCTGTAAAAGCCCAGGTGCCGGAAGAGACTCTCAAGGCCGAGTCGGATTTTGCGCAGGCCAAAGCCAATCTCGACTTGAACCAAAGTATTGTCACCAGCCGCAAGCAGCTCTTCGCCGAGGGCGCGATTCCCGGCCGCGATCTGGATACTGCGCAGGCTGCCCTGGTGCAGGCGCAGGGCGCGTACGAAGCCACCAAGAAGCATCTTGAAGCATTGCAGAGTGTCACGCGGGCAGCGGCGCTTCAATCGGCTGAGGGGCAGCTCACCTCTGCGCAAGGCAGGTACGAAGGCGCGGAGGCCCAGCTGGGCTTCTCCGATATCCGCAGTCCCATCGATGGCTTCGTAACCGAGCGTCCGCTTTATGCCGGCGAAACTGCGCCTGCCGGTGCGCCGCTCATCACGGTGATGGAGACACGCACGCTCCTGGCGAAGCTGCACATTGCCGAGAGCCAGGCACAGCAGTTGCACCTGGGCGGGGAAGCGGACGTGACCGTCCCGGGAGTGTCTGAGCCAGTCCCCGCCAAAGTCTCCATGATTAGCCCGGCGCTCGATCCGGGCAGCGCCACGGTCGAAATCTGGCTCACGGTCGACAACAAATCCGGAACCCTCAAGGTGGGGACCCCGGTGCGTTGCTCAACCGTCGGTAAAACCGAGAACAAGGCACTGCTGATTCCTCTCTCGGCCGTCCTCACCGCCGAAGACGGCAGCAAAAGCGTCATGGTGATTGCGGCCGATGGAACCGCACAGCCGAAGAAGATCACGCTCGGCATCAACAATGGGGTGGCCGTGCAGGTGCTCAGCGGCCTCACTCCGTCGGACCAGGTCATCACGGTGGGATCATATGGACTCGATCCCGGCACAAAGGTGAAAGTTGGTCCCGCCGAGAGCGATACCGGCTCGGGCGGCGGAGACAATTGATGGCCAGTAGACGTCCCGACTTGCAGTACGCTGCCGCAAGCGCCGACGGGCAGCGGTCTTTCTGGCTGGCGCGCTCCACGCGCACTATTTTTTTCTTCGCGTCCATGCTCACGGTGGCGGGTGTTTTTCTTGCCTTCAAGGTTCCGGTCTCAGTGTTCCCCGAGACAAACTTTCCGCGCGTGATCATCGCCATCGACAGCGGCGTGATGCCTGTGGAGCAGATGGAAGTCACTATCACGCAGCCGATTGAAAACGCGGTTAATTCCGTGCCCGGCCTGGAGAGCGTTCGTTCCACCACCAGCCGCGGCACCGCCGAGGTGAGCCTCTTCTTTGATTGGAACGTGAACATGGTGACCACGCTGCAACTGGTGGATGCGGCGCTGGCGACGGTGCGGCAGAACATGCCGTCCACGGTGCACATCAGCACCAACCGGCTGACCTTCGCCACGTTTCCGATTCTCGGCTACAGCCTCACCTCTGACACCGTTCCGCTCACGCAACTCTGGGAGATTGCCACCTACGATCTGAAACCGCCCTTGAATCGCGTCTACGGTGTGAGCGACGTGGTTGTTCAGGGCGGTCAAGTGCCGGAGTTTCAGGTGACGCCCAATCTTGCCCAACTTCAGGCTTCGGGTGTCACCATCGGCGATCTGGTCAATGGCATCGACGCGTCGAATATCGTTCAGTCGCCTGGACTCTACGAGGCCAATCATCAGTTGAACCTGGCCCTGGTCGGCGCGCAGGTGCACGACATTGCCGGCATCCGCGAGATCGTGGTGAAGACCACTCCGGGCGGTGCGCCAGTGCGCGTAGGCGACGTGGCCACCGTTGAGCCATCGGTCGCACCGGTGTACACCATTGTGACCGCCAACGGCAAAAACGCGGTACTGCTCAGCATCGCGCGCCAGCCCACCAGCGACACTGTTGCCGTAGCGGACGCCGTCGCAGCCCAGGTGAAGGACCTCCAAAAAAATCTCCCACCCGGCGTCAAGATGCAGATCTTCTACGACCAGTCGCAACTGGTTCGCGACAGCATCAAGAGTGTTCGCGACGCCATCTTCATCGGCCTGGTGCTGGCCTGCATCGTCCTTTTTCTTTTCCTGCGCGACTGGACGTCGTCGCTGATCGCCGGGCTGGTGATTCCGGTAACGGTGGCCATCACTATAATGTCGCTCTGGTTACTAGGGGAAAGCTTCAACCTGATGACGCTGGGCGGGCTGGCCGCCGCTATCGGCCTGGTCATCGACGATGCCATCGTGGTGGTTGAAAACATTGTGATGCACCGCGATGCCGGCGAGCACCGCGCCGTGGCAGTGCGCAAAGCTCTCCATGAGCTCACTCTTCCGCTGCTCGGTTCCACCATCACGCCCGTGGTCGTGTTTTTGCCGCTGATTTCGGTCACCGGTGTCACCGGCATTTTCTTTCGCGCGCTTGCCATTACCATGGCCGTGGCGCTGATCACGTCGCTGGCTCTGGCGCTCACCTGGACGCCCAGCCTGAGCTACGTATTGCTGCGCGAAAAGCGCGAGCCGGGCGAAGCAGCTCAGGATCATAACTCGAGTCGTCTGCTGCAGGGCGCGCTACGCATGCACCAGCGCGTGCTCGACTGGGTTCTTGCCAAGCCGTTGTGGACGGGCGCCATTTGCCTGCTCCTTGTCTTCGCCACCTGGGCCGGCTACAAGGACCTCGGCACCGACCTGCTTCCGCAAATGGACGAGGGCGGCTTTATCCTCGACTACATCATGCCCGCGGGCAGCTCCCTTACCGAGACCAACCGCGTGCTGGAACACATCACGCGCATTTTGCACTCGATTCCTGAAGTTGACAACACATCGCGGCGCACAGGACTGCAACTCGGCCTCGCCGCTGTGACCGAGGCCAACACCGGCGACTTTACTGTCAAACTCAAGAGCCATCGCAGCCGCTCCGTGTGGCAGGTGATGGACGAAGTGCGGAACCGCATCAAGGCCACCGAGCCGGAACTCGATGTCGAGCTGACGCAAATTCTGCAGGACAACATTAACGACCTCTCCAACGCGCCCGAGCCCATTCAAATCGAGATCTTCTCCAACGACGCGAAGTTGCTCAACCAGCTTGGTCCACGCATCGGCGACGCCATCTCCAACGTGCCCGGCGTGGTGGACGTGGAGAATGGCGTGGAAAACACCATCAGCGGCCCGGCCACAAATTTTCAGGTTGATCCGGCGGTCGCTTCGCGCCTCAGCTTCACGCCCGCTGAAGCTTCTGAAGACGCGACTGCCATCCTCGACGGTATCGAACTCGGCGAGCCGCTCATTGCCAACGGCCGCCCTTATGCCATTCGAGTGCGCCTGGGCCCTGAAAGCCGCGCCTCGCTTGACACGATCGAAAGCACAGTCTTCAACAGCAGCACGGGCCACACCGCTCCGCTAGGTTCGCTGGCCACTGTCACGCAATTGCCGCCTCAAAACGAGATTCTGCGCGTGAACCTGCAGCGCATGGTCGAAGTGACTGCCGATCTTGAAGGCTCCGACCTGGGCGGGGCTATGGCCCGCGTCCAAAAGGCTGTGGCCGGTCTGCACCTGCCGCCCGCGGTGCGCGTGGAGTACGGCGGTACTTACCAGCAACAGCAGCAGTCATTCTACGACTTACTGCGCGTGCTCCTGCTGGCGCTGGCGCTGGTCTTCGGCGTGCTTCTCGCCGAGTTCCGCAATTTCCCTGCCCCCATCGCCATCCTCACCTCGTCGGTGCTCTCCATCTCCGGCGTGATCCTGGCCCTGCTCGTCACTGGAACCACTTTCAACGTGGCCTCGTTCATGGGGCTCATCATGGTCATCGGCATCGTTGCCAAGAATGGCATCCTGCTGCTCGATGCCGATCAAAAATTCCGGGT
>DATJMC010000057.1:0-14041 GCA_035508975.1 Occallatibacter sp.
CTTGCCTACAGGCACATGCACCAGGCTGGTCTTGTCGGCGCGGAACTCCACCTTACCGGCCTTGATCTCTTTCACCGCCGCAGCCACATCCAGGGTCACCGTTCCCGTCTTCGGGTTCGGCATCAGACCCTTGGGTCCGAGCACCTTGCCCAACCGGCCCACGACCTTCATCATGTCGGGCGTCGCGATCAGGGCATCGAAGGCGGTCCAGTTTTCTTTCTGGATCTTCTCGACCATCTCTTCGCCGCCGACAAAATCGGCGCCCGCTTCGGTCGCCTCCTTTTGGCGGTCGCCGGTGGCAATGACGGCAACAGTCTTGGTCTTGCCCAGTCCGTGCGGCAGAACCACCGTTCCGCGCACCATCTGATCGGCGTGACGCGTATCGACACCCAACCGCATTGTCAGGTCGACCGTTTCGTCAAACTTTGCGTACTTGACCTGCTTGAGCAGGCTCACTGCTTCAGGCAGCGGATACGCCGGCTTGGTGACAGCGGCGCGCGCCTTCGCAATATTCTTGCTGACCTTGGCCATTCATCCCTCGTCTCCCACCGCTGATGCCAGCCCGCCTGTTGCGGAACCACCTCCGGTGGGGGCCAACTTCTTTCGCCTCTCCAACCCGTCGGGGCCATTCAGCCGTGGTGCTGTTGACAGGCCCGGCACACACCCCGGGCGCATCTCTGAAGTGTAAGGGATTGGCACCAGAATTGCAAATGGCCGCATTGGGCGAATCGCACCGATCCGGCAATTCCGGTTCGCATAGTTCCTCGTGGATCGATGGGTGTAACCATCTGATCCCGATCACGATTGCCTCTGCGGGGCCGAAGTGCAACCAAAACCCGCCCGCAGCGCACTCCCTCCCACCGCAACAATGCCGCGCAAACGGCATCTAAACGAGTGGTACGAAAGGGCACGGCTTCTGTTGCATTCATGCCCTTCCCGTGGAGGTTCGAACCATGCAACCACCAAAATTCGCAGTGCTCCTGGTCGCGGCATCCCTTGCGCTCCCGGCCTTTGCGGCCGCCAATGATCAGGGCTCCGGACAGACCCTCATCACCGTCCTGCCCAAGAACGGCGATTCACCGCTCCACCTGCAAACCCAGAACGTGCAACTCAAGGTCGATGGAAAAGACTCCACGATCACGAACTTTGCGCCGGCGAAAGGTCCGGGCAGCCCGCTTGAGCTGGTGCTCCTCATCGACAGCTCCGCGCGCAGCTCTCTTGGCACGCAGCTCAACGATATCGAAGGCTTCGTGAAAGAGATGCCGCAGAATACCCGCATGGCGATTGCTTACATGGACAATGGGCGCGCCGTGTTCTCGGGCCCGCTCTCATCCAACCCGGCCCAGGTCCTCTCCGGGTTGCATCTGCCGATGGGAGTACCGGGGCAGAGCAGCAGCCCCTATTTTTGCCTGTCTGACCTGGCGAAGAACTGGCCGTCGCACGACATGAGCGCGCGGCGCGAAGTAGTAATGATCACCGATGGCGTCGACTACTACCAGCTGCACTACGATCCCGAAGATCCCTACGTACTCTCTGCGATCCAGGACTCGGTGAAAGCAGGGATCGTCGTTTACTCCATCTATTGGGTCAACCAGGGCCGCATCGACCGCACGTGGTATGAGAACAATGCCGGCCAGAACCTGCTTCAGGAAGTTACCCAGGCGACAGGCGGGTACGGCTATTGGGAAGGCCTCGGAAACCCGGTTTCCTTTGCCCCCTATTTCAAAGATCTCCGCCAGCGCTTCCAGAACCAGTACCGGGTGAGCTTTTCATCTGAACTGAAAAACAAGGCGCAGGTACAGCACATGAGCGTGAAACTAAGCGGAGCGGAAGCCAAGGTGACTGCGCCGCAGCAAGTGTTTGTGAGCCGCACGGGAACCAACACCGGCGAGTAGCCTCTCTGCGGGGCGCCGGGTGACCTTCGGGCCGACCGGCGCTCACCGTACTAGTTGCCCCACACTTCACGCGCCGTGTCGACCACGAGCTTGAGTTTCGCCCACTGGTCCTCTTCCGTCAGTCGATTCCCCTCCATCGTCGACGCGAATCCGCACTGGGGACTCAAGGCGAGTTGCTCGAGCGGCACGAACTTCGATGCTTCCTCGATCCGGCGCAATAAATCTTCTCTGCGCTCCAGTGCCGGGCGCTTGCTGCTGATCAGCCCAAGCACAACCATCTTTCCCTTCGGCACGAGCTTCAACGGCGCAAAGCTTCCCGAGCGCTCATCGTCGTACTCGAGAAGGAATCGGTCCACCGCCAGCTCGTGAAACAGGCGCTCGGCAATGGACTCGTAGCCGCCTTCGGCATACCAATGGCTCTGATTATTCCCGCGGCACAGATGGATCGCCAGCGTCGCTCCCGGCTGCCGCGCAGCCGCGAAGCAGGCGTTGTCGGCGCGCAGCGACGCCGTCAGCATGGCTTCCGAGTCGACCCGCAGCTCGGTCTTCATCCATGCGCACCACTTGGGATCGAGAAAATAGCTGTAGCGCGGCGCGTCAATCTGCAGATAGGACACGCCTTCGCCGGCCAGCTTCTTCAGGTCTTCGGTCATAATCGCGGTAACCGCATCCAGCAGCGCGAACGGATCGCGATAGACCCTGTCGGTGATCCCATATTTGAACGAAATCGCCGGAAACTGGGTGGCGCTCGGCAGGGTCATCTTGATGGCCCCGGGCGCGTGGGCGCACAAGTAGGGGAGTTCGTGCCCCGTCAATGCACGGCGCTGCCGCAGCGGTGCGCTCACAATGCCGGCGATGCTGCTCACCGCGGATGGCTTGGCTGCGCCCTTCCTGTCTTCGTCCCAGTCGCGTGCCACGGCGTCGCCCAGATCGAACCCTTCCACGGCATCCGTGAAATCGCTCATGAAGTTGCTGCGCCGCAGCTCGCCGTCGGTGAACACAGAAAATCCCAGTTCCCGCTGGCGCTCCAGCACCCGCTCCACGTGCCGGTCCTCGATCGCGCGCAACTCCTCTCCCGGCAGGTGGGCGCTTCGGGCTTCGAGAATCTCCGGCGGGCGCAGCAAGCTGCCCACATGATCGGCGCGATACGCAGACGTTGATGAAGAGGACGGAGCCGTGGCCATCAGAGAAATCCTCGCCGGCCAAGCATACAGACGTGCGCACCATGGGGCAATCTCGTGCGATGATCGCGCGCAACCCGTCAGAGTGCGGAGAGCTTGCGAAGCAGAACTTCGGGATGGATCGGCTTGGTCAGAATCTCGAAATGCTGGCCTTTTTTGTTGGCCGTTTCCAGAAGATCAGCGGTGTAGGCCTGCCCGGAGAAGAGAATCACCTTGCAGGCGGGCAGTTTTTCAGCCACGTGCACGGCGACATCGATCCCCGACTCTCCGTGCAGCATCACGTCGGTGAGCATGACGTCGGGCTTCCAGTGCTCGGCGGAGTGGGCCGCTCCCATGCTGTCGTAGACCGCGCGCGCCTCAAACCCGCTTGCGTTCAGAATCTGTGCCAGCGTGTTGGCGATCGACGGCTCGTCGTCGACGATGAGGACACGCGGTGCTTTGCGCTGCGCGGGCACGTGAGGTCCTTCCCCGTGGGATGCGGTAGGTGCGAATACAATAACGCACTTCGGGCACAGAGTCATCCACCGAAAGCAGGATCCGGGAGGCTTTAGCGGGCGGCCTGCAAAGGCCGCAAACCCTCCGAAGAAGAAAGGCCCATGGGATTCGGGCTCTTAGTTCCGGCTGCGCATCTTCGCGAGCAGCCGCAGGATCTCGAGGTAGAGCCACACCAGCGTGACCATGATGCCGAATGCGCCATACCACTCCATGTACTTCGGGGCGCCATAGGCAACGCCCTGCTCAATGAAGTCGAAGTCGAGCACCAGGTTCAATGCGGCAATTCCGCAGACAAACAGGCTGAACACGATGCCCAGCGTGCTGCCGCCATTGATGGCCAGAAACTGAACGTGGAAGAAGCTGAGCACCATTTCCAGCAAGTAGAAGAGCATGATGCCGCCCGTCGCAGCCACCACGCCGAGGCGAAACTTCTGCGTCACCTTGATCATGCCGGAGCTATAGGCCAGCAGCAGCACGAACAGCGTTCCGAAGGTGAGGCCGACTGCCTGAACGGCAATGCCGGGATAGCGCAGATCGAACACCGCCGAGAGCCCGCCAAGAACCAGCCCTTCGAGCAATGCGTAGAGCGGCGCGGTCACCGCGGCCCACTCCTTCTTGAAGACGGTGACCATCGCCACGATGAAGCCGCCCAGGCCGCCAACCAGCAGGTACGGCGCCACGTCGGTCATATCGTGCGAGACCACAAAAAGATGCCACACCCACGCCGCCGTCGCCATCGCGCATACCAGCAGGATGCCGGTCTTGTTGACCGTACCGCTCAGGCTCATGCGGTTGGCGGCATCGATCAGGCCGCCGTAGCCGCTGCCCGGCAGGTTCTGAAATGTGTTTCTCCCAAGGGCAGGATTTGACGTCTTCATTAAAGGCATAACGATATCTCCAATACAACGCGATCCCAGGTTTTTAGATGTGCGGGAAGACCCCGGGTCGCATCCCTCCATTCTACTGGATCAATCGGTTGGCTCGGCGAACTCGCCTCTTACTGCGCCGGCTTCTTTGCCGGCTGGCGGAAGCTCCGCTCCACCAAGTCGTTGGGGTCGGTCGAGACCGGCTCGTCGCGCCAAAGCCAACGCAGCATGTCAGGGAGGATCGCCCCGCCCATCTCGCCCTTCGGCACGCCCTCTTGCGGCATGGAGTCCGGTCCCAGCCGGTATTGCGAGTTGGGCGAGGGACCAGGCGGCTGCGGTGCGGGCGTTTGCCCAAACGATGCCGTGGCGGCGCCAAAAATCATCAGAAGACGGATCGCATTCATGGCAACAGCCTACATGTTCACAACAATCTCGCCGGAGCCTATCGTCGCGCCTGCGATAATCGCAGCACCGCGCCCGGTACCGAGGAAGCGGGCCTCAGGGGGATCTATGCAGGCTCTCGCCAACGATCTTCGGCTCGCCTTTCGCCAGCTCAACAAAGCTCCCGGCTTCACCGCGACCATCGTTTTGACCCTTGCCTTCGGCATCGGAGTCACAACCGCCATCTTTTCCCTCGTCGAGAGAATTCTTCTCCGGCCGCTTCCCTTCCGCGATCCCAGCCGCCTCGTGATCGTTGGCGACCACCTCGGCAACAACAAGGGGACCGGCATCACGGCGCGCGAGATTGAGATCTACGCGCATTCAACGCGCTCCTTCGTTTCCATGGGCGGGTATATCGGGACCAGTTTCGAGCTGGCGGGCGGGCAAACTCCACAGGAGATCTCCGCGGGCCGCGCGACCGCCAGCCTTTTCCCCACCCTCGGCGTCGAGCCCATCCTCGGGCGTGTCTTTACGCCCCAGGAAGAAGGCGCGCGCGCGTCTCTGGCCGTAATCAGTTACGCCTTGTGGACCTCGCGCTATCATCGCGACCCGGGCATCCTCAGCAAGCCCATCGAGCTGAACCGCAAAACCTACTCGATCATCGGCGTCATGCCGCCCAGCTTCTCCTACCCGGTCGATAGCGGCATCCTCAATCCCACGCTGCTCTGGGTGCCGATGAGCCTCACTCCCGATGAGCTCTCCGACGCATCGGCCGGCTTCTGGGGCTATCAACTCGTCGCTCGCATGAAAGACGGCGTTTCTCTGCCGGCTGCGCTCGACGACGTCGAAGGCGCGGCCCAGCAGGTCATGCGCAGCTTCCCGCCCACCATGGCGGCCATTCGCATTCGCGGCAGCGTCACTCCGTTGATGGATTTTGTCGTTGGTGAATCGCGGCCGCTGTTGCGCACCCTGTTCGGCGCCGTCTCGATCGTGCTCCTGATCGCTTGCGTCAATGTGGCCGTCCTGTTGCTGGTGCGCGCCACGCGCAGCCGCCGCGAATACGCGGTCCGGCTTGCTCTTGGTGCTCGCCCCGCGTTGATCGCGCGCCAGGCGGTTTGCGAGGGCCTGCTGCTTAGCCTCGCGGGCGGAGCCCTCGGTCTGGGGCTCGCAGCGCTCGCTGTGCGCACCGCTGTCAGGTACCTGCCGGAGTCCATGCCGCGCGTCGATTCGATTGCCGTCGACGCACCGGTCGCGCTGTTCGCGTTGCTCATCGCACTCACAACCGGCATCCTCTGCAGCGTCGCCCCCGCCTTTGCCGCCACGCGCACCGACCCGATGGAGAGCTTGAAAGAAGGTTCCCGTACCGGCGCGACCAGGAGCCACGCCTGGCTGCGATCGGCGCTCGTGGTCGCGGAGATTGCCGTAGCCCTGGTGCTGCTCACGACATCCGGCGCTCTTGTCCGCAGTTATCAGAAGCTGCTTTCCGTCGACCCGGGCTATCGCGCAGACCATCTGCTGGTCGCCGGGTACACGCTTCCCCTCACCCAATACAAGACCAACGATGCCGCATTCGCCTTCAATCAATCGGTGCTCGATCGGCTCTCGCAAAAGCCCGGCGTGGTTGCCGTCGGGTTTACGACGATTCTGCCCGAAAACGGCGGCTATGGGATGGCTGCCTACACCATTGAAGGACAGCCCACCGAAGGCTGGAAGCTGAAGTTCGCGCCCTTTGGCGCCATCGATGGCGACTACTTTCGCGCCCTCGGAATCCCGCTCATCGCGGGCCGCACATTCAACGAAAACGACCGTGCCGATTCGCCGCTGGTAGTCATCGTCAACCAGTCGATGGCCGCGCATTCGTGGCCCGGCCAGAATCCCCTGGGAAAACGCATGCACGTCGGCAACCCGAAGAAGGGCTTGCCGTGGGCGACGGTCGTGGGCGTTGTCGGCGATACGCGGGTGAGCTCGCTTGAAGACAAGGCGACCGACGGATGGTATGCGCCCGCGCGCCAGCCCGCGATTCTCTACGGCAAAGACGAAACAGGCAGACTCGGCGGCCCTGCGGGCGGAACGATCACCCTGCGCTCCGCGTTGCCGCCCGAGGAGATGATGCGGACCCTGCAGGAAACCGTGGCGAGCATCGATCCACTGCTGCCCCTGCAGCACGTGCGCACGATGGATGCGGTGGTTTCTGAGTCGATGGCGCCCCGCCGCTTCAACACCGACTTGATCACGGCCTTCGCGCTTGGCGCGCTGGCCCTGGCGATCACGGGCATCTATGCCGTTGTCGCGTTCTCAGTCTCGCTGCGCACGCAGGAGATCGCGATCCGCATGGCTCTCGGCTCGCAGCGCGCAGGCATCGCCCGGCTGGTCTTGCTCGCGGGCGCGCGCATGGCGTTCTGGGGCTGCGGCTTCGGTATTCTCGGCTCTCTCGCTGCGTCGCGCCTCGTCCACTCCTTCCTCTATGACGTCAGCGCCACCGACCCGCTGATCTATCTCGGCAGCGTCGTGGTCATGATGCTCGTTGCCCTGCTCGCGTCGGCTCTGCCGGCGGCGCGGGCCGCATCGGCCGATCCCATCAAGGCTCTGCGCGCGATCTAGGCTGGCCATTTGGGCCCCGCAGTTCAGGAGTGACTCGTGCCATGAGAGCGGCGATCTACGAACCCGGCAAGAGCGCTGCGGGGCGCTGGCTCGCGATTGAAGAGGCGCCGCGCCCGGTTCTTCGTCCGGGCCAGATCCTTCTCAAGGTGCTGGCCTGCGGCGTCTGCCGCACCGACCTCCACATCGTCGAGGAGGACCTGCCACCGATTCTGCCCCGCCTGGTTCCCGGCCACCAGATTGTCGGGGACGTGGTGGAAAGCGCCGCGCCCGATTTGCCCATCGGCGCGCGCGCCGGCGTCTCGTGGATGGGCGGCGTTGACGGCGACTGCTGGTTCTGCCGGAATGCGATGGAAAACCTCTGCGACCGGCCGCTGTTCACCGGCTACACCGTCGACGGCGGCTACGCGGAGTACGCGGCTGTTCGCGCAGATTTCGCAATTCCCCTCCCGCCGCACTCTGACCCCACCAGGATCGCGCCTCTGCTTTGCGCGGGCATCATCGGCTTTCGCAGCCTGCGCGTCGCCGGAGTGGAACGCGGCCAGCGCGTGGGGCTCTATGGATTCGGCAGCTCCGCCTCGCTCGCGATCCAGGTTCTGCACGCCTGGGATTGCGAGGTCTACGTGGTCACGCGCGGCGATTCGCACCGGAAGATGGCCGAATCGCTCGGCGCCACCTGGGTCGGCCCCGAGGATGCGCACCCGCCGGTCGCGCTCGATCGCGCCGTCACCTTCGCGCCAGCGGCAAGGTCGTGGTGAGCGCGCTCTCTGCGCTGCGCAAGGGCGGCGTGGTCGCCATCAATGCCATCCACCTCGACCAGATGCCCGCCTTCGACTACGACAGCTTGCTCTGGGGCGAGCGCCAGATGCGCAGCGTGGCCAACATGACCCGTCAAGATGCCCGCGACTTTGTTGCCCTCGCGCACGAGCTCAACATTCGTCCCGCCGTCGTTCCGTTCCCGCTCGAACACGCCAACCAGGCTCTCGCCGCGATCAAGCACGAAACAGAAAATGGCTCGCCGGTCATCGTGCTCTGATTCGCGCGCATTTTTGTTTTTCGATTCCCCGACTGCACCCGGTATAAATGGGGACTATGAAACCTTCCCACCTGGCCTCGTTCCTTGCTCCCGTGTTGCTCTGTTCGGCCATCGCGCCCCTTTCCGCGCAGGATTTGAATGCCAATTATGCCCGCGACCCCAACCAGCCCATCGACCAGGCATACACCGACAAGATCCTCAAATACACCACCGACAAGTCGTTCGTCTCGCCCCTGGTCAACTATCTGCCGGCCTCCAAGACCGTGCCCACTCCGGAAAAGGTTCTCGGCGATATCTCCGGCGCGCCCAACATGCTCCCCTATGCGGAAGATGTCTACAAGTACTTCCGCATGCTCGAGGCCGCCAGCCCGCGGGTGAAGGTTTTCTCCATTGGCCACACCGAAGAGGGCCGCGAGATGATCGCCGTGGCCATTGCCGATCCTGCTCTGCTGGCCGGCGCGAAAGAGAATGACGCTCGGCTCGCCCAGCTTTCGGATCCCCGCACCATCGGCATGGACGATGCCAAGGCGCGCGCGCTCATCGACAAGTCCTACCCGGTTTACTACATCACCGGCACCATTCACTCCCCGGAAACCGGCGCGCCCACGGCGCTGATGGAGATGGCCTATCGCCTGGCCGTCGATGATGCGCCCTACATCAAGTTCATCCGCTCGCACATGATCGTGCTGATTACGCCCGTCGTCGAGGTCGATGGCCGCGATCGCATGGTCGACATTTACCGCTGGCACAAGGCGCATCCCAACGAGATTTACCCTCGCCTCATGTATTGGGGCCACTACGTGGCTCACGACAACAACCGCGACGCCATGGGTATGACGCTCGACCTGACCCGCAACGTCCTCGACACCTACGTCAGGTGGCACGCGCAGGTGCTCCACGACCTCCACGAATCGGTGCCCTTCCTCTACGACAACACCGTCGGCGACGGCCCCTACAACGCCTGGGTCGACCCTACGGTGGCCGACGAGTGGGCCGAACTGGGCTGGAACAACGTTGCCCAGATGCAGAGCTTCGGCATGCCCGGCGTCTTCACCCACGGCGACTTCGATACGTGGAGCCCCGGCTACCTGATGTTTCTGGCAACCATGCACAACGGCATCAGCCGACTCTACGAGACCTTCGGCAACGGCGGCGCCGACACCGAAAAGCGCATCCTGACGCCCGAGGAATACTCGCGCACCTGGTATCGTCAGAATCCGCCCCTGCCCGTCGTGACCTGGTCGCAGCGCGACAACAACAACTACGAAGAGTCGGCGCTGCTCTCCACAATCTCTTACTTCTCCCAGCACACCCATCACTTCCTCGAGAACTACTACACAAAGAGCAAACGCAGCATCGAGAAACCGACGCTCGAGGGACCGGCCGCCTATGTGATCCCGCCCGACGCCCCGTCCAACAACCGCACGGTGGAACTCCTCAAGGTGCTCGAGCGCCAGCATGTCGAGATCCAGCAACTGACCGCCGCGGCAACCGCAAGCATTCCAGGCGAAAAGCGCACCGACAAGCCAAAAGAACAGACCTTCGCTGCGGGCAGCATTGTCATCCGCATGGATCAGCCCTACTCGCGTATCGCCGATGCTCTGCTCGATCACCAGTTCTGGGCGCCTGACGATCCGCAAAAACATCCCTACGACGACACCGGTTGGTCGTTCACCGATCTGTTCCATGTGCCCGTGGTGCGCGTGCCCGACGCGGGAATTCTGAAAGCGGCGATGTCGCCGCTAACCGACCCCGCGTCGCTGGCTGGAAAGCTCGATGGGTCCGGCTCGCTGGTTGCTGTCGCTAACACGGGCCAGCCTTCGCTGCTCGCGCTGGTCTACAAGCTGAAGGGAGCGAATCTTCAGGTCGCCGAAAAACCCTTCGACGCGGGTGAAAAACATTTCAACGCCGGCTCCCTGCTGATCTCCGGCGTGTCCGACGACCAGCTTAAGTCCGCGTTGCATGATCTGGCGCTCAATGGCCTGCAGCTGAGTGTCACCCCGATGATCCCAACGCGCGCCGTCACTGCCCCGCGCGTCGCCATCATGCATACCTGGATCGCGACGCAAACCGAAGGCTGGTGGCGCTACGCATTCGACTCCGAGGGCGTGCCCTTCACCTACATCAGCACACAGACCGCTGCGAAGGAAGACGACCTCCGCTCGAAATATGACGTGATCGTCTTCGCGCCCGTAGCCCGCGCTTCTGCCACCGACATCATCGACGGGCTGCCCATGTGGAACAATGTGCTGCCCTGGGAGAAGACCGACCTCACCCCGAACCTGGGCAACACCGACAGCACCCCCGACATGCGCCCCGGCCTTGGCTACGACGGCCTCGCGCATCTCAAAAAATTTGTGGAGCAGGGCGGCCTGCTGATCACCTGTGAAGATACGGCGCAGTTTGCCGTCGACACAGGCCTCGCGCCGGGCGTGAGTGTTGCGCCCCACACCGACGCGCGCGTGGTTGGCAGCGTGCTCAACACCGTCTTCGTCGATCGCGACAGCCCGGTGGCCTTCGGCTACGACCAGGGCGTGCCGGTCATGAGCGCGAGCGGCATGGCCTTCACCGTCAGCAACACGCTGGGGCGCGCCGGCGGACGCATCCTGATGGATCCCTACGCCGAGCGCCCCACCGGCCGCGGGAGCCTGGAGGACAGCGACGAGCCGCAGGGACGCAAGATCGCTGAAGCCGAGCCTCTGGAAAAGCAGCAGCCCTGGCAGGCTCGCAAATTGAATGAAGAACAGGTGCGCAACAATCCGCTCGTCATTCCCGCCGAGCTGCGTCCCGACGTCATCCTGCGCTTCGTGGATAACAAGGCCCTGCTGCTCGACGGCCTTCTCGACAAGGGCGGCTCCATCGCCGAACACGCGGTCGTGGTGGATGCTCATCTCGGCCAGGGCAACGTGTTGCTCTTCGGCAATAACCCCGTCTATCGCGGCGAAACCATCGGCACCTATGCGCTGGTCTTCAACGCCATCCTCAATCACGACCACCTGGCGCACCCGGCGACAAGCCATTAAACGGGGTGAAAGACCCGCAATTGCGCAGAAGTTGACACTTTCCCAGGTTGCGGTTTTGTGGCATCCTGTCACCCATGGGAAACAAAGACAAAGGCAAGAAAGAAACCAAGAAGGCTCCGAAACCCAAACCGAAACCAGAGCCGGGCCGCAGGCACGAAGTTTTTACGCCCGCCCCGCCGAAGTAGTTCCTCTGGCAGGCGCTGCTTGGCAGACACCCTGAAAATGCGAAGGCCCTCCCGTGCGGAGGGCCTTCGTTTTGGTTGGACGATCGCGGTTGCCTAGACGACTTCAATCCCCATCGATCGCGCCGTCCCCTTCACGCTCTTGATCGCCGTCTCAATCGATGCGGCATTCAGGTCGGGCATCTTCTGCGTGGCAATCTCGCGTACCTGCTTCTCGGTCACCTTGCCCACCTTGTCCTTGTTGGGAGCGCCGGAGCCCTTGGGAATTCCTGCCGCTTTCAACAGCAGTACCGAAGCCGGGGGTGTCTTGGTGATGAAGGTGAAGCTACGATCCGCATAGACGGTGATGACGACCGGAATCGTCAGCCCGGCCATCTCCTTGTTCTGCGTGCGCGCATTGAACTGTTTGCAGAATTCCATGATGTTGACCTGCGCCTGGCCGAGCGCGGGTCCCACGGGAGGCGCCGGCGTCGCTTTGCCGGCTTCAATCTGCAGCTTGACGTATGTCTGTACTTTCTTCGGAGGTGCCATTGATTCCTCTGGAACAGCTGTTAGCCCCTAGCGATTAGCTCTGGCTGTTCTTGCAACGTTTGGATTTTGATGCGCAGCAATCAGCGTTCCCTTTTAACCGGCGCTCGCCAGGTGAGCCACCGGCTAGAAGCTAAAAGCTAATAGCTAAATGCTGCCGCTACTCAATCTTTTCCACTTTGCCGAACTCAAGTTCAACCGGGGTGGAACGGCCGAAGATGGTCACCATGACCTTCAACGTCTCGCGATCTTCGTTAATCTC
Source organism: Occallatibacter sp. (assembly GCA_035508975.1). Lineage (GTDB taxonomy): Bacteria > Acidobacteriota > Terriglobia > Terriglobales > Acidobacteriaceae > Telmatobacter. The sequence continues at coordinate 12,448 of DATJMC010000057.1, forward strand.
ATCCACCACGCCGTTGAAGTTGGCGAACGGTCCGTCGGTGATGCGCACCTGCTCGCCCTTCTCAAACTTGAGCTTCAGCCGCGGCTTGTCTTTGGCAATCTCGGAACGATAGAGAATCGAACTGACTTCTTCTTCGCTCAGCGCCACCGGCTTATCGCCGGTGCCAAGAAACCCTGTCACCTTGGGCGTGTCCTTCAGAACATGCCAGAGATTATTGTCGAGGTCCATCTCAACCAGAACATAGCCGGGAAGAAAGACGCGCTCCACGGTGCGCTTCTTGCCGTTGATGATCTCCGTAACCGGTTCCATCGGGATCATCACCTTACCCACCCGATCTCCGAGACCGAAGGCCTGCACGCGGCTCTCGATGGATTCCTTCACCTTGCGTTCAAATCCCGAGTAGGCGTGGAGGATGTACCACTTGAAACGCTCGTTGTGCCCGGCCTCGGCGGCCTGGGGCTCGCTCGACGCGCCGCCAGCGGTGTCTACGGGATGTTCCAGCTCTTCTGCCATCTTCATTCTCGATTCAGCGAGACGCCTTATTGCGCCCCGCCCAGACGTGTCAATACCTCGTGCAAAGCCCGGCTGAAAACCAGGTCAACAAGAAAGAAAAACAATCCGAAGATAAAGACCGTGATAATCACTACCGAAGTCGTCGCCTCCACTTCCTTGCGCGTTGGCGTGACGACCTTGCGCATCTCCGCGCGCACATCCGTCAGGAAGCCGGTCGCGTTTGCCCACAGGCCCGCCGCGCCTTCCGAGACGTTCTTGAGCGCGCCCGGTTCCTGGATCTTGGCGGAACGTTGCTCACCCTTTTCAATCGCTGCTTTGCTCGCCATACTTCGTTTCCTTCTCTAAGCCGGCTCCTGGCTCTCACCCTTAACTGTTAGCTTATCTCCGGAAAGCCCAATATTTCGGCCTCCCGACAAAGAAAGCTAAAAGCCAATAGCTGACAGCGAAAAGCTGCCTTACTCAATCTGGCAGGGGCGGAGGGATTCGAACCCCCAAGTTCGGTTTTGGAGACCGACAGTTTAACCGTTGAGCTTACGCCCCTAAAAGCGGCTTTTAGCCTCTGCTTCCGGCTGCGAACTCATCTCGGCAAGGAGGAATCAATCCCACTTGCCTCAATCGAGCTAATCACCGGAAGCTGATGAGCTAGAAGCTGCCTTCCTACTTCGATTCCTTGTGCGGCTGGTGCTTGCGGCAGCGGTTACAAAACTTCGACAACTCGAGACGACCCGTGGTCGTCTTCTTGTTCTTGGTCGTCGAATAGTTCCGCTCCTTGCACACCGTGCACTGCAATGTCACAATTTCCCGCATTTCTCAACTCCAGTGATCAGTGTTTGGTGAACAGTGATCAGGTTTCGCGTGCCGCGTCTGCCGATGCGCCCCAAGGGGCGGTCCGCCCGACGCGGCCAGCGTCTACTTAATGATTTCCGAGATTGTGCCCGCTCCCACGGTGCGTCCGCCTTCGCGGATCGCAAAGCGCAAGCCTTTCTCCATGGCCACCGGCGTAATCAGCTCAACCACCAGCTGCACGTTATCGCCCGGCATCACCATCTCGGTGCCCGCCGGCAGTTCCGCCACCCCCGTC
>DATJMC010000058.1:0-28541 GCA_035508975.1 Occallatibacter sp.
AACCACAGGTTGGGAGGAAATGAGGTTATGGGATCTGTGCTAGCGATGCGGGAAGTAGAGGCGGCCGACGCCCTTTTGACAGCCGAGGACGTCGCCCTAAAGCTAAGGGTCAGCAAGGATTGGGTCTGGGATCACTCCTCGCGGAGATTGCCCTATTTACCGGTCATTCGAATGAGCGACGGCGCTCTGCGCTACCGGGCCAGTGGGATTGAAGAGTTCTTGAAGGAACGCGAACGGGCCTCCAGCTTAAGGCGTAGACGCCGGTAAAATGAGGGTGGCCACTTGTTCCCTCCACACAGAAATTGAGGAACAAATGGGAATCTCGTACCAGAAAGGATGGGTCCGGCCACGGGGGAAGAAATGGCATGGCTGTTTTCGCCGCACCGAGCTTGATCCTGAAACCAACGAAACCAAACTCGTCACCCACTCTTTCGTCCTGGGGTCGAAGACCGAGATGTCAAAGTCTCAGGCCCGGGAGAAGCTGGAGGATGAGATCACCAAACTGGGCGGACGCTCGACAGGGGATCAATCGGTTGTCAACGGTGCAGTCACCTTCGAGTGGTTCGTCAAAAACCGTTATCTGCCGCTGAAGGAGGGGGACTGGAGGGAAGAGACTGCCAAGGTGAAAAAGTACTTGATCCAGGCAGACCTCGTCGATGCATTTGGGGACTTTCGCCTCGAAAACTTCGACAAAGTTATCCTGCAGACCCATCTCAACAGGCTGGCCAAAACCCATTCCCGAGACCGAGTGCTCCAGATCCGATCCTACATGCGTGCCATCTTTGCGGAAGCAGTCGACCAGGACTTCATTCCGAAGGATCCCGCCCGCACTGTCAGGCCTCCCGCGAACCTGCGCGAGGTGGATAAGACCACGCTGAGCTGGGAGCAGCTCCGTGCGGCCTTAGAGAAGCTCGGCGACATCCGTCTTCGGGACTGGATCCTGATGAAGCTCGATATGTCGAATGCACTTCGACCTAGCGAGCTATTCCCGCTCCGGTGGCGTTGTTTCCTCGAAGACAGCCGTGTCCTCGATATCCAGGAGACGGTCTATAAAGGGAAGATTCGGCCATTTGGGAAGACCAAGTCGAGCCTAACCAAGGTTCCGATCGCCGACCTGTTGGCGAGCGAAATCGCGGAGTATCGGGAGGAGTGCAGAAAAGAAGGCAAGGACACGTCCCCGGATGCGTTCATGTTTCCGGGGAGATTCGGGGGACCGATGGATTCGAGCAACTATCGCCATCGCGTCATGCACAAACTCGCCAGGGAACTCGAGCTACCGAAGCTGACGTTCCAGGTCATCCGCCGTACCATTGCCACCCTGGGCAAGACCAAGGGACATCCCAAGGATATCCAGGGGCTGATGCGGCACAGCCGGCTGGCGACGACCATGGATGTCTATATGCAGTCGTTGGAGCGAGAGGTGCGGTCGGCGATCAACTCGATACACGATGAGTTGGTGGCCACGGGAACGGAAGGACCCGCTCCTCAGCAGCCGACGACGACATCTGGAAAGGCCCCCGATCGCACGACCGGAGAGAACACCCCGATTCGGGATGGTTCTTTCAGGAAGCAGCCGAAGAACACTACGGAAGGAGGAGAGAAGAAGACCGTAGTGCCGTCTCGCGGAAAGATTTTGCTATTTGCGGGCAAAATGCGGGCAAGAAATTTGGAGGATGTCCGCTAAGTTGTTGAGTGATATTGGTGGACCTGGTCGGGATCGAACCGACGACCTCTTCCATGCCATGGAAGCGCGCTCCCAAACTGCGCCACAGGCCCACGCGTTGCAGCGGCGGCAACCTTTCTATTCTCGCTGCCTGCCCCCGATTCGTCAATGCACCGAAGACCCGGCCGTGGATATGCGCCACGAGCCGCTAACGGAATCATCCCCACGCCAGACGAACCGCCGAACAAGCGATCCAGGACAAGGCCAAAGATCGCTGGCCAAAACAGCTCGCCGGTGCCGTCCGGCAGAGCCTTTGACCTAGTCGAGTTCGCTCGGCGGCAGCAATGTCACCCTCCAGTTCGGTGAAATCTATCGTTCTCGGGGCGATTCAGGAGTTCCATGGCTTCATGCGTCACGCAGGAAGCCACCAAAACCCTCCTCGCGCGCGCCGCCGGTCCGCTCTTCACCGCGGCAGATCTCACTTTTTCCGGCGCGGTTTCGCTCTTCCCAACTGCAGGGCCATGCCCTCCAGAATCAGCGCAATCCCTTCAGCAAAGCGTGTATCGTGCTGCAGAAACATCTCCGCCCCGGCTGCGGCCGCCAGCGGGTACTTCTCCTTGCGCACACGCTGGTCGCGCGCCGTCAGGTCATATTGAGGATTGGGCACACCGGGAGCCAGTTGCGTCGCCTGCTCTTCAATCACGAAGCCGATCGTGTAGCTGTAGAGCGCGCCCAGTCCCACCACGGACTGCCGCAGCGTGAACCCCGCTTCCACGAACCTTCTCAGGCTCGCCTCCATGGGCGCGAACAGATCCACGTCGGTCAGGTACGTTCCACTGAACATCTTCGCGCCATCGCGATACTGCAGCAAGGTCAGGCGCAGGATTCGATAGTAGGCCGCCGCCCACACCGGCCAAGGCTTGATCGCTTCGAGGGAAGCGCTATTTTCCATCGAATCACGGAGAACGGTTGCCGCCATCTCGTCCAGCAGGTCCTGTTTACTCTTGAAGTGCCAGTAGAGCGCCGGAGCCTTCACGTCGAGCTGCGCGGCCAGGCGGCGTAGGGTGAGCCCGTCCAGCCCCGCTTCATTCAGGACCAGAAAAGCCTGGCGTACGATGAACTGGCGATCGAGGGGCACCAAAAAATCCTAGCATTCCGAGCTTAACAGTGTTAAGGTGTACTTAACTTAGTTAAGGAGCTATTCCCATGCATGCCGCCGTCGTTCACACCCTGGGTCAACCCCCGCGTTATCAAGAGTTCACCGATCCCATGCCTGGCCCCGATGAGGTCCTCGTCCACGTCAAGGCTGCGGGCCTGCACCCGATTGTGAAGGCCCTTGCGGCCGGTACGCATTATGCTGCTGGGGGTAGCCTGCCCATGGTTCCCGGGATCGATGGGGTTGGAGTCCTCGAAGACGGCCAACGTGTCTATTTTGGCTTTGCCCGCAAGCCATGGGGAACGATGTGCGAACGCACGGTGGCGCCGCGGGACAAGTGCCTGCCCTTGCCGGATGGTATCAGCGATGTGCAGGCCGCCGCGGTTGCGAATCCCGGCATGTCGGCCTGGCTGTCGATCCGGGATCGAGCGGCCGTTCAGCCGGGTGAGACGGTGCTCATTCTCGGCGCCACCGGCGTAGCCGGCCAGCTTGCGCTGCAGGCTGCACGGTTCCTCGGGGCAAAGCGGGTGATCGGCGTGGGACGCAATGTGGATGCAATCTCGACGGAGAACGCCGACGCGGTCATCGCGCTGACGGAGACAGAGGACAAAGTTCGCGAGGCATTTCTAGCCGAAGCAGAGCAGGGAATCGACGTGGTGATCGACTATCTGTGGGGCCGGCCGACGGAGCTGTTGCTCGAAGCGCTGGCCAAGGGGTTCAAGCCCCGCGCGACGCACTCCACACGGCTGGTTGAGGTTGGCGAGAGCGCCGGCAAGACAATTCAGCTTCCCGGGGCGACGCTGCGGAGCATCGATCTGAGACTAATGGGGAGCGGGTTCGGTTCGGTTGACCTGAAACGCATCCTGGAGTCAATCCCAGACCTCTTCAAGATGGTGGCCCAGGGAAAGTTCAAGATTGCCGTTGAGCCGGTGCCGCTGGCCGAGGTCGAGGCTGCGTGGACCCGGGTGGAAAAAGGCCGCCGGATCGTCTTTACGGTTTGAGAGTCGAAGGGTCCGGATCCCGCTCTGGGTACTTTGGGAACCCGTCTAACAGGCGAAATAGCCGTTCCGTAAAGCAGTGACCGGGAACACTTCACCCCCGGTCCGGTGTCTAAGACAATAGAGCGCGACAAAACCGGAGTGTATCGACCGCATTTCCGTTTTTCCGCGCATTGAGTCAGCACAAGGCTTCGCGGCGGTTTGCCGAAACCACGGGCCGGGCAAGAATGGGCCACGAAGCTGGGCGCAGAGCAGAAAGATGCAAACTGTGCGCCTGTTGCAGTAATGTGGGAGGACGAATTGCAGGCGGACCTCACCATGGGCAACCTGGCCAGCGCACTCACGCTTCAGTCGGATGAAGCCGCTCTCATCGCCGAGTTGAGAGCCGGCTCTGAGGAGGCGTTTGCCTGGCTGATTGCGCGTTATCATCATCCGATTTATTCGCTTCTGGCACGCATCGTGCATGACCGCGCCGACGCTGCCGATCTCACCCAGGAAGTATTCGTAAAGGTCTTTCGCGGAGTCGGTGGTTTCCATGGCGAGTCTTCGCTGCGCACGTGGATCTACCGCATTGCCTTGCGCGAAGCTTCAAACCAACGCCGCTGGTGGATGCGCCATAAGCAGCAGGAAGTTCCCATCGAGCTGGAGGTGGCCGATCACCATTGCGGCTCTCCGGTTCGTCTCGGGGACACTCTGATCGATTCCGGTGAATCGCCCTTCGAACTGGCAGCTCATGCCGAAACCAAGGCGCGTGTGGAAGAAGCGTTGCGCCGGGTTCCGGAGCCATTTCGAACCACGCTCATTCTTCGCGACATAGAAGGCTTTGTGTACGAAGAAGTGGCCGAAATTCAAGGCGTGAATCTGGGGACTGTAAAGTCGAGGCTGGTGCGCGGGCGCGCCTATCTCAAGGCGTGTCTCACGGCTCCGCGTCCGTCCGACAGACCCTCACCGAGCGAGAGCGTTTCGTTGCCCCTGGCAGAGGAGGCGCGATGAGTAGCTGCAGCGCTGTGCAAGCCAAGTTTTCAGATTATCTGGATGGCCGCCTGAGCGGCCGCGATATGCAGCGTGTGGCTGCGCACCTCGATCTTTGCGAGGGGTGTACCAGGGAGTGGAAGGCCCTGCGGGACAATCAGGGCGCCCTGGCCTCTCTCGGGCCGGTGCAGGAGCCTGACGACCTGGTTTTGCGCATTCGCGTGGCCGTGAGCCGCGAGCGTGCCCGTCGCAGCCGGAGCCTTCTCGCAGGCTGGTCGCTGGTGTGGAGAAACACGGTAGGGCCCTTCCTGTTGCAGGCGGCGGCAGGCTTTGCCAGTGCCGTGCTCCTGCTGGGAAGCGTGACGGTCCTGGTTGGGATGTTTACGCAGCCCGAAGCCGCGCAGGCTACCAAAGATGTTCCGCTGGGAAATGCGACCGCGCCGCGTCTTCTCTATTCGGTGGGAGAAGGGGGCAGCGACGACGAATTTGGCGCCAGCGCGGGACCCATTGTCGTCGAAGCCTACGTCAATAGCGAGGGCACCGTCTACGACTACCGTATCGTTTCGGGGCCGAATAACCCGACCACGCGTGCGCAGGTCGAAAATGTCCTGGTGTTGAGCCGTTTTGAGCCGGCTCGCTTCTTCGGACAGCCGGTTCGCGGATTGGCTGTGCTGTCGTTTGCCGGGGTCTCGGTTCGCGGCTGAAGGCGCTGTCCGGCTGGCCCGCCGGGGCGTGCTCAATCCTGACTTTCTGCCTCCCGTTTGACCCTGCCCCTGCGTCTAACTAGACTTGCAGGCAGGGCACCTTTGATGCGGTTTCGATTTTTCCGTCCATTCGCTCTTCCCGTTGCAGCCATCGTCTGCCTAGCCGCATCCGGCTCTTCGGCGCGGCTCCTCGCGCAGGCTTCCGGATCTTCGAGTTCGCGGCAGAGCTCGTCCTCGTCATCGATGCCGATGGCGGAGAAATCTCCGTCGTTTTTGATTGACCCCGCCGGCCCAACCATCTCGCTTATCAGCTCGGAACCGGTATTTCTGATGGCCGCGGCCCTGAACGCGTGCGGCTACGATGAAGGCCTAACCGAGAGCGCGCCCATCCGGCAACGCGTGCGCGACGAGATGAACCAGGCCCTGGCCAGGAGCGAGGATGCTCGCGCCAAGCGCGACAAGGTCTGTCTCTTCATCGCGCAACATCGGATGACCGGGTCGGAGAAGGACATTTCGCAGTACATCTCGCTGGCGCTCTATTTAAGTCCTCCGCCCGCGCTCGAGACCAGCGCCGAGTTGCCCGAGATGCCGCCGGATTCAACCCAGGTCATCGAGATCGTTCCGCTCCTGCGCGACTTTGCCGCGGCCCTGGATATGCACGGCATCTGGCTGACGCTTCACCATGTCTATGACGAGGAGATTGAGAAGCTCCACGACCCGCTATCGAAGATGATCGTGAGCACGAATCTTTATCTCAAGATGCCGGCGACCACCTATGACGGCCGTCGTTTCGTGGTCGTGATCGAGCCGCTTCTTTCGCCCAAGCTGGTGAATGCGCGCATCTACGGCACAGAGTACGTGGTGGTGGTTTCCCCGGTGAACGGCACGATCCCCATGACCGACGTTCGACACATCTATTTGCATTATGTGATCGAGCCGCTGCTTTATACCCGGGCCAACGCGATTGATCGCACGCAGCCCATTCTGAAAGAAATTCGCGATGCTCCGATGGAGTTCCGTTTTCGCTCCGACACCGTCGCGCTCACGGTCGAGTGCCTCATCAAGGCCATCGAGGCGCGCACCATGGATACGGGGATTCCCGTGTACAAGATTCCTGCCGGTGTCGAGCGTTCCGACCTTCCCCGCTACGAGCACGAGCGGCAGCTTTACCAGGAAAGAGTGGATGCGGTCCGATGGGCTGCCGTCAACCACGACATGGCGCAGGGATTCGTGCTGACGGAGTACTTCTACCAGCAGATGATTCAGTTCGAAAAGGACCCAGCCAGCCTGGCCGACACCATCGGTGAGATGGTGTACAGCATGGATATCGACCAGCAGGTGCATCGCGCGCGGCAGACTCAGTTTGACGCCCACGCCGACGGCGATGTGCTGCAGCAGAGCAAGCCGCGCGAGCTGACCGGGCTCGATCTGGCTGAGGCGCGCCTCGAGGCGGGCGACGTGGCGACGGCCGGCGCCCTGGCCCGGCAGGCACTGGCTGTCCACTCCGATTCGCTGCAACAAGTGGCCGATTCGGCGCGCGCAAACTTTATCCTGGCTCGTTGTGCCATCATGACCGGCCGGCCGGAGGAAGCCATCGATCGCTTCCAGAAGACAATTGCCACCAGCAAGGAGCCGCGCCTGCTTGCGTGGTCGCATATTTACCTTGGCCGGATGCTCGATCTCGACTGCAAGCGGGACGAGGCAGTGTCGGAGTATAACGAAGCTCTGGCGAGCCGCGACGGCGCGCAGGACACGCGCCTGGCCGCCGAGCGCGGCGTCAAAACGCCCTACGCCGTAAAAGGACACAGCTGCGAAGACGCCGAGGACGATTCCGGGAAGGGTTCCACCGGCCAGTCCACCGTTACTCAGCAGGGAACGGCCAAACCGCAGTAATCCCCGCGGGGCTTTTCGCAGGCGCCTCGAGAGCGTCTAATGGACTTGTCGGGCTTATTTTTCAGGCCGGTTCGCCAGGACATTTGAGACGGAGAATCGCTGGGTGCTGGAGACATTCGGGCAAGTGAAAAACAGCGAGGCACGCGTGGAGCGGAATCTGGCGGAACTGGAATCTGCCCTGGGCCATGCTTTTGCCAATTCCGAGCTGCTGGTGCGCGCTTTGACGCATCGCTCGCTTGCAAATCAACGGGCGCTCGAGGATCCCGGTCATCCCCCGGAAGGGGAAGGGGATAACGAACGCCTCGAGTTTCTGGGCGACGCGGTTCTTGGGCTGGTGGTTGGCGAGACGCTGTTTCTGCTGCATCCTGAATGGCGCGAGGGGGAGCTTACCCGGGTGCGCGCGCAGCTGGTGAGCAGGCAGCACATGGCCGACGTGGCCAACGAAATCGGCCTGGGTGAGTTTCTTCGCTTGAGCCGCGGCGAAGACCGCAGCGGCCTGCGCCGCAAAAGCACGGTCCTTTCCAACACCATGGAGGCCGTGATCGGCGCGCTCTTTCTGGATGGCGGTCTCGACCCGGTAAGGGCCTTCACGCAGCGTTACGTGATCGGCAATGCCGTGGAGCAGCTTGCGCGCGAACTCCGCTCGGGCGCTGCGCTGGGAAACTACAAATCGGCATTGCAGGAGCACCTGCAGGCGATGCGGGCCGGAACGCCGGTTTACAAGGTGAAGAACGAAAGCGGTCCCGATCACCACAAGCGCTTTCTTGTGGAGGTGCGCCTGAAGCCTGCGGCGGGTGAGCCGGGAGAATCTCTCGCGCGCGGGAGCGGGAGCACGAAGAAATATGCCGAGCAGGATGCGGCCCGCCGCGCGCTCTCGCGCCTGATGGCCTCTGCCTCCGGGCGAGTCGCGGTTCCGGACGAGGAGGAGCTGCCGCAGCCATGAGTACCCCGGTCCAGGCTGCTCCCGCATTTCACCGCCTGGCGCATTTGCGGCTTCATCTGCCCACCGTCCCCGAGGCTCTTGCGTCTCTGTTGCGAACGGTGATCGTGGCCCTGTTCCTGCTCTCTTTCGTATTGCAGCCGTTCCTCATTCCGTCTGAAAGCATGGAGCACACGCTGCTGGTGGGAGATTTTCTGCTTGTAAACAAGCAGATCTTTGCGCCCTCGGGATTCCTCCATTGGCTCTTGCCTTATCGGAATGTCGAGCGCGGAGACATTGTCGTGTTTCACCATCCCGATCCGCCTTATCTCGTCAAGCGCGTTCTCGGGATACCCGGCGACCGCATTCGCATCCAGGACGGCCGGGTGATGGTCAATGGCGTGATCCTCGACGAACCCTATGTCGCGTTCGAGCCGGCCGCGCCCAATCCATTCCGCGACAACTTCCCCGGCAAAATCTACACCGATCCCAATATCGATCCCACCTGGTGGAGGCAGCTGCAGGGCCTGACGCACGACGGCGAACTGGTGGTGCCCGCAGGCGAATACTTCATGCTCGGCGACAACCGCAATCACAGCAAAGATTCGCGTTTCTGGGGCCTGGTTCCCCGCGACGCCATCATTGCCCGGCCGCTGGTCATCTACTTCTCACTGCGGCGGCCGTCGACGACGGATGTCGAGGAAGCTTCGGATGATAGACTCGGACACGATAGGGAACTTGCGGCGCGCCTGACTGGATTTGCGCGCTGGAAGCGGATTTTCCGGGTCGTCCATTAAGAGCCCGGCTGCAGAACTTGCGAGAGCTGCCTTATCTCTCCTGCGAAGAGCAAAAGGATGACGACAAAAAACACCCCCGCCGCCGTGACAAGCGCGGTTCCCGCCGCAACCACTCAGGAAAGAGTTGAAGAAACGCCGTTTGAGGCGGTTGCGAGCATCTGCTCAGTCCTGGTGGTGGGCCTGTTTATCCTGACGTTCCTGGCGCAGAACTTTGTGATCCCTTCCGGCTCCATGGAAGACACGCTTCTGATCGGCGATCATCTCGTGGTCGATCGCATCACCCTCGCTCCTCCCGCGAAGTGGATGCCCCTGGTGTACTACCGCGAGCCGCGGCACGGCGACGTGGTGGTTTTTCTAAAGCCGGGTTATCCGGGTCTTTTCCTGGTGAAGCGCCTGATCGGCGTTCCCGGCGACCACATTCATCTTCGCGACGGCATCGTGTTCATTAACGGAGTTGCCCAGTCGCAACCCCACGCCAAGCCGACCACTCCCGAGAACCACAACGATTTCCTCGACGAGTTTCCTTCCGTGCCTCCCTATCCGCAGCCGGACGAGACGCCGGAAAGCTGGGCGGTCGATTTTCCCAACCACGTGGTCGATGGCGATCTTGTTGTCCCCCCGGGGAAATACTTCATGATGGGCGACAATCGGCATGACAGCCTCGATTCGCGCTACTGGGGATTTGTGCCCCGGGCAAACATCGTCGGCCGGCCGCTGTTCAACTACTGGTCGTTTGTGACCCCGGAGAATCAGTACCAGGAAACCGGCCTCGCCAACAACGTGGCGTGGATGGCGCATGTCGCCCTGCACTTTTTTACGGACACGCGCTGGAGCCGGACGTTCCATATCATTCGCTAGGGCGCCTCGGGCGGACGCAGTACCATCAGTAAAGGCCCATGACCGAAGAGGCGGAGCGCGACAGGCGAAAAGGGAAAAGATTCCTTCTGGTTTCGGCGCTTGCGGCGCTATTGCTGATCATTTTTTTCGCGCCATCCCTGGTCAGTCTCAATCGCTACAGGAACCGGATCATTTCTGTCATGTCGACGGCGATGGGCCGTCCCGTAGATCTTTCGTCGGTTGAGCTGCGATTGCTGCCTCGCCCCGGATTTGTCATCACCAATCTCACCGTCGATGAGGACCCGGCCTTCGGCGCCGAGCCGATCCTTCACGCCAACTCCGTCACCGCGGCCATTCGCCTGCTCGGGTTGTTCACCGGGAAGTTGCAAATCAGCAGTATCAGCGTGGACGAGGCGAGTCTCAATCTCGTGCGCAATCCTGCCGGAGCGTGGAATTTTGATACCTTCCTCCGCTCCGCAACGGCGCGTACGCATGAGGCCGCGCTCGGCAAGGTACCGCCATTCCCCTATCTTGAGGCCACCAACTCGCGGATCAATTTGAAGAACGGCCTCGAGAAGCTTCCTTATTCGCTGGTCAATTCCGACCTTTCGTTCTGGCAGGAAAACCCCGGCGATTGGCGTCTGCGGGTTCGCGGCCAGCCGGCCCGCACCGACGTCAGCCTTGACCTTGCCGACACGGGCATCGTCCAGCTTGAAGCGAGGCTCTACGCATCGGCGGCCGCGCGGGATTTTCCGCAGTATCCAATTCATCTTCAGATGGAGTGGCGCGAGGCGCAACTTGGGCAGCTCAGCAGGCTCGTTCTCGGCTCCGATCCCGGTTGGCGCGGAAACCTTACCGGCGAGATGCAGCTCGACGGCACGCCGGAAACAGCCCAGGTGAAAACGCGGTTGAGCGCGACCGGTGTGCATCGCGCAGAATTCGCGCCGGCCGATCCGTTGGACTTCGACGCCAACTGCAGCTTCGTTTATCACTACTTTGGACGTGCCGTCGAGAATCTTTCCTGTGATTCTCCGCTGGGCGACGGGCACATTCGCATCGCCAGCGAAGCCCCGGGGAACTTGCAGGGGAAGTCTTCCATCCAGATCCAGCGTATTCCCGTGAGCGCTGCCCTTGCGGGATTGCGCACCTTGCGCAGCGGAGTCAACGAATCGATCGACGCGCGCGGCACCATCAGCGGGGAGTTGACCTACGATCCGGGCGCAGCGGAGAAGACTGCGACCGAAACGACGCCTGCCGCCCGGCATTCCGGGCGTTCACAGCCGGCGAAAGTGCACGCGCCGGCGCCGCTGCAAGGCTCCTTGACCGTCGATAGCTTCCGGTTGACAAGCGACCGCCTGAGTCAACCGATCCAGGTTGCGAAGATCGCGCTGGAGCCGGCTGCCGAACCCCCAGGGCAGCCGCAGGCGCTGATCTCAACGGTTTCAGTACCCGCAGGAGGGTCAGTTCCGCTGGCGCTTGCAGTGCGTCTGACCTTGAACGGCTACGTGGTCAACGCTCGCGGTCCGGTGGCGCTTGCATGGATGCGCGATTTCGCACACCTGGCTGGAATTGCAGACGTTTCAATCCTGCAGGATCTCGCCGGCGATCCTGCGACACTCGACCTCACCGCTCATGGAGACTGGCTTCCTTCCGCCCAGGCCACTTTGTCGAACGCCTCGTTTGAGCAGTCGACCGATGTCCCTCCAGGCGATCTTGATCCGGGCCGGCTAAGCGGAACGATCGTGTTCCACGATGCCAACTGGAAATCGGATGCGCTCGCGGCCCACGTAGAGATTCCGCAGGCCACGCTGCGTCTTGGCGGAGGCGCGATTCTGTGGGATCCGGTGACGTTTAGTTACGGCGCCGTGAAGGGAAATGCGACCCTTCGGGTTCCCCTGCAATGCGACCCGGGGGCTGAGTGCCCGTCCCAACTTGCCTTGCGCTTCGCAGAACTGGACGCCGGAGAGCTGGAGAGCGAACTGCTCGGCGTTCATCCCAAGGGTACTGTGCTGTCGAATCTGATCGCGCGCCTCACTCCGGCCACGCCGTCTGTGTGGCCCCGACTCGACACCACCTTGTCCGCGGCAGCGGTGCGGTTGGGTCCGGCAAGGCTGCAGGCCCTGAATGCCTCGTTGAGGATTCTTCCCGCGGCTGCCGAAATCACCAGCCTCGATGCGCAGTTCCTCGGGGGCAAAATCCATGCAACCGGAAAGCTCACCAACGGCGCGAAACCCGGCTATTCCTTCGCGGGCACGTTCGAAAAAGTGAACGGCTCGGCGCTGTGCCAGTGGCTTGCCGCGCATTGCATGGGCGGTTCGATCCAGGGCGACGGCAAAGTGGAACTGGCCGGGTTTTCAGACCGCGATCTGGCATCATCGGCCGAAGGGACCCTGCATTTCGACTGGCGGCACGGAACCCTCGAGGAAGCTGCGGGCGAGCAGGTGTCCAGGGAGGATGTGCGCTTCGACCGCTGGGCCGCGGAAGTTGCGATTGCCAATAACCGCGCGACCATTCGTCAAAACCAGATGCAGACCGGCTCACGCAAGGGCAGTTTCGATGCGGTACTCACCTTTGCCGATCCGCCCAGTGTGACTTTCTCTTCGCCCGTCTCTCCGCAATCTGCGCGGCAATAAAAACACCGGTGGCGCCGGTAGAATCGACGCATGGCTTCCTCCGTCGCTCCCTCCTCAGTTCAGATTCGATGCAAAGGCATTCTCTTCGACATGGATGGCATCTTGATTTCGTCGATCGGCTCGGTTGAGCGCAGTTGGACGAAATGGGCCGGCCTGCACGGGCTCGATCCCGTCGAGGTGCTGAAGGTCGTGCACGGTCGCCGCAGCGTCGAAACCATCGCGGTGCTATGTCCTGACCTGGACGCCGAAGAAGAAAACCAGGTCATCGAGAAGCTTGAAATCGACGACACCGAGGGCGTCAGGGCGCTGCCAGGAGTTCATGCGCTGCTGCGGTCGCTGCCGGCAGGGCGCTGGACGGTCGTGACCAGCGCGACGGAGCCGCTGGCGCGCGTTCGCCTTGCCGCTGGAGGCATTCGCGTTCCAGCCAGCATGGTGACCGCAGAGAGTGTTAAAGAGGGGAAGCCAAGCCCGGCGCCCTACCTGGCGGGAGCCGCTTTGCTGGGACTGGCGCCCGAAGAGTGCATCGTCTTCGAAGATGCCGCGTCAGGTGTGCAGTCGGGCCGTGCCGCCGGCTGCACGGTCGTGGCAACAACGTTCTCGCATACGGCTGATGCGCTCAGAGCAGCACATTACCTCATCGCCGACCTGACCGGCGTGACCGCGAAGGCGACTCCTGCAAACGATGGGATCGCACTGCACTTCACCCCGCTTGCGGAGCTCAACACGCAAGGGTAGCAGCTCGGTTGAGGAGCAAAGAGTGACAGCGCGTGGGAGTCAGCGCTGCCTCTCTCCGCCTATTCGTTTGCCTCGATGCGCCGCCCATGCAGATCCTGCAGCGGCCGCGTGTTCATGGGGAAGATGGCCGTGAAAGCTCGCAGCTGCGAGCGGCTCACACTTAGGACATCTTCAAAGATCAACCAGCGCACGCCCTCCGTGCAGGGAGGAGCGGTGAGCGAACCGATATACGTCCAGTAACCCCGATCAGCGGGCAAAAAGCCGGCGGGGTCGATCATATCGTCGATCTTCTCTTTTTGCCCGGCCTGTTGGGGAAGGTGCGGCCAAAGGGACGCCAGAAGCGCGTTGGCATCGCCGCGGTCCATGGAAAAACGCACTGCCACCACAGCCGTTTTGCCGTCGGCGCTTTCGTGCACCAGGTGCACCACCATGTCGGTGAGTTTGCCTTTCACGGCCTCTTCGCTGGGATGGTGAAAGTGAAACTGCTTGAGGTCGTAACGAACGCCGTCGTAGACGATGTAGCTGCCCGGATGGACGTAGACGCGCACGGTGTTGCCGGTGTTCTCGAGGGTGACCGGCCCGCCAAGATAGTGAAATTCGATCGGGCTCAGATTCTTGTTCAGGTGTGCGCCGCGAATATCCACCGGCGATTGTTCGTGTCCCTCCGAGCATGCTTTGTAGGCGGGATCAAGCCTGCCCCAGTTGAGCGGGCCCGTCTTCCCCCTGTAGCTCCAGGCAGCGCCGGTGGTCTGCGCGCCGGCGATCCCGCTCAGGCAAAGCGCGAACGCGCCAATCCAATGAAAGCGCATATCCATCTCCCTGTTCCATGAGTTGTTGATGGTGCAACCCGAAAGATTCTAAAGCTTCGACGTACGAGACCTCAAAAAGCAAAGGACCCTTCGCAGGGAAGGGTCCTGTTTGCCGGTGTTTCTCGCGGATTTTACTTCGCTGCAACCTTGATGTCCGCCTGCTCGGCGAGCTTCGCGGCTTTGTCGGTGGCTTCCCAGGTAAACTCCGGCTCGGTCCGTCCGAAATGTCCGTAGGCCGCGGTCTTCTGGTAAATCGGCCGCCGCAGGTTGAGGCTTTCGATGATTCCCTTCGGGGTCAGCGAAAAGTTCTTGCGAACCAGCTCGGTCAGCTTGGCTTCGGAGATCTTTCCCGTGCCGAAGGTGGAAACCAGCACGCTCACCGGCTCCGAAACGCCGATGGCATAGGCCAGCTGCACTTCGGCCTTTTTTGCCAGGCCGGCCGCGACGATGTTCTTCGCGATATAGCGGGCAACGTAGGCGGCCGAGCGATCGACCTTGGTCGGATCCTTGCCGCTGAACGCGCCGCCGCCGTGACGTCCCGCTCCGCCGTAGGTGTCCACGATGATTTTGCGGCCGGTCAGGCCGGTATCGCCCATCGGCCCGCCGATCACAAAGCGCCCAGTCGGATTGATGTGATACTTCGTGTGCTCATCGAGCCATTTTGCCGGCAACACCGCTTGAATCACGTGCTTCAGGATGTCGGCATGCAGGTCGTCATTGGACACGGTTTCGGAGTGCTGGCTTGAGATCACGACCGCGTCGATGCGCGCAGGCTTGCCGTGCTCGTCGTACTCGACCGTCACCTGGCTCTTGCCGTCAGGCCGCAGGTAGGGAAGCCGCCCGTTTTTGCGCACCGTGGTGAGCTGCCGCGTCAGCTTGTGGGCGAGGGAAATCGGCGCGGGCATCAGCTCGGGGGTTTCGTCCGAGGCGTAGCCGAACATCATGCCCTGGTCGCCGGCGCCGCCCGTGTCCACGCCCTGTGCGATATCGCCCGATTGTTTGTTGATCGTCGAAATCACGGCGCAGGTGTTCGAGTCGAACCCATACAACGCGTTGTCATATCCGATCGCGGCCACAACACCGCGCACCAGGCTCTGAAAGTCTACGTACGCCTTCGTCGTGATCTCGCCCGCAATCACCACCAGACCTGTTGCCGTCAGCGTCTCAGCCGCCACGCGGCTGTACGGATCCTGCTCCAGGCAGGCATCCAGAATCGCATCGGAAACCTGGTCGGCGATTTTATCGGGATGGCCTTCCGTCACCGACTCCGAGGTAAACAAAAAACGGTCGCTCAACTTCAATTCCTCCCAAGCAAAAATTTAAGCAGGAAACTTGCGAATCCGGCTCTCGTCGGCGCGAATTTAATTTGCGCCCTCTGCTCCCCGGTTTGCATGGGAAGCGGCAAGCCGGCATCGGTCCGGCAACGATATCTACCCCTCCATGTTAAATCGTGCGGAGGATTTCAGGGCGAAACCTTCGTTGCCGGATGAAGAACTTCGGAACATCGGCGGAGTTACCGAAGGGGGACATACGGCGGCCGCAAGCTTTGGGGGACTAACGATTGGGAGGCGCGGGCGACTTACCGCTTGAGGAACGGAACACTATAAAGAATCATCGCGTGCGTCTTGGCCGAAACATTCTGCACCGGAAGCAGGGTGCTCCACCAGCCGGCGCGCATGCCGAAGTAGCGCACGGTGAGGAAACCGGCGATCACGGCCGCGGCCATCAGCACGATTGCTCCCGCCCAACGCATGCGCTGCTCGGCAGCTTCGCGGCGCTCCATGCGGACTCTGCCAACATTGGAAGCGAACTCTTCCCAGCCTTTATCCAGCTCGACAGATTCGCCCGATGCAGCGGACGCTTTGAGGAAGCGGGCAGTCCAATCGGACACGTCGAGTCCCACGGCGGTTGCATAGCCGCGGACAATGCCTTTGCTCAGGATGCCGCCGGGAAGGAGACGATACTTATCCTGCTCCAGCGCAACCAGATGGCGCTGGCTGATCTTGGTGATCTCGGTGATGTCTTCAAGAGCTACGCCCTTGGAGATTCGTGCTGCGCGTAGTTCTTCGCCAAAACTGCCCATAAGTAACCACTTCGGGGGAGATGATCGTTTTGGATTTCCACAACCACAATAAACCCCGCCTCATCCGGCGTCAAAATTATTTCTGGCCTAACCCTTTATTTTCACGAACCTGAAGTAACGTGGCCAGCTTGCATGCCTGTTAGCAAAGTGTGCAACAGGGAAGGTATCGGCAAGCGATAAGCGAGACATCGGGTTACTGAAGATCGGGCCCCCCGGTGTTTCTATCCGGTAACCCGTTCAGACTCGACCAACGCCATGGTTGCAGGCTTGATACCCTTGCAATGAGCGTATCAGAGATCTGGAGAGCTGCCCGGAAATGAACAAACTCGTCGTCGCCAACCTGCTTCACAGGCCGGTTCGCTCCATCATCAGCGGCCTGGCCGTGGCCATTGAAGTGGTGATGATTCTGTCCATTGTCGCCATCTTTATGGGCATGCTGAACGACCAGAAGGATCGCACCAACGGGATCGGGGCCGACATCATGGTGCGGCCCTCGAACGCCAGCTACATGAACGGCGTGGGCGGCGCGCCGATGCCGGCGAAGATCGTCGACGTGTTGCGCACTCTGCCTCACGTCGCTGTGGCTTCGCCCGCGATCTACAATCTTTCCACTTCTCCAAGCGTTGAAGTGATCTACGGGATCGACTACAAGAGCTTCAACGCTCTGAAGCCGTTCTCTTTTCTTTCCGGAGGGCCATTCAAGGGGCCGGACGACGCGATTGTGGACGATGTTTTCGCAGCTGGAAAAAACCCTGCGACCGGCGCTCCCTACAAGGTGGGCGACACCATCCGCATCATGAATCACGACTTTCACATTTGTGGCATTGTGGAGCATGGCAAGGGCGGCCGCAAGCTTGTGCCCATCGACACGATGGGTGAGTTGATGGGCGCAGAGGGGAAGGCTTCGCTTTTCTACATCCGGTGCGACAACTCCAACAACATCGATAAGGTGATGCAGGAGATTCACTCTGTTCCGGGGCTGCAGGACTACAACGTGCAGTCGATGGAGGAGTGGCTTTCAGTGATGACGCCCGACAAGCTCCCGGGCTTCAACATTGCGCTGGGCGCGGTGACCTCGATCGCCGTGATCATCGGCTTCCTGGTCATTTTTCAATCCATGTATACGGCCGTGCTCGAGCGCACGCGCGAGATCGGCATCCTGAAATCGATGGGAGCATCCAAAGCGGCGATCGTGTCCGTTGTCCTGCGGGAGACCGCGCTGCTGGCTGTCGCCGGGGATGTCCTCGGCGTCGTAGGCACATATTGTGTTCGCGCCCTGATGGCTCGCCTCTTTCCCACGCTGCATTTCGAGGTGACCCCAGTCTGGATCGGGTGGGCGAGCCTGATCGCTCTGGTGGGCTCGATCTTCGGCGCGCTGTACCCGGCCTGGATGGCAGCTCGCAAAGACCCCATCGACGCGCTCGCGTACGAGTAGCTGGGGAGGCCGCTTTTGCCCAAGTTTTGGTGCAGTTTTGCGGAGCCGGGAAGTGCGCGCCGTCCTGCGACTCGCGGTCGCGGGAACGAATGCGCGGCGTTGACGTGCGCGCTATATACTTTCCAGTAAACTTTTCGACGCGGTTTCACAGCTCTTCCTTTTCGGAGACAGCTCTTGCCGACTGGCTCGCAGCGGTGGCTCTTGATGCTCTGGGTGGCGTTGATCCTGGGTTTTGCCGCTCTGCATGCCCTGCATCTCGGCGCCGATTTCCCCAACCACTCCCCCTGGATCCACGACTGGGCCAAGTACACCGATGAGGGATGGTATGGGAACGCCGCCTTTCGGGCTCATCTCTCCGGCAACTGGTACCTGGCGGGCGACTTCAACCCCGCGGTTGCGCTCCCGGTATGGCCCTTCCTTGAGTGGCTGCTCTTTTTCGTCACAGGAGTGTCGCTGGAGGCGGCGCGCGGGTTGGTGGTCGCGCTTTTCTTCGTCACCCTGCTTTTGAGCTATCGTTTGCTGCGCGCGGGAAACCCGCGCTGGGTTGCTCTGCTGGCGTTGACGCTTCTCGTCACCAGCGCGTTTCTCTATAGCTTTGGCCGCCTCGCCATCCTTGAGCCCCTGCTGACTGCGCTGACGCTGGCAGCACTGAATCTTGCCGTGAGGCTGGAAAGCTTTCGGCGGCCGCTTGCTGTGTCGGTCCTGATCGGCCTGCTCTTCACCCTCATGATGCTCACCAAGACGACGGCGATCTTCCTCGCCCCTGCACTGGGGTGGGCGCTGCTCTTTCCTTTGCGCCGGAACCGAATGCTTGCCATCCGTTGTGCCCTGGCTGCGGCACTGACAAGCGCCGTCACCTACGGCCTCTGGATGGTCCTCGTGATCCGGGCCGGTCTGCTTCCCGACTACAAATATCTCTTCTTCATCAACAACTATCGCAAGCCGACGCAGCGAGATTGGCCGCTGGTGAGTCTTTGGTGGTCCTTTCACGGGGGCCTGTGGGTAGATCGCATCCTGATGCCCCTCGCAGGGCTCGTGGTGGTGGCGGCTTTGGCAGGCTGGCACAGGCCCTGGAGCAGGCGCCTTCTCGTCGATCCTGTATTTGGCGCATCGGTCGCTGCGGTTGCCGGCTACATCCTTTTCATGACGGTGCAGAATCATCCTCAGCCGCGTTATTTCGCGGTCATCGCGGTGTTTTGCATGTTTCTGGTGGCGCAGGGAGCGGGAGCCCTGGTTCGTGAAGCAGGTCGGCTGCGCTGGGCCGGTTGGGGCGTGATCGCGCTGGCGGCTTCCTCAGTCCTGGGAAATGCCGCCTGGACCCTCAGCTACGTGCTCCATCCCGAGTACACGTTCGTTGACGCTGCACATGCTCTGGGCCGCTACATCGATCAGCACCCGAACGGCAATCGCCTCATGGTCGCCACCAGCGGCGACGAGATCGAAATGGAGGATCACGTGGCGGCGCTGTGCGACGACTTCGGCACCGTGGAGCTTCCCGCGAAGATCGGGCATTATCACCCGGGTTGGTTTGCGAGCTGGAACGACCTCGATCCGGGCACCCTTGCCGATCTTCATACACACTTCTCGCTCGAGCAGGTGGCGACGTTTCGCGCCTTCGACGATGCGGAGCGCGATCGACTGGTGCTCTACAAGCTGCACCCTCTCCCGGGCGGCTTAGTGCGCGACCAGCACGACGTGAATCTGCAGGTCGAGCTCCCTGAAGACAAATTCGATTCTCCGATCGAGTGAGGTGCGCACAGGGCATCGTGACTTTGATCACGGCAACTGAAGCGCCGCCTCTATAGTCTGCGCGTGAATTGCGGGCCCGGCTCCCTCCATGGCCTGACCTTCCCGCCTCGTCTCGAGATACTTCAGGATTTGCCGGGTGCTTGCTCCGCGCTGCCGGGGTGCTCTCGGCGCCAAAGGAGTCGATAAATGACGTCCAATCGACGGAAGATCGTGGTGATCGGCGGCGGGATCGCGGGGCTGTGCACCGCCGTCTACGGACTGAAATGCGGGTACGACGTCGAGGTGCTGGAGATGAGCGACATGGCCGGCGGGCTGGCGATGAGCTGGCGGCGCGGCGCCTATACGTTCGAAACATGCCTGCACTGGCTGCTTGGATCAAGCCCGCATGGGGAGCTGCGGGCGCAATGGGAAGAGATCTTCGACATCGACAAACTGAAGTTCGTCGATCCGGAGGAACTGGTCTGCATGGAAAGCGAGACCGGCGAGCGGCTGCATCTCTACACCAATGTCGATCGGCTGGAAGCGGAGCTCTTATGGCGCGCGCCGCACGATGGCGCGGCGATTCGCGAGTTCACGCACGCAATCCGGAGCCTGGGCAAATTCCGCATGCTCGACCCTGCCGGCGGTCTGGCCGACAACTGGCTCAACATGCTGCGCGACCTGCCCATTTTTCCGATCCTGGGGAAGTTTTCGAGAATCAGCGGCGCGGAGTATGGAAAGCGCTTCGCCGATCCCCTGTTGCAGCGGTTCTTCTCCGACGGCGACATCGGCAAGATGCCGGCCTTGGCAATGGTTTTGTCACTTGCCTGGATGAACATGCAGAATGCCGGATATTGCATCGGCGGTTCGCAGGCCATGATCCGCCTGATCGAAGAAAAGATCGCAAGCCTGGGCGGGGAGGTGCGCTGCAGGGCTCGGGTCGGTCGCATCCTGGTCAACAACGACACTGCCGTGGGCGTTCAGCTGGCCGGCGGAGAAGCGGTGCCCGCGGACTGGGTCATTTCTGCTGCGGATGGACGCACGACGATCTTCGAGATGCTTGATGGCACATATGTCGACGCCGCGACCAGGAAGTTCTACGATGAGCGCGAGCTTTTCGCTTCGTATGTACAAGTGTCGCTCGGGATTGCGCAGGACCTGAGCGGCCAGCCGCCCATGAAATCGCTGCTGTTGAAGTCGCCGATCCTGGTCGATCCCGGAACGGAGCGGGATTCGGTCTCCTTCCGGTTCTTCCACTTCGATCCAACCTTTGCCCCGGCGGGAAAGACAGCTGTGACCAGCCACCTGCCGACGCGCAACGATCAGTACTGGGCAGATCTGCGTCACAACACCCCTGCCGTCTATCAGGCGGAGAAGCGCCGCGTCGCGGAGCTGGTGATAGCCGCTCTCGAAAGCAGGCTGCCGGGCATCCGCGATGCCATTGAAGTCGTCGACGTGTCGACTCCTGCTTCTGTCATGCGCTATACGGGCAACTGGAAGGGCACGATGGAGGGATGGCTCTTGCAGCCTGGGGCAAGCTTCAGGAACATGGCCAATACGCTGCCCGGCCTGAAGAACTTCATGATGGTGGGGCAATGGGTGATGCCAGGGGGCGGCCTGCCATGCGGTCCGCTGACCGCGCGCCCGGCGGTGAGGGCAATCTGCCGGCACGATCATGTGCCGTTCCAGCTCCACGAGGAAGAACCGGCGGCCGTCTGAGTCTCGCAGCCAGATCCTCCGCGTGCTTTGCGGGGTCCGCCTGCATGTGGGTGCATTCGAAGATCGTGCCTCGCTTCTGACGGTGGAGTCTCCGGTTGCCGGGCTCAGGTGCCGCGCACGATCATTACTTCGGTCGCCTTGATCAGCGCAAAAGCCGTGTCGCCGGCCTTCAGCGCCAGCTCTTTGGCTGCATCTGATGTAATGATGGCGGTTACACGTTGGCCGCCTACGGCAAGCACGACCTTGGCGAGCAGTCCCTCCATGACGACCTCGACCACGGTCCCGGCGAGCTGATTGCGCCCGCTGATGCGCGGAGAATTGGCCTTTGCCGTGACTGGCATGAACTCCTCGAGTGACTCCAGGGGAATGCGGTGGTGCCCTCCGGGAGTCTTGACGGTGCGGATGCGGCCCGCGAGAATCCAGTGCTTGAGCGCGGGGTAACTGATGCCCAGCTTAGCGGCTGCTTCGCGGGGAGTAAGGAGCGTAGACGGGTTCATGGAATTCCGGGCATCTCCTTCGCAAGTACTGTATACGCGGGTGGTTCAATGCGGGAGGGAAAGTTGCAGACGTTCCGTTTGTGCCCGCTTTCCAGGCTCGTGATGACAATCACTCGACAGTCATGGGATCGGATGATAGCCTTCCCCTGACTTTTTGGGGCTTTTTCTTGACGTTGCGTCTTTTGAGGATGATCCCTCGCGGTTTCAAACCACAATGCTCGGAGGAAATGTGACTGCACAGGGCTGGGTGTATTTGTTTCTGGGTGTAAGCGCTTTGTCGTTCCTGATCGGCGTACTTTCGAGGCGCCGGGCAATGAGTTCAGAGGTGGGAAGATTCGAGACAGGGAAGTTCTGGGCGCTTCTCAAGCGGGCCAACACGATTGCGGCCGCTCTTGGCGTTGTGGTCTTGGGCCTGATGCTTCCCGCCGTCGCCTCCGCGCAGACTGAACAATCGGGCGGCGGCGAAGCCAACCTGGTGCTGCCGGATCTGACCAGCGTCAATTTTCTGGGCGTGAACGGACATACGCTGCTCACGTACGGACTGCTGTTCTGCATCGGCGGCCTGTTGTTCGGCCTGGCGATTTACGTGCAGTTGAAGAACCTGCCGGTGCATCGCACCATGCGTGAAATCTCCGAGATGATCTACGAGACCTGCAAAACCTATCTCGTGACCCAGGGCAAGTTCATTCTTCTGCTGTGGGTTTTCATCGCGGTCATTATCTCCCTGTACTTCGGTTATCTGGCCCCGGTGCCGGGGAAATCGATCGCGGTGACGCTGCCCATCATTTTGTTGTTTTCCCTGATCGGGATCGCAGGCAGCTACGGGGTGGCCTGGTTCGGAATTCGCGTCAACACCTTCGCGAATTCGCGGACGGCGTTTGCTGGGCTGCGCGGCAAACCCTATCCGGTTTATGCAATTCCGCTGAAGGCAGGCATGAGCATCGGCATGCTGCTGATCTCGGTTGAGCTGCTGATCATGCTGTTTATTCTGCTCTTCATCCCGCGCGACTACGCGGGCCCATGCTTCATCGGTTTCGCCATCGGCGAGTCGCTCGGCGCCGCGGCCCTGCGCATTGCCGGCGGTATCTTCACCAAGATCGCCGACATTGGCGCCGACCTGATGAAGATCGTGTTCAAGATCAAGGAAGACGACGCGCGTAACCCCGGTGTTATCGCAGACTGCACCGGCGACAACGCGGGCGACTCGGTCGGACCCAGCGCCGACGGCTTTGAAACCTACGGCGTGACCGGCGTTGCCTTGATCACATTCATCCTCCTCGCAGTCAAGAGTCCCACCACGCAAGTCCAACTGCTGGTATGGATCTTCGTCATGCGCGTGGCCATGCTAGTGTCGAGCGCGGGCGCCTACTTCCTGAATGGCGCTATCGCGCACGCGAAGTACGGCAACTCCGACGAAATGGACTTCGAGACGCCGCTGACGTCGCTGGTATGGATCACGTCGATCATTTCCATCATTCTCACCTACATCGTGACGTACCTGATGATCCCCACTCTGGGGGACGGAACGCTGTGGTGGAAGCTGGCATCGATCATCTCCTGCGGAACTCTTGCAGGCGCGATCATCCCCGAGCTGGTCAAGGTTTTCACTTCAACCAAATCTGCCCACGTGAAGGAAGTCGTCACCTCGGCGAAGGAAGGCGGAGCGTCGCTCGGAATCTTGTCGGGATTCGTGGCCGGCAATTTTTCAGCTTACTGGCTTGGACTCAGTATGGTCGCCCTCATGAGCCTGGGCTATTACTTCAGCACCGGCCAGTCGATGTTGGACCTGATGCTGGCCCCGGCGGTCTTCGCGTTCGGCTTGGTTGCATTCGGCTTTCTGGGCATGGGGCCGGTGACGATTGCGGTGGATTCCTACGGTCCGGTGACCGACAATGCGCAATCGGTCTATGAGCTGTCGCTGATTGAAAATGTTCCCGGCATCGAAGCAGAGTTGAAGAAAGATTTCAACATCGACGTGAAGTTCGAGCGCGCGAAACACCTGCTAGAAGCCAACGACGGAGCCGGCAATACATTCAAGGCCTCCGCAAAGCCGGTGCTGATCGGGACAGCCGTGGTGGGAGCGACTACCATGATCTTCTCCATCATCATGGCGTTGACCGGCGGACTGACTCATGACGTCGCCAGCCTTTCACTGTTGCACGCGCCATTCCTGCTTGGGCTGATTACCGGCGGGGCCATGATCTACTGGTTCACCGGTGCGTCCACGCAGGCGGTGACCACGGGCGCTTACCGCGCCGTTGAATTCATCAAGGCCAACATCAAGCTGGAAGGCGTGGAGAAGGCATCGGTCGCAGACAGCAAGAAGGTTGTGGAGATTTGCACCAAGTACGCGCAGAAGGGAATGCTCAACATCTTTCTCGCCGTCTTTTTCGGCACCCTTGCCTTCGCGTTTTTCGAGCCGTTTTTCTTTATCGGCTATCTGATCTCGATTGCGGTCTTCGGCCTGTACCAGGCCATCTTTATGGCCAATGCCGGCGGGGCCTGGGATAACGCCAAGAAGGTCGTGGAGGTTGACCTGAAACAGAAGGGAACGCCTCTGCACGACGCCACGGTGGTCGGAGACACGGTGGGCGATCCGTTCAAAGACACGTCGTCGGTGGCCATGAACCCGGTGATCAAGTTCACGACATTATTCGGATTGCTGGCTGTGGAGCTGGCGGTAACGCTAAGCAACCAGAATCCTCATCTGGCGATCGGACTGGCAGTTGCATTTTTCGTGGTATCGATCTTCTTCGTGCATAAATCGTTCTATGGCATGAAGATCGAAACCAAGACCGGCAGATGATTCCTGGGTTGGACAAGAAGACGCCGCCCTCCTCTGGCGGCGTTTTCTTGTTGTGCCGGAAATCCGGCATAGAATTCCCGGGGACTTGTCCACAACTCCCACATTTGGCCCAGGTTTTGCACTGCATCTGAGGCTTGTTCTGCCCCCTTGGAGGGGCATAGGCTCAAAGTTTGGAACGTTGCCGGAGTGAGGCGATTTGCACTGTTTTCGGGGCAAATGGAGACCGAAAACCCACGTCCGGCAAGGCGAAATGCGGTTTCCACAGCGTGATTGGCTGGATTTAACGGGCCGTAGCCGGAAATGCTAAGAAAATACCAGATGTTGTGGTTTGTTGTTGACTTGCCCAATAGACAGCGGTATTTTTTCATCTGCAGCCTGTAAATGGACTGTAAAGAAAACTCGGCGAAAGGACGCTCGCTCCAATTCGCTGAGGATCGAGATTTATTGCTCTAGTCCCGTTTCCCCTTTGCGTTGTCCGAGGTCGTCCCGTCCCAGGCAGATGCGCTGGGGGAAGCTGGTTTTTCACTCATTTTTGTTGACTGAGAGGAACATGATGAACGAGGCTCACCTTCAAACTTCCACCGAGTCCCAGCGTTCTGCAAACGACGTCGGAGGCATCAAGCTTGCGCGGCGGTTTTCCCATGAAGGCATCTCGCCTTACGACGAAGTGCAGTGGGAGAAGCGTACCGCGCTGATCACCGATAACAAAGGCAACACCATCTTTGAGCAGAAGGACGTGGAAGTGCCGCTGGATTGGTCGATGACGGCGACCAACATCGTGGCCTCGAAATATCTGCACGGTCAGCTGGGAACTCCGGAGCGCGAGACCGGCGTCCGCCAACTGGTAAGCCGGGTTGCGGAGACGGTTCGCGACTGGGGTCTTGCCGGGGGATACTTCATCTCCGAGAAGGAAGCCGCGATTTTTCACGATGAGCTGGCAGTGATGCTGCTGACGCAGCGCGTGGCCTTCAATTCACCCGTCTGGTTCAACGTGGGTTGCGACCGGCTGGAGCCGGACGCGGACGGC
This sequence comes from Occallatibacter sp., assembly GCA_035508975.1. Classification (GTDB taxonomy): domain Bacteria; phylum Acidobacteriota; class Terriglobia; order Terriglobales; family Acidobacteriaceae; genus Telmatobacter. The sequence continues at coordinate 25,412 of DATJMC010000058.1, forward strand.
CAGAATTGGCACTGGGACGCGCCTTCGGGCGGTGTGGTGCTGGCGGGGACCGGCTATAAAAATCCGCAGTGCTCGGCTTGCTTTATTAACGCGGTCGACGATTCGCTCGATTCGATTCTGACTCTCGCGAAGACCGAAGGCATGCTCTTCAAGTGGGGATCGGGCACAGGCACCAACCTCTCGTCGATTCGCGGCTCCATGGAGTTGCTGTCTGGCGGCGGCCAGGCTTCGGGACCGCTGAGCTTCATGCGAGGATTCGACGCATTCGCCGGAGTCATCAAGTCGGGCGGAAAGACACGCCGCGCCGCAAAGATGGTCATCCTGAATGCAGATCATCCCGACATCATGGATTTCATTGACTGCAAAGCCAAGGAAGAAGCCAAGGCCTTCACGCTGATCAGGGCCGGCTACGATGGATCGGGTCCCGACTCCGAGGCTTACTCGTCGATCTTCTTCCAGAACGCCAACAACTCGGTGCGGGTCAGCGATGAGTTTATGCATGCGTATGAGAACGACGGCGACTTCACCACATACACCGTGAAGGGCCGCGAGCCCGTCAAGACCTACAAGGCGCGCGAAATCATGCGCAAGATCGCCGAAGCGACCTGGCTCTGCGGCGACCCGGGCATGCAGTTTGACACCACCATCAACAAGTGGCACACGTCCAAGAACACTGCGCGCATCAACGCTTCGAATCCCTGCAGCGAGTACATGTTCCTCGATAACTCGGCCTGCAACCTGGCGAGCTTCAACTTGCTGAAGTTTGTGACGCCGGCGGGCACGTTCGACATTACCGCCTATCGGCATGCGATCTCGGTGGTCATCACCGCCATGGAAATTCTGGTGGACAACTCGGGATATCCCACCGAGTCCATCGCCAAAAACTCGCATGACTATCGCCCGCTGGGACTGGGCTACGCAAATCTCGGCGCGCTGCTGATGGCGTTTGGATTGCCATATGACTCGGATGCGGGCCGTGATTTTGCCGCAGCTCTGACGGCCATCATGTGCGGCCAGGCGTATCTGCAATCGTCAATGATGGCGGCGCAGTGCCCGCCCCTGGCTTCGGCCACTCCGCTCACGGCGCGCGCCGAACGCACCGGCGGGGCATGCCCGGGCTTCTACGTCAACCGCGAGCCATTCCTCGATGTGATTCGCATGCACCGCGCTGAGGTGAACAACATCGGCAAGTCGCGGCACAGCGGAGAGCCGTTCATGGTGCCGCAGCTCGAGGCGCTGATCGAAGCAAGCCGCGAGTGCTGGGACATGGCGTTGATCTTCGGCGAGCGCTACGGCTATCGCAACTCCCAAACCACGGTGCTGGCGCCGACCGGGACCATCGGCTTCATGATGGATTGCGACACCACCGGCATTGAGCCGGACCTGGCGCTGGTGAAGTACAAGAAGCTGGTGGGCGGCGGCATGATCAAGATCGTCAACAACACCGTTCCCGCTGCGCTTTTCAGGCTCGGCTATAGCCATGATCAGGTCAATGCCATCGTGAGCTATATCGACGCGACGGGAACCATCGAGGGCGCCCCGGGGATTAAGCCCGAGCATCTCGCCGTGTTCGATTGCAGCTTCAAGCCGGCAAAGGGCACGCGGTCGATTCACTACATGGGCCACATCAAGATGATGGCGGCTGCGCAACCGTTCCTTTCGGGCGCAATCTCGAAGACGGTCAATCTGCCGCACGAGGCCGGCGTCGACGAGGTGGCCGAGGCATATGCGGAGAGCTGGCGGCAGGGCATCAAGGCAGTGGCGATTTATCGCGATGGGTCGAAGGGAACCCAGCCGCTGAACACAAGCTTGGATGCGAAGCGGGAGCCTTCGGCGATAGATGCAGCAGGCAGCAGAATTCTCTCGCAACTAGCCTCGGGCCAGCCGGCAGCGGAAAGCGACGTCAAAACTCTGGAGGCAAAGATCAGCGAGAAGCTCGAGGTGACCGCGAAGCAAGTGTTGGCCTCGGCGTCCGCATTCCAGAAGGCAATCGAAGAGATTGCCAGGACTGCTAACCAGCCGCTGTTGAACACTGCGTATGATGCGGCTCGCGAGCCGGCACAGGATCTGAATGCGCCCCCGCGCGCCGTCCGTCATCGCCTGCCTGGGGAGCGTGCTTCGGTGACGCACAAATTCTCGATCGCAGGCCACGAAGGCTACATCACGGTAGGTCTCTATCCGACCGGCCAGCCGGGCGAGATCTTCATCAAGATGGCGAAAGAAGGTTCGACGGTGTCGGGCCTCATGGATGGCTTTGCGACGTCCATCTCACTGGCACTGCAGCATGGCGTGCCCTTGCGCGTGCTCTGCGAGAAGTTTGCACACACCCGGTTTGAGCCGTCGGGCTGGACCGGCAACGAGCAGATAGGCTATGCGAAGAGCCTGATGGATTACATCTTCCGCTGGCTCAACCTGCGCTTCCTTTCGGGCGAGCAGTTGACGTTGTTTGCCGGTCTGGCGCCGCAGGCCGCGCCTTTGCCGGCGTCGCCGTCGCTGTTGCCCGAGACCGAGCCGGAGATCGACGGTGTTTCGCAAGACCAGCTCTCGAAGATCGCTGAAGAAGTTGCGCGCAAGCTCAATCAAGGTCACGTGGCCGGGATGGGTTCGACGTCCGCGCCCAGCGGCGGCATCGCACCGGAGGCTGGCGCCGTGCGGAGTTCAGCGGCCAATCCGACGCACGGCCCTGACCTGCAGGATCGCGGTATCTATCATGCAGCCGATGCAATGCGCGGCATGTACGAGATGGGCGACGCTCCGAGCTGCTCGACTTGCGGAGCGATCATGGTTCGCAATGGAAGCTGCTACCGCTGTATGAGCTGCGGGTCAACGAGCGGTTGCAGTTGACTACTTTTACGTACTTTTAGAGGAGGATGTGGGTTGCCGTTTGAAATGCAAGTTCGGCCCCCATTCATGCAAGTTGTGACCCGCTTCTTGCAAGTTTGCCCACTGAAAAACAAGGGGTTACAGTCGCTTGATGGCGGTTTGTAACCCCTCTAATTCGAGATAGGGCCTGATTGACCTTTAGAATGAGCTTCTTGGACCGGATTCCAAGTTAATCGACGATTTATGGTGGGATCGCAAAAGACCGCACGGCGCACCACAGGCAACCCCCGCCATTCCCGAAATCTTT
>DATJMC010000059.1:0-95012 GCA_035508975.1 Occallatibacter sp.
GGCCAGCCGCCGCAGGTTTCTCAGGAATGCAGCCCTGGCCTCGGCCTCGGCGTTGCTACCGCCGCTCGGCAGCGCGGCGCTTGATCCCCCACCCGATTACACACTGGAGATCGGCGAGGTGGAGTGGGAACTTTCGCCGAAGAAGAAGGTTCGCACCCTCGCGTACAACGGCCAGATCCCAGGGAATCTCCTGCGCGTCACCGAAGGTCGTCCCGTAACCATTGAGATCACGAACAAGCTGGATCAACCGGATATCGTGCACTGGCACGGCCAATGGATCCCGCCCGACGTTGACGGTTCGGCCGAAGAAGGCACGCCGATGATCCCTGCCGGGGGTAAGACCCGTGTGACGTTCACGCCGCGGCCAAGCGGCCTGCACTGGTACCACACTCACACCGCGGCGCATCGCGATCTGAAACGCGCGCTCTACACCGGGCAGTTCGGCGTGCTGCTGGTTGAGCCGCGCGAGAATCCTGCCCGCTACGACAAAGAGCAGTTCATTGTCCTGCATGATTGGGAGCCGTATTTTGTTTCCAGCGACGACGGCTCGCAGATGGTGAATTATGCGGCCGCCTCGGTGAACGGACAAATGCTCGGCCACGGCGAACCGGTGCGGGTGAATCGCGGCGAAAAGGTTCTCTTTCAGGTTGTGAATGCGAGCGCCACCGAGCTGCATTGGCTCGCGCTGGCGGGACATCAGTTCCAGGTGATCGCGATGGATGGGCATCCGGTGCCATCGCAAGCCAAGGTCGAGATGCTGCGGCTGGGTCCGGCCGAGAGAATCAGCGCGCTGGTCATGATGGATTCGCCCGGTATCTGGATCCTCGGCGAGCCGCGCAAAAATTTTCGCGAAGCGGGGATGGGGATCGTGGTCGAGTATGCCAATGCGACCGGAAACCCGCAGCCTCCCGCCGAGGGCAACCTCCGCTGGGACTACCGAGACTTTGCGGATGCGAGCCCGATCATCCACAAGCCCGACCTGACCATTCCCCTCGTGTTCACTTCGAAGTTTGAGGGTCACGGCGCGCTCGATCGCTGGAAGATTAACGGAAAGTCATTTCCAGACACCGATGAGGTTGTGCTCCACGACGGTTTGCGGCATAGACTGGTATTCGACAATCGAAGCACCGACGACCACCCGATCCATCTCCATCGGCACGCATTTGAGCTGGTCTCCATCAACGGAACACCCACCAGCGGAGTCTTCAAGGATGTTGTGGTCGTGCAGGCGCGAACGACTGTTGAGGCAGACCTGGTGGCAACCAATCCCGGGAACACCTTGTTTCACTGCCACCAGCAGGATCACATGGACTCAGGGTTCATGGCCCTGTTTCGCTACGCGTGAGAAGTTCCAGCGTTTGTGGAACCTGATCGACTCGCTAGAAAAGACAGAAGAGAAAAGGGGTGCGCTTGAAGCTTGCCATCTCGAAGCTTTCGATCTCGATTGCTCTCCTCGGATGCCTCGCCCTCTTCGCCTCGGTTACGGCGCGCGCACAGGGCAACTACGAGATCCAGGTGTATGGCTCTGACACCGTGCCCCCTGGAAGCACGATGGTTGAATTGCATTCAAACTATACGGCCGATGGCGAAAAGTATTTCATCGATGGCGTCGACCCGACGAATCACGCCGAACACGAGACGGTGGAGATCACGCAGGGTCTGAACAACTGGGCCGAGGTCGGATTTTATATCTTCACCAGCGAGCAGAGCGGAACCGGCGTGCAATGGGTGGGCGACCACATTCGCCCCCGCGTGCGCGTGCCCGAGAGCTGGCGCTGGCCTGTTGGCGTGAGCCTGTCAACCGAGATCGGCTACCAGCGCGCATTTTTCTCCCCTGATACCTGGACGTGGGAGCTCCGGCCGATCATCGACAAGACCACCGGCCGGTGGTATTTCGCGGTGAATCCCGCGCTCGAACGTACCTGGCACGGACCGGACGTCAACCTGGGAATTGGATTCTCACCGGCGGCGAAGATCAGCTACGACTTCACCAAGCAAATCAGCGGCGGGCTTGAGTATTACGCCGACTACGGCAGCATCACCAACATCGCCAGCCTGCATGACCAGCAACAGCAGTTTTTCCCTGCGATTGATTTGAACGTATCGCCAAAGTGGGAGATCAACTTCGGCGTGGGTGTCGGGCCGACTGCTGCCACTGATCACTGGATCATCAAGGGCATCCTCGGCAGGCGATTCGATTGGGGACACCCCCGGAATACGCAATAAAAAAGGACCAGCACCTAATCCTCCACGAAGGTGATGTCCACTTCATTCCTTTCCGATCCGCCGGCTTTTCTCTGGTCGACGACGACAACATTGCTGGGGCTCCCGTAGCAATGCCAGTCAACTGTGTTGGCGGTGGCGCAGTCGCCCACCGCGACGGAGACGGGAAGGGCCGCGTGGATGTAGACGTCGCGGAACTCCTTGTTATTCACGATGACCTTCTGGTGGGGGAGCAACTGATAAGTCTTGTAGAACTTCTTCGGCTGATTCGTTTGGGCAATCATAGCGACCGCCAAACACCCTGCGATGAGCGCACTCGATGCGCTGAGAATCGCCAACTTCCAGCAAGTTTTCATGGGGCGAGACTAACGCAAGAGATGATTTGCGAGCAGATGCCGGAAGTTACCTCGGGCGATTCGCTCGGGGGACAACGCGGGCGGCAATCTGCGGCGCGTCCCCCGATCTGTGCTTGGCGTCAGAGGACGTCGCCTCCGCCGTTGTCGAAGTTCCCACCGTCATCGAAGTTGCCGGAGTCGTCAAAGTTCGATCCGTCATCGGCGTTCAGGTCGGTGGAGTTGTCGTAGTTTCCCGTGTCGTCGCCCTGGGTGTTGTAGCTGGCGTCGTTGAACTGCGCTCCCCCCTGGTCAGCCGATTCGTGGAAGTGGCGTTCGCCCGCCTCGTGCTCCGCGCCTTGCGCGTGCGGGTCATCGTAGTAGTTGTTGACGACCGTCTCTTCGACGGGACGTTCGAAGCCGCCGCCCATCAGGCCGGGGCCTCCAAACCCACCGCCCCATCCATAGCCGGGATGACCAAAGCCGTGCAGAATCGATTCGACCCCTTCAAAGGCCAATGCGCCGGCCGCAACCCCAGCCGCCGTCTGCATCGCTCCGCTTAGAAAGCTCGGCTGCCCGGCTGGAGCCGCCGCAAACTGGGACTGCCCGTATTGGGGACCCTGCGGATAGCCCGGCTGCGGCGGAGCCTGCGTGTACTGGGGATTGACAGGCTCGTATCCCGGTTGCGCCGGCACCGGGACAGGCGCCGGATTGCGATGGAGCAAGCTGCCGAGAAAACTGGTCGCCCGGGCAGGCTGCGCCGCCTGCTGGCTCTGCTGGGCCTGCTGCTGCAGCTGGGCGATCTGTGTCTTGGCTTGCTCGAGCGCGATGTTCTGCACCAGCACGGTCTGCGCCAGGATGTAGAGCGCGTCGGGGTTCGGGCCCAACGACTTGTTCAGCAGAGCTTCGGCGTCAGGATCCTTCTCCTGGAGTTGCGTCTGATTGACTCGCTCGATGAGCGAGTTCACGAGTTGTTCTTCCTGGGGAGTCAAGGAGTTAACCTCCGGCGGCTGGCCTCTTGCCGGTCCTGCCGCTTCTCTGGATGAGACGCGGTCGCGCCGGCAAAGTTGCACCGCCGTATTGCCTGTACGCGCGAGCTGTTGAAGAAGTTCCCGAACTGCAGAATCAGGATCAAGGTCCGCCGCAGCTCCCGCTTACAGACGATAGCGGCATTTGCGCGGACGGTTGCCGTATTTCAGGATTCCGCAATCTGCGGGAACTTCGACGATCTCGACAAACTCCGCGCCCGCTAGCTCCAGAGACCGGCGCGAAGCCGCGTTCTCAGGATCGCATGTGATCCACAGCGGATCGAGACCCAGTCGGCGCGCCAGAGGAAGAAGCAGCTTGAGGCTGCGCGCCGCGTAGTGCCGGCCGCGGAATGGCTCGCCAACGCTATAGCCGATGTGTCCGGCATAGCGCTCGAGATGCGGCGTGGACCCGACGCGCAGATTGATCTGGCCGACATCGACGCCGGTCAGGGAAGAAACCATCCGGAAGAAAAATGTCGGGACCTTGTGGTAGAGATGATCGGCCATCTCCGAGAGCACAAGGCGGAGATCGCCGTCCGAGAGCTCTTCTGGACGAAGGGCTGCAAGCAGGTTGGTCATCTTCCTGGGTAGTTCGGCCCGCGAACTAGCTTACAAGCTCGAACGCGCGAACCGCTTCCTTGCGCACCGTGAGCCGTTCGACGAGGTCGTAACGAACTTCGTAGCCGCGACCCGGGGTATCGGGAATCGCGATCTCGCCGGCCGATGAAACCGTGACCTCGGGCTCGATGATGTCTTCTTTCCAATAGCGGGCGGAAGCGGAAACGTCGCCGGGCAAGGTGAAATTCTCGAGCGTCGAGAGCGCAATATTATGCGAGCGCCCGATGCCCGACTCAAGCATGCCGCCGCACCACACGGGAATGCCCCGCTCCTGCGCGGCGTTGTGCACGGCGATGGCTTCGGAAAATCCGCCCACGCGGCCCAGCTTGATGTTAATGATCTTGCAAGATTCCATTTCGATGGCGGCCAACGCGTCGCGGCGGTTGCGAATCGACTCGTCTAGGCAGATGGGAGTGTTGAGCTGGCGCTGCAGCATCGAGTGGTAGTAGAAGTCGTCGTGCCAGAGCGGCTGTTCGATCATCAGCAGATCGAATGCGTCGAAGGTTGCAAGATGGTCGGCATCGCGCAGGCTGTAAGCCGAGTTCGCATCGCAGCTCAACAGGATCTCGGGCCACCGGCTGCGCACTTTCTCGAAAACATCAACATCCCAGCCCGGTTTGCACTTCAGCTTGATTCGTTGATAGCCAGCCGCCAGCTCGCGCTCGACGATCGCCATGAGCTCGGAAATCGAAGCCTGGATGCCTAGCGAAACGCCGCACGGGATCGAATCGCGCACGCCGCCCAGGAGAGTGGAGATCGAGAAACCCTCGCGCTGCGCCTCAAGATCCCAGATGGCGTTCTCAAGCGCCGCCTTGGCCATGGGATTGCCGCGAACCCGCTTGAAGATGCGGGGACAATCCCCGCCGTGCTCGGGCTGCTCAGTGGCAAGCATCGGGCCGAGCTCGTTGACCAGAACCTGCCAGGCGGTATCGGTCGTTTCGCCGGAAAAAAACGGGCGCTCCCCGGCGGTGCACTCGCCCCAGCCCACCAGGCCCTCCGAACGAACTTCGACGAGCAGAATGCGCCGATCGGCGGTCACGCCAAAACTGGTTTCAAAAGGACGCACAAGGGGGAGATGCAATTCGCGGAGAACGATGCTATCGATTCTCATAAAAATCTGGATTCCTTAGGACATCAGCAATGAATTGAAATCTGTTTCATTCAAGTTCAATGGTTGAGCTTTGATGATTCCTTTTCAATCCATCTCCGTCTGAGTCGGGGAACCCAGTTCGAAGATTCCGTTCCCTTCCGCATCGCGGACAAAACCCAGAACGGCCAACCCCCGGCTAAAAGCTTCCTGAAACCTGTTGCGATTCTCCAACTGTACGTCTGCTGCGCGCTCCCGATCTTGCTCTGATGCCTTCCACTCGTAAATGGATACCGGAACCCGGATACGTTCCTCGATCACAAGCGGGGGCCCTGAACGTCTTTCCAGAGTGGCTGCAACCCAACGCGACCCGAGATGCCACTCTGCGACAAGGCGGTCGGTGGGAAGACCACCCTGTAGACGACTTGAGGATACACCATAGAAATTCACGTAATACCGCCGCACAATGGCCCCCAGCTTGTGGATATTTAGGTAAGCGTTCTTGATCTCCAGCGGATCGAAGGTCCATTCCATCAGCGAAAACTTGCGAGATAACGCTTCAAGTCTCTGTTGAAGCTTGAGTTGCGCTCCAAGACCGCGGTTGCGATACGCCGGCCGAACCGCCAGCATGTGGGAGTGCAGATAGGGGGACGGCTGCCCATTTCCGGTTTTGACGCCCGGAAGAGACATGGCGAATCCAACCAGCGATTCTGCGTTGCCGTTTGCCTCGGAGCCGGGCAGCTCCGTATCGAACGCGCCGATCACCTGCCCGCCGATCTTCTGACCAAGGTAAAAGGTTTTGCGGGGGATTACTTCGCTGGTGTCCATGCCCCATGTCTCGATCTGCAAGTCGACGCAGGCCTGCAACTCGTCGAAACCCGAACAGGACCGGATCACGATCATGGTTCCGATCCCGTGAGGGTGTGGTGCGCGCCCGATGGCTTCGCCAGCTTCCGCTTTGCCGCGGCCCAGAGTTCCTCGAGCTCTTGAGGCGCGAGCTCCTCCAGCGGGCGCGGTGATGCGCGCTCCATTTCTCTGAAGCGCTGCCGGAAACGCAAGTTGCAGCCGCGAAGAGCCATTTCGGCATCGACGCCGAGGTGACGGCCGAGATTGACGGCGGTAAACAGCAGGTCGCCTAGCTCCGATTCGACGGCGCCTTTGCGCGCCGGATCGCCCGACGCCGCTTCCGCTTCCAGTTCCGCTGTCTCTTCGGCAAGTTTGGGTAGCAGGTCCCTCCAGTGCGGCCAGTCGAAGCCCGACTTTGCAGCCTTGGCCCCCAGCTTCGATGCCTCAGTGAGCGCAGGCAGAGCGCGCATCACGGCGTCGAGCTTCGAAACCTCCCCGGGCTCTGTGGCATGCAACGCCGATCGCTCGGCAGCTTTGATCTCGTCCCAGTTGCGCAACACCCCCGCCGGAGACGCTGCGACTGCCGGGTCGACTGCCGCGCGGTTGCCCGCGGCCCGTGAAGCTTCTTCGCCAAAGACGTGGGGATGGCGGCGAATCAGCTTGCGATTGAGATGATCGAGCACGTCGGCGATGGTGAAGTGGCCTTCGTTGGCCGCCATCTCCGCGTAAAAGAGCACCTGCAACAGCAGGTCGCCGAGTTCTTCCGCGAGGTGCGGGAAATCGCGGCGCTCGATGGCGTCGAAAACTTCGTAGGTCTCCTCCAGGGTGTACTTCCGAATCGTGTCGAACGATTGCTCGCGGTCCCACGCGCAGCCTCCAGGCGCCCTCAGCCGCGCCATGATCGCTGCAGACTCCGCAAAGAGAGCTGCAGCTCGCGCCGGATCGGTCGCCAGTGGGATGCTGGAAGGCTTGGGGAGGTGAGGACTGTCCAGGTCCATTGCTTCCAGTTTAACGCTGCATCGGCGACAACTTTGATTTCCTCATGGAGGTGCCAAAGTGCAAAACAAACGCAAACGGCTTTCGTGCATCACATCAACGGTAGCGTGTTCCCCCCATGCTCAGGGTTTCTGGAACGATTGTCGCGGTTGTGGCCGGGCTCCTGCTTGGCCTTTGTCTGTGTTCATGGCTTAACCGCCGTGGATCTTTCGCGTCACTTGCAGCAAAGAAAACCGCCTTCTGGCAATCCCTGTGGATTGTCTTGTCCATGGCATCGATCTGGGGGCTGCTCGCCTGGCGCTTGATGGGCCTTCTATTGCCCGCTGAAAACGCCCTCGGGTTCATTCTTCCCTATCTCAACCTGGAGTACACCGCGGGCATTATGGTCCTCTGCGGGTCTCTCGTGGGCATCGCCTGCATTCGCGCCGACGCGCGCCTCTCTGACCTGGTTACATTGCCCGGCGTGGCAATTGGCATCGTCTTCTCGGTCTACATCTCCGAGCACATGGTCAGGCTGCTCGTGGACGACCCAAAACTCCTTGAGGCTTATACAGGGCGAATCATTGCCATTGTTGCCGCCGGCGCCGTCGCGCTGGCCGTTCGCTGGACCGGCGGCCTTCTCCTTCACCGTGAGATTCTCGGCTGGGGAGAAGTGCACCTGATGGCGATGCTGGCGGCATGGCTCGGGCTATCGGGAGCCCTGCTCGCGCTGTTCACCGCGATTGTGCTTCGCGCCCTGATGGCAGTGGGCTCGATGGCCCGGCAGCAAGTAAGCCGCGGCGGCATTCCCTGGGCTCCCATCCCCCTGGGCGTATTTCTTTGTACAGGCGGAATCGTGAGCTGCCTTTGGGGACAGCAGATCTTTGCCTCGCATCTGCGGCTCGAAACGCTTTCCACTACCCTCGGCTTCCCCCTCTTCTGGATCTCCTGAGCACGTACTGCGACCTGGCCGGGGTCATGGCAAGCGCCTCCGGGCCCTCTTGCGTCTGAAGACTCGTATACTCAAACCCGCACATGGATCGAATTCTGGGGACGGTGCTTGCCGGGCTCGTCGGGCTGGCCTTCGGCAGCTTTTTGAATGTCTGTCTGACGCGCTGGCCGGCAGGCGAAAGCGTGGTCAGCCCGCCTTCCCACTGCCGCAACTGCGCCCGCAGGCTTGCCGCTTGGGAGAACCTGCCGCTGTTGAGCTGGATCGCGCTTCGCGGCCGCTGCCGGACCTGCGGCTCATGGATTGGCTGGCGCTATCCGCTGGTCGAGGCCGCTGTCGCAGCGCTTTGGGCCACGGTGGCATGGAGATTCTTCACAACCGTCCTCCCGAGTCTCGATCCCTTCGCGCAATTCTTCCGCGCAACCCTTGCCAACAACCTTGGAGAAGCGATCGGCGCCGCCGTATTCTTCTGGCTGCTCGTCGCCCTCGCAGTTCTTGATGCGGAACATCTCTGGCTTCCCAATCGAATTACCTACCCCGGAATCGTGCTTGGGTTTGTCGCCAGAAACCTCTATCGAATCCTGGACGACCGGTATTCCGAGTTTCCATCGGCCGACAGAGCGGCCCTCGCGATGCAAATGATCACCGACTCACTCCTCGGCATCTTCGCCGCTGCCGGCATCATCCTCCTGGTCCGCTGGGTCTATCGGGTGGTGCGTAAACGCGAAGGCATGGGGCTCGGCGACGCCAAGCTCATGGCGATGCTGTCTGCGTGGCTTGGGTTCTCGGGCGCATTGCTCGCCCTCGTCGTGGGGGTGTTGCTGGGCGCCGGCGTTGGAATCGTGCTCGCGATGCAAGCCAGGGAACGCGGCGCAGAAACCGCAGGCGCGATGAAGCTTCCACTGGGAACCTTCCTCTGTGCCGGTGCGATCGTCAGCGGCCTGTGGGGAGAACCGATCATCGCAGCCTATCTGCACTGGGCCGGATTTCGCTGACGAGTTACTGCCTCGGCTGCGCCGGTGAACTTGCCGGGACCGCTCTGGCGCTCTCCATCTCCGGCTCTTTGAGAATCTTTTTCGCTTCCTTGCTGTGTTTGGAGTCGGGATCGTACTCCATCACCTTCAGGTAATTTGCCTTTGCGCTGGCGAAATCTCCGGTGTGCCGCTGCGACTCCGCCAGTCCCCAGTAGACCTCCGGATTTTCCGGGTCGAGCACGAGCGCCGATTCAAAACGCGACAGCGCGGCCTTCCAGTTTTTCTGGTCGAGATAGTAGCCGCCCACGCTCTCGTCTTCCTTGGCGCTCTCGGTGTGTTCGGGAGCGTCGAGCTTGCCATGCTTGCCCCGTTCTTCATCCGGGGGCGGCTTCAGCAGGTTGTCCATTCCCGCGCTGCTTGAGCTCACATCGGAGTTTGCGCTTGACGGCGCGGCATCGTCGGGACTCCGTACCGGATCGTTGTCTCCGCCGGGAAGCGCAGCGTTTCCATAAGACGGCGGCTCCGCCGAGGGCTCCGGCGTGCCGGGGTTGTTTGCGGAAGGCAGCACCGGAACCGAGTTCGTATCCTCGGGGAAGGGATTGGCTCCCGGCTTCTGGTCCTGCTGCTGCGAATCCGGCGCGGCATTGTTCGCTGGTTTCTGCGGCGGCGGGTTCGACGGCGCCTGCGCCCTGGCGGATACCAGAAAGGCGGCGCCGCAAAGCATCAAAATGAGAATCGCCGATTTGTGTTTCCGGTTTTCCATCGCTTGATCAATGTTAGGATGCAAAGCAGTACACACTCAAGTCCGTGGCATCCGATCTCTCTATGGGCCTAATCATTCGTTCCTCGACAATTCACGCCGCAGGCTGCTACACCACCACCCCCATACGCAAAGGCGCCCGTGTAGCCGAATACACCGGTCCGAGAATGAGCAAGGACGAAGCAGATGCCTGCTATGACAACCTGCCCATCACCTACCTTTTTGGACTCGGCGACGGCTCAGTGGTGATCGACGGCCATTGCATGGCCATGTTCATTAACCACAGCTGCGACCCAAATTGCGAGACGCACGAGCTGAAGGGCCGCGTCTGGATCAAGGCCATCCGCGACATCGCTCCCGGCGAAGAGATCACCTACGACTATTGTCTCTACGACGGCGATGACGATGAAGCCATTTGCAACTGCGGAGCGCCGACCTGCCGCGGCACCATGTACTCCAACGATGAAGTGCGTAAACGCCGCGCCGCTCGAAAGAAGGCGGTGAGGCGCAAGAGCCGCAAGAAGCGCCTCACCAAATCCAACGCTTCTGCCCGGCCGTCACGCGCGGGCCAGCAGATCGCCAAGGCGTGAGTGGTAGCTGCGGCTCATGGAGACGCGCTGCCCATTCACCAGGTGAACCACGAAGTCGCCTTGCGACTCGGTTCGCACTTCTTTCACAAATTGCAGGTTGACGATCGCGGAGCGGTGCACGCGCAGGAACATCTGCGGATCCAGCTTCTGCTCAATGCCCGTCATCGTCTCGCGTAACAAGTGCGACTCCTTCTCCGTGCAGATGCGCACGTAATTCTCTTCCGCGCCGATCCAGCGAATATCCGTTACCGGAAGGAAGAGAATTCTTCCCCGCGACTTGAACACAATGCGCGCGGTGTAGGAATCGCGATTCCCTGCTTGCGAGTGAGCCGCGCGCGGCTTGGTTGAGCTACGGCAAGGAACCTTCATCTGATCGCGAGCCCGCTCGATGGCCGAGTGAAGGCGTTCGGCAGTGAAAGGCTTCAGCAGGTAATCGACCGCACGCAGCTCGAAGGCGCGCAGTGCGTAGTGATCGTAAGCCGTCGTGAAGATAATCTGGGGAAGTTCGATCTTAGGATCGTCGGCAATTCGGTCGATTAGCTCCATGCCCCCCATGCCCGGCAGGCGGACATCGAGAAACAAGAGCTGGGGCGCAAAGCCTTTGATGGCCTCGAAAGCCTCGGGAGCCGAAGAAGCTTCTCCAACTACCTGCACCTCCGGTTCATCCGCCAGCAATCGCCGCAGCTTGCGCAGCGCCAGAGCCTCATCGTCAATCAGAAGTGTTCGAATCACGGGATTCCTCTCGGTTGTAGTTCGGCTTAAGTCCTTGCTGCAATAAAGAGCCCGAAAGACTGCAGTCTTCAGCTGGCAACCGTGCTGCCATTGGAGTCGGCTCGCCAGCCTCCTGGTACGCAAGGGGTTACGCGAAACTGACCTTCCGGAAATGCAACCGCCGAGTGTCCACTTTCACGATGTCCTGTCCGAATCTGGACACCACGCAGCGAGAGCTGTTGCCTGCGGCATCCGCCTCGAGAGCGGATCCGGATCCTCGTGAAGGAAATACGAGAGGCATGCGTCGAAGGTTCCAGCATTCGCGCCGAGACAGCCGCCATCACCTCAGCCAACGAACTTCGAGCCCGACGGTTTGTCGATTTGTGACGAGTTGCTCTTCTCGGAGGACGAACGGGTCTGGAAGCGCGCTACTCCGGTCCTGGAGAGCTATGAAGGCATCGCGCAGGCGGGAACCGAATGATAACGGCTGCGTAGGAAAAAGAGTCTAGCAACCAACGGCATCCCGATTCCCTTTCCTCGTCAACTCACGGCAGTTTTCTTCAACCGAAACTGGGGGAACTCGATGGAGAGCACTCTTCGCTTGAGAAACGCGGGCCTTCGCGATCTGTCCCTCGCGGCCGCCGCACTTCTTTTCGCGCTGCACGGGAACGCAGCCGTCCCGGATCTCCCCGCAACTCCGGAACCTGCATCGGTCGCAAAAGAAGTGGAACTTGCCGCCGCATACCTCACCGGTCACGGGGTGCAAAAAGACGAGAGACTTGCCGCCTTCTGGTATGAAAAAGCGGCGCAGGCGGGCGATCCGGTTGCGCAAATCGAGATTGGCTACTTCTATCAGATTGGCCTGGGTGTGCCGGCGGACCCGGCCCGCGCCGCGCACTGGTATCAGTTGTCGTCCGCGAATGGGATGGTCGCCGCGAAAGTCAACCTCGGCGTCGCTTACCTATGGGGTCACGGCGTGGCAAAGAATCCCGCGTTTGCAGCCCAACTCTTTCGCGAAGCGGCGAACAAAAAAAGCGGCCTCGCGGCCTGCTACCTCGGCGATCTCTACGCCATGGGCCTGGGCGTCAACCAGGACATGGGCGCTGCGCAGCGCTGGTTTGAGGCCGGCGTGAAGCTCCATGAGCCGAGAGCCGCATTCAATCTTGGCTCGATGGATTCGGCTCCGGATGCACGCCGGCCGAATCTTCGCAAAGCCGTTGAGTTATTTCGCATCTCATCAGAAGCAGGATATGTTCCGGCGATGCATGCTCTCGGTTTGCTGCTGGTCAATCATCCCCAGCTCACCGCGTCGCCGGACGAAGCGGTTGGCTTGCTGCAACGTTCGGCGCAGGCCGGTTCCTGGAAATCTTCAGCCCTGCTGGGCGTGCTGTCTCGCGATGGAAAGCTTGTCGCTGCCGACCCGAAAGATGCCTATTACCACTTTCGGATCGCCCTGCTGCAAGGAGGTAACCCGGCCGCACAACTGTTGAAGAACGACATGGACGTTCTTGCCAGAAGTCTCGGGCGCGAGACGACATCGCCGCTCGATCAAGCGGCTGCGGCCTGGTACCAGCAGAACCACGTGAAGATGGAATTCATCTATCAGGGAGGAGATCGAAGGTATCCCGCCTTCGCACTCGCCAGCCCCGAAGACGGGCTCTATGCGGGACAGCTGCTGGCCACCAGTCCGTTTTGAGTCCGGCGGGAACATCGAGCATGAAGAGATTGCGCTTGGATACAGGAGGATGTTGACGATCGACCGAAGCTTGATGCGTATTAAGGAACCCGGCAGCGACGTCCCGGTGTTCATGCACCCCGCGATCTTCATCGGTGCATTCACCGCCGTGGGGTTTTTCTTTGCCTTGCAGGACTGGGTTTTCATGCGCCGCTGGGCATACCAATGGAGCGACCAGCTTCCCGCATCCGTAACCTTCATCTCCTATAGCGTCTTCTATTTTCTCTGGGGCGCGCTCGCGTGGCTGATGTGGGTTTTCCTGCGCCCCTCGATCCAGCGCGCGCACCTGCTTCGCATTCTCACCCAATATGTCCCCTTCAGCGTCGCGGCATGCTTCCTTCAGGAAATGACATGGGTCTACCTGTTTCCGCGCATGCCGGGGAATCGTCCTCCGATGCCGTACTGGCCGCGCCTCGAACTGAATCTCGAAGCCGACATCGCCAACAGCATGGTGACCTTCTGGAGCGCCTTCTTTCTCTTTCGAGGAATCGGCTACTACCAGCAGTTTCGCGAAAAAGAAAAAGCCGCGGCGCAGCTCGAAGTCCAACTGGTCAATGCCAAGATGGCTGCCCTGCGGATGCAGCTCAATCCCCATTTTCTCTTCAACACCATGAACAGCATCTCGAGCCTGATGCGCTTCGACATCGATGCGGCCGACACCATGCTCGAGCAGCTCGGCAGCCTGCTGCGCATCACCCTCGAACGCGGAGATGTGCAGCTGATTCTTCTCCGCGATGAAATTGAATTCATCGAAGTTTATCTCGCCATGCAGGCGCGTAGATTCGCGGGACGCCTTCAGCAGAGCATCACCGTCGACCCCGAGCTCCACGACGCGCTCGTTCCGGCGATGTTCCTGCAGCCGATCGTGGAGAACGCTTTTGTCCACGGCCTCTCCAAAGTCGAAGCCAACGGACTTTTATCGATTGATGTTCGGCGCGACGGCAAGCAAATGCAGATCACGGTTCTCAATAGCGGGCACGGTCTGTCAACCGCCCGCGCGCGCAGCGATGGACGCGGCGTGGGACTCACCAACGTCAGGAGCCGGCTCAAGCTGCACTACGACGAGGGCTGGTCGCTTTCGCTGGTCGAGGACGCCGCCCGGCAGGTGCGGGCAACCATCCGCATCCCCATCCAAATGGCCCAAAAGCACGCCGAACCAATGGCAAGGTATGGTGCATGATGATCAACGCGATTGTTGCCGATGATGAATTGCTGGCGCGCCAGAAGCTGCGCCGTTTGCTTCGCGAGGAGCAGGACATTGAGATTGTGGGCGAATGCGGAACTGCGCGAGAAACCATCGATCTCGTTCGCGCCACGGCTCCGGAATTGCTCTTTCTCGACATTCGCATGCCCGACATGGATGGCTTCGATGTGGTGGGCGCGCTCTCGCAGCGCGCCGACCGCGCTCCCATGCCGCAGGTCGTTTTCACCACCGCCTACGACCGGTACGCTGTGCGCGCATTCGAGATTCACGCGATCGACTATCTCCTCAAGCCCTTCACTTCAGAGCGGCTGCATTCCGCGGTGCAACGAGTGCGTGAACAGCTCGCCGGACGCGCCTTGGAGTCGCACGAGGAACTCCCCGAAAGCAACGGCGATCGCTACACCAAGCGCATCGTCTTTAAGTCCCGGGGACGCATCCTGTTTCTTCCCGTCACCGACATTCGCTGGGTGAGCGCCGAGGAGAACTATGTCCGCATCGCGACCGCGAATGAGTCACACCTGCTGCGCGAAACCATGGCGGGGCTCGAAAAAAAGCTCGATCCACAAATGTTTCTGCGCGTTCACCGATCCTCGATCGTCAATCTGACGTACGTGAAAGAAGTCCGCAACGACGCTGACGGTGAATCCACAGTGGTGTTGGTCAACGGCCAAAAAATCCCGATGAGTCGCAGCTACCGCTCGCGGATTCAGGAATGGCTGCACCGTTGAAGCCCTTTATGGTTTTTTAAAGGGCCGAATGAGCCCCTCGTTTCACCCGCGAGCTCGCTTTTGCAGGAAAGCCTGCTTTTGCCCTGGTTTATCCCCGATTTCCGCAGGCTGTCCCCGCTATGAAGAAATGGAGAGAGAAAGCCTACTTCTTCCGGGATACGTAGGATCGCGACGACTGGTCGCGCGTTTTCAGACAAGAACTCGGTGCCTGACCGCAGGATCTCGACCTTTGGTCCCACTCCCGTTTTCAGCGGTCACAAATGTCCGGCGCACCCAGAGTTAGGAAGGCAAGTTGCATTGAATCGAACCGAAGGCTTAATACTCCATGTGCTCACTAGCCCTACTCCCCCAGGTGCCCGCGGAAAGAACAAGCCCCCGCAACTCGCTCTCCGAGCGCATCGTCGAGCGAGAGATTGCGTTTCACATGACGGTGAGCGCCGATCGCCGCAGGATCTTCGACGCCCTCACGCTTCCTGAATACATTGAAACCTGGCTCTCTTTACCCGGCGATCACTCCGATTGCCAGACAATTGCCTCACGCACCGACGACGGCTATCGGCTCGAGCACTATCACGCGAAGGGAAGACTTGATTTCAGCATCTCCGGCGCCTATCGCGTTTGCCGGCGCGGAAAGTTGCTCTTCACCTGGCACAAGCATCCGGCCGGCGCCGAGACCGCGCATACAGAACAGAGCCTCGTGTCGATTCGCATCAATGGAGCCTTCGCCGAAAGCACGCTCCTGCTGACCCATACCGGCTTGTTCTCAGAAAGCGACTACGACTGGACCCGCGATCTGTGGGCGCTGTCGCTCACCAAGCTGCAGACCATCTTCTCTACCCCATAGCCTCTACTTCCGACACATCTCCCCGCGCGTACTACAATCGCATCGACCGTTCTGACGGGGAGTGCGCGCGCCTGGGCGTTGCGTGCTTTCCGCGCAGCGAGGCCGTTCCCTGGGAGAGAAACAAACGATGATCAGCAGATTTCTCGGGCGCCGTGATTTTCTGCGCCAGGCTGGCACTGTGGGATCGATGGCCATGATGGCCGGACTGCCGCAGGGCTCGGCGGCGTTGACAGCGGAGTATGCGGGCATTATCGAAGATGCTGTGCAGGATGCCCCCGAACCTCCGAAGTATCACATCAAGTTTGCCGTCTGCGGCATGAGTCACGATCACATCTATGGCATGGTCGGCGCGGTGCAGCGCGGAGGCGGCGAGCTGGTGGCAGCCTGGGGCGGCGAAGCCGACAAGCTCGCCGCTTTCACCCGGCGCTTTCCCAGCGTAAAGATCGTGAAGACGCAAGATGAGATCCTCGACGATCCGTCGATTCAGCTCGTACTCAGCTCCCAGATTGCCAACGAACGAGCGCCCCTTGGGGTGCGCGCCATGCGGAAGGGCAAAGATTTCCTTTCGGATAAGCCGGGCGTCACCACGCTCGAGCAACTCGCGGAGCTGCGCAAAGCCATCGCGGAGACCAAGCGCATCTACGCCATCATGTACAGCGAGCGCCTTGAAGTGAAGGCAGCCGTGTACGCCGGAAAGCTCATTCAACAAGGCGCCATCGGCAAGGTGATCCAGACGATCAACATCGCCCCGCACCAGATTATTCAGGGCCACGGCGATGCCGGCGGAGGAGCGGCCCGGCCCGACTGGTTTTGGGTTCCCGAGCAATACGGCGGGATCTTGTGCGACATCGGTTCGCACCAGGTCGACCAGTTTCTCTTCTATACCGGCTCGACTCAGGCGGAAGTTGTCGAGTCGCAGATTGCCAACGTGCGCCATCCCGAGCATCCCCGCTTCCAGGACTTCGGCGACATGGTTCTACGCGGCGATCGCGGCTTCGGCTACGTTCGACTCGACTGGTTCACGCCCGATGGGCTCGGCACTTGGGGCGATGGGCGGCTGTTCATCCTGGGCACGGATGGTTACATCGAAGTGCGAAAATACACCAACGTGGCTGTCGACAAGCGCGGCAACAATCTCTTCCTCGTCGACAAGAACCAGGCGCGCTACATCGACTGTAACCAGATGCCTCTCCCCTTCGGGCCTGAGTTTGTCGCCGACATCGTCAACCGCACGCACGTCGCGCAGGACCAGCAGGAGTGCCTGCTGGCGGCCGAGCTCGTAATCAAGGCGCAGAAGAACGCAAAGTTCGTGACACTGAAAGATTGACCTTTTCCCGAGGAGAAACGATGGAGATTTCAAGACGTGGTGCAATTGCGGGCCTGCTGGCGCTGCCCGCAGGGTTCAGTGCATGGGCCGAAGCTGAGACGAGCGGTGGGATCCTCGGGCCTACTGTCTTCGAGTGGGAAGACATGAAGCCCCGGAAAACGGCTACCGGCGAAGTGCGCTCGCTCTACAAAGGTCCTACGGCGACCGTGGATCAGTTGGAGATGCACGTGACGACGCTGAACCCGGGCATGGAGCCGCATCCGCCGCACCGGCATATCAACGAAGAACTCATCATCCTGCGCGAGGGCGAGTGCGAGACGCTCTCGGATGGCAAATGGGTGAAGGTCACGCCGGGGTCGGTGGTCTTCAACGCGTCAAACAGTCTGCATGGGTTTCGCAACGTGGGCGCCATTCCCGCGGTCTATCACGTCATCAACTGGAGCCCCAACAAGAGCGTTGCCGCCAAATCGACGAGCTGAGACTTCTGAACCCGCGGCACGATCTTCTGCCGCGAGTTACTCACAATTCCCTTCCCGCTCGCAGACGATACAATCGCACCTGGGGCGCTCAGAAACTGCGGCGACCCGGGAGCGCGGTTCGCATGGGTTACCAGGTTCTGGCCAGGAAGTATCGTCCGCAGCGGTTTGCCGACGTAGCCGGCCAGGATCACGTCACGCGCACGCTGCTGAACGCGCTCACGCAAAACCGCATCGCCCACGGCTACATCTTCTCCGGCCATCGCGGTATCGGCAAGACCACCATCGCGCGCATCCTGGCCCAGGCGCTGAATTGCAGAACCGCAATCGGCACGGAGCTGCGCCCGACGCCCGAGCCCTGCGGCCTGTGCGATTCCTGCCTCGAGATCCGCCAGGGCAACGCCGTCGACGTGATCGAAATCGACGCGGCCACCAATCGCGGCATCGACGAAATTCGCGAGCTGCGCGACGCGGCCCGCTACGCGCCTGCGCGCGACCGCTACAAGATCTACATCCTCGACGAGGCCCACCAGATCACCGAGGCCGCCTTCAACGCGCTGCTCAAGACCCTTGAAGAGCCGCCCGGGCACGTCATCTTTATGATGGCGACCACCGAACCGGAAAACATTCCCCAGACGATTCGCTCGCGCTGCCAGCACTTCAGCTTTCACGCGGTCAAATTCGACGACATTCTCGCCCAGCTCAAGGCGATCGCAGAGCAGGAGCAAGTCGTGGCCGAAGACGCTGCCCTTGCGCTGCTGGCCGAGGCGGGCGACGGTTCGATGCGCGACGCGCTCTCCATCATGGACCAGGCGATTGCATCGGCTCCCTGCGACGAGAAGAGTCGCCCGGTTCTCGCCGCCCAGCAGATCCGCGAGCTGATGGGTTCCGTTCCCAACGCCGTCTTTGAGCGGCTGCTCGAAGCGGCGGCTGCCGGCCAGAGCATCGAGCTGATGGAGCAGCTGAACGTGCTGCTCAACGCCGGCCATAGTCCTTCGGCGCTGGCGCGGCAAATGGCGCGCTACCTGCGCAACGCGCTGATGGCGAAGATCGGCGGCGAGCAGACCGAACTGCTGCAAATCTCGGCCGACGAGCGCTCTCGCGCCACGCGCACCGCGCTGCTCTTCACCGAAGAAGACCTGACGCGCAACCTGCAGATTGTTTTGCGCACATTCGACGACCTGAATTACCGCCAGGAGCAGCGTTTTCATCTGGAGCTTGGCCTGCTGAAGCTGATTCACGCCCAGCGCCTGCTGCCTTTGGAAGAGCTGCTGAGCGGCATTGCTGGAGCAGCGCCCAATCGCAGCCCCGCGGCCGCAACCGGCCCACGCCCGACATCCCCTGCTCCACGCAATTCGGCTCCCGCTTCCACGCCTGGGCCGGCTGCGGTTTCTGCGCCTCCCTTGTCGCCCTTCGGCTCCGGAGCAAGCTGGGGCAATGCGCCGATCATCAAACAGAGTGTCGCGCCTGAGTCCACCATGGACAACGTAAGCGAGTGCGCTGCTCCGCCGCGCCCCGTAACTCCGTTTCCCGTAGTCGCGAGTTCGGGTCCCGCAACTGGATTCGCCGAAGCATTGACCGAAGGCTCGCTGGCCAAGGCGCCTCAGAGCGTCGCCGAGCCCGCCGGACCTGAAGGACCAGGCGGAACTGACGGACCAACCGCGGAAGCGGCACGCACAGCGATCTGCGCGGCCCTTGCGACCGCGGGACATGTTTCCGCATCGCAACTTCTAGGCGGAGGCGTCTGGGTGATGGAGGACGCGAGCCTGCGCATCGAAGTGGCCGGCATGGGCAAAAAGATGCTGAGCCTCACGATCAATGCTGCCGCGGAAAAAATCATCCGCCAGGAGTTGCAAAGGCTCGGCGCATCCTCGCGATTCCTGGTCGTCCCCGGCGCCGGGAACGGTCAGCCGGTTGCTCAAGCTGCGCCGATCCTCGGCAGCGTGCAGGAAGATGCGCTGAAGAATCCGCTGGTGCAGCGTGCCAGGGAAATCTTTCACGCCGAAGTTCGCAGCGTTCTCGACCTGCGCCAGAAATAGCGCGAAGCTTTCCTGAAGGAGACGGAATGATCAATCCCCTGAAGATTCCCGAGATGCTCTCTCAAGCCAATCAGATGCAGGAGGAGATCCAGCGCAAGCTGGCACAGACCATCGTGGAGGGCTCGGCGGGCGGCGGCGCGGTGACTGCAACCATGAACGGAAAGAAGCAGCTGCTCAAGGTTCACATCGATCCCTCCGCAGTGGCGAGCCTCAGCGGCAGCCCGACAGACGTGGAAATGCTCCAGGACCTCGTAGTTGGTGCGGTCAACGATGCGGGACGCAAAGCAGAAGAGGTCATCCAGTCGAGCGTCCAGGGGATGCTCGGCGGTTTCAAGATTCCGGGTCTCACCTAACCGATTCGTTCACGCAGGAGCGTTCGTGCTTGTAGCTTTCGATCGCAGAAGGTTTCTCTCCCTGGCGGCAGCCGCCGGCGCAGCTTCACTCATGCCTCGCACGATCGTTGGCCAAACCGCGATTCCCGAGCGCATTGCGCAAGGGCGCATTCTGGCCGCGAAGACGCCGATCACGACGACCAGGCTCGCAGACAACGTCTACCTGCTCCAGGGCTTTGGCGGCAACATGGTCCTGCAAACAGGCTCCCAGGGCAATCTGCTCATCGATTCGTCCTTCTCAACCTCGGTCGGGAAGGTGCTGGCCGCTATCCACGCGGTGAGCCAGGACGCGCCTCATACGCTGATCAATACTCACTGGCACTACGACCACACCGATGGCAACGAAGGCATGCACGCTGCCGGCTTCACCATTCTCGCGCACAGCAAAACCAAGGAACGGCTCTCCACTACCCAGTTCATCCCGTTCTTCCACATGACGGTGCCGCCCGATCCCGCCGGCTCCCTGCCGACAATTACCTTCGACGAAACCAAGCTCATTGAGCACAACGGCGACGTGCTCGATCTGGCGCACTACGACCCCGCACATACCGACACTGACATCTACATCCGCTTCCATCGCGCGGATGTTCTCCACGTCGGCGATATCTTCTTCAACGGGATCTACCCCTTCATCGATGAAGCCAGCATGGGCAACATCGGCGGCATGATTTCGGCAAGCGAGAAGGCGCTTTCTCTCGCCGGCGCGAACACCAGGATTGTTCCCGGCCACGGTCCGCTCGCCGATAAGCCGCAGTTGCAGGCCTACCACGAGATGCTCGTCACGGTTCGCGAGCGCGTGGCAAAGCTGAAGAACGCGGGAGCGAGCGAGCAGGAAGCGGTCGCCAAAAAGCCCACCGCTGACTTCGATGCGACGTGGGGCAAGGGCACTTTCAACGGCGACGCCTTTACCGGCCTCGTCTACCGGACCCTGTAGAAAACTCTGGGAGGCAAAAAGAAGTGGCACGCTATGCCGAGCCGATGGAGCGGCTGATCGAGGAACTGAAGAAGCTGCCCGGCGTAGGAACCAAATCGGCTCAGCGCTATGCGTTTCACATTCTGCGTTCGAGCGACGACGATGCCGTGGCTTTGGCCGAAGCCGTGCGCGGACTCAAAGCCAGCTTGCGTCTGTGTTCCATCTGCAACAATATCACCGACGTGGATCCATGCGTCTATTGCGCCAGCCCGACGAGGAACCAGCGCCTGATCTGCGTCGTCGAAGAGCCCACCAGTATTGAGACCGTGGAGCGCACGCGCGGCTACAACGGGGTGTATCACGTGCTGCACGGGACCTTGTCGCCTTTGCACGGCGTGGGGCCGGACCAGCTGCGCACCACCATGTTGATTGCCCGCGCTGAGCGGGGCGATGTGGACGAAGTGATTGTGGCGACCAGTCCGACTCTGGAGGGCGAAGCCACCGCCAACTGGCTCGCGGGACTTCTGCGGGCCTCGCGCGTGCGGGTCACGCGCATTGCAACGGGCGTGCCTGCCGGGAGCGACATCGAATATGCCGACGAGGTAACCATGGCCCGGGCGCTCGACGGCCGGCGAGAGCTCTAGGCGCCATGCGTCTGTCCCCGCTCAGGCCTTCAAACGGCTGAGCAGGTCCTGAGGGTGCACCGGCTTGGCCAGGATTTCGAACTCGTAGCCCCGGGTCCGCGCCTTTTCCAGAAGATCTGCCGTGGCCGCCTGGCCGGAAAAGAGCAGGATCTTGATGTTGGGCAACAAAGCACGAATCATAATGGCCGCGTCGATGCCATTCAGATCGGCCATAATCACGTCGGTGATGAGCATGTCGGGAGCGAACGAAGAGGCCATCTCCACAGCCTTTTCGCCAGAGTAGACCGCGCGAGCGTCGAATCCGCTCTGGTTCAGGATCATGGCCAGAGTATCGGCAATGACGCGTTCATCGTCGACAACGAGAACCTTGGGTTTGACACGATTTTCGTGCATACTCTCCTAGACGTTGCAAGTTGTTCAAAGTGTCGTGCTCGGTCAAGCCCGCATACGCGGCTGGGGAAGCAAAACGTGCGGAGGCCCAGGTCCATGACCCTATCCCATGATACCCTCTGTCGGGCGTGGCCATCCGGCGCTTTCCCAGGCAACATTCTCCCGGGCATGCATCGTGCTGAGCCATATTAAGGGTTCCGGCTGAGATTGGGAATACCGTTACCTGAGCTGAAGCTCGCGCTCCCCGGCTCCGGCGACGGTCTGACTCAAATTTGAGCCGCTCCCCTTTCATCTGCCAGCAACCCAGGGAACATACACTCGCAATACAGAACACCCCCAGGAAGCAGAAACCCAAGCGGAGAGTCTTGCATGCAGGCTGTGGCCGTCCAGAACCCGGTCGAAGGCGTTAAAACCGAAGCGATCATTCGCGCGGAAAAAATCGAGAAATATTACGCCCAACCCAGCGAAAACCGCATTCAGGTGATCTCGGCAACCGATTTGAGCATTGTGCCCGGCGAGATCGTCGCTCTGCTCGGCCCGTCGGGCTCGGGCAAATCGACCATGCTGCGCATGCTGACGGGGCTCTCGCGCCCGTCGGCGGGCCAGGTTTACTGGCATGAGAAGCCAATCGGCGACACCGAGATCAACGTCTCCATCGTGTTCCAGAGCTTCGCCCTCTTTCCCTGGCTCACGGTGCTCGAGAATGTGGAAGCGCCCCTGAAGGCTCGCGGGGTCGAGCCCGCCGAACGGCACCAGCGCAGCATGAAAATGCTCGACACCGTCGGCCTGGGCGGTTTTGAAGCGGCCTACCCCAAGGAACTCTCCGGCGGCATGCGCCAGCGTGTGGGCTTTGCGCGCGCCCTGGTCGTCGAGCCCGAAGTCTTGTTCATGGACGAGCCGTTCTCCGCCCTCGACGTGCTGACGGCCGAGAACCTGCGCAGTGAGCTTCTGGAGCTGTGGTCCAACAAGACCATGCCCACCAAGTCGGTCTTCATCGTGACCCACAACATCGAGGAAGCAGTGCTGCTGGCCGACCGGATCATCGTGCTGGGACGCAATCCGGGCCACATCCGCACCGATTTCCGCGTGCAGATTCCCCAGCCCCGCGACCGAAAGGCCGAGGTCTTTACCCAGCTCGTCGACTACATCTACAAGGTGCTGACACGTCCCGACGTTGCCCCCACCGAGGCTCCCGAGCACCAGCATCCAAGTCCTCGCCCGCGCGACCAGCGGCAGATGCGCTACCAGATGCTGCCCCACGCCCGCCCGGGTGGCATCGCCGGCTTGCTCGAGCTGCTCCTCGACAAGGGCGGCCGCGACGACGTCTATCGGCTGGCCGATGATCTGGCCTTCGAGATCGACGACCTGCTGCCCATCGTCGATGCCGCCCAACTGCTGGGATTCCTCAAGATTGAGGAAGGCGATGCGGCCATCACCGAGCAGGGCGCCGAGTTCGCCAACTCCGAGATCCTTCGCCAAAAGGAGCTCTTCCGCGACGCTGCGGTTGCCAATGTCCTCCTTCTGCGGCAAATCCGTCGCGCCCTGGAAACCAAAAGTGACCACACCGTTCCCGAAGAGTTTTTCCTCGACATGATCGACGAGCAGTTCAGCGAGGAAGAATCTCACCGGCAAATGGAGACAGCGATCAACTGGGGCCGATACGCAGAATTGTTCGACTTTGATGCCGCGCGCCGCCGGTTTGTGATGCCCGACGCGCTCGAAGAAGAAGTTGCGGCCGACGAGGAAGCCCAGTGAAATTGCAGCCGCTGGCCCGGACGCTGGTCACCGTCCGTACATGGCCCTTCGTGATCGACGTAGGCGTGGCCGCATGCGCACTGGCCGTCTTTTTCTCGGTCGTCAGCACTGGGGAGTATTGGCTCGGGACTCCGGTCCCGGTGGTTCCCATCTCGCACTCGATCGGCGCTCTGCCCATCTATGCGTTCTACTCGCTGGTCCGCATTGCCATCGCCTACTTTGTCAGCCTGACCTTTGCCATCACCTACGGCTACACGGCCGCCTACAACCCGCGGCTTGAAGCGTGGATGATCGCTGTTCTCGACATCCTGCAATCGATCCCGGTCCTGAGCTTTCTGCCTCCCGTGGTCCTCGCGATGGTCGCGCTCATTCCCGGCCATCAGATGGGGATCGAACTGGGCGTCATCCTGCTCATCTTCACCGGCCAGGTCTGGAACCTTGCCTTCAGCTTTTACACTTCGCTCAAAAGCATCCCGCGCGAGATGCTCGAAGCCTCCCGCATCTACCGCTATTCGGCATGGCAGCGTTTTTGGCAGCTCGAAATGCCCTACGCGACCATCGGCCTCGTCTGGAACTCCATCGTTTCGGTCGCGGGCGGATGGTTTGCTCTGATGGCTTGCGAGATGTTCACCATGGGCACTCGCAACTTCCAGTTGCCGGGCCTCGGCAGCTATCTGCAAACCGCGGCGGACTCGGGCGACATGCGCGCCCTGGTGGCCGGTTTCACGGTCGTCATCCTGATCGTCGTGGCGACCGACCAGCTCGTCTGGCGTCCGCTGATCTCCTGGAGCGACAAATTCAAGTTCGAGCAGGTGGAGTCCGCCGACCGCGTCAAGTCGCCGATCCTCGATCTGCTCCAGCGTTCCTCGCTCTTCAGTTCCCTTCCCGGCCGCATCTGGTCCCACTTCGAAGAGCCCATCTATCGCCGCCTGTCGCACTCCAGAGAATGCCAGGTGGTGCGTCCTCTCGACGAGGGACCGGCGCGCAAGGGCAACTCGGCCGTTTTGTTGACCCTCGCTGTCTTGGCTCTCACCATTGTGGGATGGGGCGCGCTCCAGGCCGTGCTGATGCTGCGCACCGTCACCTGGCCGGAGTTCAAACTGCTGCTCGAGGGCGCCGTGGCGACTTTCCTTCGCGTCAATTCGGCCCTGCTGATCTCGGCGCTCTGGACGATTCCCGTCGGCGTAGCCAT
Source organism: Occallatibacter sp. (assembly GCA_035508975.1). Lineage (GTDB taxonomy): Bacteria > Acidobacteriota > Terriglobia > Terriglobales > Acidobacteriaceae > Telmatobacter. The sequence goes on from DATJMC010000059.1 coordinate 24,733, forward strand.
CGGCTTCAATCCACGCCTGGCCCGCTTCGTCCAGCCCGTCGCGCAGATCCTGGCCTCGGTGCCGGCCACGGCGTTCTTCCCCATTCTGCTCATCGGCCTGGTCAACCTCGGCGGCGGCCTTGGCATCGGATCGATTGCGCTGATGCTGCTCGGCACGCAGTGGTACATCCTCTTCAACGTGATTGCCGGCGCCATGTCAATTCCCTCTGACCTCCGCGAGGTCGCGTCGCTCTTTCACTTCACACGCTGGCAGCGCTGGACCAAGCTGATTCTCCCCGGCATCTTCCCCTACCTCATCACCGGCATGGTGACGGCCTCGGGCGGGGCCTGGAACGCCTCGGTCTTCGCCGAGTACTCGCGCATGCCCGGCCGCACCCTCGAGACCATTGGGCTCGGCGCGCAGATCGACGCAGCCACCGATACCGGCCGCTTTCCCATCCTCCTGCTGGCCACCATCTTCATCTCGCTCATGGTGGTTACCATGAATCGACTTGTTTGGCGGCGCCTCTACCGCCTCGCCGAGACCCGATATAAACTTGAAGGCTGATTACACAAAACTCCGCATGTGTTTCTCATCAGGGAGCGTTCGATGATCCGAGTGGGGCTGGTGGGTTTTGGAATGGCGGGCCGCGTCTTTCATGCGCCCCTGATTTCTTCGGTTGAAGGCCTCGAACTCGCTGCGGTTGTCGAGCGCACAAGCGACAATGCCGCGGAGCGCTATCCCGGCATCAAGACCTGCCGCTCGCTCGATGAATTGCTCGCGGACTCTTCGATCAAGCTCGTGGTTGTCGCCACGCCGAATGTCACCCACTTCGAGATCGCGTTGAAAGTGCTCGAGTCGGCCCGGAACGTGGTTGTGGATAAGCCGACGGCGGTTTCGTCGGGTCAGATCGAACAGCTGCTGGAGCTCTCGGGTGGGGTCGGCCTGCAATGTATCCCATTTCATAACCGACGCTGGGACAATGATTTCCGGACAATTCAAGGTCTATTGCATGAGAAATTGCTGGGGCAGGTCGTGCACGTGCAATCCTGCTTCGACCGCTGGCGCCCCGGCCCCTCGTCGCGCGCCTGGAAAGAGGAGCCCGAGCAAGGCGGAACGCTGCTCGACCTTGGCACGCATCTCGTCGACCAGGCCCTCACCCTCTTCGGGAAGCCTGAATCGGTCGGCGCCGAGGTCCGGCACGAACGCAATGGGGGCGGCGCGACGGATTCCTTTTCCATACGCCTGCACTATCTCACCGGGCTCACGGTCGAGCTCGACGCCAACAATCTGTCGTCTCTGGCGCGTCCGCGCTTCCACCTTCGCGGCACAAAGGGAAACTACTGGAAGTGGGGACTCGATCCGCAGGAAGAAGCGCTAGGCAAGGTCACGAAGATCACCGCAGCCGATTGGGGCACCGAGGCTGCCGATCGCTGGGGAACCATCAGCCTCGATGCCGACGGCAAGCTCGCAACCCAGCCCGTCGAATCGGTTCCCGGAGACTACCGGCTCTTCTACGCTGGCGTCCGCGACGCGCTGCTGGGCAACGGACAGCCTCCGGTTGCCGCGATCGATGCCTGGCGCACCGCACGGGTGCTCGAGTGGGCTCAGGAAAGCTCAAAATCCCATCGCGACATCGAGTGCGACTGGACGAGCGAGCCAAGCTGACTTCCCCTAGCCGCATCGTCACAGGAACACGGCTCCGCGCGCGAAAGCCGCCGCTTACCCTTCCTTCTCGACCAGCGGCACCCAGAAACGGAATGTGGTTCCCTGCGCAGGGGAACTCGTTGCCTCGATGCCGCCGCCATGCGCCGTCACAATGGCTCGTGCAATGGCCAGGCCCATCCCCGTGCCCTTGCCCTTCGACGCGCTCTTCTTGCCGCGATAGAACTTCTCAAAGACCAGGGGCAGATCGATCGGATCAATACCCGGGCCGTTGTCGGAGACACTGAATTCAAGCCGGTCGCCGTTCCGGTGGCTGCGCAACGCGATGCGGCTGCCCGGCGGGCAATACCGCGCCGCATTTTCCAGCAGGTGCCGGAACACGCGCTCGAGCAAATGGGGATCGAACCATACGGTGTCGTCGGGTTCATCGACCGAGATGACGACTCGATGCGGCGCCAGCACGGCCGCCGACTTCTCGGCCGCATGCTCCAGGAGCGTTCGCGTGCTCTGCGGCGAAAGATGCGCGCGCACGACATTGGCGTCCACTTCGGCCATCTCCACCGCTTCGCCGATCAGCCTGTCGAGGCGCGCACTCTCTTCGTCCAGGACCGCCGTCAAATCGAGCCGCGCACTCTCGTCGAGGCCGTCTCCCTGGCGAAGGGTTGTCGCCGCGGCCCGAATCGACGTCAGCGGCGTGCGCAGTTCATGCGTCAACGAATCAATCAACGCCGCCCGCAGCCGTTCGCCTTCGCGCGAGGCTTCGAGGCGGGCTGAAGCCTCGATCGCCGTGGCTCGCGTCAAGGCAATTGCAACCTGCGCTGTGATCGCTGTTGCCACTTCGCGCGACAGCTTGTCGGGTCGCCAGCCCAGCGCCCCCACTGACCGCATTCCAACCGTCAGAGCCATCGCGCAGACCTCGTCGGGCGACGTCATGGTCGAATTCAGCCCTTCGCTCACCGCCGTCAGCCTGCCCTGCATGCTCAACGGCATCTCCGTCGCTGAAACCGAAGGGAAAAATGCGTTCTCATCGCGCGAATACAGCACCACCCCGTTGAGCGCAAAGATGCGCTCGATCATGCCGGGCAGCGCCCGCATCAGTTCCGCTGCGTGTTCGTGAAGCATCATTTCCTGGCTCAGAACGTACAGCCGCTCCACGTCTTCCCTGCGCTGCTCCGCCTGCCGAGCCTGCCGGCGGGCGCGCTCGGCCATGCGCCCCGCCACCAGCGAGCTCAAGAGAAACGATACCAACGCAACCCATTCCTGAGAGCCGGCGAGGCGAAGCGTGCGATAGGGAGGCAGGAAGAAATAATCGAAGCAAAATGCGCACACCAGCGCGCTGTAGACTGAAACCGCAAGCCCTGCCTGCGTGGCCGTCCACACAACCAGGACGAGAAAGATCAGGCCCGCCGTGGTCGGGCCGGCATGAACCCACACCAGCAAGGACGTGGTGATCACCGTCGAGATCGTGGCGGCAACCCATTGTGCGGCGGTGCCGTAGCGGGTGTTCAATGGCATCGGGTTCTCACTCAGCATGATACCGCCCGTGCAAATGATGTAATCTTGCCAAAAGAAGAACGACATGCCTGGCAGAATCCTGGTCATCGACGATGAACCGCAAATTACTCGCGTATTGCGAACCACTCTCTCCGCCCAAAACTTCGACGTCCGCACCGCCAACGATCCCGAAGAGGGTTTGCGCCTCTTTCGCGAGTGGCTCCCCGATCTGTTGATTACTGACCTGATGATGCCCGGCTTGGGCGGCGTGGATGTGTGTCGCGCCGTACGCGCGACGGCATCGACTCCCATCCTCGTGCTCTCCGTCCGCGATCATGAGCGTTCGAAAGTAGAAGCTCTCGACGCCGGCGCCGATGACTACGTCACCAAGCCCTTCAACATCCAGGAACTGCTGGCTCGCGTCCGCGCCCATCTGCGCCGCGCCCCTGAACGCGCCACCGCAGCGATCGAAGCCGGCGACTTTGTCGTCGATGTCACGGCGCACACCATCACCGTGCAAGGCAAGCCGGTGCACCTCACCCCCAAGGAGTTCGATCTCCTCCTGCATCTCGCCCGGCACGCCGGCAGAGTCATGACGCATCGCGCCCTTTTGACAGCCGTGTGGGGCGCGCAGTCCGCACATCAGCCGGAGTATCTGCGCGTCTTCGTGGGACAGTTGCGCAAAAAACTGGAGGGCGAGACCGGCCGCCAGTACATTCAAACCGAACCTTGGGTCGGCTACCGGTTCGTCCCCGAGGGCTGGGTCGGAAACGAAGAATAACCATCTTTCGAATCTGCTAGATAGCCCAACAGGGCTGCAACTTACGATTTCTTTACAATTCCCTTCGCACCCTGCAACGCGCCTTTGGCAAGAATCTCTTCTGGGACAGTCTTTCGCTGCATCTTAATGCTCGAAGGTCTTTCCTCACAGGGATTTCAAAATGCAAGATGTGAATATGCTGTTTTTCACGGCGGTGTTCTTCGGCCTGGCGTTTCTCTACGTCAAGGCGTGCCAGAAGCTGAGGTAACGCATGGACCTCATCACCGCAGTCGCGCTGATTCTTTCCCTCCTGCTCCTGGTCTATCTCACGGTTGCCCTGCTCTATCCGGAGAAATTCTGAAATGACCGCCAATGGCTGGCTGCAATTCGCCATCTATTCCATCGTCCTGCTCCTCACCGTCCGCCCAGTGGGTCTCTATCTCGCTTACGTGCTCGAAGGCGAACGCACCTGGCTCGATCCGATTCTCCGGCCCATCGAACGCCTGACCTACAAGCTTTGCGGAGTGAATGCCGAGCACGAGATGAACTGGCGCGAGTACGCGTTCGCGATCCTCGGCTTTTCGGCAGTCAGTATGCTGCTCACTTACGCCATCGAGCGCCTCCAGAATCACCTGCCATGGAATCCCCAGGGCCTGGCCGCCGTCGGTCCCGACCTGGCGTTCAACACCGCCGCCAGCTTCACGACGAATACCAACTGGCAGTTCTACACGCCTGAATCCACCATGAGCTACTTCACCGAGATGGCCGGGCTGGCGACGCACAACTTCTTCTCGGCTGCCGTTGGCATCGTGGTGGCGGTCGCCTTCATTCGCGGCATCAAGCGCACCGCTTCCCAGACCATCGGCAATTTCTGGGTCGACACTACGCGCACGCTGCTGTACATCCTGCTGCCCGCGTCGCTCATCTATGCGCTGCTCCTGGTTGCGCAAGGCGTTCCCCAGAACCTGCACGCCTACACGGTCGCGCATACGCTTGAGGGCCAGACGCAAACCATCGGCCAAGGCCCCGTAGCATCGCAGGAAGCGATCAAGATGCTCGGCACCAATGGCGGCGGATTCTTCAATGCCAACAGCGCGCATCCCTACGAGAACCCGACCCCGTTTTCCAACTTCCTCGAGATCCTCTCGATATTCATCATTCCTGCCGGCCTCACCTACACGCTCGGCCGCATGACCGGCTCGCCCGGTCACGGCTGGGCCGTATTCGCCGCCATGTTCGTTCTGTTCGCCGCCGGTTTCACAGCAGCCTACTGGGCCGAAGCGCATCCCCATCCGCTCATTCACGGCGCAAAGCAAACCGCCACCGCAACCGCGCCCGGCGGCAACATGGAAGGAAAGGAAGTACGCTTCGGCATCGCCAATAGCGCGCTCTTCGCCACCATCACCACCGACGCCAGCTGCGGCGCGGTCAACTCCATGCACGACAGCTTCACCCCCCTCGGCGGCATGATCCCCTTGACCAACATCATGCTCGGCGAAGTCATCTTCGGCGGGGTCGGCGCCGGCCTCTATGGAATTCTCATCTTTGTCATCCAGGCAGTCTTCATCGCGGGCCTCATGGTGGGCCGCACCCCCGAGTATCTCGGGAAGAAGATCGAATCCTACGACGTCAAGATGGCCATGCTCTACGTGCTCATCTTTCCCCTCATCATTCTTTCGCTTGCTGCCATCTTCGTGCTCCTGCCCAACGTGGGACTCGCAACCACCAATAACCCCGGGCCGCATGGATTCAGCGAGGTCCTCTACGCGTTCACTTCGGGCGCAGGCAACAACGGCTCCGCTTTCGCCGGCCTCGGACCGAACTGGTGGTACAACATCGCGATGGGCTGGGACATGCTCATCGGCCGCTTCCTCATGATGATTCCCGTGATCGCCATCGCCGGCCACCTGGCCCAGAAGAAGAGCGTCCCCCCTTCGCCCGGTACATTCCCCGTCAACACCCCGCTCTTCACGGTGCTCCTGATCTGCGTCGTGCTGATCCTGGGCGCCCTTACCTTCTTTCCGGCACTGAGCCTGGGGCCGATTCTGGAACACCTGCTGCTGCAGCACGGGCAGCTTTTCTAGCGAGGACGAGACACACTCATGGCTGCTGAGAAGAAAAGTCTTTGGAATACCCAAATCATTGGCCAGGCGCTCATCGACTCCCTGCGCAAGCTCGATCCGCGCTGGATGGTCAAAAATCCGGTAATGTTCGTCGTCGAAGTGGGCAGCGTGCTCACCTCCCTTTTGCTGATCGACAACATCGTCAACCACCGCGTCGCCTTTGGCTTCAACCTCCAGATCACGCTCTGGCTCTGGTTCACGGTTCTCTTTGCCAACTTTGCAGAAGCCATGGCCGAAGGTCGCGGCAAAGCCCAGGCCGACACGCTGCGCAAGGCCAAGGGCGAGACCATTGCCAAGCGCTACAAGGCCGACGGCGGCTTTGAAGAAGTAGCCAGCGGCCAGCTGCGGGCTGACGACGTGATCTACGTCGAGGCTGGGAAGTACATCGCCGGCGACGGCGAGGTCATCGAGGGCGTTGCCTCGGTCGACGAGTCGGCCATCACCGGCGAGTCGGCTCCCGTGATTCGCGAAGCCGGCGGCGACCGCTCAGCCGTGACCGGAGGAACCAAAGTTCTCTCGGATTGGATTAAGGTGCGCATCACTTCCAATCCCGGCGAAACCTTCCTCGACCGCATGATCGCGCTGGTCGAGGGCGCGACCCGCCAGAAGACGCCCAACGAAATTGCCTTGAGCATTCTTCTCTCCGGCTTGACCATCGTCTTCCTGCTCGCCGTGGTCACGCTGCAGCCCTTTGCGATCTACTCAAAGGCGCCGCAAACGATCTTCGTGCTCGTTTCACTGCTCGTCTGCCTGATCCCAACCACCATCGGCGGCCTGCTTTCGGCCATCGGCATCGCCGGCATGGACCGCCTGGTGCAATACAACGTGCTCGCCATGAGCGGCCGCGCTGTCGAAGCCGCAGGCGACGTCAATACGCTCCTCCTCGACAAGACCGGCACCATCACGCTCGGCAATCGCCAGGCGACAGAATTCCGCCCTGCGCCCGACGTCTCCGCGGAGCGCCTGGCCGACGCGGCGCAGCTAGCGTCGCTCTCAGACGAGACGCCGGAGGGTCGCTCGATCGTTGTCCTCGCCAAAGAGCAATACAACCTGCGCGGCCGCGATCTCGGCGGCATCCACGCCGAGTTCGTTCCCTTCACCGCGCAGACGCGCATGAGCGGCGTTAATCTGCCCGGCGTCCGCATTCGCAAAGGATCGGTGGATGCGATCGCGCGTTTCCTCGAAGATCAGGGATCGCAGCTTCCGAAACGAGTCCGCGAAAATGTCGAAGAGATCGCGCGGCTGGGCGGAACACCGCTCGTGGTCGCAGAAAACGCGACGGCGCTGGGCGTCATCTACCTGAAAGATATCGTTAAGGGCGGCCTCAAAGAGCGCCTCGCGCGCCTGCGCGCCATGGGCATCCGTACCATCATGATCACCGGCGACAACCCCCTCACCGCCGCAGTGATCGCGCGCGAAGCAGGGGTCGACGACTTTCTTGCCGAAGCCAAGCCCAAAGACAAGATGGACCTGATCAAGCGCGAACAAGGTAAGGGCAAGCTGGTGGCGATGACGGGCGACGGCACCAACGACGCTCCCGCCCTCGCGCAAGCCGACGTCGGCGTTGCCATGAACTCCGGCACCCAGGCCGCAAAAGAAGCCGGCAACATGGTCGACCTCGATTCCAACCCTACCAAGCTCATCGAGATCGTCGAGATCGGCAAGCAACTCCTGATGACACGCGGCGCGCTCACCACCTTCTCCATCGCCAACGACGTCGCTAAGTACTTCGCGATTATTCCCGCCATGTTTGCCGGCGCGTTTCCCGTGCTGAACGCGCTCAACATTATGTATCTTCACTCGCCGCAGTCGGCCATTCTTTCCGCAGTGGTCTTCAACGCCATCATCATCGTTGCGCTCATTCCCCTTGCTCTCAAGGGTGTGAAATACGAGCCCAAGGGCGCCGAGTCCCTGCTCCGGCAAAACCTGCTGATCTATGGCGTCGGCGGAGTGATCGTGCCTTTCATCGGCATCAAGGCCATCGACATGGTGATCGTTGCCCTGCACCTGGCATGAAGAAGGAGAACAACGTGCATTCCACATCGACATTGCCGGCAGCGACAACCACGCAGGTTGCCAAGACCACTCATTCTGTCTGGGGAACGTCGGTCCGTTTCACCTTGTTGGCAACACTGATTTGCGGCATCGTCTATCCCCTCTTCGTCACCGGCATCGCTTCCGTCCTCTTCCCGCATCGGGCCTCGGGCAGCCTCATCTTGAAGAATGGCCAGGTCATCGGCTCGGCGCTGCTCGCGCAGAGTTTCACCTCCGATCGCTACTTCCATCCCCGTCCCTCGGCGGCGGGCAGCGGGTACGATGCAACCTCTTCAAGCGGCTCCAACCTCGCGCAGTCCAATGCCAAGCTCGTCCAACGCATTCAAGGCGACATCGACAAGCTTGCGGCCGCCAATCCCGGCAAGCCTGTGCCGATCGACCTGGTGACGACCTCCGGTTCCGGTCTCGATCCGGATATCACCCCCGATGCCGCCTTCTACCAGGCCGCGCGTGTGGCGCACGCGCGCGGGCTCAGCGAAGATCGCGTCCGCCAGCTCATTCAGCAACACATCACCGGACGCGTGCTTGGACTGCTCGGCGAACCGCGCGTCAACGTGCTCGAGCTGAACCTCGATCTCGACAAGCTCGCGAAATAGTTTTCCCGGTGGCTTCCCCTGAAGCAGGGAGGGAACGTCCCTCCCTGTTTTTCCGGCGCCTCTGCGCAACCGGTCTCAATTCGACAAGCCCTCCGGCAATCGAATACCATACCGTTTCCGAGTCCCTCTGCTCCGACCGGAATCCGCCATGCGCGCCTCGCTCTTCATCACCTGCTACAACGACACGTTGTTTCCCGAGACTGGTCGCGCTGTCGTGCGTTTGCTCGAGCGGCTTGGCGTCACGCTCGACTTCCATCCCCAGCAAACCTGTTGCGGCCAGATGCATGCCAACACAGGTTTCCGCGCCGAGGCATTTTCGCAGGCCAAGCGCTTTGTGCGTCTCTACCGCGACACGGAAACGGTCGTCATTCCCTCGACATCCTGCGTCGCCATGATTCGCGATCAATATCCCGGTCTCTTCGAGGAGCTCGGCAACGAGGAATCGCGCAAAGATCTGCAGGCTCTTCTCCCGCGCGTCCTCGAGCTCAGTGAGTTTTTGATCGACAAGCTTGGCATGGACGACGTCGGCGCCTACTTTCCTCATCGAGTCACCTATCACGCAAGCTGCCACGGCCTGCGCGGCCTCCATGTCGGCGACCGGCCGTTCCGTCTCCTCAGCAAAGTGCGCGGCCTTGAGCTCGTGGCTCTCGACAATCTCGATCGCTGCTGCGGCTTCGGCGGGACCTTCTCGATCAAAAACGCCGAAGTCTCGTCGGCCATGCTCTCGGCCAAGCTTCGCGATATGCTCTCTACCGGCGCCGAGTTCTGCACCGCCCTCGACAACAGCTGCCTCATGCACCTCGGTGGCGCGCTCCACCGCCAGTTCGCCGCCATGCGCACCGTCCACATGGCCGAGATTCTTGCCTGCACTGAATCCGCCGAGTTGCCCGCATGAGCGCCGAACACCACAGCGTCGTTCTCGACCCGCGCATCGCGCCGCCGTTCCCTGCGGCAGCGCTGCCCATTTTGCGCAATTCGCAACTGCGCAAGAATGTTGCCCACGCCACCGATGTCATCCAGGCAAAACGTGCGCGTCTGGTTGCCGAAAAAACCGACTGGCAGGAGTTGCGCTCCGCGGCCGCGGCCATCAAGAACGAGACTCTCGCTCATCTCGATCACTACCTCGCCGAATTTGAGGCCAACTGCACGGCAGCCGGCGGTCACGTCCATTGGGCAGCCTACGCTGCCGAGGCCCGCCAGATCATCCTCCAGATTCTTCGCGCCGAAAATGCCGCCGAAGTCATCAAGATCAAGACCATGACATCGGCCGAGATCGAGTTGAATCCAGCGCTCGAGGCCGCCGGCATTCATGCGGTCGAGACGGACCTCGCCGAGCTCATTTTGCAACTCGACGACGACCAGCCTTCCCACATCGTCGCTCCCGCTCTCCACGTCAACCGCAGCCAGGTGCGCGAAATCTTCGCTCGCCGCATGGGTCGCACCGATCTTTCCGACGATCCGGAGGCATTGACGGCCGCGGCGCGCTCCTATCTTCGCAAGAAGTTTCTCAGCGTCGATGCGGCCATCAGCGGTGCCAACTTCCTCGTCGCGGAGACCGGCGCCGTCACCATCGTCGAGTCTGAAGGCAACGGACGCATGTGCCTCACACTGCCCCGCACCCTCATCGCTCTCGCGGGCATCGAAAAAGTGATCCCTCGCTTTCGCGATCTTGAAGTCTTCCTGCAGGTGCTTGCGCGTTCCGCAACCGGCGAGCGTATGAATCCCTATTCGTCTCTCTGGACGGGAGTCACGCCGGGCGATGGTCCGCAGAATTTTCACGTCGTGCTACTCGATAACGGCCGCTCGCCCATCCTCGCCCGTCCCGTCGAGCGCCAGACCCTGCGCTGCATCCGCTGCGCGGCCTGCCAGAACACCTGCCCGGTCTACCGCCAAACCGGCGGACACGCGTACGGCTCGGTCTACGGCGGGCCCATTGGCGCCATCCTCACGCCGCAACTCATGCGCATGGAGCACGCGCAGTCGTTGCCCTATGCCTCGTCGCTCTGCGCCGCGTGCTACGAAGTTTGCCCTGTCAAAATCAACATCCCCGAGGTGCTGATCGATTTGCGCGCACAGGTCATCGATCAGGAGCGTTCAGAGACTGACCGCGCCTTCGACCTGATGTACGTCGCCATGCGTGTCGCCAATGGCATCTTCGCGAGCGCGGCCCGTTTCCGCCTCGCGCAGCGGCTCGGACGAATTGCGCTCTGGCCTTTCACCCGCAAAGACGGCTGGATCCATGCTCTGCCCAGCCTTGGGGCCCGCTGGACCATGACCCGCGACCTGCGGGGCATTCCCAGGGAGAGCTTTCGCGCGTGGTGGGCGGCGCGACCCAAGGTTGAGTCCCGCTCGGGGGAAAAATCATGACTCCAGCGGCATCCTCGCGCGACATCATCCTCGGCCGGATTCGCAACGCCGCAGCCGCAGATTCGGCGCCTGCGCCGGATCATTCCGCGGCCTACATTCGACGTGGCCAGCTCCACCGTCCTGCCTGTCTCGATCTGATGATCGAACGCCTCCGCGAATACAACGCCGATGTTGTCGAGTGCGGCCCCGCGGAAATTGTTTCTTCAATCGAGGAAGTTCTGCGCTTGAGCGGCAGGCACACGATCGTCGCTCCGCCCGGTCTGCCAGGAGCATGGCGTGTCCCCGGCTTCACGTGGAGAATCGATGACAGCCTCACCTACTCTGATATCGAAACCTCCGACGCTGTGGTGACCGCCTCGTTCGCCGGCGTCGCCGACTCCGGCACCATCGTTCTCCATCACTCCAGCGCAGAAGGCCGTCGCGTCTTGACCCTCCTGCCCGACTGGCATCTCTGCATCCTTCGCGCCAGCCAGGTGGTCGAAACCCTGCCCGAATATTTCGACCGCTGCTTGCAACCTCCCGCTCTCGCCACTTACATCTCCGGACCAAGCGCAACCGCCGACATCGAGATGACGCGCATCAAGGGCGTGCACGGGCCGCGATTCCTTCATGTCCTTCTGGTCCACGATGAAGACTCTTCGCAACCGCAGGACTATCGCAAGGGAGATCACCCATGAGCAAACCCGACTCCGCAAGCCACGAAATCGCTATTGAAATCTTGGACCGCTTCAGCATAGAGATACCGTCCTGGGGTTTCGCCAATACCGGCACGCGCTTCGGCAAATTTGTGCAGGCGGCCGCCGCGAGCACGATCGAGGAGAAGTTTGCCGATGCCGCGGAGGTGAATCGTCTCACCGGCGCGACTCCCTCCGTCGCGCTGCATGTCTTGTGGGATCTGCCCAAGGGCCTGACAGACGTGCCCGAGGTCAAGGCTCTCGAGGCCCGCTTCGGCATTCGTGCGGGTTCCATTAATCCCAATCTCTTTCAGGATCAGGAATACAAATTCGGCTCGCTCTGCAATCCATCCTCGGAGATTCGTGAGCGAGCGCTGGCCCACGTGCTCGACTCGATCGAGATCGCCAAGCGCCTCGAGAGTCGCGACATTTCGCTTTGGCTTGCCGACGGTTCGAACTATCCCGGCACGCAGTCGATGCGCAAGCGCATGGAATGGCTCGAAGCCGCGCTGATCACCGCGCATCAGCACCTCGGTCCCGGCCAACGCCTCCTCGTCGAATACAAGCCGTTTGAGCCGGCCTTCTATCATACCGACATCGCCGACTGGGGCATGTCGTCGCATCTGTGCCGCGCCGCGGGGCCGCAGGCGTTCGTTCTTGTCGACACCGGCCATCACTACGCCGCGCAAAACATCGAGCAGATCGTCGCATGGTTGCTGCATCTCGGGCTTCTGGGCGGTTTCCACTTCAACGACCGCCGTTACGCCGACGACGACCTGACGTTGGGCTCCATCGACCCGTACCAGGTCTTCCGCATTTTCCACGAATTGCACGTTCACTTCTCCAGCGCTCTGCCTGACGCAGTGGTCGCGTTCATGGTGGACCAGAGCCATAACCTGAAGGGAAAATTGGAAGCGATGGTGCAGACTGTGGTCACGGCCCAGGAACTTTGGCTCAAGGCTGCGCTGGTCGATCGCGCCCAGCTTGCGGCCTTGCAGCAGTCGTGCGATCTGGTCGCGGCTGAAGAATTGTTCCGTGGCGCCTTCTGGCGCGACGTGCGGCCGCTTGTCCGCTCGTGGCGTGAATTGCGCGGGTTGCCGGCCGACCCGTTGCAGGCGCTTCGCGAAAGCGGATACGTCGAGCGCCTCGCGCGCGAGCGCGGAAGCCGGAATGCGCCGGTCAGCAGCTACGCCTGACCTTTCGGCTGCTGCCATCCGGCTCTGCTCGAGGCTTATATCATGAAAGAGCCTACTCCAGGCTCTCCGGTGGTGTGTTATGACTCAATCAACTGTCGCTGCTCCTGCTTTGCAATTTCTCGATGATCGCTGGGATCCCAACGTTGCCGCAAAGCTCGACGAGCCTGAGCTCCTGCGCTATCGCTCCAACCTGCTCGGTTCTGACTTGCGCATCACCAACTTTGCGGGCGGCAACACCAGCTCGAAGATTCGAGAGACCGATCCGCTGACCGGCGAGTCGGTCCAGGTCCTGTGGGTGAAAGGCTCGGGCGGAGACCTGGGAAGCATGAAGCTCAGCGGACTGGCAACGCTATACCTCGAAAAGCTCTTGGCGCTCGAGCGCAGCTACAAGGGAGTCGAGCACGAAGACGACATGGTTGCCATGTATCCCCTCTGCACCTTCCGCAACAACCCTGTGGCCGCTTCGATCGACACGCCGCTGCACGGCTTCCTTCCCTTCCCGCATGTCGATCACCTTCACCCCGACTGGGGCATCGCTCTTGCTGCATCCGCCAATGGCAAAGCCAAGATGCAGCAGTTCAATCGCGAGTTTGGCCACGAGCTCGTGTGGATTCCGTGGCAGCGCCCGGGCTTCGAACTTGGTTTGATGCTCCGCCGCGCCGTTCAGGAAAACCCGGCCTGCGACGGCATCGTGCTCGGCGGGCATGGCCTCTTCACGTGGGGACAAACGCAGCGCGAATGTTACATCAACACCCTCACCGTGATTGACCAGATCGGCCAGTTCATTGCACGCCACGCGAAGAGCAGCGTCCGGTTTGGCGGCGAAGCCATCCCCGCGCGCACCGATCGCAAGGATCTGGCCATCGCCATCGCCCCTTACTTGCGCGGACGCGTGAGCGCGCAGAATCACTGGATCGCGAGCTACAGCGATGCGCCCGACGTGCTGCAGTTTGTCGGTTCGAAAGATGCAAAGGATCTTGCCTTTCTCGGCACCAGCTGCCCCGATCACTTCATCCGCACCAAGATTCGCCCGCTCTTTGTCCCCTGGGGAGCAAACGCCGACATCGGCTCATTGAAGAAACAAATCGATGCCTCGCTGGCCGAATATCGCGACCAGTACCGCGCCTATTACAAAGGCTTCGCAACGCCCGACTCGCCCGCCTTGCGCGATCCCAACCCGACCGTCGTTCTCATTCCCGGTCTCGGCATGTTCAGCTTCGGAAAAAATAAAACCGAAGCGCGCATCGTCGGCGAGTTCTATACCAACGCCATTCACGTGATGGAGGGCGCGACCCTCTTGTCTGAAGGGAATGAAAGCGCGGAGCGCCTGCCGCAGTGCGGCGAAGGCATGGATCCGGCCAGCTTCAAGACACACGCGAATTACGTTGCATTGCCCGCCCTTGAAGCCTTCCGCATCGAATATTGGGCCATGGAAGAGGCGAAGATCCGCCGCCAGCCTCCGGAAAAAGAGCTGAGCCGGCGCATTCTGCTGATTGTCGGCGGCGGCAGCGGCATCGGCCGCGAAGTCGCTCTGCTGGCCGCGGCGCGCGGCGCGCACATCATGATTGCCGATCGCGACGAGACAGCCGCAGGTAAGGTGACCAGCGAGCTCACGGCGCTCACTGCGAAAGAATTCGTCGCATCCACATCCGTCGACATCCGCAACCGGGACGCCATTCGCTCTGCGATTCAGGCCACCATCGCCGCATTCGGCGGCATCGACATCCTCATCAATACCGCAGCCCTCTTTCCGTCTCCACCCGACGGCGCCATCAGCGATGCGATGTGGACCACGACCCTCGACGTCAACGTCACCGGCAACTATCTGCTCGCCGATGAGGCTGCCAAGATCTTTGCGGAGCAGAATCTCGACGGCTCGATCGTTCTTACCAGTTCGGCGAACGCCGTCGTTGCCAAGCGCGGCAGCGAAGCCTATGACGTCAGCAAGGCAGCCCTTTCGCACCTTGTGCGCGAGCTTGCCGTATCCCTTTCGCCGCACGTGCGTGTCAACGGCATCAGCCCTGCCACAGTGGTCAAGGGCTCGACCATGTTTCCGCGCGACCGCATGCGCGCTTCCCTCGCCAAATACGACATCCCCTTCGACGACTCGCTGAGCGACGACGAACTGCGCAATCTGCTGGCCGCGTTCTACGCCAAGCGCACCCTGACCCACCAGCCGATTGATCCAGCGGACTGCGCCGAAGCGATTCTTTTCCTGGCTGGGCCTAAATCGCGCTGCACCTCGGGTCATATCATCCCGGTCGACGGCGGCCTGACTGAGGCCTTCCTCCGCTAAACACAAGGGGCGAATCCTCAATGGATCCGCCCCGCTCTTCTCTGCCGGTCTTCGCCCGCTACATCAACTGCACCGTTCCCTTGCCCACCAGCTCTTCCACGCGCTCCACCCAGCCACGATCCGCGGCAACATTCATCTGCTCCGGTTCCAAAATCACGGCGTACTCGCCCTTCTTCTCAAGATGCAGCATCACCTTGCCGGGTCCGGGCGCGGCCTCGGCCGCCGACTTCAACTCGGCCAGCATCTCTTCCGTCGCGCGATCGAGGTTCACGCGAATGCGAATGCCGCGTGGCAGCTTCACCTGCACTTCTTCAAGCGCCTGGATCGCGCTCACTGAGAGCTTTGGCGCGGCGTCCTCATCCCCCGACAGCGTTCCGCGAATCAGCACCGGCGCTTCGATCTTCAGCTGCTCCGCCAGCCGTTCGTAGTCGCGCGGAAAAGCGATCAGCTCGATCTTGCCGGTGGCATCCTCAAGCGCACCCTGCGCGTAGAGCTTGCCGTCCCGCTTGGTTTTCCTCGGCTGCACGCCATGCATGATGCCGGCCACCTGGATCTCATCGGCCGGATCTGCATCCTTGCCCCAGCGCTTCTCCGGAGGCTTGCGCTCCAGCGCTTCGGCAACCGAAATTACGCCGGGCAGGTTGCGCAGCTTCTCGGCATATTTGTCGAGCGGATGTCCGGACACGAAGAATCCCAGCACTTCTTTTTCATTGGCAAGCCGCTCACTCTCTTCCCAATCCGCCGCCTTGGGCAGTTCGTCTCCGCCGTGTCCGTGTGCGGGCGCCTCATTGAACAAGCCGAAGAGTCCCGTCTGCCCGTGCGCCTCATCGCGCTGCGCCTTCTGCGCGCGCTCCATCGCCTTGTCCACCGCGGCATAAAGCTGGCCGCGCGTGCCAAGCGAATCCAGCGCTCCAGCCTTGATCAGCGACTCAATGACGCGCTTGTTCATCACCCGCAGATCGACCTTCTCGCAGAACTCCCAGAAGCTGCGGAAGCGCCCACCCAGTTCTTCGCGCGCCTTCTTGATCGACTCAATCGCGTTGCCGCCCACGTTCTTCACCGCCGCCAATCCAAAGCGGATCGCAGCGCCATGCGGAGTAAACTGCGCCCCCGAGGACTGCACATCCGGCGGCTCGACCGCGATGCCCAGTTCCTTGCACTCGCCGATATACTTCACCACGTTGTCAGGCTTCGAGGTTTCTGAGGTCAGCAGCGCTGCCATGAACTCGACCGGATAATGCGTCTTCAGATAGGCCGTCTGGTAAGCCACCCATGCATACGCTGCCGAGTGCGACTTGTTGAATCCATAGCCGGAAAACTTCTCCATCCGGTCGAAGATCTCGTCCACTGCCGCCCTTGGATGCCCCAGCTTCGCTGCCCCTGACTGGAACCGCTCGCGCTGCTGCGCCATCGCCTTCGGATCTTTCTTTCCCATTGCGCGCCGCAACAGGTCGGCCTCGCCGAGGCTGTAACTCGCCAGAACGTTCGCGATCCGCATCACTTGTTCCTGGTACACGATCACGCCCAGCGAGTCTTTCAAAATCTCTTCGAGCGCCGGAAGCAGGTATTCCACCTTCTTGCGTCCCCACTTGCGTTCGATGAAGTCGTCGATCATGTCCATCGGGCCGGGCCGGTAGAGAGCATTCAACTGCGTCAGTTCTTCCACCGAGTCCGGCTTATAGCGCCGCAAAATATCCCGCATCCCCGACGATTCAAACTGGAATACTCCCGAGGTCAGCGCGGTATGAAAGACCTTCTGAAAGGTCTCTGGATCATCAATGGGGATCATCTCGATGTCCAGCTTTTCCCCGCGCGCCTCTTCGATCAGTTTCACGGCATCGGTGATCACCGTCAGAGTCGCCAGGCCCAGAAAGTCCATCTTCAGCAGGCCCATCTTCTCCACGGCCTTCATGTCGTACGCCGTCACTACTTCTTCGTTCTTGGTTCGATTCAGCGGCACCAGGTCGATCAGGGGGCGCGGCGCAATCACCACGGCCGAGGCGTGCACGCCCGCGCCACGCACCAGTCCTTCGAGCTTTTTTGCGGTGTCAATCAGTTCGCGGATCTGCTTGTCGTTGTCGTAGGCCTTGCGCAGATCGGGGCTTTCTTCAAGAGCTTTCTCCAGCGTCATGCCCACGGTTGCCGGAACCAGCTTGGCGATTCGATCCACGTCGCCGTAAGGCATATCCAGGGCGCGTCCGCAATCCTTGATCGAGGCCTTCGCCGCCATCGTGTTGAACGTGATGATCTGCGCAACCTGCTCGCGCCCGTATTTGCGCGTGACATAGTCGATCACCTCGCCGCGACGGTTCATGCAGAAGTCCACGTCCACGTCGGGCATCGTGACGCGCTCGGGATTCAGGAAACGCTCGAACAGCAGCACGTTCTGCATGGGATCGATGTTGGTGATCTCCATGCAATAGGCCACCAGCGACCCCGTCGCCGATCCACGTCCCGGTCCTACCGGAATCCCGTGGTCGCGCGCATACTTGATGAAGTCCCACACGATCAGGAAGTAGCCCGAGTACTTCATCTGCTTGATGATGTCGATCTCGTACTTGAGCCGCGCCTCGTAGTCCTCCGGCGTCGATCTCCGGATGCCGCGCAGTTCAAGCTGACGCACCGCGGTATCAAGCCGCTTCTTCAGACCGGCGCGGCACACTTCCTCAAAGTAGCTGTCGATGGTGTGACCTTCGGGGACAGCAAACTCGGGGAAAGGATTGTCGACCTTGTGCAGCTTCAGGTTGCAGCGCTCGGCAATCTCCATGGTTCGCTGCGTCACGCCGGGATGATCGGGGAAGAGCCGCGCCATCTCTTCGGCAGACTTCACGAAGAATTGATCCGAATCGAAGCGAAACCGGTCCGCGTCATGGGTCTTCGCGCCGGTCTGCACGCAAAGCATCACATCATGAGCGTGCGAATCTTCGCCGCACAAATAGTGCGAGTCGTTGGTGAGGACAAGCGGAATGTCGAGCTCTTTTTCAAGCCGCAGCAGGTCCGCCTGGATCTTGCGCTCCGCCTCGAGCCCTTGGTCCTGGAGTTCCAGGTAGAAGTTGCCTCGACCGAAGATGTCCTGATACATCTGCGCGACGGACTTGGCCTTGTCGTAGTGGCCAGCCGTCAACTCCTCGCACAGTTCGCCGCTCAGGCAGCCTGAGAAGCCAATCAGCCCTTTGCAGTTTTCGGCGAGATACTTCTTGCTCACCCGCGGCTTGCGATAGAAGCCGTGCAGGCTTGCCTCGCTCGTCAGGCGGATCAGGCTGCGATACCCCTCTTCGTTTTCGGCCAGCACCAGCAGGTGGTTGTATTGGTCATTGGGGGTCTCGGCGCGATGGTCTTCGGCCTTGCACACGTACAGTTCGCACCCCAGGATCGGCTTGATGCCTTTCTCTTTCGCCGCGTTGAAGAAGTGGACCGCGCCGTAAATGTTGCCGTGGTCCGTCATCGCCACGGACTTCTGGCCCAGCTTGGCGACTCGATCGACGAGCTTATGGACGTCGCAGGCGCCATCGAGAAGCGAATATTCGGTGTGCAGATGCAGATGGGTAAATTCGGACATGACCTGCTTCCATTTTACCGGCGCGCCAACTTCACCAGCCGCAGTTGAAAACCCGTCTGAAATTGGCGCTCCCCGGGCGGCCATCGCGCATCTGCTCCCTTGGCCTCAGAGATCGCGAGGTCCCCTTGCGCCCCAATCGCTCCGTTCCCCCTTGCCCGTCATTCCCATGCAGTTCTGTCCAGACCCCGGTGTTGCCGCTGACTGGCTGATCAAGGCCTTCGGCTTTACCGTCCACCTGCGCATCGGCAACCATCGCATCCAGATGTGGGCCCGCGAGGCATGCTTCACGGATCACCCTTACGGCGGGCACCAGTACGACGCCGAGGACTTCTTCGGGCACCGCTGGAGTTTCACCGAGGCGCTTGCCGATCTCGGCCCCGAAAGCCGGGGCGGAACCCCGGTCGATCTCTGAAATGCGGGGTGTTTTCAGAATTTCCCGGGTGCTCGACGGGCCGGGCAACGATCTCCTGCGCACCAACGTCTGTGTCCTTCTGTCACGTTACCTCTGAAAGAACCAAGGCTGTCTGCGTGGTTCGCATTTTGCCTGCGTCTCCATACACTTAAAAACAACAATCCTGGAGAGGTTCAAGCATGAAGGGGTCCGGCTTTCGGGCAACCGGTCTGGTCGTCCTGTCCCTGGCGCTCGGGGCGCCGATGCTTTCCGCGCAGAAGATCGAAGCCACCGTCCTCTATCGCCAAAACAGCGACGATAACTACGCCGCCCTCATACCGAATGAGGCCGGCGTTCTTCCCGACGGCGTCGTCGACTGCGCCGCCGAGATCGCGAGCGAGGCCTGTTCCGGTGCGCAGTCGAGCCTACCTGGCCAGCCTGCACTCAACGTCACAGGTACAACCCTCTCCCTGTTGCTGCCCGATGGCAAGGTTGCCGTGGTGAACTGCCTCAATAAATACTCATCGCGAGGGACCTTCATCGTCCGCCGATCCTGCGCCATGCCGATGGTTCAGCACGTCGAAGCCGACTTCGACGGCCAGCGCGCCAAGCTCAAGTGGCCCGTTGGTCCCGACGGCCGCAAAACAGAATCGGAAACCTACAAGATCGTCGCGCTCCTCAACAAGCACTAGCCAAACGCCGCAGCTTCGACCTACAACGACCCAGCCACCTGAGCTCCGAGGGTCTTTAACGCTGCCTGCTGGTTCCCGTGCATTTCGAGATAGAAGCGTACATTCCCCTTGCGCGCATGCAAGCCGCCGCGCCCATCGAAGTACGCCTCGTCGCCTACCCCTGTGACCGCGGTCGGCGGCCCAAAAAACATCTTGAGCCTGGCAAACAGGCCGGTCGCATCGGCAGGCGAAGGATCGAAGTAGATGCGGAACAGAAGTCCGTCGCCGCTTCCCTTGGGGGAGTATCGGCAATCGGTTCCCTCCACCGTGTTGGCGAAGGGGCGCGGCGCGACAGTCGACTGCGGAGGGTTAAAGGATGCACCAGCTGCGCTGCCTACGGCCGTCGCGGTCAGCAGAGCGCAGGGGTCGGCGGGGGCTGTTGTCGCCGATGCCGTCCGCGCCACACCCAGGACAGTCAGAAGCATCATCCAATACAAAAAAGTTCCACGGGGTCCAGTCATGGAGTCACGTTCCTTTGGGGTGAATTGGCAAAGCCCGAAAGTGTTGGCGATTGTACCCCTCCCCGGCGCACAGAAGGCAATAAATTCGCAAAACCCCGCTGTTGGCACGCCCGCCACTCCGATCTAGGTTTCGGTTCGTTACGCGTGCCCTGTTGCCACGGAAGAAACCGGGTACTAAAAAGACCCGCATTTTGTGACCAACTTGGTGCAAAAATCGAGCAACCAACCCAGTAAGGATGGTTGCGGCCGGACAAGGAGGTTATCCGCATGTTCGATGTGGGCCAGGAAGTCACGGTCATCAACGAAAAGGGCGTCGGCTACACCGGGTACGTGGTGGCGCGCGCAACGGGCGAAAACGGCCAGAAGGCCTACAAGATTGCCGTCGATGGCGGCGGTCTGCAGCAGCTTGGCCAATGGCACAAGGCGTGCGACGTGTTCGTGCTCGATTCCCCCACTCCGGCGCACGACGAAGACATCCCCATGAAGAGTTTCATGCGCCACTAGCAAGCTCCGCGGCACTCGGATTCTTCGTGAACCCGGCTGGGGAATCTTCGAGCCGGGTAGAACCGGTTTTGTCTCGACGCCTTCCTCACACGGGTAGGCTCTATTAGCTTTTGCGTGTCACGCTATACTGGCGCTACAGCAGAACCAGAGTTCCCTCCCATCCTGGAGCCGCATAACTGGCTATCTCAGGACGTTCGGACTCCGGTGTTTGCGCTTCGCCTATGCCCATTCGCGCCTTGCTAGCGTTGCCCGTCTCTCTCCTCCTCGCAACTCCCATCCTCCTCTGCGCTCAAGCCCCTGCGGGCTCCCCAAAAATGACACCCAAAACAATTTCTCCCGAAGCCGTGCAGAAGTCCGCGATCGTGATCGATACCCACGCCGACACGCCGCAACGCTTCGTCGACGAAAACTTCGATCTCTCTGACCCCCTCGGCAACGGGAACTTCAATCTTGAGTCCGCGCGCAAAGGCAATCTCGGCGCCGAATTCTTCTCCATCTGGGTCGATCCCGAAGCCAACAAAGGCCATTTCGCGCGTCGCACCCTCATCCTCATCGACTCGGTCCGGCAGCAGGTCGCGAAGCACTCCGACCAGATGATGTTTGTCACCTCGCCGGAGGGCATCGAGCTCGCCCATCGCGAGCACAAGCTTGCGGCGCTCATGGGCATTGAAGGCGGCCACTCCATCGAAGATTCTCTCGCGCTCCTGCGCGACTACTACGCCCTCGGTGTCCGTTACATGACGCTGACATGGTCCAACTCCAATGGCTGGGCCGACTCCTCGGGCGACATCGATGATCCAAGTGTTCCGCACACCAAAGAAGGGCTGACCGAATTCGGCAAAGACGTGGTCTACGAGATGAATCGCCTCGGCATGATGGTCGATATCTCCCACGTCTCCGACCGCACTTTCTTTCGCACCCTCATCATTTCGCGCGCTCCCGTCATTGCGTCCCACTCCGCCGCCCGGGCATTGTGCGATTCCCCGCGTAACATGACCGACGACATGCTGCGCGCAGTGGCCAACTCCGGCGGCCCCAGCTCCAAGGGCGGCGTCGTCCAGGTCAACTTCTACTCGGCCTTCATCTCGCAGGCCTACCGCAACGCGCAGAAAGCGCAAAAGCCCGAAGTCGACAAGGCTGTTCAGGAACTCAAAGACAAGTACAAGGCCGAAGGCAAAAAAGCCCCGCAAGAGGAGATCGACAAGCTCCAGCGGCAATATGCCGACCGCATTCCGCGCCCGCCGCTCTCCATGCTCATCGATCACATCGATCACATTGCCAAGGTCGCCGGCATTGACCACGTCGGCCTCGGCTCCGACTTCGACGGCGTCGGCGGCCAGCTTCCCGAGGGCATCGATTCGCCCGCCGACCTGCCCAAGATCACCGCAGCGCTGATCGAACGCGGCTACTCTGCAGAAGATTGCCGCAAGATTCTCGGCGGGAACCTGCTCCGCGTCTTCCGCGAAGTCGAAGCCGTCAGTAAGCAGTTGCAGGCCGAAAACCGCCCCCGCATCACTGAGAAGCAGCCCTTCGAAAAGCCGCAGAAGTAGCGCGCACTGCGACAGACGCTGGCATGCGCCCGCACCGTCTCACCCGGTACATCCCGGATACTCTCCCCGCCGCGCCGGCCACAATTCGGCCGGCCCCGCCCCTTCCAAACGCTATACTGACCGCCGTAGCTGTCCACAATTCAGGAGATCCTTCGCATGCGACCTCTTTGTTGTCTGGCGGGCACCGCGCTCGCGGTTTCCTTTCTCGTTCTCCCCGCGCGCCTGAAGGCAGACGATGATGTTCCCGCAACAAAGGCGTCCTCCGCCGAAAAGACCCCCGAAAAGCCCGCTCCGGCTGACTCGACCACGCAGGGCGCAGTCGACGTCAATGGCCAGCACATCGCCTACACCGCCATCGCAGGCACCATCACCGTGGGCGCGAACGATACCCAGGATTCGCAACTTGGGTTGGACGGCAAGCCCGAGCCCGGCAGCGAACTCGCCCTCTCAGAGCCCAAGGATCCCAAGGATGCGCAGCCAGTCGCCCGCATGTTCTACGTCGCCTACTTCAAGAAGGACGCGAAAGCCGAAGACCGCCCCATCACTTTCTTCTACAACGGCGGTCCAGGCTCCTCCACTGTGTGGCTGCATATGGGCTCGCTCGGGCCCAAGCACGTGGTCACGGGCAGCGACCAGCATCTCCCCGGCGCGCCCTACAAGCTCACTGACAATGCCAATTCCCTGCTCGATGTCAGCGACCTGGTCTTCATCGACATGCCGGGCACCGGCTTCGGCCGCATGATGGGCAAGGATGCCGACAAGGCCTTCTGGGGAGTGGACCAGGATGCCGGCGCCTTCGCGCGCTTCATCAAGCGCTTCATCACCAAGTACGGTCGCTGGAATTCGCCCAAGTTCATCTTCGGTGAGAGCTACGGCACCACGCGCTCCGCGGTGCTCGCCAACACTCTTGAAAACGACGAAAGCGTCGACATCAACGGCGTAATCCTGCTTTCACAGATCTTCAACTTCACCACCGATATTGATGCCCCGCAGCAGAACCCCGGCGTCGATCTTCCCTATGAACTCGCGCTTCCCACCTATGCCGCCACAGCCTGGTACCACAAAAAGCTGCCTCAACAGCCGGCGGCTCTCGAACCATTCCTGAAAGAAGTCGAGGACTTCGCCATGGGCGCCTACGCGCACGCTCTGGCCCTCGGCACCGACGTCTCCGAAACCGAGAAGCAGCAGGTTGCGCAAAAGCTCCACGACTACACCGGTCTTCCCGTCGACTATTTGCTGAAAGCCAATCTGCGCGTATCTGGCCTCGAATTTGAGAAGACCCTGCAGGACGACCAGGATCTGACCACCGGCCGGCTCGATACGCGCTTCTCCGGCCCCTCGCTGAATCCGCTCAGCGAGAACGCCGAGTACGATCCGCAAAGTTCGGCGATCTCCTCTGCCTATGTCTCGCTCTTCAATGACTACGTGCGCAAGGATCTGAAATTCGGCGAAGGCCAGACCTACCTGCCCGAAGCGCTGTTCGGCAGCTACGAGTGGGATCTCAAGCATCACGGCAACCCCATCGACCTCAACGTCGCCAACGATCTGGCCAATGCGATGAAGACGAATCCGCGCCTCAAGGTGATGGTCAACGGCGGCTACTACGACCTCGCCACCCCGTTTTTCGCAGCAATATACGAGGAGAAGCATCTCCCCATTCCGCAGTCGCTGGCGAAGAACATCGAATATTCCTTTTACGAATCCGGCCACATGGTCTACGTGCGCGACGAATCCTTGAAGCTGCTTCACGACCGCGTCGCAGCCTTCATCCGCGAGACCCAGGCCGACAGCAAATAGCGCCGAGTTGCTCGCTACCTGGAACAACAGACAGCCGCTTCGACCGGGTCGCAGGCGATTCTCCGTTTGTGCAGCCTTGTATAGTAACCTGCATGAACCGAACCGCCCTGGCTCTGCTTCTTTTATGCGCTTCTGCGGCATCTGCGCAATCGTTTTCGGTGTCGTTCCCTGCCCGGCTCAGCGCCCAGCCGCTCGACGGCCGGCTTCTGCTCGTCCTGTCCACCGACCCCAGCGATGAGCCGCGTAACCAGATCGACGACACGCCCCGCTCGCAGATTGTCTTCGGCGTCACTGTCGACGGATGGCAGCCGGGGCAGGCGCAGACCGTCGACAGCTCTGCATGGGGCTATCCCATCCGAAGCTTGAAAGACGTGCCTCCAGGCGATTACATCGTGCAGGCCGTCCTGAACAAATACGAGACCTTTCACCGCGCTGACGGCAAGACCGTGAAGCTGCACATGGACCAGGGAGAGGGACAGCACTGGAACAGCTCTCCCGGCAACCTTTACTCCAAGCCGGAGAAGATCCACATCGCGGCAGGCGCGCAAGAAAGCAAGGTTGAACTCACCGAAGTCATTCCGCCCATCCAGACCCCGGCTGACACCAAATATGTGCGCCACATTCGCATCCAGAGCCGGGCGCTCACCAGGTTCTGGGGACGGCCCATGTTCCTCAGCGCGATCGTGCTCGTCCCCGAGGGCTTCGACGACCATCCCAATGCGCACTTCCCGTTGATCATCTTTCACGATCACTTCGTTTCAGACTTCAGCGATTTCCGCACCACGCCGCCTGATCCCAACCTGAAGCCCGACTATAGCCAGCGCTTTCACCTCGCCGGCTACAACCGCATTCAGCAGGAGGAGGCCTACAAGTTCTACCAGCGCTGGATCTCGCCCGGGTTCCCGCGCGTGCTCATCATCAAGATCCAGCACGCCAATCCCTATTACGACGATTCCTACGCAGTCGATTCGGCCAATGTCGGTCCGTATGGTGATGCGATTGAAAACGAGCTGATTCCTGCAATCGAAAAGCAGTTCCGCGGAATTGGCCAGGGATGGGCGCGCTTTGTTTACGGCGGCTCGACTGGAGGCTGGGAGGCGCTCGCCGTCCAGGTCTTTTATCCCGATCACTACAACGGCGCGTTCGCGGCCTGCCCGGACCCCATCGATTTCCATGCCTTCACCAACATCGATCTCTACGACGACGCCAATGCTTTCTATCTCACGGGTGCGCACAAACGCGAAGCCCAGCCCGCCATGCGCGACTACCTCGGGCACACTTTGATCACCACCCAGGAGATCAACGGCTACGAACTCGCTCTTGGCGATCACGGCCGCAGCGGCGAGCAGTTCGATATCTGGCAGGCCGTGTACGGCCCTGTTGGCGAAGACGGGTACCCGAAGCCCATCTTCAATAAGGTCACAGGCGACATCGACCATTCCGTCGCCGAATATTGGCGTCAGCACTACGATCTCGAAGCCATCCTCGAGCGCGACTGGGCGAAGCTCGGGCCGGAACTCCAGGGCAAGATCCACATCTATGTCGGATCTGACGACACCTATTTCCTCAACGATGCCGTCTACCGCATGCAGGATTTTTTGGACTCGACCAAGAATCCGCCGTATGGCGGCGAAGTAACCTACGGCCCGCGCGCCGAGCATTGCTGGAACGGCGACCCCACCCTGCCCAACGCCTACTCGCGTCTGCATTACAACACGCAGTATCTGCCCAAGATTCTCGACCGCATTGAGAAGACAGCGCCGCCCGGGGCAGATCTGACCAGCTGGCGATACTAACCCTGGAGAAGCTTGCGATAGAGAAAGGCTCCGCGCCCCGGCGCGTAGAAGTGTTCTTCCTTCGCCGCCGCAACAAACCCATGCGCCTCGTAGAGCCGGATCGCATGCGCGTTTGACTCATCCACGTGAAGCCACAGCGCCCATGCGCCCGCCGCGCGCGCCGACTCTTCGAGCCTCCGCAGCAATTCCCCGCCTACACCTTCCCTGCGCCGGTCGGGCAACACTTCAATCGTGGGAATGTAAGCATGGTTCCCTGCTCCCGACCACTCGACAATCGCGAAACCGGCCATCCCTCCGGCAGCCTCGGCAATCCAGGTTGCCGAGTTCCTCGCGTTTACCAGCCGCTGCATGTATCGGCGCTCGAAACGAAAGGGCGGCTGGAAGCATACCTCCTCGATTGCGTAGAGAGCGGCGAAGTCTTCCGGCTTGTAGAGGCGATACTCCATGGCTCGACCCCTGAAACAAAGAGCCACCCGGAAATGGGTGGCTCCTGGTATTGCCAATTGGAATGAAAACTAGACCTTCGCTTCGAGGTCGCGAATCACGCCGAAAAAGCGGTCATCGAGGCGGCGATTGGTGGCAATCGCTTCCTTGATGGTGATGTCGGTGATGTCGGTTCCCTTGAGAACGGCGATGCGTCCCCACTTGCCCTGATGCACCATGTCGATGGCGTGCAAACCATAACGCTGGCCGAGCAGCCGATCGAAGGCCGTGGGCACGCCCCCGCGCTGCGTGTGCCCCAGGTTCACCGAGCGCGTCTCGAACCCGGTCTTCTTCTCGATCAGGTCCGACAACGCTTCGCCGATCCCCGAAAGCCGTGCGTGCCCGAACGAATCCACTTCCGTCGACCCAACCACCTGGCCCACATCGGGAAGATGGCAGCCTTCGGCAACCACGACGACTCCGTAGTGTTTACCGTGATCGTAGTTGTATTTGAGCAGTGCGCACACGTGCTCGATATCGATCTCTCGCTCCGGAACGAGAATGACATGAGCCCCGCCGGCAATCCCGGAGGCATAGGCAATCCAGCCTGCGTCCCGGCCCATCACCTCGACCACCACCACGCGATTATGCGAGTCGGCCGTGGTGTGAATGCGATCAATCGCTTCGGTGGCGATTGAAACCGCGGTGTCGAAGCCGAAGGTCTGGTCGGTTCCGTTAATGTCGTTGTCGATAGTCTTGGGCACGCCCACGCTGGGTACGCCGTTTTCGCTCAGAAACAAGGTGACCGACTGCGTATCGTCGCCGCCGAGGGCAATCAGTGCGTCAATCTTGTTGAGCTTCAGCACCTCGCGAACCTTGTCGATGCCGCCGGGAATCTTCTTCACGTTGGTCCGCGAAGAATGCAAAATGGTGCCGCCCCGCAACTGGATCCCGTCGGTGGTCTCCAGCGTGAGCGGAATCCAGGTATTGTCGAGAACGCCCCGCCACCCGTTCAAAAACCCGATGAACTCATCGCCATATGTTTGTATTCCCTTGCGAACAGCAGCGTAGATTACCGCATTCAAGCCGGGGCAATCGCCGCCACCGGTTAACAAAGCAACACGCATGCAGACTCTCCTATGAAATTGGCCCGACGCCTCGACGGCCGGGCGGAAATCCTCTTCTAAACCGGAAGCATGTCGGCTGGCGACGCCCGGTTGACACCTTTAACAGTGTACTCCGGCACTGTAAAGAGGAATCGTGACCAAGCGCACGCCTCTTCGATCCTCCTGCATCTGATTCGCTCTTGGGATTCGCCCTTCGGAATGGTTCAATAAGGTATGCCCGGGACTGGAGCACTCTTGCTGCTGGCCTTCGCCAGCCTGGTCGTGGTTCTGCTGCTTGTGCTGCTTCAGCTCACCCGCCTCGGCTTCCTCATCCGTTCCACCATCCCCGACCGCCCCCGCCGACGCATGTTCCTCGCCTCTTCGTCATTCCTCATCACCTTTCTCGGCGTGCGCCTGATCGTCAGCCTCGTCATTCACCAGCACGGGCCGTTTGAGTGGGTCATGGTGCGCGGGCGCCACATCCATCACCTTGTCTGGGGAATCCTGATCCTGCTCCTGGTCGGCTACGGCTGGCTCCTCGACCTCGGGCGCTCGCACTCGCCCACCTCCATCTTCCTCAGCCGCCTGATGTCGGTCAGCTACGGTGTCGGAGCCGCCCTCACCCTCGATGAGTTCGCGCTCTGGCTCAACCTCGAGCCCGACGCCTACTGGTCCAGCTCCGGACGTCTCAGCATCGACGCCGTCATCCTCTTTGGCGCCCTTCTCGGCATGGGCGCCTGGGGCGCCCCGTTCTTCAGCGCCGTGCGCCGCATGTGGGCAAAACGTGTCCTCTCAAAGAAAGATCTGCTCCATGCTCCGCCGCCTATTCGGCGCGTGCGGTTGCTTCATCGGCGTAGAGTGCGTCGACCTCCGACGCGTACTTCTTCGTGATCACCCGCCGCTTCAACTTCATCGAAGGCGTCAGCTCTCCCGATTCCTGCGTCCACTCCTCGGCAACCAGCCGGAACCGCTTGATGGTTTCGAAGTTGGCGAGCGTGCCGTTTACCGAACGCACAATCTCGCCGTAGATCGCGATCACCCGGCTGTCGGCAACCAGCGCCGCGCGATCCTTCGTTTCCATTCCCTGCCGCTGCGCCAGTTCCTCCAGCGCCGCAAAGTTCGGCGAGATCAGCGCGGAAACAAACTTGTGCTTGTCGCCGATCAGAGCCACCTGCGCCACCAGCACATTGTTCTTAAGCTTGTTCTCAATCGGCTGCGGCGCCACCAGCTTCCCTCCCGACGTCTTCAGCAGCTCCTTCTTCCGGTCCGTAATATAGAGAAAACGATCCTCATCGAGATGCGCAATATCACCGGTGCGGAAATAACCCTGCTCGTCAAACGCTTCTGCATTGGCAACCGGCTTCTGCCAGTAGCCTTTGAAGATCGACGGCCCCCGCGCCAGCAGCTCTCCATCTTCGGCAAACTTGAGCTCCACATTCGCCAGCGGCTTTCCCACCGCACCCATCCGCTGGTTCGCCGGAGTATTCAGGGCGATCACCGGCGACGTCTCGGTGAGACCGTAACCCTCCCACACCGGGATGCCTGCATCTGCGAACCACCGTGCCGTGTCAATCCCCAGCGGCGCTCCGCCGGAAACAAAATACCGGACACGCCCGCCAAACGCCTCGCGCACCTTGCTGTAGACCAGCTTGCTGGCTGCCTTCCATCGCAGCGACGACGGCTTGCCCCCGGAATACACGACGTCGCGCTGGCCTGCGCCTACGCTCAGCGCCCATGCCAGGATCTTCTTCTTCAGCGATGAGCCCGAAGATTTCTGTTCCACGGCTTGACGAATCTTCTCGTACACGCGGGGAACGCCAACAAACACCGTGGGCCGCACCTCGCGCATCGCCTGCGGCAGCTTGTCGAATTGCGAGCAGTACGCCACCTGCGCGCCGCGCCCGTACATCACGTAGTCGAGCGCCCGCGCCGTAATGTGCGACAAGGGCAGGAACGAGATGCACGCATCGTTCGCGTTGAAGTCGAATTCGGTTGCGCAGAAATTCTGGTTCGCCGCAATATTGCCGTGCGTGAGCATCACCCCTTTGGGTTCTCCCGTCGTTCCCGACGTATAAATCAGCGTGGCCAGGTCCTGGGGCTCTGCCGATCGCACCAGCGCATCAAACCCCGCGTCCCGCTCCCCGTCGCGCTCATCGGCGCGGCTCAGGATTTCGCTCAACGAAATTGCGCCGTCGATCGGCGGTCCGGGATCCATAATCACGATCCGCTCCAGCGGCGTCAGGCTGCGCACCGCGTTCAGCTTGTCGAATTGCTGCCGGTTTGAAACCACCGCGACGCGGCAGTCAGCGTCCTGGATCAGCGCCGCAATCTGCTCGCCCGTCAAAGTCGGATAGATGGGAACGTTGACCGCGCCGATGCCGAGAATCGCGAAGTCCGTCACCGCCCACTCCCAGCGGTTCTCGCTGACCAGGGCGATGCGGTCGCCTTTCCCCGCCCCCCAATCCAGAAGCGCGCGTCCCAGCTGTCGAACGCGCTGGTAGATCTGGTCCGATGAGATCGGCAGCCAGTGGCCGAATTCATCCTGCCACAGAATCGCGCGCGGATTCGCCGCCGAGGCGATTCGCACGAAAAGATCGTTGATGGTCGAAAGTGTGTCGGGAGCTGGCATCTGCGCGGAAGTTGGGACCCGGCCAAGTATAAATCAACCCCAAAGCCTCGCGCATGAAGGTAACTTCAACAGACGCAGCCCGATGCGGCGCTCTCCGTCGTCGCCGCCGCATCCCCGCTTCCGGCCGCCCTCGCCGCAAAAAAGAAGGCGTCGCCGATGTGAGTGCCGCCGCCGATTAACCGCGCTGCCTGGTCGTCTCGCGCGATTCGGCCGCGTGCGGCTCGAAGCGGGCCTAACCCCGCTCTAGGCCTGCGCGCAGGGCGTCAGTCGCACAAACTTCTGCGCCTCGCGTTCCCAGTTGGCCAGCAGCCACTGCGCGCGCGTGCTCGCCGTCTTGCTTGCGTGCAGCTCAACCAGCTCGCGGATCGACTGGCGCGTGGTGTGGTCGAGGTCCGCGAATCGCTCCGGCTGCAGGAACCCCTGGTGATAAAGCCCTCGCTCCAGAAAGCTGCCGTCCTCGTCGTAGATCCACGCCAGGCCGCCCGTCATGCCCGCGCCGAAGTTGATTCCCGTCGAACCCAGAACCACGGCAAGGCCCCCGGTCATGTATTCGCAACCGTGGTCGCCGACACCTTCCACAATCGCCAGCGCGCCCGAATTGCGTACCGCAAATCGCTCGCCCGCGCGCCCGGCCGCAAAGAGCCATCCACCCGTCGCGCCGTACAGCGCCACGTTCCCCAACAGGGTGTGCTTCTCGCTTTCGCGCGCCGCTCGCCCCTGCCCGCGCAACACCAGCTCCCCGCCGCAAAGACCCTTGCCGACAAAGTCGTTGGCCAGACCTTCCAATTGCAGCGTCATTCCAGAAACCGCGAAGGCGCCAAATGACTGCCCCGCCGTCCCGGCCATCGCGAAAGTCAGACTCGATCCGGTCGCCGTGGGATTCTGCGTCTTGAACAGCGCCAGCTGCCCCGCCAGACGCGCGCCCAGCGTCCGGTCCTCATTGGAGACGCGCGTCTCCACGCGATACGGGACCCCCGTCTTGAACGCCTCCAGCGCCGGCTCCACCCAGGCATCGTCCATCGGTTCGTGCGCTTCGGGACGGTCATTGCGCCCGCCCTCCCACCGCACCGCACCGCCGATTTCTGTCGCAATCTTCGCTGCCGCAAGAAGAGGCTTCAGGTCCAGGCCCGCATCCCAGCGCACCTGCTCCACCAGATCCGTGCGCCCGATTGCCTCGCGGAGCGACGCCAATCCCAGCGTCGCCAGCAGCTGCCGCACCTCGGCCGCCAGCTCGTCGAAGAACCGTACCACGTGCTCCGGCTTGCCCCGGAATTTGGCGCGCAGCTCCGGCCTTTGTGTCGCAATCCCGGTGGGACACGTGTTCAAGTGGCATTGCCGTGCCATGTCGCACCCCAGCGCAACCAGCACCGCCGTCCCAAAAGCAAATTCATCGGCGCCCAGCAGCGCAGCCATCACAATGTCGCGCGCCGTGCGCAGCCCGCCATCGGTCCTCAGCCTCACCCGCCCCCGAAGACCGTTGTGAATCAGCACCTGCTGCGCTTCCGCCAGCCCCAATTCCCACGGGTTCCCCGCATATTTGATGCTCGAGAGCGGCGAGGCTCCCGTCCCTCCCGAGTGCCCGGCAATCACGATGTAGTCGGCATACGCCTTCGCCACGCCGGCGGCAATCGTGCCCACTCCACATCCTGAAACCAGCTTCACACCCACCGCGGCCCGCGGATTCACCCGCTTCAGGTCGTAGATCAGTTGTGCCAGGTCTTCGATCGAGTAAATGTCATGGTGCGGCGGCGGCGAGATCAGCTGCATGCCCGGCTGGGCATGGCGCAAACGCGCGATCAGCTCCGTTACCTTGTGTCCCGGAAGCTGGCCGCCTTCCCCTGGCTTTGCTCCTTGCGCGATCTTGATCTCCAGCTCTTCCGCGTGCGCAAGGTATTCGGCGGTCACGCCAAAACGCGCGCTCGCCACCTGCTTGATCTTGTTGTTCAGAAGCGATGGCGCGCCATCGATCGGCGCATAAACAGCCGGATCTTCCCCGCCTTCACCGGTATTGGAACGCGCCCCCAGCAAGTTCATCGCCTGCGTAATCGTCTGGTGTGCCTCCGGCGACAGCGATCCGAACGACATGGCGCTGGCAATGAATCTCTTCGTGATGTTGCCCGCGGCTTCCACCTCGTCGACCGCCAGCTCCGGCCCGGCGGGGCGAATCTCCAGCAGATCGCGCAGGTTCGAGGCCTCGGCTTCAGCCACCTGGGTCGCGAAACTGGCGAATGGCGACAGCGCCAGCGCGGCTCCCTGCTTGGTCGACCCCACCACGGTCTGCAAAGCACGAACCGTTTGCGGCTGCCATCCATGCGACTCGGCTTCATCGGCCTTGCGAAAGCGGATGAATCCGTAGTCCGGAAGCTCGCGCGTCACCGACACCACCGCCGCTTCCCCTTCGCGTAGATCTTCATCCGGCATCGGTCCCAGCCAAAGCTTGCGCACGTAGGCCTCGATCTCGGGATAGCCGAATCCGCCGATCGGCGCCGGAACCCCCGCGAAGCACTTGTCGACCACATCCTGCGAAATGCCGATCGCGTCGAACAGATGCGCTGCGCAGTAGCTGTCGAGAACGCTGATGCCCATCTTCGACATCACTTTGGCCAGCCCCAGTTCCAGCGCGTGCAGCAGGTTTTCTTCGCCCTTTTCGGGATTCAGGTTGCGCGCTGTCTCCAGCGCCAACCACGGGCAAACCGCGCCCGCGCCCAGGCCCAGCAGCACCGCGACATGATGGATCTCGCGGCAATCTCCTGCCTCGGCAGCCAGACCCACCTCGGCGCGCACACCGGCGCGTGTCAGCGCCATGTGCACCGCGCCCGCCGCCATGGCCATCGGGATCGGCAGACGCTCCGGCGAAGCTTCGCGATCGGAAAGAATCAGAAGCGAAGCTCCCTCCGCAACCAGGTCCACCGCTCGCTGCGCAAGAATGTCGACCGCAACCTCCAGCGTGCTGTCCGGCGCGTACAGGCAATTCAGGATCGCGTGCGGCATCTTCTCCGCCTGGCCGTGATGCGCATGTCGAAGCGCGTGCATCTGCCCCAGCGTCAAAATCGGCGACCGCAATGAAAGCCCCGGAAGCGGCTCGCGCACTTCCAGAAGGTGCGGCCACGGTCCCAGCCGCGTGTGCATCTGCAGAACCACCGCTTCGCGCAGCGGATCGATGGGCGGATTGGTGACCTGCGCAAAGCGCTGCCGGAAAAATGCGTACAGCGGCCGCGGCGCACGCGCCAGCGGAGCCACCGCGGTATCGTCGCCCATCGACCAAACCGCGTCCTTCCCTTCCGCCGCCATCGGCTGCAGGATCATGCGCACGTCCTCGCGCGTGAACCCGAAACGGCGCTGGGCGCGGTTCAGTTCCCCATCCTGCATTACCGCCGGCGCTTCGCTTGAATCTACGAGCGGCGTGTCGAGCTGGATCAGCTCCTGGTAGTGCCGCTTCGTGTCGTAGATGCGTAGAATCTCATCGTTTTCGAAGAAGCGGTTGAAGTCCAGATCGGCCACGATCATCTGTCCCGGCCCCAGCCGGCCGCTGTGCACGATCTTCGCCGGATCCATGTCGACAAGTCCGGCTTCTGAGCCTGCGACCACCAGCCCCTCCTCGTCCAGGGCAAAGCGGCACGGCCGCAGGCCATTGCGGTCGAGAATTGCGCCCACCTGGCGTCCATCCGTGAAGGCCAGCGCCGCAGGCCCGTCCCACGGCTCGATGCAGTCGCCGCTGTATTGCAGGAACGAAGATGTGTTCCCGGGATTGGCCGGCGGAACCAGCATGCGCACCGCCTCGCCGACCGTGCGGCCGTTCTGCGCCAGCAGCTCGACAATCTCATCGAGCGATGTCGAATCAGATCCGCCAATCGTCAAGACCGGGTGCAGGTCAAGCGCCATCGTCGCCGCCCGCGCTTCCATATTCGACCGGTTTCCCCAGATGGTGTTGATTTCGCCGTTGTGCGCCAGCGTGCGGAATGGCTGCGCCCGCGCCCACGACGGCAGAACGTTGGTCGCATAGCGCTGATGGAAAACCGCAATCGCCGTCTTGAACTCGGGATCCGCAAGATCGGGATAGAACTTTGCCAGCAGCCGCCCCGCGCACAGCGCCTTGTAGACCATCGTCGCAGACGAAATGCTGGCAATGTACCCCGATAGCCCGGAGCGCTCGAACTGTTTGCGCGCCAGAAAAAGCCTCCGATTGAACTCCGAAGCATCGTCGCCCGTCGCCAGGACGTGCCAGATGGCGGGACGCGTCGAGTTGGCGATCTCGCCCAGCACCTCGGGCCGCACCGGCACCGGCCTCCACATCAGCGTTTCCAATCCCTGCGCCGCAAGAGCTGCTTCGATCTCCGCTCGCTGTCCCGCGTCGTCCGCCGGCAAGAAAACCACGCCCACGCCCAGCGGCTTCCATTCCGGCAAAATCAGCCCCGTCTGCGCAAGCAGCCACGCGCGCGGAATCACCACCGTGACCCCGACGCCGTCGCTCGACTTGCCGTCGGCAGCCACCGCGCCGCGATGCTCCAGACGCGAAAGCGCGGTCAGAGCGTGCCCGAGAATCTCGTGCGAGGAATCGCCCGAAAGCCTGGCAACGAAGCCCACGCCGCAGGAATCAAAGTCGAAACGTGGATCGACAAGACTGCTTCCGAGGTACGATGGCGCGCAATTCGCCCTTTGCCGCTGTGAAGAGAGTTGGGTTGGCGGGGATTTTTGTTGCGCGGGGAAGCCCATGAGTAACTATACGACCATTCCTGATGATTTGCCGTTTGCCTCCGCGACTTTTCAACCAATTTTTCGCGCTGTTCGAAGAATCTTCGCGCCGGCGCCGCGCTTCGAACCGTTTCGTTCCCTGCCCGATTCTGCTCCGGGTACCTTCGTCAAATTTGTCGCGGATTTTGTGAAGACCGGCCTTGCATACTTATACAATTCAGACGTATATTTATACAAGCGCGGCCGCCGAAACGGTGCCGCGCTTTCGCTTTGCCTGGGATCAAAATGAAGCACCAGAGACAGAATGCAATTCGGGAGCTCCTCGGTCAGTCGCTCGTTGCCAGCCAGGACGAACTGCGCCGCAAGCTGCGCCGCCGCGGCTTTGCGGTCACACAGGCTACGCTCTCGCGCGAC
The DNA here is from genome assembly GCA_035508975.1 of Occallatibacter sp. Lineage (GTDB taxonomy): Bacteria > Acidobacteriota > Terriglobia > Terriglobales > Acidobacteriaceae > Telmatobacter. The sequence continues at coordinate 59,992 of DATJMC010000059.1, forward strand.
ATCCACGAATTGCGCTTGTCCAAGGGACCGGGCGGCTATGCCCTGCCCAACGGCAACGGTCACGCTCATGCTCCCGCTCTCGAAGACCAAGACGATGCGCCCCCAACCGTCTCAGAAGTCATGGAGAGCTTCGGCCTGCGCGTGCGCCAGGCCATGAACCAGGTCGTCGTCGGCACCGTCATGGGCGGCGCCCAGCCCTTTGCCGCGGCGCTCGACTACGAAGAATGGCCCGAAGTCGTCGGCACCATCGCCGGCGACGACACCGTGCTCGTCATCTGCGCCGACCCGCGCAGCGCTGCAGAAGTCGAATCGCGGCTCAGAAAGATGCTGGAGTCATGACCAGGCCCATCCAAACCGCGATGGTCGGCGTCACCGGCTATGCCGGCGCCGAACTGGCGCGCTTGCTGCTGCGTCACCCGCGTCTCAAGGGCGTTCCGCCCGTCTTCGCTGGTCGCGTCGAGGGCAACGCCGCCGCGCGCGGTGGCGTTCCGCTCACCGAAATTCACCCGCAACTCGGCGACAACAACGGTTCGGGTGCGCTCTTGCTCCAGCCCTTTTCCTGGGAACTGCTCGCCGAGCGCGGTGTCACGATTCTCTTCCTCGCCACGCCTCACGAGCAGTCGCGCGCCTGGGTCCCCGAAGCCCTGCATCGCGGTCTTCGCGTCATCGACCTCAGCGGCGCCTGGCGCCTCACTCACGCCGCCCATCGCGCCGTCTACGCCTTCGAAGATGAAGGCTCGGCCACGGCAGCCGCCGTCCAGACGCAGGCCGTTTACGGCATGCCCGAACTCCATCGAGCCGAAATCGCCTCCGCCCAGCTCGTCGCCAATCCCGGCTGCTACGCAACTTCCATCATCCTCGCGCTGCGTCCCCTTGTCGCTGCCGGCCTCGTCGATCTCACGCGCGGCATCGTGGCCGACGCCAAGAGCGGCGTGAGCGGCGCAGGCAAAGCGCCCACCGCCAAAACCCACTACATGTATGCGGCCGACAATCTCTCCGCCTACGGCGTCTTCTCGCATCGCCATACCGGCGAGCTCCTCGAGCAGATCGGCCTTGCCTCGGATCAAATCATCTTCACACCGCACCTGCTGCCGATTCCCCGCGGAATTCTCGCCACCATCTACGTCTCCTTCCGCGAGCCGCAGACGCACGACAACGTCGCCCAGGTTTATAAAAACTTTTTCGCCGGCAGTCCCATGGTCCGCCTCTACGGCGCCACGCTGCCGCAGATCCAATACTCGGTGCGCACCAACTATGCCGACATCGGCTTTCAGCTCTCAAGGGATGGTCGCCGCGCCGTCGTTGTCAGTTGCCTCGACAATCTCCTGAAAGGTGCATCCGGACAGGCGGTGCAGAATCTCAATGTGATGCAGGGTTGGAACGAATCGGAGGGGCTTGAATGAAGTACGTCGTCAAACTCGGAGGGGCCGGCCTCGAAAATCCCGCGTTGTGCCAGGGTTGCGTCCGCGCCATCGCCGAACTGGTCCGCGACGGCCACCAGGTCGCCGTCGTCCACGGCGGTGGACTGCAGCTCACGCGCACGCTCAAGGAACTCGGTAAGCAGAGCGAATTCATCGGCGGACTGCGCGTCACCGACGCCGAAACCCGCGACGTGGCCCTGATGGTCCTTGCCGGAAAAGTCAATAAGAGCCTCGTGGCCGCGCTCGGCGCGCTCGGCCAGCCCGCGGTCGGCATGTCCGGCGGTGACGGCCTCCTCTTTCGCGCCCGCAAAAAGCGTACCGTGCCCGACCTCGGCTACGTCGGCGAAATCGCCTCCAGCGATCCCCGCTGGATCGAAGCCATCTGGCAGCTCAACGGCGTGCCCGTCATCTCTTCCATGGCGCTCGGATTCGACGGCGAATACTACAACGTCAACGCCGACGAGATGGCCGCGGCCTGCGCCACCGCTTGCCGCGCAGACGCGCTCGTCTTTCTTACCGACGTCCCCGGCGTCAAAGGATCGGACGGCGAAGTGCTGCGCTGGCTCTCCATCGATCAAATTGCAGAAATGGCCAAGAGCGCCATCATTACCGGAGGCATGTTGCCCAAGCTCAGTGCTTGTCGCGAAGCGCTTCTGAATGGCGTAAAACGTGTAAGGATTCTCCCTGCCGAAGCTGCTGCTTCCCTGCCCGACCTTTGCAGTTCGCGCGTAGCCCACGGCACCGAAGTCATGGTGGCCTAGGAGGAAATGACATTGACCAAGCTGGATCAAATTCGTGCTGCTGAATCGCGCCTCCTGCTCTCGACCTACGAGCGGAATCCCATTCTCTTCGTCTCCGGAGAAGGCGTTCATCTCATCGACGAGAACGGTGCGAAATACCTCGACCTGCTCAGCGGCATCGGCGTCAACGCGCTCGGCTATGGGCACCCCGCCATCGAAGCAGCCATCGCCCGCCAGAGCCGCGCGCTCATCCACACCTCGAACCTCTTCTTCCACGAAGGGCAGGCTGAGCTGGCGCTGCGGCTCACCGAGCGCACCGGCCTCGATCGTGTCTTCTTTGCCAACACCGGCACCGAGGCCTGGGAAGGCGCGTTGAAGCTGGCTCGCGCGCACGCGGGCCTGTTGCGCAGCGAAGGAAAAACCATCGGCACGAAGTTTCTCGCTCTCGAGCAGAGCTTCCACGGCCGCACCTTCGGCTCGGTGTCTACAACCTTCAAAGCGAAGTACCGCGAGCCCTTCGGTCCCGTCGTTCCCGGTGTCGAGTTCGTCCGCTTCAACGATGTTGCCGATCTGCGCGCCAGGTTCTCCAGCGACGTTTGCGCCATCCTCGTCGAATCCATCCAGGGCGAGGGCGGCATCCGTCCTCTCACGCGGGAATTCTTCGCTGAAGCACGCGCTCTTGCCACTTCCACCGGTGCGCTCCTCATCGTCGATGAGATTCAGGCCGGCATGGGCCGCACCGGAAAATGGTGCGGCTACCAGCACTACGGCATCCGCCCCGACGTCGTAACCCTGGCCAAACCTCTTGCCGGCGGCATTCCCCTCGGCGCCGTAGTCTGCACTGAAGAAGCCGCCCGTGCCATTCACGCCGGCATGCATGGAACCACCTTCGGCGGTGGTCCCCTGGCCTGCGCCGTCGCCATCGCAGTCATCGACGCCATCGAGAAAGATGGCCTCCTCCAGAACGCGGCTGAGGTGGGCGACTATTTCCAGGCGCAACTTCGTTCGCTCGCCAAGCGCCACGACGCCATCACCGATGTACGCGGAAAAGGCTTGATGCTTGCCGCCGAGCTCGACTCCGCCGACCTCGCCAAGCTCGTTGTCGCCGAAATGCTCAAGCGGCGCATCGTCATCAACTGCACCAGCGATACCGTGCTCCGCTTCCTGCCGCCCTTCATCTTGAAGCGCGAACACGTCGATACGGCCATCGCCGCGCTGGATGAAATTTTCACCGAGTACGCAACCCAGGCAACCGCCCAATCCCCAGGAGGACATACGCGTGGCTAACAAGGCTACCCTCGAACAGCAGGAGTCCGTTGTTCCCGTCCAAAAAGACCCCGACGTTCTCGCAGCGGCTACGCGCATGGCAGGCGAAGACCTCTGCTCCATCGGCGACCTCTCCAGCGCTGAAGTGCGCGCCATCCTCAAGCTCGGCCACGACGTGAAGCGCAATCCCCGCGATTACCGTCACGCTCTCGATGCCAGGCAGATGGTACTCATGTTTGAGAAGGCCAGCCTGCGCACCCGCCTTAGCTTTGAAGCCGGCATCAATACCATGGGCGGAAACGCGATCTTCGTTGACCAGACCAACTCGCCCCTCGGCGAACGCGAAACCATTGCCGACGTCGCCCGCAACCTTGAGCGTTGGGTTGATGTCATCGTGCTGCGTACCTACGCGCACGACACCATCACCGAGCTAGCCGCCAATTCGCGCGTGCCCGTCATCAACGCGCTCTCTGATTTTGAGCATCCCTGCCAGGCCCTCGCCGACTTCATGACTCTGCAGGAACACTTCGGCACCGTGCAGGGTTTGAACTTCACCTACGTCGGCGATGGCAACAATGTATGCCACTCCCTGATGCTCACCGGCGTGCAGCTCGGCGCCAACGTCACCATCGCCACGCCGCGCGGCTACGCGCCCGATATCGAGATCGTGACCATCGCCCGCGACATCGCGCAAAACAATCAATGCGAAGTGCGCCTGCTTCAGGATCCGCAGGTCGGCGTCGAGAACGCCGACGCCGTCTACACCGATGTCTGCGTCAGCATGGGCTTCGAACACGAGTCAACGAAGCGCGCGCCGATCTTTCGTCCCTTCCAGGTCAACGAGGCACTGATGCAGAAGGCCGCATCGCATGCCGTCTTTATGCACTGCCTGCCTGCGCGGCGCAACGAAGAGGTGACCGATGCGGTCATCGACAGTCCGCAGTCGATTGTCTTCGACCAGGCCGAGAATCGCCTGCACGCGCAGAAGGCGTTGCTGCTTTTGTTGCTCGGCGGCTTGGCCAACGTGCAGAAGTTCACCGCCTAGCTTTTTGCCCTTTTCATCGCCGTGCAATGGCTCGTCGTCAAACTGAATTGGCTGGCAGCTAGCAGCTAGCGGCCAAGAGCCGAATTGAGGTTTTCTTCACGCATGTCAGTCATTCTCGAATCTCTTCCCGTCGGCCAGAAAGTTGGCATTGCTTTTTCCGGCGGACTCGATACATCGGCCGCCCTGCATTGGATGAAGCAGAAGGGCGCCATTCCCTACGCCTATACCGCGAACCTTGGCCAGCCGGACGAAAGCGATTACGATGCCATCCCCCGCAAGGCTCTCGAGTACGGAGCAGCGAAGGCGCGGCTGATCGATTGTCGCGGCCCGCTGGTGCGCGAAGGCCTTGCCGCCCTTCAGTCCGGGGCGTTTCACATTACCACTGCGGGCGTCCCCTACTTCAACACCACCCCCATCGGCCGCGCCGTCACCGGCACCATGCTCGTTGCGGCGATGAAAGAAGACGACGTCAACATCTGGGGCGATGGCTCGACCTTCAAGGGCAACGACATCGAGCGCTTCTATCGCTACGGGCTGCTCGTCAATCCAAGTCTGCAAGTCTACAAGCCCTGGCTCGACGCCGCGTTCATCGATGAACTTGGCGGCCGCGCCGAGATGTCTGCCTTCATGCAGCGCGCAGGTTTCGCTTACAAGATGTCCGCGGAGAAGGCGTACTCTACCGACTCCAATCTTCTCGGCGCAACCCACGAAGCCAAGGACCTGGAGCATCTGTCAACCTCCATCCGCATCGTCGATCCGATCATGGGCACTGCTTTTTGGCGCGACGAAGTTGTGATTCCGCGCGAAGAGATCGCCATCCGCTTCGAAGAGGGGTTGCCGGTCGCCCTCAACGGCCGAACCTTCGACGACTCTGTTTCGCTCCTCCTCGAAGCGAACAAAATTGGCGGCCGCCACGGCCTCGGCATGAGTGATCAGATCGAGAACCGGATCATTGAAGCAAAATCCCGCGGCATTTATGAAGCCCCGGGGCTCGCCCTGCTCTTCATTGCATACGAACGCCTTATCACCGGCATTCACAACGAAGACACCATCGAGCAATACCGCGAGAACGGGCGCAAGCTCGGACGCCTGCTTTACCAAGGTCGCTGGTTCGATTCGCAGGCCATCATGTTGCGCGAGTCCGCGCAGCGATGGGTCGCCAAGCCCATTACCGGCGAGGTCACGCTCGAGTTGCGTCGCGGCAACGACTACTCGATTCTCAATACCGAATCGCCCAATCTGACCTTCCATCCCGAGCGCCTTAGCATGGAGAAGACCGAGTCGACCTTTTCTCCGCGCGACCGCATCGGGCAGCTCACCATGCGCAACCTCGACATCACCGATACGCGCGACAAACTGATCACCTATGCGAAGTCCGGGCTTCTCACCTTGAGCCAGGGCAGCGAGATGCCACAGCTTGCGGGCAGCAAAGAAAAATAGCGATGTCCAACGAACAACAATCCGGCAAGATGTGGTCGGGACGTTTCCGCGAACCGCTCGATCGGCAGTTCGAAAGCTGGCAACGCTCCATCGTTTTTGATTGGCGCCTGCTCGATCAGGAAATCGCGGCCAGCAAGGCGCATGCCTCCGCTCTCTTCAAGGCAGCGATTCTTACCGCCGAAGAGACCGAGCTGCTGCGCCAGTCCTTGGATGACATCGCCGCCGCACATGCTTCAGACACGGGCAAAGAAAGAGTGCGAACGCACCCGACGGCCGAAGACATCCATCACTTTGTTGAGATGGCGCTCGTCGAGCGCGTAGGCTCGCTGGGATTGAAGCTTCACACGGGTCGGAGCCGCAACGAGCAGATCGCAACCGACCTTCGTCTCTATGTCCGCGATCGCATCGAACAGACCACTTGCCGCATCGCAGACTGGGCTGAGGCGCTCCTCGCGCAGGCGCGGGCTGTTGACGAAAACGTCATGCCCAGCTACACGCATATGCAGCGCGCCGAACCGGTGCTTGTGGCGCACTGGCTGCTGGCCTACGTCGAGATGATTATGCGCGACGCTTCGCGCCTGAAAGATTGCGCAGCGCGGTTGAACTACTGCCCGCTCGGATCGGGAGCCGTTGCCGGGGCGACGCTGGCGCTCGATCGCACCATTGCTGCGAAGGAACTCGGCTTTACCGCGCCCACGCCGAACAGCATGGACGCGACCAGCGATCGCGATTTCATTCTCGAGTATCTGCAGGCGCTGACGTTTCTTGGCTTGCACCTGAGCCGATTCGCAGAGGAAATCACGCTCTTCGCGACAGCCGAGTTTGGATTTGTGCAATTGCCGGAAGCTTTTTCGACGGGTTCGAGCGCGATGCCGCAAAAAAAGAATCCTGACCTGACGGAGCTGCTGCGCGCCAAAGTGGGACGCATCCACGGCGCCGCGGAGACGGTGACCCTGCAGCTGAAGGGGCTGCCCCTGGCCTACAACAAGGACATGCAGGAGACGCAGGAGCCGGTCTTCGCCGTCGATTTCGTGCCGGAGATGCTGGCGCTGGTTGCGCGGTTCACCGCGGCGCTGAAGTTCGATTTTGAGCGCATGCGTCTCGCCGCGGAATCAGGCTACTTGAACGCAATGGCGGCAGCGACGTATCTCGTGCACAAGGGAGTTCCGTTCCGCACGGCACACGAGAAGATCGGCAACGCGGTGCGCTTTGCGCTGGAGAAAGGCGTTGAGCTCAGCGAGCTTTCATTCAAAGAGCTGCGGCAGTTTGGCGAAGAGTTTGATGCGGACTTCTTCGAGGCGATCACTCTCGACGCAACGCTTGATTGCCATGACGTGATGGGTGGAACCGCGCGCAGCCGCGTTCACCTCGCGTTGGAGACGGCATCGCGCCGCATCGCCGCGCTCAAGGACTCAAACGCACCGGAGGTGCTCCATGCTGGTGCGTAAGGCGCGGCTGCAAGATGCCTCAAACATCTACGACCTGGTGAATTCGCTCTCGGGGGATGGAACGCTGCTGAAGCGTCCGTTCGCGGAGATCTGCGAAAACATTCGCGACTTCACGATTGCAGAATCGGACGGCGGCGTGTTTCTTGGTTGCGGCGCGCTGCATTTGTACGGGCCACATCTCTCTGAGGTGCGCTCGATCGTGGTGAAGCCGGAAGCCAAGGGCCAGGGCGCGGGCGGTCGCATTCTTGGTGGACTGATTGACGAAGCCGAAGAGCACGGAATCCAGTCCGTGTGTTTGTTCACGCGCATTCCCGATTTCTTTTTCAAGTTTGGCTTCCGCACAGTGGAAGACAAGTCGGAGCTGCCGGACAAGATCTTCAAGGACTGCCAGAGCTGCCCGCGGTTGCATCGCTGCGATGAAGTGGCGATGGTGCGCGGACGGATTCCGCGGATTTCGATTCTCGGTCCGCGGCACGAAGCGCAGGAACTGGTACGGCTGTCGGGAGACTAGCCGGGACGGGGCAGGGACCGCAGGGCTGGTGGGCCGCGCAATTGTTCCACGTGGAACAATTGTGACGGCCGGTACAATTTTGCTGCTCTTCGCATCGGAAGGTTCTGCCGAGAACCAGGGGGTTGGGGCCGAAATTGTTCCACGTGGAACAATTGTGCTGACCAATACATGTCCCAGTTCAATTTGCGAAGAATTGTGGCGCTTTGTGCTTCAGGAAGGGCGCCGGCGCGCGGGTGCATCAATAAGGAAAGCTAGCGCGCTGAGAATGAAGACGCCGAATGCCGCCAGCACCCGCTTGGTCATCAGCGTCTCGAGGGCCGTGGCTGAGACGGTCGTGCAATCGCCGAGCCAGTTGCAGCTTCTCCAGTTGAGAATTGAATAGGCGGTGAGAAAGCCGCACGCGACGAGCGCGTGCAGCCAGAGCTCTGACCTGAGCGCTCGCGCGAAGAGAAACACAAAAAAGCTGAGAAAGGGCAAGAGGACGTAGAGGGCCGAGACGAACGTGTCGCGCCGGAAATCGAGCCCGTAGGCGCCGTAGAGACCGTAAAGGGTGACGATGGCGCTGCACAGGCCAGTCGCGGTGCGCAATGCGATCCACGTGATTTCGCGCAAAGACATGGAGCGATCTTATCCTCTTTGGTGTTGGATGAGGGCGGAAGCGACAGCGGCCTGTCCGTAGCTGAGGCCGGCGTCTCCCGGGCTGACGCGGCGGTGCTGGAGGACGGTGAAGCCTTCTGCTTCGAGACCGGAACGAAGAAGCCGGGCGAGACGCCGGTTGTGGAGGCAGCCTCCGCTGAGTGCTACGTGCTGGATGGCGGTGGCGGAGCGGGCGCGGAGGGCGGCCTGGATGAACGCGCGGGCGATGGAGGAGTGGAAGCGGCCGGCGATAGATGCGGGACTGGTGCCGGAGCGGAGATCGGCGAGGAGTTCGTGCCACATGGGAGTGGGATCGAGGACGAGGGGAAACGGATCTGACTGGGGCTCCTCCCGGGTCTCAAGATCGAGACCCGGGGCACCCGATTTTCTCCAGCTGCTGCCCGCCTCCAAGGATTCGGTCAAATCGAAAGGATAGGCAGGCAACGCATCGGGTTCGCAGAGGGCGAGACCTTCGAGCTCGATGGCTGCCTGGGCTTCGTAGTCGACCTCCCGGCGTTGGAGGACGACGGCCGCGATCGCATCGAAGAGGCGGCCGAGGCTGGTCGTGTGTGGTGCGTTCAGGCCGCGCTCGATCATGCGGTCAAGGACGCGACATTCCTGAGGAGCGGCACCGGTGAAGCCTGCGGCATCTTCCAGCGAGAGGCCCGCGGCGCGGAGGTGGGCGAAGGCCATGCGCCAGGGCTCGCGGATCGCGGATTCGCCGCCCGGCATGGGCACGGAGGCGAGATGGGCGAAGCGGGTGAAGCGGGCATATTCGGCGATGAGGACTTCCCCGCCCCAGATGCGGCCGTCGGTTCCGTAGCCAGTGCCGTCGAGACTGAGGCCGATGACCGGACCTTCGCGGCCATGCTCGGCCATGCAGGCAGCGATGTGGGCGTGATGATGCTGTACGGCAATGAGCGGAAGATGGCGATCGGCAGCCCACTGTTTGGCCCAGGTGGTGGAGAGATAGCCGGGATGGAGATCGTGAACCACGTGCTCGGGCTGGATTTCAAAGGTGTGGATGAGGTGATCAAGAGAGTGCTCGAAGAACTCAATGCCGGTGAGGTTCTCCAGATCGCCGAGGTGCTGGCTCTGGTAAGCGAAGGGGCCGCGGACGAGGGTGAAGACGCTCTTGAGATGGCCGCCAACGGCGAGAAGAGACGGCGCGTCGAAGGGCAGGCCGACGGCGAGAGGAACATAGCCACGCGCGCGGCGGACGAACTGCGGAGCGCCATCGACCACGGCGAGGACGGAATCGTCGCAGCGCTGGAGGATCTCGCGATCGTGGAAGAGGAAGGCATCGGCGATGTCGCCGAGGCGAGCCCGCGCTTCGGCGTTGTCGATGGCGATGGGTTCTTCGCTGAGGTTGGCGGAAGTCATCACGAGGGCGCGGACGCGCGGGTCGGCGAAGAGCAGATGCTGGAGCGGCGCGTAGGGCAGGAAGATGCCAAACCAAGGCAGGCCGGGAGCGACGGAGGGGGCAACGCTGTTGGCGTTTTTAGCGCAGACCAGAACAATCGGGCGTGCGGGTTCCTGGAGCAGGGCTTCTTCCCGGGGCGTGAGATCGCAGAGAGCGCAAGCGGCAGCGAGATCGCGGACCATGACGGCGAGGGGTTTGCCGTAACGGTGTTTGCGCGCGCGGAGACGCTGGACAGCGGCTTCGTTGGTGGCATCGACGGCGAGGTGAAATCCGCCGATGCCCTTGATGGCGAGTATGCGGCCGGCGAGGAGGAGATCGATGGTTTGTTTGACTGCCTTGTCGCCTTCGGAGGTTGAAGGAGCAAAGCCAGGGTTCGATTCCAAGGTCTCAAAATCGAAACCTGGGGCACCCGGCGTTGCGGCCGGTGAAGGATTGGCGGTGCTCGCCTTCGCGGAGTCGTCGATGAGTTCGAGCCAGACGTGGGGGCCGCAGATGGGGCATGCGTTGGGCTGGGCGTGGAAGCGGCGGTTGAGGGGGTCGTCGTACTCGGCCTGGCAGGCGGGACACATGGGGAAGACGGCCATGGAGGTTTGCGGCCGGTCGTAGGGGATGCGGCGAGTGATGGTGAAGCGCGGACCGCAGTTGGTGCAGTTGAGGAAGGGATAACGGTAGCGGCGGTCGGTGGGATCGAAGAGCTCGCGGAGACAGTCGGGACAGGTGGCGGCATCGGCAGGAATGCCGGTGGCGACCTGGCCTTTGACTTCGCTGGAGACGATGCGGAATCCCCGATCGCCTCTTGGCGGCAGGTCGCCAACGGCGATGGAGTCGATGCGGGCGAGGGGCGGAACTTCGACGCGGAGGCGGTGCAGGAATGCTTCGATGCGTGCGGACGAGCCTTCAATCTCGATCAAGACGCCTTCGGTGTCGTTTCCGATGGAGCCGGCGAGGGCTTCTTCTGTAGCGAGGCGGTAGACGAAGGGGCGAAAGCCCACGCCCTGGACAACGCCGCAGACGCGCACGGCGATGCGGCGCACATCGTGCGGTTGTCGGGTTGGGGCGGGGTGGGTCAAGAGGTTAAGGATAGGGTATGCGGTGCTGGGGTCCTGTGACGGATGAGCGTGCCGAGTTGAGAAAGAAGCGCAGATCCCGTTCAGGACGACAAAGCATGTTTTTCCCCGGGTCTCAAAAGCGAGACCCGAGGCACCCAGATCGACGGAATTGACGAGGAGATTCTTCGCCGCGCTTGCCGTTTTGCCACCCTTTCGGCAAGAACGCCGCAAGGATGGGACACCAGTGGTTGCGAGGGGATGGGCACCCGGCCGGGGAACAACCGGGGAATGGGACGGCCTAGTCTAAGAGAAAAGGAAGGAGCGCGAGCGCAAGGTGAGAAAGAACGGTAGGCGCTGTGGGGAGAGACTCGGGATCGTCTTTCTGATTTGTGCTGTGATGGGGGCGGGACGGCCGGCGACTCCGGAACCGGACCCGGCGGCGGTGATCCGGCACATCGATGCGGCGGTGCTGATGCGGGTGAATCGCATTGCCGGATATACGGTGACCGAGCACTACGCCGTGTTTCGGGGCAAAGACGAGACTCACCCGGTTGCCGAGATGACGGTGAAGACAACGTATCGCCGGCAAACGGGCAAGAGCTACCAGGTGCTGTCGGCGGGAGGGTCGGCGCTGGTGCGGAGGCTGGGGCTCGTTCCGCTGCTTGAGGACGAGCAGAAAATCAACCTGCCGGGGAACGTGGAGCACGCGTGGATCGACTCAGCGAACTACGAGATGAAGCTGAAGCCGGGGACCCAGATTTTGAACGGGCACGTGTGCCTGGAACTGGCGATTCACCCGAAGCGCAAGGCGCCAAACCTGGTTGAAGGCAGCCTGTGGGTGGATGCGAAGGACTACACGATCGCGCGGCTGGAGGGTGTGGCATCAAAGGCGCCGTCGGTGTTTGCGGGAGTAACCCACATGATGCGTGAGTACGACGACGTGGATGGGTTCGCGATGGCGACCCATGCACGGGCCGAGTCGAACACGTTTCTGTACGGACGGACGGTGGTCACCATCGACTACACGGGATACCACATTGACGTGACGCCGGGAAACTGAGGGCTGCGACGAGGGAAACAGGCGCCAAGGGGGACGAGGGGACGAAAAGAGTTGAAGTGACTGAAAGCACTCCCGAGGGGGATAGGCTGCTCTATACTGGGCTGCGTGACGCCCCTTTTCGGAGACTGGAAGCTCGATGCCGCGCTGGGCTCATGCCTGGTGCTGGGACTTCGGCATGGCTTCGACTACGACCATCTCGCGGCGATCTCGGACATCACGGCGGTGCAGCGGAACTGGTGGAGCGGACTCCGACTGGGGATAACGTACGCGCTGGGGCATGCGTTCACGGTGGCGGCGCTGGGCGTGGCGGTGCTGGAACTGCACATGGGCTTGCCGGAAGGGCTCGATCACTGGACAGAACGGCTGATCGGGCTGACGCTGATCCTGCTGGGTATTGGAGTGGTGGCAGGGATTCTGCGCAAGGACGCGCACGGACACACGCACGGCCGGATCGAAAGCCGACTGGCCATTGCCATCAACGGGCTGCTTTGGGCAGCGTGGCGGGTTCGGCAGACGTGGAACCAAGAGGCGCCGCGGCCAGAGCGATTCCAGTGGATGTACAACGGCAAGTCAGTCTTCCTGATCGGCATGCTGCATGGGGTGGGTGCGGAGACACCGAGCCAGCTGGCTCTCTTCTTTTTGACCGCGAACCTGGGCGGGACGTCGCGCGGGATGCTGGGGCTCGCGGCGTTTGCCGTGGGCCTGGTGATGATGAACGCACTGATGACCGCGTCGATGGGCGGAGCGTTCAAAGCCGGAGGTTACCATCCGCGCTTCTACTACGCGATCGCATGGACGGGAGCGATTTACAGCTGTGGGATCGGTTTGATCTTTCTGCTGGGAATTTCGGATAAGCTGCCGGCTCTGAGCTAAAAGCAGGTTTCCACCAAGCGGTGCCTGTGATCAGTCGGCAGAGACAGGCGCGCCCTGTTCGCTTGCGGGATGAGATTTTTCCTCATCGATCGCTTGAAACATGGCACTTTCCTCTTTGAAATGAAATGAGTTGGGCGACACGATAGGCCCGACACGCGCCTCGGCGCGCGCGAGCAGCGAAAGGTCGCTTTTGTCGACGATGCGGAGACCTTTTGCGCTGAGGCGGGCGAAGATTTCGGACTCGGAGAGCGTGCCGGTGTCGGGAGCGTCTTTGAGGTATTCGAGGGCTCTGCGCGCGCCGAGCTCGCCGTCGTGACGCGCGACCCCTGCGAGGCCGGTGCTGGCCTTTCGCGCCCATCCAACGACAAACTGGCCGGGACGAAGTGTGGAGCTGGCGGGGTCCCAGACTTCAAAGGAGACGGCTTCGGGTGCGTTCGCGTCGGGGCGGGTCGCGTAGCCGTCGGGTCCCATGGGGAGGCCGATCTGGGGATCGTGTTTGTCGCCGATGGCGAACAGAACTGTATCGAGGTCGAGGGTGTAGGTGGAATCGGTGGCTCGCGCCGATGTGGTGCCATCGCGCCTGAGGGTGAGGTCGTTTTCGGTGACGATCATCTGAGTGACGCGGCCTTCGGGATTGGCGACGAAGGTTTTCGGCGAGGAGAGAAATCGGAACTTGAGGCGCGGAGAAACGGAGGCGAAGGCGGGATTGGCGAGGTGGGGAAAATGCTGGGCGAAGATTTTTTCCGGCGAGACGTCCTGGCCGGCCTTGGCGCAGCGGTCTTTGATGCGGGCAAGCTCGGCGGCGAGATCGTCGCGGTCGATGTGGGGCTCGACGTGCTCGATCTCCTTCTTGTCGAACTTGACCTCGCAGGGACCGCGGCGGGCGACGATGACGACGGACTCGGTGTGCTTGGCGGGCTTATCGAGAAGCAACCAGCGGGCGACATCGACGGCGACATTGCCGACGCCAATGACGGCGATGCGCTTGTAGGAAGAGAAATCGCGGGCGACGTGGGACTCGAGCTGGTTGTAGTTGTAGACGAAGTCTTTTGAGGCGTAAACCCCTTTCAGGGATTCTCCGGGCAGGCCGAGGCTTTTTGCGCCCTGGGCTCCGGAGGCGAAGATGATGGCGGCGGGGCGGTAGGATTCGAGTTCGGCGAGGGAGACGTCGTAGGCTGCGCCGACCTGGACGTGTCCGAAGTAGTGAACATTGGGCAGGGCGAGGGTCTGGAGGAACTGCTTGCGCAGTCCGGATTTCATTTTGGTTTTGGTGGGATAGATGCCGTACTGGGCGAGCCCGCCAGGGCGGATATCGCGGTTGAAGATGAAAGTTTCATAGCCTGCGAGAGCGATTTGGCGGGCGGCGAACATGCCGGCCGGACCGGCCCCCACGACGAAAACACCCTTCATGCCTGATCCCCTTTAGTCCGGCGACGTTCCGGCTGGCAATTCGCGGAATGTGCCAGGATGAGCGGGTGCAGCGCCTCCCCTCCCGCTTCCTTTCATTATTGCAGGGAGCGAAGCGGGGCCGGAAGAGCTGCAGGAAGGGCTTGGCTCTTCAAAGGTACCGTTGACGGCGTGGGTGAGAGCGCGGAAGCCAGGTTCCATACCATGGGATGGTTTACCGCTGCTGGTGACGGTTGTCACCGGAGAATCTCCACAGCTCCACTTAGAACTAGACTAGACGCACCGCAAGAACCGCAGACGTGTTTTCCTGCCAGAGGTCTGCAAAGGGAGGTTCTGTGACCACATTCGCACCCCCGGCGCTGCCCAGCGACGACAAGCGATGGAAGATTGTGAACGGCACCATGCGCAAGAATGGATTTTCACGCGCAGCGTTGATTGAGACGCTGCACACGGTTCAGTCTTCGTTTGGATTTCTGGACGATGAGGCGATCCGTTTTGTGGCGCAGTCACTGCGCGTACCGCTGAGCCAGGCGTACGGAGTGGTGACGTTCTATCACTACTTCAGCCTGAAGCCGCCGGGCAAGCATACGGTGACGATCTGCGCGGGTACGGCGTGCTACATCAAGGGCTCGGACAAACTGATCGCCGACGCGGAAGAGGGCCTGGGAATCAAAACCGGCCAGACCACGAAAAATGGGCAGACAAGCCTGATGACGGCGCGCTGTGTGGGAGCATGCAGCCGGGCCCCGGTGGTGCTCTTTGACGGCGAAGTTGCGGGCGAGGTAAACCGCGAACAGATGCTTGCGCAACTGGAAAGGTGGACGGTGGAATGACGCTCGAAGAACTGGAACAGGTAGCCAAGAACGTCCGCCAGGAAAATGAGAAGTATGACTTCGAAGTGAATGTATGCATGGACCTGGCGTGCAACAGCCAGGGTGCGGGAGTGCTGCACAGCGCGCTGGTGAAGGCCGCGGAGGCTTCGGGAAAAAAAGTCCTGATCCGCAAGACGGGATGCATGGGTCCGTGTTCGTCGGGGCCGCTGGTGCGCGTTGATCCGGCGAAGGCGCTCTATCACCGTGTAAAGGAGGAAAACGCGGCAGCGATTGTGAAAAGCCTGGGCGAGGCGCCGGTTGCGCAGCTGCAGTGCGACCTGAACGAGCACTTCGACAAGCAGGTGCGGGTGGTGCTGGAGAATGCCGGGCACATCGACCCGGAGAAGATCGACGACTACATCGCGCGCGATGGGTACAAGGCCCTGTTGACGGCGCTGCTGGAGATGACGCCATACGGAGTGATTCACCGCATCACGGAGAGCGGCCTGCGCGGCCGCGGGGGAGGCGGGTATCCCACCGGCCTGAAGTGGAGCACGGTGGCGAAGGCATCGGGCGATGCGAAGTATGTGGTGTGCAACGGGGATGAAGGCGATCCCGGAGCCTTCATGGATCGCAGCGTGATGGAAGGCGATCCGCATCGCGTGATTGAAGGCATGGCGATTGCGGCGTACGCCGTAGGGGCGAGCAAGGGCTTCATTTATGTGCGCGCCGAGTATCCGGTCGCGGTGGCTCGCCTGACGACGGCCCTCCGCGAGGCGCGGCGGCGCGGTTTGCTGGGCTCGAACCTTGGGGGGACGACATTCAACTTCGACATCGAGATTCGGCTGGGGGCGGGAGCGTTTGTCTGCGGCGAAGAGACGGCCCTGATTGCCTCGATCGAAGGACGGCGCGGGACGCCGAAGCCGCGGCCGCCGTACCCCGCGGTGAGCGGGCTGTGGGGCAAGCCGACGCTGATCAACAACGTTGAGACCTATGCGAACATCGCGCCCATCATCCGCAATGGCGGGAAATGGTTCTTTAACATGGGCTCGGAGCGCAGCAAGGGGACGAAGGTTTTTGCGCTGACGGGACGAATCACGCACACGGGACTGATTGAAGTGCCGCTCGGGATCAAGCTGTGGGAGATTATCGACGTGATTGGCGGGGGCATTCCCGGCGGGCACAAGTTCAAGGCGGTGCAGACGGGCGGTCCATCGGGCGGATGCCTGCCGGCGGAGATGTTGGGCATCGGGGTCAGCTACGATGCGCTGATGGCAGCCGGATCGATCATGGGGTCGGGCGGAATGATCGTGATGGACGATACGTCGTGCATGGTGAACGTGGCGCGCTTCTTCGTGGAGTTCTGCATGACCGAATCGTGCGGCAAGTGCATTCCCTGCCGGGCGGGAACGGCGCAGATGTACACGCTGCTGACGCGAATCTGCAATGGAACGGGGACGATGGAGGACCTGAACCTGCTGGAACGGTTGTGCGGAACGGTGAAAGAAGCGAGCCTTTGCGGGCTGGGACAGACGGCGCCGAACCCGGTGCTGAGCACGCTGAAGTATTTCCGCAATGAATACATCGACCACATCGTTCACAAGAAGTGCACGGCCGGTGTATGCGCGATGCAGGCTCCGGTGGAGGTGATGGCATGAGCGAAGCTGTGGACGTCAAAACGCTCACGATCGACGGCAACGAAGTGAGCGCGAGCCGCGGCCAGACGATCCTGGAGGTGGCGCGGGAGAACGACATCGAGATACCGACGCTCTGCCATCTGGATGGATTGAGCGATGTGGGCGCGTGCCGCATGTGCCTGGTGGAGATCAAGGGGAGCAACAAGCTGCTGCCGGCGTGCGTGGCCACGGTCTACGAAGGGATGGAAGTGACAACGCAGAGCGAGCGGCTGAAGAACCATCGGCGCACGATTCTGGAATTGCTGCTGGCGGAACGCAATCACATCTGCTCAGTTTGCGTGTCGAACGGGCACTGCGAACTGCAGTCGCTGGCGCAGAAGGAAGGCGTGACCCATGTGCACTTCCCGTATCGCAATCCCGAGCTGACGGTGGATGCGTCGCATGAACGTTTCACGGCGGACCATAATCGCTGCATCCTATGCACCCGATGCGTGCGGGTTTGCGCGGAGGTGGAAGGCGCGCATGTGTGGGACGTGATGGGACGGGGCATCAACTCGATGGTGATCACGGACCTGCACCAGGACTGGGGTAGCTCGAGTTGCACGCGGTGCGGCAAATGCGTGCAGGTATGCCCGACGGGCGCGCTCTTCGACAAGGGCAAGATCGGCTCGGATCATCCGAAGTATCCGGATTTTCTGCCCTACCTGAACATGATGCGGGAGGCGCAATGAGCAAAATAAAGTTGGCGACCGTTTGGCTGGATGGCTGTTCGGGCTGCCACATGTCGTTTCTCGACATGGACGAGCGGCTCATCGCGCTGGCGGAAAAAGTGGATGTGGTTTACAGCCCGATTGTGGACGCGAAGGAGTTTCCCGAGCAAGTGGATATTGCGCTGGTCGAGGGCGCGGTAGCTTCGGTGGATGACGAGAAGAAGATCCGCAAGATCCGGGAACACTCGAAGCTGCTGGTTGCGATGGGAGACTGCGCGGTGGCGGGGAATGTGCCCTCGATGCGCAATCCCATCGGGCCGGAAGCGATTCTCGATCGCGCCTATAAAGAGAACGCGACCGTCCAGGCGCAGATTCCCTGCGTGGTGGTGCCGAAGCTTCTGCGCACGGTGCGGCCGATCCACGAGTTTGTGAAGGTGGATGTGTTTCTTCCCGGGTGTCCACCTTCGGCGGATACCTTTCATACAGCGCTGACGGCGCTGGTCACCGGTGAGCCCGTCGATGTGCCGGCGCTCACGCGTTTTGGAGCTTGACGATGAGCCAAACGATCACGATCGATCCAGTGACACGCCTCGAGGGCCACGGCAAGATCACGATTCACCTGAACGATGGCGGCGAGGTTGCGGACGCGCATTTTCACGTGACGCAGGTGCGCGGCTTCGAGAAGTTTTCGGAAGGGCGGCCGTTCTACGAGATGCCGAGCCTGATGGCGCGCATCTGCGGGATCTGCCCGGTTTCGCACCTGATTGCGTCGGCAAAGGCGTGCGAGGCGATTATGTCGGTGAGGATTCCGCATACCGCGGCCCAGTTGCGGCGGATGCTGAACCTGGCGCAGATGGTGCAGTCGCATGCGCTGAGTTTTTTTTATTTGTCCTCGCCGGACCTTTTGCTGGGCATGGAATCGGATCCGGCTACCCGGCACATCTTCGGCGTGGTGGCGGCGAAGCCGGAGCTGGGGCGGGCGGGAGTGGCGCTGCGGCGTTTTGGGCAGCACATTATTGAGCTGCTGGGCAACAAGCGCATCCATCCCGGATGGGTGGTGCCGGGGGGCGTGACGGAGCCGCTGGCGGCGGCCAAGCGCGACGAGATCCTGGGGATGATTCCCGAGGCCTACGGGAATATCAAGCTGGCACTGGGGTGGTACAAGGAGATCGCAGAGAAGTTTGCGCCGGAGACGGAGGTGTTCGCGAACTTCGCCTCGCTTTACATGGGTCTGATCAACGAAGACGAGTCGATCGAGTTCACCGATGGGGCGCTGCGGCTGATCGATGCGCGCGGCGACGTGATTGCGGATGGAATTACGGCGAACCAGTTCAGCGAGGTGATCGGCGAGGCCGTCGAGCCCTACAGCTACACGAAGTTTGCCTACTACAAGCCGCTGGGGTATCCAGAGGGAAGCTACCGGGTGGGCCCATTGGCACGGCTGAACAT
The DNA here is from genome assembly GCA_035508975.1 of Occallatibacter sp. GTDB lineage: Bacteria > Acidobacteriota > Terriglobia > Terriglobales > Acidobacteriaceae > Telmatobacter. The sequence continues at coordinate 78,919 of DATJMC010000059.1, forward strand.
TGCCAAGAGCATGGGAACGCCGCTGGCGGATGCGGAGCTGAAGGAGTTCAAGCAGCTGGCCGATGGGCCGGTGCAGAGCTCGTTCTACTATCACTACGCGCGGCTGATCGATATTCTGCATGGGATTGAGAAGATCGAACGGATTTTGAGCGATCCGCTGATTCTTGATAAGCACGTGCGAGCGACGGCAGGGGTGAATCGGCTGGAGGGAGCGGGACAGGCGGAAGCGCCGCGGGGCACGCTGCACCACCACTACAAGGTGGATGAGAACGGGCTGATGACGTGGGCGAACCTGGTGATTGCGACGGGGCAAAACAACCGCGCGATGAACGATGGCGTGCTACAGGCGGCGAAGCACTACGTGAAGAACGGCCGGTTCACGGAGGGGATCCTGAATCGCGTGGAAGCGGTGGTCCGGACATTTGATCCGTGCCTGAGCTGCTCGACGCATGCGTTTGGGCAGATGCCGTTGGCGATCACTCTTGTGTCGGCCGAGGGCGAGGTTGTGGATCGGGTGGTGCGGTCGTAGAGTTGCCCGTGTCAACATGGCAAATCGGGAATTCGTCCCGCGGGAGCTAAAGTATTTGCGTGAGCGCCCAGATTCCTCCCCGAACCAATGCGCAAGCCCAATGCCTGATTCTTGCGTGCGGGAACACGCTGCGCGGAGATGATGGCGTGGGGCCGTGGCTGGCGGGGTGGGCCGAGGAACGGTTCGCGGCGGAGGCTTGGGTGCGCGTCGTTGCCCGGCAGCAGTGGACGCCGGAGCTGGCGCAGGATCTGGCGGAAGCGGAGACGGCGATCTTTGTGGATTGCGCGGCGCACGGCGAGCCGGGCTCGATCTGCGTGGCGCCTGTAGAGACAGCCCGGACTCCAGCATCGGGAATCGCAACCCATCACCTGGATGCTGCCGAGTTGCTGGCGCTGAGCGAAGATCTCTATGGCAGGAAGCCGCGCACTTCCCTTCTGCTGACCGTGGGAGGGGGGTCAGTCGAGCTGCGGGAGGGGTTCAGCGAGGCGGTGCGCAGGGCTTTGCCTTCGGCGTGCGGGAAGCTCGAAGAGGCTGTGGGAGCGCTGCTCGCGGGCACAGCGGGTTAGTTGTCGATTGGGCGCAGTTTTTTCCAGCGGCTAAAGCCTGACCGCTCTCTTCTTCAATTGCACAAGGCAACCTCGCGGCGATCTTTCCGTCTCTGAGAAGGAGAGTGGAGATGCGGGATGCCGGTTGTTGAGTTGATCGCTCTGCTTCAATCCAGCGATAGCCAGCTTCAGACGAGTAATCCGTCGAGCGCCTTGCTGATCGTGCTTGCGCTTGCTGGTGCGGTACTGGCTCTTATTGTGTTGGTTTTCATTCGAACGAGCATGAAACGGCCGACGAAGCGGGCGAGTGACCATTCGCGACGAGGAGTTGCGCACTGAGCCCGGGCCAGCGGCGAGCGAAGAGCCGCGAGGCTCGGAATGAGAAGTGGAAATGCGCGGGTGCTCCCGCACGCGCAATGCATCCGCGAGCTGGCGGCGCTACTGCCGGGCGGAATTCGGGTCGACGGAATAGCCGGGAAGGATGCGCGGCTCTCCGCGAAAGACGTGGTACTGGGTGAAGGACACGTCGTTCATGAAGGTAGCGAAGGGGCCGAAGATCTTGAAGCTTCCGGCCAGGCCGCCGTTCCCCGCGTCCCACACGCGAATCGTTCGCGACCGGGAAATGGAGATGCTGCGAATGGGGCAGATGTAGGTTCTGCCACCGATGGCGACGGGGCCATACTCGACGAGGACATCGGAACGGCGCAAGGGCAAGCCGCCAACTTCGGCCGGAGCGGACGCGGCCTGCTCCCCGGGGCGAATGTCCGGGTTGAGGTCGCTGATGAGGGTGAGACGCAAGATGGCGCCGGTCTTCGGATCGATAGCGATTTCGCCGTGGTATCCAGTCAACATTTGAAACCGATTGGCGCTGTCGCCATAGGGAAGGCAGCAATAACTGACCTGGAAGCGGGAGCTTCGCTCAGGAATGGCATAACGGAAGACAGCCCGGAGGCCGTTGGCGCCTTTTTCCCAATGGCTCCAGGTGAGGGCGCCGGGAACCGCGGCGGCGTCGCGTGCTGCGCCGAGGATGGAGCCGAAGGTGCCCTCCGTATTCAGTCCTGGAATCCTGTCCTGAGGCGCAGGGTGTTTCTCTTTGCGCGCAGCTTCGGCAATCTCGGCGCCATTGCGGTAGAGCACGGTGTCTTTTGAGACGCCGACCTGATGCAGCGGTTCGTAGGCAATGGAATGGTGATTTGCGCTCTGCTGTTCCGGGGTTTCCATGTAACGGACTGTGGTGCGGGTCGCAAACAGATTCGGCAGCGTGTTCATGGTTTTGTTGAGGTATTCGGAGGTGAGCGCGAGCATGTGGAGTTGCGCGGCGCGGTCCGGGGGAGCCTGGGAAGGGATGTCGTCAAGGGGCGGATCGAGGAACTTCGAGGCTTCGGTCAAGGCCGCAAGGGCAGCCCGGCTTTTCGCGCCTTTGAGGTTTCGCAGCATCGCCGCTTCGCTGTCATCACTGAGTTGCTGGGTCAATTGCAGGCTTGAGAGGTCGCGAGCCACGTCGGCGTCGCGCTGGCCGCGGGCTGCGTCGAGTTGCTGCTGAAGCTCTGAGACGGTGACGGGGCGGGCGACGGGATTGGAGCGATCGAAGAAATCGGGCTGATCGTAGTAGCCGGTCCGAGTGCGCACCGTGAATCCGGGCTTGTCGACAACGACGGTCAGATCGTGGAACTGCGCGTTTTCGATGCGGGCGGGATCGAAGGAGAGGGTGTAGAACGAGTCAGCTTCTGCGACGGAGCGATTGATGGGAGTAACGAGATCGAAGTCGACAATCTGGTGGGTGATCGGGGTAGCGCGGCTAGCAGTCTCGCCGAGCGATGCAGAGTTCCCGTTGTAGCCCAACGAGGTTGCGATGTTTTTGTGGGGGTCGAAGACCTGCCCGCCGCTCTGCACCGCCAGAACCCTGCGGTCAAGGTCGTCGATGGTGGCGTCTTTCGGCGACATGACCGCTCCGAGAGACTGCTCATAGAAGAACGCGCTCTGGTAGGTTCCATCCTTGGCCAGCTGCTCGCCTTCCGACAAGGTAAAGAGGGTGATGCGCGCCTCTCGCAGCAATGTGGAGAATGCAGCGATGTCATTGAAAATCTCTTCATGACTCAGTGGGACGAAAATGGGCGGAGCACCGGTGCCCTTGCCCCAACCAGGACCCACCCAGATCAGCAGTTTTCTTCCCGGCTTTTCCCGTTCGGTGGTGGCCATCCGGGCAAGCGCCTTCAGCGCGGTAAGCGCGGGCGGCAGGCCGAAGGTGACTGAGGCGAACAGGTCTCCTCGCATGGTGCTGATTCTCGTGAGCGAGGTTTGCGGCTTGAAACGTTCGAACTCGCCGGCGAGCCGGTTGCCGTCGGTGGATGGATCGGCGACAGACGAGAGTCCGGCGTTTGAGAGCTCGAAGATGGAGACAGGATGCGCAAGATGGCCGCCGTTCTGGCGGAGGAATCTTTGCACTTCTTCGCCTTCGTGGAGGGCGAGCTTGAACTCGAGGTTGAGAGTATCGACGAGGAGGATGACTTGGACGGGTGGATCGGGGCGGGCGGTGGTGGGATTGAATGCCTGGAATGACCGGATAGGGCGGCGCTCGCCGTTGTCGAGGATCTTGAAGTCGCCGGCGTGAAGGCCGGTGACCAACTTCTGGGAGGGGTCGGCGACGACGGCATCGATCTCGATGAGGCCGTGGAGGGCGCCAGGAGGCGGGTTTTGCTGGGAAGCGGCTGCGGCCGGATGGCCGGACTGCGCGGGAGATTCCGGGGCCGGAGCGGATTGAGCGCAAAGGGACGGAGTGGTCGCGAGGAAGAAAGAGAGGAGAGCTGAAGTTGGCCGGCGCACGGATCCCTCCCCGGAGCTGCGGCCTGAATGGACGAGAGGCACAGCTACAAATTTGACGCTTCGATTCTAGTCCTGGTTCCGCAGGAGTCCGGGCGAAGTTTGCTGGGAGAAATGCGGGAGCACTTAGCTACGAGGGTTCATGCTGCGGGAATTCCTGACGTCTCGTATGATTCCGATCATGTTGAGCAGATTTCTGAGGATGGGGTTGATCGGAGCGGTGCTGCCGGGGGTGACTGCGCATTCGCAGGCCGCGCACGGGGCGTTTGAGGTGGCGTCGATTCGTCCCGCGGCGGCGCAGCACGAGAGTTATGAAGGCAGTTCGCGATCGCAGATTGAGCCCGCTGCCGATGGGTTGACGATGCACAATATCGACCTGGGGGAGATGGTGGAGTGGGCTTACGAGCTGGAACACTTCCAACTGCAGGGACCGAGCATGCTGCAGGAACCGCGCTATGATGTGCGGGCGCGGGCAGCGGGGCCGGTGGAGGTGGGTGTGCTGCGGCTGATGCTGCGGGATCTGCTGGCGACGCGCTTTGGGGTGCAACTTCACAAAGCGACGAAGCGCGCCGAAGTGTATGAGCTGGTCGTGGCCAAAGAGGGCGCGCGGCTCCCTGAGGACAAGACGAAGACGCTGCCGCCTGTCTATCCAAAGGAGTCTTTGCCGCGGGTGGTGGATGGGGGATTTGTTTTCAGGAATGTGACGTTGAGCGATTTTGCGAAGCAATTGAGCGAGCTGCGCGGGATCGATTATCCGGTGCTGGACCGGACGGGGATAGCCGGCGTATACGACATCACGCTGAAGTCGGCCGCCCGCGCGATGCTGGAACCGGACGGGCCTTCGCTGCTGACGCTGATTCACGAGCAGCTGGGGTTGAAACTGGTTTCAGCCAAGGACCTGATCGATGTCGTAGTGGTGGATCATGCGGAAGCTCCGTCGGCGAACTGAGGGCTCTCAGGATTTACCGGAGGTACGCAGGAAATTTGCTTTCCGACCCTTGTATAAATACAGCGCACGAATGGTGCACCGGCATCGCATGGAGGCAATCTTTCGCCCAGGTCTCAGCAGCGAGACCTGGGGCACCCGGACATGGTCAGACGGAAGGGCAAAACCCTAAAAGGCGGCGACGGTCTGGCGCAGGCTGTAAGAGCTGAGCGTCTTGATGTAGTTGCCGCGGTCGAAGGGTGAAGTATCGGGCACGGAGCGGCGGCTCAAAGAACCGCGGGTCTCCCAGAGCGACGCGTATTCGCGTTTTTCGAGCCAGTACTGCATGTCGGAGAGGACGCGGCCGATGTGGTCGATGCCGTGGATATGCAGGGCAGAGGCCATCATGGTCATGTTGGCGCCGGCCATGATGCACTTGAGCACGTCTTCGGCGGAGTGGACGCCGCCGGTGATGGCGAGGTCGATGTTGAGATGGCCGAAGAGGATCGCGGCCCAGTGAAGGCGGGGCAGGAGCTCAGACGGCGTGGAGAAATGGAGGGTGGGACGAACTTCGAGGGTCTCGATGTCGAAGTCAGCCTGGTAGAAGCGGTTGAAGAGCACGATACCGCGAGCGCCAACGTCTTGCAGGCGCGACACGAGGTGAGGCAGGCTGGTGAAGGAGGGCGAGAGCTTGACGGCAACAGGGATTTTGACGGCCTGGCAGACGCTTTCGACGAGCTCGAGGAGCTGAAGCTCGATTTCGTTGGAGGTCTGGCTGCGGTCGGTGGCGAGGGCGTAGGTGTTGAGCTCGATGGCATCGGCGCCAGCGGATTCCATCTCTCTGGCGAAGCGGACCCAGCCGCCGGCGGTGGTGCCGTTGAGGCTGGAGAGGATGGGAATGTTGACGGCTGCCTTGGCGCGGCGGAGGTATTCGAGGTAGACCTCGTGGGTCACGCGGTAGTCTTCCTGCTCGGGCAGGAAGTCGAGGGACTCGGCGAAGGAGTTGGTGCCGCGCGAGAGGTCGTCGTCGAGGGCGCCGGATTCGAGGGCGAGCTGCTCCTCAAAGAGCGAGGTGAGCACGATGGCGGAGGCTCCGGCGTCTTCCATGCGACGGACGTTGTCGAGCGACTCGGAGAGCGGCGTGGAGCTGACCATGATCGGTCCGTTCATCTTGAGGCCGAGATAGCGTGTGGAGAAATCGATCATTGTTTGCCTCCGGCAGGCGCGCCTGCCATTTTTTCTTCCGGCTTTTCTTGAGGAGCGATGTGGGGAGTCTCGCCGCGGCCGGGCATGGCGGCACGCGCGGAGTAGACGCGCCACTGGCGCTCCACATCGTCCTGTGCTTCCTTGAGGAGTTCATCAGCGAGGTTGGGGTTGCTGCGCGCGAGCATGGTGTAGCGCGCTTCGCGATAGGCATACTCCTTGAGCCGGATTGAGGGGGACTTCGAGTCGAGCTGGAAGGGATTTTTGCCTTCGTTGCGCAGAGCAGGGTTATAGCGCATGAGGGGCCAGTAGCCGGATTGCACGGCGAGCTTTTGCTGTTCGAGGCCGTGGACCAGGTCGTAGCCGTGGGCGATGCAGCTTGAGTAAGCAATGATGAGCGAGGGGCCGTCGTGGGCCTCGGCTTCCTGGAAGGCTTTGACGACGTGGGTGTCGTTGCCGCCGAGGGCGACCTGAGCCACGTAGACGGAGCCGTAGCTGACGGCTTCCATGGCGAGATCTTTGCGGGAGTTGGCCTTGCCGCTGGCGGCAAACTTGGCTACGGCGCCGCGGGGCGTGGCCTTGGAAGCCTGGCCGCCAGTGTTGGAGTAGACCTCGGTGTCGAGGACGAGGACGTTGACATTTTTTCCGGAACCGAGCACGTGATCGAGGCCGCCGAAGCCGATGTCGAAGGCCCAGCCGTCGCCGCCGAGGATCCAAACGCTCTTGCGGACGAGGGTGTCGGCGATGGCGAGCAGATTCTTGGCGTCGGAACTGCTGTTTGCGGCCAAGACGGAACGAAGCGCCTTGACGCGGTCGCGCTGCTGGTTGATTTCGGATTCGGTTTTCTGCGAGGCGCTGATGAGGGCGGCCGCGAGGTCGGGACCGATGTCGGGGGTGAGGCGCGTGACCAGAGTTTCGGCGAAGACCTTTTGCTGATCGAGCGCGGTGCGCATGCCGAAGCCGAACTCGGCGTTGTCTTCAAAGAGCGAGTTGGACCAGGTGGGCCCGCGGCCCGCGGCGTTCTGGCTGTAGGGCGTGGTGGGCAAATTGCCGCCATAGATGGAGGAGCAGCCTGTGGCGTTGGCGATGTAAAGCCGGTCGCCGAAGAGCTGGGTGAGGAGCTTGACGTAAGGGGTTTCACCGCAGCCCGCGCAGGCGCCGGAGAACTCGAAGAGCGGCTGCAGAAGCTGGAGATCTTTGACCTGACCGTGGGAGAGCTTATTGCGATCGACCTCGGGCAGGGAGAGGAAGTAGTCCCAGTTCTCGCGCTCGGATTCGCGCAGCGGAGGCTGCGGGGCCATGTTGATGGCCTTGTGGCTGGCGTCGCTTTTGCTCTTCACGGGGCAGACTTCGACGCAGACGGCGCAGCCGGTGCAATCTTCGGGAGCGACCTGGAGGGTGTAACGATCCTGCTCCATGCCGCGCCACTTGGGCTTGGCCCACTTGAGTGTGGCCGGAGCCTTGTTGCCGTTTTCAGCGGTGTAGACCTTGGCGCGGATGACGGCGTGCGGGCAGACCATGACGCATTTGCCGCACTGGATGCAGAGATCCTTGTCCCAGACGGGGATGAACTGCGCGATATTGCGTTTTTCCCACTGCGAGGTGCCGGTGGGGAATGCGCCGCCCGCGGGAATGGCGCTCACGGGAAGCAGGTCACCCTGGCCTTCGGCGATCTTTCCGAGGACGTTGTGAACGAACTCGGGAGCCTTGGAGGAGATGACGCCAGTGATGTCGAACCGGGAGCTCGCGTCGGAAGGCAGAGCGACTTTCTCAAGATGGGCGAGGGCGTGATCGACGGCGGCAAAGTTTTTTTGCACGACGGCTTCGCCGCGCTTGCCGTAGGTTTTTTTGATGGCCTTCTTAATCTGTTCGATGGCTTCTTCGCGCGGCAGGACGCCGCTGATGGCGAAGAAGCAGGTCTGCATGATGGTGTTGATGCGCGTGCCCATGCCGGCATCGCGCGCGACCTTATAGCCGTCGATGACGTAGAAGTCGATGTGCTTGGCGAGGATTTCCTGCTGAATCTTGCGGGGCAGCTTATCCCAGACTTCTGCGGCGGAGTAGGGCGAGTTGAGCAGGAAGGTTGCGCCGGGAATTGCGTTCTCGAGGACGTTGATCTTCTCAAGGAAGCTGAAGTTGTGACAAGCGATGAAGCTGGCGCGGGTGATGAGGTAGGTGGAGTGGATGGGGTTGGGGCCGAAGCGCAGGTGCGAGGTGGTCATGGAGCCGGACTTCTTGGAGTCGTAGACGAAGTAGCCCTGCGCGTAGTTGGGAGTTTCGGTGCCGATGATCTTGATGGAATTCTTGTTGGCGCCCACGGTGCCGTCGGAGCCGAGTCCATAGAAGAGGGCGCGATGGGTCTTGGGATCTTCGGTGGAGAATGCGGGATCGTAGGTGAGGCTGGTGTGGCTGACGTCGTCATCGATGCCGATGGTGAAGTGATTTTTGGGGGAGGGTTTGGCGAGTTCATCGAAGATGCCCTTGACCATGGCGGGCGTGAATTCTTTGGACGAGAGGCCGTAGCGGCCGCCGATGACGGTTGGCTTGGCGAAAGGGAGCCTGGCGGAGTTTTCGGCGAGGACGGTGACGATGTCCTGGTAGAGCGGTTCGCCGGCGGCGCCGGGTTCCTTGCAGCGATCGAGGACGGCGATGGACTTGACCGTGGCGGGCAGAGCGGCAAGGAACGCAGCAGCGTCGAAGGGACGATAGAGGCGAACCTTGAGGAGGCCGAGTTTCTCGCCCTGGCGATTGAGGGCGTCGACGGCCTCTTCGGCGGCTTCAGCGCCGGAACCCATGAGGATGACGACCCGCTCCGCGTCGGAGGCGCCGATGTAGTCGAAGAGGTGATAGCTACGGCCGGTGAGCTTGGCGAAGCGGTTCATCACCGATTGCACGACGCCGGGAACGGCGGCGTGATAGGGAGAGCAGGCTTCGCGCGCCTGGAAGAAGACGTCGGGGTTTTGCGCGGTGCCGCGGATGATGGGGCGATCGGGGCTGAGCGCATTCTGGCGGAACTGGATGATGAATTTGTCGTCGAGGATGGCGCGAATGGTTTCATCGGAGATGGGGAGGATTTTGCCGACCTCATGGGAGGTGCGGAAGCCATCGAAGAAGTGGATGAAGGGAATGCGCGACTCGAGGGTGGCGATCTGCGCGATGAGCGCGAGGTCGGCGACTTCCTGGACGTTGTTGGACGCGAGCATCGCCCAGCCGGTGGAACGACAGGCCATGACGTCGGAGTGATCGCCGAAGATGGAGAGGGCGTGGGTCGCGAGGGTGCGCGCGGTGACGTGCATGGTGGCCGGAGTGAGTTCGCCGGCGATCTTGTACATATTGGGGATCATGAGCAGGAGGCCCTGCGAGGCAGTGAACGTGGTACCGAAAGCGCCGGCCTGGAGCGCGCCGTGCAAAGCGCCGGCGGCGCCGCCTTCGCTCTGGAGTTCTTCGACGACGGGAAGGCCGCCCCAGATATTTTTTTTGCTTTCCGAGCGCCACTGATCGGCCCACTCTGCCATAGGGGAGGAGGGGGTAATGGGGTAGATCGCGACGACTTCGGAAAGGCGATAGGCAACCGAGGCGGCGGCCTCGTTCCCATCCATAATCACCATCTTGTGTTCACTCATTCGCTTTGCCTCACAATGCGGCTGGAGGAGAAAAACCGCTACGGCGAGTCTCGCCTTGGAGGGTCGGCGTCGCTGTGATGAGAGACACATGGAAGAAAGGCTTGTTCATCATGTGGTACGAAATTGCGTATTGCGCAAAGGGATTTGGGTGCAGGAGGGAAGAGAAAAGTTCCCTTAACGGCGGAGACCAAATGAGGAGCCGCGGGTGCCAGGCTCACGATGTCGGCGCTGGAAGGTGAGACGGTGGACCGTTCTAATAGAGGGATGGAGCGAGATGCGCTGGTCACGCGGGAGGCACTGGAAGCGCTGCTCGGTCGAGTTGAGCGGAGGATTGAGAATCCGCGCGCGGGGATCTTCGGTCCGGATTCGATGACGTGGCGGATCAACCGCGAAGGGGCGCTGTTTCTGGGGGCGGGACGTGCGGCTCTGTTGCAACTGGCGCATCCGTGGGTCGCGGTGGCGCTGGAGCAGCATTCGTCGCTGATGGCGAATCCGATTGCGCGGTTTCACAACACGTTTCGCGTGGTGTTCACGATGGTGTTCGGTTCGGCGGAGCAGGCGCTCGGGGCCGCGCGGTCTCTGCATGCTCTCCACACGCGGATCGGCGGTCAACTTCCGTCCGCCGTTGCGGGTTACGCGCGAGGCTCGCGCTATGAAGCGAACTTTGTTCCTGCACTGGTGTGGGTGTACGCGACGCTGGTGGAGAGCGCGGTGGAAGCGTATTCGCTGGTGTTGCCGCTCAGGGGCGCGGATCGCGAAACCTATTACAGCGAAAGCAAGATGCTGGCAGGACTGTTTGGAATTCCGGAAGAGGCGTTGCCGGGGGACTGGAGCGCATTTGAAACCTACATGCGCGCGATGTGGGCGTCAGAGGATTTAGGGATCGATGAGCGTTCGCGCGGGATGGCGCAGCGCCTGCTCGCGGGCGCTGGATCGTGGGTGAGACCGCCGGAGTGGTATCGCGCGTTGACAACGGCGTGGATGCCGGAACGATTTCGAGTGGAGTTCGGATTGAGCCTTGGTCCTGAGGAGGAGCGAGAGGTTTTGCGCGCGAAGCGTTGGTTGCCGCGCGTATTTCGAGCGCTTCCCTTCTCGATGCGATTTGTGGGGCCATACCAGGAAGCGCGGGCGCGGCTGGCGGGACGCAAGCCGGGTTGGAGAGCGCGTACGAGCAACCGTTTCTGGATTGGACAAAGCCGACTGCCCTTCGGGGAGTAAGTCCGGCGAGCCGGCGCATTACTCCCTGAAGCGCAGCGTCTGGGGAAGAGAAAACAGCAGCGGGTGGCAAGGTTATTGCGCCTCTTGCGGGTGAGCAGCCAGCCATTGCTGGGTGAGGCGCCGGCCTTCGGCAATTTGCTCCGGGGGCATCTTTTTCGAAATCTCGTCGAGATAGGTCTTTGCCGCGCTGATTTTTTCAGAGGCGAGAGTGAGCCACATGATTTCCTGAGCGGGATTTGCCGGATTGAGCTGACCCTTGGCGTACATCACGGCAAGGCTGCCCTGTGCGAATGGCTCATTCTGGTCAGCAGCTTTCAGGAACCATGCGAACGCTTCCTGGTAGCTTTGAGGAACCCCGTGGCCATCGACGTAGAGCTGGCCGAGGTTGGTCTGCGCGAGGGCGATCCCCTGCTCCGCTGCTTTCCTGAACCAGAGAGCTGCTTGCGCGTAGTCCTGCGAGACACCTTGGCCTTTCAGGTACATGTGCCCGAGATAGTACTGTGCCTTCGCATGGCCTTGCTCGGCCGCGCCGCGCAGCCAGATGACGGCTTGCGCATCATCGTGGGGAACTCCCTGGCCATAGATGTTGAGGAGGCCGAGGTTGTACTGGGCGAGTGCGGATCCCTGATCGGCGGCCTTTCGATACCACGAAGCTGCCTGTACGTAGTCTTGAGCAAGGCCTTTGCCGTGCAAGTACATTTCGGCGAGATTTGCCTGGGCAAGCGGATCGCCTTGCTCGGCAGCTTTGCGGAACCAGATCGCGGCGAGGGCATCATCCTGGGGCACACCCTGGCCATTCAAGTTCAGAATGCCGAGATTGAGCTGTGCTCGCTGATTGCCTTGCGCGGCAGCTTTGAGAAACCAGAGAGCTGCTTGCGTGTCATCCTGCGGGACACCCTGGCCGCGGACATAGAGGACGGCGAGATTGCGCTCGGCCTCGGCGTATCCCTGATCGGCAGCTTTGCGGAGCAGGCTTGCCGCCTGCTGATCATTCTCCGGAACTCCCTGGCCGTTGAGATTGAGCAGGCCGAGATCGAACTCAGCCGGCGCATACCCCTGATCGGCGGATTTGCCTATCCAGGCGGCGGCTGCGGTGGAATCCTGCTGGACGCCCTTGCCCAGCAAATAAAGAACACCGAGGTTGTACTCCGCTCTTGTGTCTCCTGCCTTGGCTCTGGCTTCGATCGAAGCAAGGGATTCGGGCTGGGTCGCGTGCGATCGCAGGGGACACGCAGCGAGGGTGAGAAGGCTGAGAACCGCTGCGATGAGGACGCGGCGGCGTGCAGTTGGGTTTCGGGACTCGTTGTTCGGATAGCTGGATGCTTGCGCGGTGTGAAGATTGCGCCGGTTCATGCCGTTGTGTTTCATTGCCGCCTCCTCGTTTGTCGCTTGGGATGTGGGCTGATTTCAGCCTTCACCCGGTAACGCGACAAAGGGGAGAAAAAGGGGTCAGGGGGGCACGGACAAGCGGTCAGGATCAGGGAAGGAGGCCAGTGACCAGGGCCTCCCACTCGGCTTCGAGGGAAGGGCGGCGGAAGGTTCGGCCCGCGCGTGTGTACCAATAGTTGGCATTCCAGTCTGCGCCTTCTTTGCGATGGAGGTAGGCGTGGACTGCCATGCCTTGCTGCGAATCAAGGGAGTCGACGAGGCTGTGCGCCTGGGCCCAGTCCCCTTTCGCGTCCCACCAGAGCGCGGCAAGAGGGGGAACGAGATTGTCGGGCGGAAACTGAAGCTTGAGTGTTTCCCGGAAGGCCTGAAGATCCATGCGGTTTCCTATGGCTTTGCGAAGTCTTGGATGGAGCGCAACGGGTTCATTTTAGGTGATTCAAGTCACATCATTCTGATGCGGGCCTTGGTAAAAATGGCGTGATATTCCGGGTGGGTTTGTCAGGGAGCATGGGAGCCTTTTTGAGCGAGGCCCGGCTGGATACCAGGGGGTCAAATCGGTGGTGCGGAAGATTGTGGCGGCTGTGCCAGCATTGGTTTGCAACTCAGACCGAATTGGTCGTATACTTAATGCCGACCATTCCGGTCGCAATTTTAGGGTCTTGCCGTTTACGCGGCGATCTACCGGAGTCCGGCGGGTGAGCGTGCTGAGTGAGCTGAAGATTGGCGAGAGTGGTGTTCTGGTTGCTCTCGACCTTCCCGAATCCGTGCAGAACCACTTGATGCATATGGGGCTTGTCCCTGACGCACTGGTGACGGCGCTGCGTAAGGCGCCTGCGGGCGATCCCACGGTTTACGGCATTGATGGAATGGAAATCGCGCTTCGGGTCGAGACGGCGCAGGCGATTCGGGTTCGCGAAACGAGTGCTGCGAAGTCCCGGGCAGAGGCAGCGCAATGAATGCCTGCTGCGAAACGCCGACCTTTGTGCCCCCGGTGACGCCGGGTGGAACGTTGCACACGGTTGTGCTGATCGGGCCGCCCAATTCGGGAAAATCGACGCTCTTCAATCGCCTGACGGGGCTGCGGCAGAAGGTTGCCAACTATCCGGGTGTGACGGTGGAACAGCGGATGGGTCTGATGGCGGGCGTGAACCGCGACGACCTGACGCTGATCGATCTGCCGGGCGTGTATTCGCTGACTCCTTACTCGGAGGATGCGCGCGTTTCGATCGATGTGCTCAAGGGCAAGATGCCGGGCACGCCGAAGCCGGACGCGGTGCTGCTGGTGCTTGACTCGCTGCACCTGACGCGGCAACTGATGCTTGCGGCGCCGGTGTTGGCGCTGGGGCTGCCGACGCTGGTCCTGCTGAACATGAGCGACCTGATGGAGTCGCGCGGCGGCGAAGTGGACTCGCTGAAGCTGGCGCGCGAACTGGGTGCGCCGGTGGCGCGGATCAGCGCAACGCATGGAACGGGGATGGACGCGATTCCGCTGTTCCTCAACCAATGCGCGGTGCCGCGCACGGCGGAAAAAGTGGAGCAGCATTTAACGCTGCCTGTGCTGGGGAATGCAGCGAGCACGCATCGCTGGGCGGCGCAGGTGAGCCGGCGAACGGGATATCGTGCACCGCTCTCGGCAGAGAGCAGCCGCAAGCTCGATAACGTTCTGCTGCATCGCGTGTGGGGACCGCTGCTGTTCCTGGTGGTGGTGTTTGCTGTCTTCGAGGTGGTCTTCTCGATCGGGCAGCCATTGTCGGACGGATTCCAGGATGTGCTGGTGAAGATGGGCAACCTGGCGCGACCGCTGCTGCCGGTAGGATGGCTGCAGTCACTGATTCTCGACGGCGCGTGGAAAGGCATTTCGTCGGTTCTGGTTTTCCTCCCCCAGATTCTGCTGCTGTTTTTATTTATCGGGGTGCTCGAGGACTCAGGGTACCTGGCGCGCGCGGCGCTGATCGCGGACCGCGTGATGCGAACGACGGGGCTCAACGGGAAGGCGTTTATTCCGCTGCTTTCGGCGTATGCCTGCGCGGTGCCGGCGATCATGGCGACGCGCACCATTGAGAACAAGCGCGACCGCATGGCGACGATCCTGGTGACGCCGTTCATGACGTGTTCGGCGCGGCTGCCGGTTTACCTGCTTTTAATTGCGGCGTTCGTGCCCAACATCTATTTCCTGCATGGATTCCTGGCGCTGCGCACGCTGGTGATGCTGGGGCTCTACCTGGCGGGATTCGTTGCGGCGATGACGACGGCGTGGCTGCTGAAGAGCTCGATCCTGAAGTCGAGCGAGACGCCGTTCATTCTGGAGTTGCCGCAGTACCGGATGCCGACGCTGCGGTCGCTGGCGATGCGCCTGGTGGATCGGTCGCGGATCTTTCTGAAGAATGCGGGCACGGTGATCCTGATGGTGACGCTGGCGCTGTGGGTGATGGAGCACATTCCTCCGATCCACATGGGCAGCGGGGCAGGGGCACAGACATGGGCCGCGCCGGAGCTGGCGGACAGTATGATCGGGCGGCTTGGGCATTTCATTGAGCCGGCGATTGCGCCGCTGGGATTCAACTGGAAGATCGGGATTGGATTGCTGTCGAGCGTGCTGGCGCGCGAGGTGATGGTGAGCACGATGGGGACGCTCTACGGCGCGGACCCGGAGACGCAGTCGATGCACTTGCAGACGGCGCTGCATCACGACATGGCGCTGGGCGGCGCGCTGGCGCTGATGATCTTCTTCGCATTTGCGATGCAATGCACGTCGACGATCGCGGTGGTGCGGCGCGAGACGAACAGCTGGAAGTGGCCGGCGTTTCAGTTTGCGTATATGCTGGCGCTGGCGTACGGCGCGGCGTTCGTGGTGAACCACGTAGTGACGGCATTATTCGGATAGACGAGTTTCCTCCTCCAGAGAAACAGGGGCGCAGCGGGAAGACCGATGCGCCCTTTCTGTTTCCGGTTGAGACGAGTTGGCTAGAAGAGGAACTCTCCGCCGAACTGAAGAACGCGCGGATCGCAGGTGCGGTCCCTTGCACGAGGCTCGCCGGACAAAAGAGAACTGTCGTCGGGGTTTGTCCACTCACTTCCCTTCTTTTCCCAGCTGCACTTTGAAGAGCGCAGCGACGCCGAAGGGATGCTGTCCATAGAGCGGCACAAGAGTTGCAGGGGGATTGTATTGGGTGTATTGCGCGCCCAACTCCATCGTGCCTCCCGGCCAACTCCAGATGCGATGCGCGTAGCCGCCGGTGTACGCCTGAACGCGGCCGATCACGGATTCTTCGGGCGGCGCGGCGGCGCCAAGGAGGTCGGTGGTGCGGTCGACATTTTCGATGCGCGTCCAGAGAACGTGGCGGTCTTGGATGCGCAGCGTGGCTTCGGCGAGGTAGCCGTTGGCGTTGATGGGCGAGGCGATGGCGTGATTGCGGCCCCAGATGGCTATGGCGTCGAGTTGCGCCGGTCGCCAGGAGTGGTGATAGGCAAGCGATGCGGTCTGACGGAGGACGTCTTCGGAGGGATGCAGCGCTTCGGGCGAGGTGAGGTGGCCAAGCGAGTATTGCGCAACCCAGTCGCGTGCAGGCGCAATGGTGAGGCGCGCGGCCCACGAGTCGACGGCCCCGACTTCGATATGCCAGCGATTCTCGTCGGGTTCGCGGCCGTGAAAACCGGAGGCTTCGAGGCGGAGGCCGATTTTTTTCGGTGCGAAGGCGAGACCGGCGGTGGCGACGTCCCAGGCGATGTGGGTGGAGTCCTCGAGGTGATGACCCAGGGGAGCCAGAGGATCCTCGCTGGCCGAGGGACGATGCGGAAAGGCTTCAGGACCGAGCGCTGGATCGCCAACGGGGGCAAGGTAA